>NZ_JAVIZT010000001.1:2400000-3000000 GCF_031453615.1 Microbacterium sp. SORGH_AS_0428 | reverse complement strand
CGCACCTGGTTCGAAGGGCCCCTGCCCGCGATCGCCACCGACACGCTCGCCGTGATCGTCGGGGGCGATGCCGCGGTGGCCGCGGCGCGACGCGTGCTGTCGACGGGCACCATGCCCGGAACGCCCGAGATCCTGGACGCCCTGCTCGCCGACGGTATCGCCGCGGTGCCGGCGTTCGCCGTGGTCGCGTTGGACGACGACCGCCTCACCGCCTTCGTGCGCGGCGAGTTCGTGCTCCGCTTCGAAGACCGTTCCCGCCGGGTGTGGCGCGTCGACGGCGTCGGTGCCCACACGTGGCGCGAGGTGGAGGCGGCATCGGTGGTGCGCGCCTGGGCCGGCGCGCCCGATGCGGAGCCGAAGCTGTTCGACCTGGGTCCGACACCGGAGCGCCCCGTGCGCGTCGGGCCGACGACGGCTGCCGGCATCATGCTGCGCGGACGTCCCGCCGTCGCGCGACCCCTCATTCCTCCCGCCGCCCCGCCTCCAGCCGCCGCGCCCCCTGGGCCGCGCCCCGCCGCATCCGAGCCGGCCGACGACGAGACCGTCGTGACCAGTTCCAGCGCGCTCGCTCCGAAACCCGCGCCGCGTACACCGCGCGCCCCGCGCGCCATCGAACTGCCCGGGGGGCACATCGTGCCGATCCACGGCACGCTGCTGGTCGGGCGCGGACCGCGCAGCTCACGCGTGGAAGGCGACGACCTGCCGACCCTGGTGGCGCTCGGCGACGTCTCCCGCGACGTCTCCCGCGCGCACGTGAAGATCTGGACCGACGGGACCCGCGTGCAGATCGAGGACCTCGCGACGCCGGGCGGGACGGCCGTCATCGACGCGGACGGGGTCGCACGGTTGCTCGTGCCGGACCGCGCCGTGGAGGTGCGCGAGGGTGCGAGCGCGGAGCTCGCCGGCGGTGCCCGCATCCGCTTCGTGGGGGACGCATGACCGACCCGGATGACAGCACCCGCCTCTCGCGTCGCGAGCCCGGTCCGGCCGAGCAGGCCGAGGACAGCACCCAGCTCGTGAGCCGGCGCGACCGACGCAACGCCTCCGCGGCCGCAGAGGCGAGCGACGCGACGGTCATCGTGTCCCGCGAGAGACCGGCCCCGCACGCCGACGAGACCGTGATCGTGGACCGCACGCCCGCCGCACCGACCGTCGCGCCGGAGGACGTGGACGACCGCACCGCGCTGGTACGGCGTCCGGCCGAGGCGCAGGCTCCGGCGCCCGAGAAGGCGCCGCCGTCCGACGAACCGGAGGACGGCACACTGCTGGTGCGCAGGCCTGCTCCGACGGCGGACACGACCGTGGTCGTCTCCCGTTCGCTGGCCGTCCCCGCCGCGGACGACGAGGACGACGAACACACCGTCCTCACCCCGCGCCCGCCTGCGGCCGTCGATGCGATCGACACCGACGACACGGTGCTGCGCCCCCGCGACGAGCCGCAGGACGCGACGCTGCTGCGCCGCCGTGACCGCCCGGCGGATGCGGATGCGGATGCGGATGCGGATGACACCGTGCTGCGTCCGCGCGACGCGGTGTCCGACGATGCGACGAGCCTCTCGCCGCGCGGGACGAAGGCGGATGCGTCACCGCGTCTCACGCGCGTGCGCCGGGGTGCCGCGAGGCAGACCGCATCGTTCGCGCCCGATGCCGAGACCGACCGTACGCCCGCGCGCGAACGGTACGCGATCCGTACGCCCACCATCACGGCTGCACCCTCGACCGCCCCCGCTTCCCCGGTCGTCGACATCGGCGACGGCGGGCTCGCGGCCCGGATCGCCCGGCGTCGCGCCACCCGCACCCGTCTGACGGTGCTCGCGAGCGTTTCGGCGGTCGTGTTCGTGGGCTCGATCGTCGGCCTCGCGACACTGCTGAGCATCTGAGTCCCGGCTCGGGTTAGCATCGAAGGCTGTGTCAACGCCGGAACCCGTCCTCTCCTTCCCGCCCGAGCTGCCCGTCAGCGCGGCACGGGAGGAGATCGCGCGCGCCATCGAAGACCACCAGGTCGTGATCGTCGCCGGCGCGACCGGATCCGGCAAGACGACGCAGCTGCCGAAGATCTGCCTGGAGCTGGGGCGCACCCGTATCGCGCACACGCAGCCGCGCCGCATCGCCGCGCGGACGATCGCCGAGCGCATCGCAGAAGAGCTGCAGGTCCCGCTCGGCTCCACGGTCGGCTACAAGGTGCGATTCACCGACAAGGTCTCCGCCGACACGCGCGTCGCCCTGGTCACCGACGGCATCCTGCTCAATGAGATCCATCGTGACCGACTCCTGCGCCGCTACGACACGATCATCATCGACGAAGCCCACGAACGCTCCCTGAACATCGACTTCCTGCTGGGGTACCTCCGCCGCATCCTGCCCGAGCGCCCGGATCTGAAGGTCATCGTGACCTCCGCCACGATCGATCCCGAGAGCTTCGCGCGCCACTTCGCCGACGCCGACGGCATCCCCGCTCCGGTGATCGAGGTGTCGGGGCGCACCTATCCCGTCGAGATCCGCTACCGGCCGCTCGTACCGGAGACCGACGACGACACCGACGGGCCTGCCGTTGCCACCCCCGAGACCGAGGACGAGGTGAGCGCCATCGTCCAGGCGCTGCGCGAACTCGACGCCGAGGCACCGGGCGACGTCCTCGTCTTCCTTCCCGGCGAGGCGGAGATCCGCGATGCGACGGATGCGGTGCGCGCCGCCTACTCCTCGACCGCGGCGCCCACCGAGGTGCTCCCCCTCTACGGCCGACTCTCCGCGGCCGAGCAGCATCGGGTGTTCGAGCCCTCCCGCGTCGCGGGAGTGCGGCGCCGGGTGATCCTCGCGACCAACGTCGCAGAGACGAGCCTGACGGTTCCCGGCATCCGCTACGTGATCGACACCGGAACCGCCCGCATCTCCCGCTACAGCAACCGCTCCAAGGTGCAACGGCTGCCGATCGAGGCCATCTCGCAGGCCTCCGCGCAGCAGCGGTCCGGTCGTGCCGGGCGAACAGCGCCGGGCATCGCGATCCGCCTGTACGGGGAGGGCGACTTCGAGCGGCGACCCGTCTTCACCGAGCCGGAGATCCTCCGAACCTCCCTCGCGGCCGTCATCCTGCAGATGCTCGCGCTCGGATTCGGCGACATCTCCGCCTTCCCGTTCCTCACCCCTCCCGATTCGCGGGGCGTCCAGTCGGCGTTCGACCTGCTCGTCGAGCTGCAGGCCGTGCGTCAGAATCGGCAGGGGTCCTCGCTCACGCAGCTCGGGCGGGAGATCTCCCGGCTGCCGATCGACCCGCGCTTCGCGCGCATGCTCGTCGAGGCGCGACGCACCGACGTGCTGCCCGACGTGCTCGCGATCGTGGCCGGCATGTCGATCCAGGACGTGCGCGAGCGTCCCGAGGAGCGGCGCGAGGAAGCAGACCGACTGCACGCGCGCTTCGTCGACCCCACGAGCGACTTCCTGACCCTCCTGAACCTCTGGAACCACCTGCGCGAGCAGCAGGACGAGCTCGGTTCGAGCGCGTTCCGGCGCCTCTGCCGGGCGGAGATGCTCAACTACGTGCGCGTACGGGAGTGGTTCGACGTGCACCGGCAGCTCTCGCAGCTGTTGGGTCTGCGTCGCGACGCCGAGCGCAGGAACGGCGCGGCGGACCCCGCCGCGGTGCATCGGGCTCTCCTGTCCGGGCTGCTCTCGCACATCGGCATCCTCGACGAGCGTGAGAAGGGCCGAGAGGGCAAGGGGACGCGCGCGGAGTATCGCGGGGCACGCGGCACGCGCTTCTCGCTGTTTCCCGGTTCCGGTCTGCGCAAGAAGCGGCCGAGCGCCGTCATGGCCGCGGAGCTGGTCGAGACGAGCCGCCTCTTCGCCCGCACGGTCGCGGCGATCGATCCGGCCTGGGCCGAGCCCCTCGCGGGCGATCTCGCCAAGCGTCAGCTCAGCGAGCCGCACTGGTCGAAGGATGCCGGCGCCGCGACGGCCTACGAGAAAGTCACCCTGTTCGGCGTCGAGATCATCCCGCGTCGGCGCGTGCAGCTCGCGCGCTTCGACCGCCCGCTCGCGCGGGAGATGTTCATCCGTCACGCGCTCGTCGACGAGGAGTGGGATCCCTCCCGCCTGGGGAAGCCTCTGACCGCCTTCGCCCGCCGCAACCTCGAGCTGCGCCGACGCCTGGAGAAGGTGGAGGAGCGCGAGCGCCGCCGCGACATCCTGGCCGGCGACGAGGCGGTCTACGCCTTCTACGACGCCCGCATCCCGGCCGACGTGTTCGATGCCCGCTCGTTCGAGTCCTGGTGGAAGGACGCCATCGGGCGCACGCCGCGCCTGCTCGATCTGAGCGAGGCGGACCTGCTGGAGGGATCGGAGCGCGCCGACGAACGCGCCTTCCCCACCCGTTGGACACAGGGTGATCAGGTGCTCTCGCTCGCGTACCGGTTCGAGCCCGGGGCCGCCGACGACGGCGTGACCGCGGTGGTCCCGCTCGCGCTGCTGGCACAGCTGTCGCCGCGCGGCTTCGACTGGCAGGTGCCGGGCATGCGCGACGAACTCATCACGGCGCTCCTGCGAGCGCTGCCCAAGACGATCCGCCGCCATGTCGTGCCGGCGGCGGACTGGGCGACGCGCTTCGCCGAGGAGCTGATCGGCGCCGGCCCCGAGGATCACTCGGGTCTGCCGCCGCTGTCCTTGCGCGACGCGCTCGCCTCCCGCATCCAACGCGTCGCCAACCAACCCGTGAGCGCGTCCGACTTCGAGATGGAACGCGTGCCCGATCACCTGCTGATCTCGTTCCGCGCGGTCGACGAGCGCGGCCGCGCGACAGGTTCCGGCCGCGACCTGGTCGCCCTGCAGGAACGTTTCGCCGATCGCGCCCGTTCCTCTGTCGCCCGCTCGCTGCGCCGGGGGCCGGCCGCCGCGGGCCCCGCCGCCGCACCTGGCACCCCCGGTGCGCGCATCGCCGCGAACACCGACGGCTTCGCCGAGCGCACGGGAGTGACCGACTGGGACTTCGGCGCGCTCCCCGAGCAGGTCGACACGCGCGTGGCCGGCGGCGTGGTGCGCGGCTACCCCGCGATCGTCGACGACGGCACGGGGGTGTCGCTGCGCATCGAGGCGACACCGGAGGCGGCAGCGCGGGCGACGCGCGCGGGCATCCGCCGCCTCGTGCTCCAGGCTGTGCCCTCCCCCGTCTCCTACGTGCTCGACCACCTCACCGCCAACGAGAAGCTCGCTCTCGCCGCCTCTCCCTACCCCTCGGCGAAGGCCCTCGTCGAGGACGCGCGCGTGGCGGTCGCGGATGCGGTCATCGCTCGCACGGCGCCGGACGGCATCGTGCGCGACCGCGCCGGCTTCGAGGCCCTCAGGGACGCGTTCAGCGCCGCGGTCACGGACGAGCTGTTCGCGGCGACGAGCCTCGTCGCCCGCATCCTGCTCTCCCTGCGCGAGATCGAGCGCGCCATGAAGCGGCAGAACTCGCTGACCCTGCTCGGCGCCCTCGGCGACATCCGCGCCCAGCTGGACGGCCTGATCCACCCCGGTTTCGTCTCCCGGACCGGGACGGCGCGACTGGCCCACCTGCCGCGCTACCTCGCGGCGGTCGCCGAACGACTGGCACAGTTGGCCGACCAGCCCGGGCGCGATCGGCAACGCCTCACCGAGTACGAGCGCTCCGCCGCCGCGTACGCGGATGCCGGCGGCACGATCCCGCCCGCCGACGCAGCGCCCGCATCCCTCGTACATGCCCGATGGCTGCTCGAGGAGTACCGGGTGAGTCTGTTCGCGCAGCGTCTGGGAACGGCGGAACCGGTCTCCGCCCAGCGCATCCTCAAGACCCTGCGCGGCTGATCTCGGGTCGCGCGCTCTCCCGCCGGCGCGATGCTCCCGGCGGGCGGGACGACGTTGACAACGTCTCCGCGCAGCCAATACGGTGATCCCAGCCGAGAATGTTCTCGGTAACAATCACTGCCCGCCGCATCCGCGGCACACGATTGCGCGACGACGCTCAACCGATCGCCGCGGGGACCGTGACGTCCCCGCGCACGCTCCGCTGCGTCCCGCCTTCCGACGAGAGCGAGGAGCCTCCGCGTGAGTACGCGCCACAGATCCCGAATGCTGACCAGGGGCGGAGCTGTCTGGACCGCCCTCGCGCTCGCCGTCGCCGGCGCGGTCGTCCCGACCGCCGCCCAGGCCGCGACTCCCGCGCCGCTGCTGCACTACACCTTCGACAGCGCCGCGGGTACGACGATCCCGGACGCGAGCGGCAACGGGTTCGACGCCACCCTGCAGCAGAGCGGGGGCGCCGTCGCCGACGGGAGCCTGTCGCTGCCCGGAGGATCCCGCGGCACGGCCGCCTACCTCGACATCCCCACCACGGGTCTCGTCGGCAAGAAGGACCTGACGATCTCGACCTGGCTCTCCCCGCGCACGGGTGCCGGCAACACCGCGGCCGCCTTCATCGGCGCCCCGGTCGCTTCCGGCAACTCCTTCTCGTCGGGCTACTGGCTGCTCAACCCCGCCAACCCGAACGGCTACGTCAAGTCGGTCGTCACGAACGCGGTCTCCCCCGGCTCGCCGTGGACCACCGAGGTCGGCCCCGGGGCCACCAATGCGGCGACCTCTGGCATCCGCACCCCCGCCGGCCTCAGCCTGTACACGACGGTCATCGACGGCACGACGGGTCAGTTGCGCGTCTACGTGAACGGCGCGCGCATCTCACAGAACGCGATCGCCCGCGACGTCGCCGCCTTCGGCTCGAACCTCGTCGCGGCGCTCGGCCGTTCGACCTACAACGACGCGAGCTGGAGCGGCCTCGTCGATGACTTCGCGATCTACGGACAGGCGCTCAGCGACGCCGACGTGCTGGCTCTCTACAACGCCGAGGCCCTCGACCGCGCCGTCGCGGCCGTCTCGGTCCCTGCGACCGCGGACGCGGACTTCGCCGTCCCCACCTCGACCGCGGGCGTCGCCGTGAGCTGGGGATCGGACAACCCGGCCATCGCGGTCAACGCAGGCACCGCGACCGTCACCCGCCCCGCCGCGGGCTCGGGCGACGCCGACGTCACTCTGACCGCCACCTTCACCGTCGGCGGAGCGACCCGCATCCAGGCCTATCCCGTGAGGGTGCCGCAGCTGCTCTCCGACGCCGAACGCGTGGCAGCCGACCTGGCGTCGATCCAGATCGCGAACCTCGAGGACATCCGCACCAACTTCTCCGTGCCGGCCATCGGCGCACAGGGATCCACGATCACGTGGACGGTGGATGCGGCACACGCGGCCTCCGCTGCGCTGCGGGCGGGCGTGCGCGAGGACTCGCGCACAGTCGAGGTGACACGGCCCGCTGCCGGCTCCCCCGAGATCGTGGTCGGGCTGACCGCGGTGGCCACCCACGGCCAGGCGACCGCGAGCCGCACCTTCTCCGCCCGCATCCGGCCGCTGCCGGCGGGCGACGAGGAGACCGAGGCGTACTTCTGGACGTTCTTCACGGGTGAGGGTCAGGGCGCCGAGCGTGTGAGCATCGCCGCGTCCAAGGGCAACGACGCGCTCAGCTGGAACACCCTCAACGACGGCCAGCCCGTGTTCACCTCCACGGTCGGCACCGAGGGGCTGCGCGATCCTTTCATCATCCGCGCTCCCGAAGGCGACAAGTTCTACATGATCGCGACGGACCTGAAGATCGACGGCCTCGCGGGCGGATTCACGACCGCGCAGATCTCCGGCTCTCGCTACATCGAGGTCTGGGAGTCCGACGACCTGGTGAACTGGTCGGAGCAGCGTCACGTCAAGGTGTCGAGCGACTACGCCGGGAACACCTGGGCGCCCGAGGCCTACTGGGACGAGGAGCTGGACACGTTCGTCGTCTTCTGGGCGTCGAACCTCTACCCGACCACGAACGCCGCCGATCGCACCGCCGTCACCTATAACCGGATGATGTACGCGACGACCGATGACTTCGTCACCTTCTCCGAGCCGCAGATCTGGAGCGACGTGCGTCGGGGTGCGGGGCTCGGCCTCATCGACTCCACCGTCGCGAAGGTCGACGGCGTCTACCACCGCTTCACCAAGGACGAGGCGAGCATGACGATCCGCCACGAGAAGTCGACCGATCTGCTGGCGACGATCACGGGCACCCTGCCGGGTGCGACCGGGCCGGCGGACGAGTGGACGCTGGTGAAGGAGCGGGTCGCCAGCGGTCTGCCCAACGGCGAGCCCGGGGGAACGTTCACCAGCGGCGAAGGCGCCAACATCTTCCCCGCCAACCCGGGCGATGTGAACGGCCTGGACTGGTTCCTGTTCATCGACCAGCCCAACTACCACGGCGGGCCCAACCACTATGTGCCGTTCGGGACGACCAACCTGGAGGACGGGAACGCCTGGCAGCCGCTCGGCGCGAAACTGCGCCAGTCGCTCCCGCAGAACGCCGACGGCGGCAAGCCGCGCCACGGCACGGTCATCCCGATCACGCGCTCCGAGTACCAGCGCGTGCTCGAGGCCTACGCGACCGACATCGCGGTCGCCTCGGTCGACGAGATGGCGGTGACGACGCGCGTGGGCGTCGCCCCGGCCCTGCCGCAGGCGCACCTGACGAAGGCGGACGGCTCCCAACAGAGCGTCGACGTCACCTGGGATGCCGTCCCTCCCGCCGCCTACGCCACCGCGGGAGAGTTCACGGTCGCCGGCGTTGCACAGGACGACTCGCGCATGCCGGTGGAGGCCACCGTCACCGTCACCCCCGCGGTGTCCGTGCAGGCCACGACCAGCGCCCGGTGCCTGGCGGGCAAGGCCGTGCTCTCGGTCGTCCTCAGCAACACCGGTGACAGCTCCGCGGCGGCCACCATCACCACGGTGTACGGCGCGAAGACCGTCACGGTGGCGGCCGGCAAGAGCGCGTCGACCGCCTTCACGACGCGGCTCGGCGCGATGCCCGCGGGAACAACCACGGTCTCCGTGACCCAGGCGGGTGCGACCGCGAACCTCACCGCACCGTACGCGTCTCTCGCCTGCGGCTGAGTTCTCCCATCACGCCCCGTGGCGGGCCGGCGAGTCGATCGCCGGCCCGCCACGGGGCGCATTGCATCGGGCCCCGACACAGGGCAGAGTGGCGAACACCATGACACACGCGATCGTCTACTCCGAGCACGGCGGCCCCGACGTCCTCACCCTCACCGACATCGAGATACCCTCCCCGGAGGCGGGCCAGGTGGCCGTGCGCATCGAAGCGGCGGGCGTCAATCCGATCGACGCGAAGCTGCGAGCGGGCCTGCGCGGCCCCGTCCCGATGACGCATCCCCGCCGCATCGGCAGTGACGGCGCCGGCGTGGTGACGGCCGTCGGCGCCGGCGTCGAGGGGTTCCGCGTCGGCGACCCCGTCGTGATCTTCTCCGCCGGCGGCCTCTACTCCGAACGGGCGATCGTCAAGGTCGGCTCGATCCAGCCGCGACCGCCTCAGGTGGACGCCGCGACGGGCGCCGCCCTCGGCATCCCGGTCGGCACCGCCTACCAGTCGCTGCGCTCGCTCGACGTGCGCGACGGCGACACCCTCGTCGTCCACGCGGGTTCCGGCGCCGTCGGCCAGGCCGCCGTGCAGTTCGCCGTGCTCTGGGGCGCGACGGTCGTCGCCACCTCGTCCCCGTCCCGTTTCGACCGGCTCCGCGAGCTCGGCGCGATCCCGGTCGCCTACGGCGAAGGACTCGAGCAGCGCCTGCGCGAGGCGGCGCCGCAGGGCTACACCGCGGCCTTCGACGCGGCCGGAACGGACGAGGCCATCGCCGCCTCACTCGCCCTCGTCGAGGATCGTTCGCGCATCGCAACGATCGTGCGCGGGGCGGATGCGGCGGGATTCGGCATCCGTGCGTTCTCGGGCGGCTCCCCCGAACCGCTCACCGACCAGCAGCTCGCGTGGCGGGCCGAGGCGGTTCCGGTCGTGCTGGCGCTGCTGTCGACGGGACGCTTCTCGGTCGAGCTCGGCGAGCAGCTTCCGCTCGCAGACGCGCCGCAGGCGCACCGGCTCATCGAGGCGCACTCCCCCGGCAAGATCACGCTGGTGCCCTGACGTCCTCGCGTCCATGACGCCGCGTTTCGGCGCGATGGCCTCTGGCGTGCGCCGGTGTGAGACTCGCCGCATGGCAAAGCGCATCATCCTGAACGCCTTCGACATGACGTGCGTCAGTCACCAGTCCGCCGGCACCTGGCGCCACCCCGACAGCCGGGCCACGACCTACAAGGACCTCGAGTACTGGACCGAGCTCGCGAAGCTGCTCGAACGCGGCCGCTTCGACTCGCTGTTCATCGCGGACGTGCTGGGCACCTACGACGTGTACCGGGGCTCCGCGGCCACGGCCCTCGGCGATGCCGACCAGGTACCGGTGAACGATCCGTTCCTGCAGGTCCCGGCGATGGCGCTCGTCACCGAGCACCTCGGGTTCGGCGTCACAGCGGCGCTGACCTACGAGCAGCCGTATGCGCTCGCGCGCAAGTTCTCGACGCTCGACCACCTGACCAAGGGGCGCGTCGCCTGGAACGTCGTGACGAGCTACCTGAACAGCGCCGCGATCAACCTCGGCCTGAGCAAGCAGATCGCCCACGACGACCGGTACGAGATCGCGGAGGAGTTCGTCGACGTCACCTACAAGCTCTGGGAGGGCTCGTGGGACGAGGACGCGGTCGTCGCCGACCGCGAACGGGGCGTGTACACCGACGCCACGAAGGTGCATCCGATCGGTCACCAGGGCACCTACTACTCCGTGCCGGGCATCCACCTGAGCGAGCCGTCTCCGCAGCGCACCCCGGTGATCTTCCAGGCCGGCGCCTCCCCACGCGGACGCGCCTTCGCCGCCCGTCACGGCGAAGGTGTCTTCATCAGCCCCGCGAACCCCGCGCAGGCGCGCGAGATCGTCCGCGACATCCGCTCCCGCGCTGCGGCGGAGGGGCGCGACCCCGACGACGTGAAGACGTTCGCGCTGGTCACCGTCATCACTGCCGAGTCGGATGCGGCGGCTCGCGCCAAGTACGAGGACTATCTGTCCTACGCCTCTGGCGAGGGGATGCTCGCGTTCTACGGCGGCTGGACCGGTATCGACTTCGGACAGTGGGATCCCGACCAGCCGCTCGAAGAGGTCGAGAACGACAGCCTGCGCTCCGTGCTCTCCTCTCTCGCGAAGATCGACCCCGAACGCCGGTGGACCCCCGCCGACATCGTCGCGCAGCGCTCCATCGGCGGGATGGGGCCGGTCATCGTGGGCGGCCCCGAAACCGTCGCCGACGAGCTGGAGCGATGGGTCGATGAGGGCGAGATCGACGGCTTCAACTTCGCCTACGCGATCACGCCAGGCTCCTTCGAGGATCTGGTGGAGTTCATCGTGCCCGAACTCCAGCGCCGCGGACGGGCGCAGACCGAGTACGCGGGCTCGACGCTGCGCGAGTCGCTCTACGGCGCCGGCCACGCGCGGGTCGCCGACACGCATCCGGCGGCGCGCTACCGCGGAGCCTTCGCCGACGGCGCGAGCGCGGCGGACGGAACGCTGCCCTCACGCATCGCCGATCGGCTCGCCGTCCTCTGACAACGCATGACGAAGGGCCCCGCCGGTCGGCGGGGCCCTTCGTCGGCTGCGCCGCTCAGTTGCCGGAGCGCCGCTTGTTGTACACGTCGAAGGCGACGGCGAGAAGGAGCACGAGACCCTTCACCGCCTGCTGCCACTCGATGCCGATGCCCATGATCGACATGCCGTTGTTCAGCACGCCGATGATCAGACCACCGATGATCGCACCGCCGATGGTTCCGACGCCGCCCTGCACCGCCGCGCCGCCGATGAAGGCCGCCGAGATGGCCTCGAGCTCGAAGCCGTCACCGGCCTTGGGGCCGGCCAGGTTCAGGCGAGCGGTGAAGATGAGGCCGGCCAGCGCCGCCAGCAGCCCCATGTTGACGAACAGCCAGAAATCGACCCGACGCGTCTTGATGCCCGACAGCTCCGCCGCGTGGCGGTTGCCGCCGATCGCGTAGATGTGGCGACCGAAGACCGAGCGGTTCATGACGACGCCGTAGACGAGCACGAGAACGGCCAGCACGATGAGCGTGACCGGGATGCCCTTGTACGCCGCGAGCGAGTACGTGAAGAACGCGATCGCTGCGGCGATCAGCACGAGCTTGGCGACGAACCAGACGATCGGCTCGACGTCCTGCCCGTACTTGCGGCGTCCGGCGCGGGTGCGCCACTGCTGCACGACGAGGGCGATGATGCCGACCGCACCGATCAGCAGCGTGAACACATCCGGGTCGCCGCCGAAGATGCCGTCGAGGAAGCCGTTGCCGAGCGCGCGGTACTCGTCGGGGAAGGAGCCGATGTTCGCGTTGCCGAGAACCACGAGCGCGAGCCCGCGGAAGATGAGCATGCCCGCCAGGGTCACGATGAAGGCGGGGATGCCCACGAAGGCCACCCAGAAGCCCTGCCACGCACCCACCAGCGCGCCGATGGCGAGCGAGAGGATGATCGCGAGCCACCAGGGCAATCCCCACTGCACCGCGAAGACGCCCGAGACCGCGCCGATGAAGGCCGCCACGGATCCGACCGACAGGTCGATGTGTCCGGCGATGATGACCATCACCATGCCGATCGCGAGCACGAGGATGTAGCCGTTCTGCACGACCAGGTTCGAGATGTTCTGCGGACGCAGCAGGATGCCGTCGGTCAGGACGGCGAACAGCACCACGACCGCGAGCAGCGCGATGAAGATGCCGTTCTTGCCCAGGTCGGTGAGCACGTGCGTGATCCAGCGGGTGGCCTTGTTGTCGACCGGGTTGATCGTCGCCCCGGCAGCGGTGTCGTTGTTCGACATGTCGTTGTCTCCTGCGAGCCCCGTCAGCGGGGCTTCTCCATGGTCATGAGCTTGAGAACGGATTCGGGGCTCGCCTCTGCGATCGGCAGCTCTCCCGTGATGCGACCCTCGGACAGCGCGTAGACGCGGTCGGAGATGCCGAGCAGTTCGGGCAGCTCGGACGAGATGACGATGATGCCCTTGCCGGATGCGGCGAGCTTGTTGATGATCGTGTAGATCTCGTACTTCGCACCCACGTCGATGCCGCGGGTCGGCTCGTCGAGGATCAGGACGTCGGGATCCGAGTAGATCCACTTCGAGAGCACGACCTTCTGCTGGTTGCCGCCGGAGAGCTTCCCGGTCTTGACCAGCACGCTGGGCGCCTTGATGTTCATGTCGCGGCGGTACTCGTTCGCGACGCGGTACTCCTCGTTGTCGTTGACCAGGCCCGCCTTCTCGAGCTTCTTGAGAGAAGCCATGGAGACGTTGCGCTTGATGTCCTCGATGAGGTTCAGCCCGTACGTCTTGCGGTCCTCGGTCGCGTAGGCGAGTCCGTTGTCGATGGCCTCCGAGACGGTGCGCGTCTTGATCTCCTTGCCGCGCATGAACACCCGGCCGGAGATCCTCGTCCCATAGCTGTGGCCGAACAGGCTCATCGCGAACTCGGTGCGACCGGCGCCCATGAGGCCGGCGATCCCGACGATCTCCCCCGCCCGCACCGTGATCGACACGTCGTCGACGACGACGCGCGAGGTGTCGACGGGATGGTGGGCCGTCCAGTTCTCGACCCGCAGCAGCTCTTCGCCGATGTGGGGCTCGTGGTCCGGGTAACGGTGTTCGAGGTCGCGACCCACCATGTCCTTGATGATGCGGTCCTCGGTGACGTCGTTCTTGGCGATCGTCTCGATCGTCTTGCCGTCGCGGATGACGGTGACCGTGTCGGCGACCTTCTTGATCTCGTTGAGCTTGTGGCTGATGATGATCGAGGTGATCCCCTGACCCTTCAGGTGCAGGATCAGATCCAGGAGGTGGGCCGAATCCTCGTCGTTGAGCGCGGCGGTCGGCTCGTCGAGAATCAGCAGCTTGACCTCCTTCGAGAGCGCCTTGGCGATCTCGACGAGCTGCTGCTTCCCGACGCCGATCTGGTTGATCTTCGTCGTCGGGTTCTCCCGCAGGCCGACCCGGGCGAGGAGCTTGCCCGCCTCGAAGTTCGTCGCGTTCCAGTCGATGAGACCGAGCGGGCCGCGCTGCTCGTTGTTGAGGAAGATGTTCTCGGCGATCGACAGGTACGGGCTGAGCGCCAGCTCCTGGTGGATGATCACGATGCCCTTGGCCTCGCTGTCGCGGAGGTTGCGGAACGCGACCTCCTCGCCGTTGTAGACGATCTGTCCGTCGTACGTGCCGTGGGGGTACACACCCGACAGCACCTTCATGAGCGTCGACTTACCGGCGCCGTTCTCACCGCAGATGGCGTGCACCTCGCCGCGCTGGACGGCGAGATTCACGTTCGAGAGCGCCTTGACTCCCGGGAATGTCTTGGTGATCCCACGCATCTCGAGGATGTTCTGGGACATCGTTGCTCCTCTTTCCTGTCGCCGACGGGAGTGTGCCGGGCGGCACGGGGCCGCCCGGCACGGATCCTCGGTTATCAGCCGTTGATCTCGTCTTCGGTCCAGTAGCCGCTGTCGACCAGGACCTCCTTGATGTTGTCCTTGACCACGATCTGCGATTCGAGCAGGTAGGACGGGACGACCTTCTTGCCGTTGTCGTAGTCCTCGGTGTTGTTCACCTCGGGCTCCTCGCCCTTGAGCAGAGCGGAGGCCATCTTGACGGCGACCTCGGCGAGCTTGCGGGTGTCCTTGAAGATGGTCGCGTACTGCTCACCGGCGACGATGGCCTTCACGGAGTCGATCTCGGCGTCCTGACCCGAGATGATCGGCCACTCGGCACCGACCGAGTAGCCGGCGTCGGTGAGAGCCGAGATGATGCCGCGCGAGATGCCGTCGTAGGGCGACAGCACCGCGTTGACCTTCGAGCCGTCGGAGTACGTCGAGGTGAGGATGTTCTCCATGCGCTTCTGCGCCGTCTCGCCGTCCCAGCGCAGCGTCGCCGCCTGCTGGAAGTCGGTCTGACCGCTCTTGACGACCAGGACCTTCTTGTCGATGTAGGGCTGAAGCGTGTCGATCGCACCGTTCCAGAAGAACGTGGCGTTGTTGTCGTCGGGCGAACCGGCGAACAGCTCGATGTTGAACGGGCCCGCCGGAGCCGACGCCGCGGCCTTGCCGTCGAGGTCGGTGAGACCCAGACCGTTGAGCAGCGAGTTGGCCTGCTGCACGCCGACCTTGTAGTTGTCGAACGACGCGTAGTAGTTGACGTTCTCGCTGTCGCGGATGAGGCGGTCGTAGGCGATGACGGGGATGTCGCCGTCGGCGGCCTCCTGCAGGACGCTGGTGAGCGTCGTGCCGTCGATCGAGGCGATGATCAGGGCCTTGGCGCCCTTGGTGATCATGTTCTCGATCTGCGAGACCTGCGTGGGGATGTCGTCCTCTGCGTACTGCAGGTCGACCGTGTAGCCCTGGTCCTCGAGCTGCTTCTTGACGGCGTTGCCGTCCTGAATCCAGCGCTCGGAGCTCTTGGTGGGCATGGCGACCCCGATGAGTCCGCCGTCTCCGCCGCTGTCCCCGCCGCTGCCGCCCGCGCTGCTGCCGCAGCCCGAGAGCATGAGCGCGCCGGCGGCAACGGTTGCCGCGGCGAACAGGAACTTGGTGCTCTTCACAGTGTGTCCTTTCGTAAGACGTCTCTGTCTGCTGTGTTCAGTTGTACGTAGGGGGAAGTCTTCAGGCAGCCGAACGAGGAGTCGGATGCGGGTCGCCGTGCTGTCCGTACACGTGCTGGTAGCGCTCGTAGAGGCGATCGATCACCTGTTCCGGCAGCGGCGTGAGCGAACCGCGCTGGGCGGCGATGTGCACAGTGCGCGCGACGTCCTCGAGCATGACTGCGGCCTTGACCGCGTCGCGCGCCGTGGCGCCGATCGTGAACGGGCCGTGCCCGGCCATCAGCACCGCCGGCGAGCGGTGATCGGTGAGCGTGTCGACGATGCCCCGACCGATCGAGTCGTCGCCGATGATCGCGAACGGCCCGACCGGGATCGGGCCGCCGAACTCGTCGGCCATCGCGGTGATGACGCAGGGGATCTCTTCGCCGCGCGCGGCCCAGGCCGTCGCATAGTCGGAGTGCGTGTGCACGATGCCGCCGACGGCGGGCATGTTCCGATAGACGTATGCGTGCGCCGCCGTGTCGCTGGAAGGCTGGCGGTCGCTGCCGGGGGTGTCCTCGACCACCCTGCCGTCGAGGTCGCAGAGGATCATGTTCTCGGGCGCCAGGTCGTCGTAGGAGACCCCCGACGGCTTGATCACGAACAGATCCGCACCCGGCACGCGCTCCGAGATGTTGCCGCCGGTCCACACGACCAACCCGTAGCGCACGAGCTCGCCGTGAAGGGCTGCGACCTCGGCGCGCACGCGAGCGATCACGACTTCGGTCTTCACCCCCGTGGCGTAACCCTCGCCTCGAGCGGCATCGATTGCGGACACGCGTCGACTCCTTCGTCTTTCGAAACCCCGTTGTGACGATCGATGTGACCGTTCACATTGCTGCGCAAGTGTAACGCCACGGATCGGCTTCCTGTCAACCCGCTGAGAGATCTCGGGTTGATAACGCCCGTCAGATCGGGCTGACCGGCCCCGAGGACCCCCGGACGATGAGCTCCGGAACGATGGGGGCGACGACCGCATCCGAGCCGTCCGCCGGGCCGAGCAGGATGTCGACGCAGCGCCGGCCGAGGTCGGCGAAGTCCTGGCGGACGGTGGTCAGCGGCGGCCAGAAGTGCGCGGATTCTGGGATGTCGTCGAAGCCCACCACGCTGATGTCCCTCGGGACGTCGAGACCCTCATCCCGGATCGCGTGCAGCAGCCCCAGGGCCATCTGGTCGTTGGAGGCGAACACCGCGGTGAAGTCGCGCACGCGCAGCAGCTCCCGGCCCGCGTAGTAGCCGAACTCCGCCGTCCAGTCCCCCAGGATGGGGGCGGTGGTGGGCACGTCGTTCGCGCTCATCTCCTCGAGGAAGCCCCGCATTCGCGCCTCCGCCTCGATCCAGTCCTGCGGGCCGGCGAGATGATAGATCCAGCGATGGCCGAGCTGGATCAGATGGCGCGTGGCGAGGCGGGCGCCCGCGATCTGGTCGACGGACAGCGCATGCTGCGGGTCGAGCTCGGTGGACTGCAGCGTGACGTACGGCACGTCGAGCTGCTGCTCGGCGAGCGCGCGGAAGACGCGGACCTGCGGCGCGATGACGACCAGCCCTTCGACGGACTGCGCCATCAGGTGCGCGATGCCGTCGGGGATCGAATCGGGGTCATGGGGCGAGATGTTCGCGGTGCTCACCCAGTAGCCGCGCTCGCGGGCGGCGGATTCGATGGCCGCGATGCTGGAGGCAGGCCCGTACTGCGTGCTGGAGGCCGACAGGATCCCGATGGTCTGCGAACGGCTGGTCACCAGTGCGCGCGCGGCGCGATTCGGACGGTACTGCACCTGCGCCATGACGGCGAGCACCCGCTCACGCGTCTCCGGCCGGATGCTCGGATGGTTGTTGATCACCCGGGAGACGGTCTGATGTGAGACCTCCGCCAAGCGCGCCACATCGCGGATACTGGGCCGTCGCCCCGTCGCATCGTCGCTCATTGGATCTCCCGGGCCGTGCGCACGGTCACACGCCCGTTGCCATTATGCACGCCACGCCCGTCGCCACCTCCTTCCTCCGGCCGTGTGACAGTCACATCGGCCGCATCCGACAACTCACCGGCGCGGGCCGAGGCGCACGGTCTACTGTGGATGCATGGCGGATTTCCTCGGACGTCTCCCCCTGAGCAACAGGGAGCGCCGAGACGAGTCCGCCGTGACGGGCGACCGACGCGCGGCCATCGGCGATGCACTGGATGAGGCGGCACGTCTGATCGCCGAAGCCGCGTCCGACGATGCGGAGCACTGCGCCCGGGCGCGCCGGTTCCTCGAGGAAGCCGGCCTGGGCACAGGGGCGGCGGGGGGAAACCCCGACGAGCTCCGGGCTCTCGCGGCCGCCGTCCGCCAGGGGCGCAAGCGCAGCATCCGCATGCTGACACGCGTGGTCCGGGCGCTTCTGGTGCTCGGCGATGCGCTCGCCGTCACCCCGCGTGTCGATGCCGGGGTGTCGGGTGCCGTCGCGCTGTACGCCGCGACGACCGCCCCGTTCGATCGACGCGCCGCGCTGCGCGGCCACACCGTGCGCGCGAGCGACGAGGAGTGGGAGTTCGGGCGCGGCCCCGTGATCACGGACACCGGGCGCGCCATCCTGCGGTTCGTGCTGGCGCTGGACGACACGGCGCCGCGCCCTCTCAGCTCCCGGTGATGAGGTCCCGGTAGAAACCGATCCCTCGCAGCCACACCTCGACGCGGATGCGTTCGTTGTGCGCGTGCAGCGCCTCGCGCTCGGCGCGGGTGAGATGGAAAGGCGTGAAGCGGTAGACGTTGTCACAGATGCCCGTGAACCAGCGGCTGTCGCTCGCGCCGAGCTGGATGTAGGGCGTCGCCACGATCTCGCCGCCCAGCGACGAGCCGATCGCGCGTGCGATGCGACGCCACGGCTCTCCGCGCCACGGTGAGATGGGCGAGGGATCGCTCGCCGCGCGCACCTCGATCTTGATCGTCTCGTCGGCGACGACGCGGCGGATCCGCGCGACGGCGGAGACGGTCGTGTCTCCGGTGAGCAGGCGCACGTTGATCGCCGCCCGCGCTGTCGCAGCCAGCACGTTCTCCCCCGGTGCACCCTCGAGTTCGGTCGCCACGGCGGTCGTGCGCACCAGCGCGTTCGTCTCGGGGCCCAACCGGGCCAGCACACCCGCGACCAGCGGCCCCGTGAATGCGAGGGAACGCAGGGCTGCACCCAGCGGCTTCGGCGCGTGCGGTGCGAGCGTGCGGAGCATCGCGCGCACCGGCGGGACGAGCCGCACCGGGAACGGATGGCGGGCCAACCGGTCGACGGCACGGGCCAGCCGCGCCGTCGCCGGACGCGCCGGCGGCGTGGATGCGTGGCCGCCCTGCTCGCGCGCCGTGAGCCACACCGTCATCGTGCCGCGCTCGGCGACGCCGATCATCGCCGTCGGACGCGCGATGCCCGGAAGCACCCCGTCGACGACGGCGCCGCCCTCATCGACCACGAGAGCAGGCCGCACACCGCGAGCGCGCAGCGTCTCCGCGATCGCGCGCGCACCGTCGCCGGCCGTCTCCTCGTTGTGTCCGAAGGCGAGGTACACGTCGTTCTCGGGCACGACGTCGCGCGCCAGCAGTTCTTCGACGGCCTCCAGGATGGCAACGAGCGCGCCCTTGTCGTCGATCGCTCCCCGCGCATAGACGGCCTGCTCGGCGCCCTCCCCGATGAGCTCGGCGCCGAACGGATCGCGATCCCAGTCCTCCTCGACCACGGGGACGACATCCTGGTGCGCCATGAGCACGAGCGGTCGCTCGGACGTGCGTCCCGGCCATCGGTAGAGGAGCGCGTGACCGACGACGAGCTCCCGCTCCAGCCGGGCGTGCACGAGGGGATACAGGCGCTCGAGTGCGGCGTGGAACTCATCGAACGCCGCCGCATCCACGCGCGACTCGTCCGCGTACGAGACCGTTGCGATCCTGAGGAGCTCGCGCAGTCTGTCCAGTGCCGTCGCCACGTCCCGAGCCTAGTGCGGCACCCCTTGGGTACGGTGGTCGCATGACCACTGTCTCGAGTTCTGGCCTGCGCTGGGGCATCCTTGCAACGGGCAACATCGCCCACACTTTCACGAGCGACCTGCGCACCGCGGGCCTCGACGTGCGCGCAGTCGGTTCGCGTTCGCTCGAGAACGCGCAACGCTTCGCGGCGCAGTTCGACATCCCGCGCGCGCACGGCGACTACGCGTCGCTGCTCGCCGACGACGACGTCGACATCGTCTACATCGCGACCCCGCATCCGGCCCACGCCGAGAACGCGCTCGAAGCCCTCGCCGCCGGCAAGCACGTGCTCGTCGAGAAGCCGTTCACACTCACCGGCGACGAGGCCGAGCGCGTGCGACTCGCCGCGGAGAAGGCGGGACTTCTGGCCATGGAGGCGATGTGGACCCGATACCTGCCGCATATGCTGCGCATCCAGGAGATCCTCGCCGACGGCGCGCTGGGAGAGGTGCGCGCCGTGACCGCGGATCACGTCCAGTCGTTGTCGGCTGATCCGTCGCATCGGCTCAACGCGCTCGAGCTGGGCGGGGGCGCGCTGCTCGATCTCGGCATCTACCCGCTGTCGTTCGCCTGGGACGTTCTGGGCGCACCGGTCTCGCTCACCGCGAGCGGGCGGCTCGGCGAGACGGGCGCCGACATCGATGTCGCGACCCTCGCCACGTACGCGAGCGGTGCGCTGGCCACGACGGTGTCCTCCTCCCGCGGGGTCGGACCCAACCGAGCGGCCATCATCGGCAGCGATGCGCGGATCGAGATCGATCCCACCTGGTACAACGCGACCGGTTTCACCCTGACGAACGGCGCGCGCGACGTGCTCGAGACCTTCCGGTGCCCCGATGCCGGTCGCGGCATGCAGTATCAGGCGCTCGCGGCCGAGCGGATCATCGCGGAGGGCCGCAGGGACAGCGATCGCCTCCCCCTCGCGGAGACGGTCGCGATCATGCGACAGCTCGACGACATCCGTGCGCAGATCGGCGTGCGCTACCCGAGTGAGCGCTGAGATGGCGGATCTGTCGACGAGCCGCGTGGCCGTCTACCTGGACTTCGACAACATCGTCATGAGCTGGTACGACCGCGTGCACGGGCGCAACGCCTATTCGCGCGACCGGTCACGCATCGCCGAGCAGCCGCACGACCCGGAGATCACCGAGAAGCTGGCGCGCGCGACGGTGGACGTGGGCGCGATCATCGACTACGCGGCATCCTTCGGCACGCTCGTGCTGACGCGCGCCTACGCCGACTGGTCGTCGCCGGTCAACGCCGAGTACCGGTCGCAGCTGGTGGCACGGGCGGTCGATCTCGTGCAGCTCTTCCCCGCCGCCGCCTATGCCAAGAACGGCGCCGACATCCGCCTGGCGGTCGACACCGTGGAGGACATGTTCCGGCTGCCGGATCTGACGCACGTCGTGATCGTCGCGGGCGACTCCGACTACGTCCCCCTCGCGCAGCGGTGCAAGCGTCTCGGGCGTTTCGTCGTGGGCGTCGGCGTGGCCGGCTCCACCGCCAAGTCGCTCGCGGCCGCGTGCGACCGCTTCGACGCCTACGACTCGCTGCCGGGTGTGCAGGTACCCGAACCCTCGAAGAAGGATGCTGCCGCGAACGCGCCGCGCTCGCGCAAGCGATCCGTGGATCCCGCGGCCGATCTGCTCGAGCGCGCGCTGCGCCTGGAGAACGACAAGGATCCCTCGCAGTGGCAGCACGCGTCCGCCGTGAAGAGCCTGATCACCCGCCTCGACTCCTCGTTCAGCGAGAAGGCACTGGGACACCGTAGCTTCACCGAGTTCGTCGCAGCTCACCCCAACATCGCCGAGATGGACGAGACCGACAACATCGTGCGGATGCGGCTGGTCGAAGCCAAGCGCTGACCGGCCGCATCCGGCTCGCACTCAGTCGCGCGGGGAGCGCGTGCTCCACAGCGCCCAGGCGACGAGCGCCGGCTGGAAGAAGAGCCGGGCCAGTCGCTTGACGTCGGTGTCGAGACCGAACCCGTCGCGGCGATGCGTGAACTGGGCCCAGTTTCCCGGAAGCACCGCGACGAAGAACGCCGCCAGCAGGGCGCCCGTCCGCCGACGCTGTGACGGCAGCGCCACCAGCGCGGTACCGAGGGCGATCTCCACGGCGCCCGATGCGAGCACGACCGCATCCTCGTCGAGGGGCGTGGCCTCCACGACCCAGTCGGGCACCTGCGCGCGGAACTCCTTACGCGCCCAGAACAGGTGGCTGATACCGGCGAACACCATGGCGGCGCCCAGCGCCCAGCGAGCGAAAGTCCTCATGCTCTGATTCCACCTCGCTTCGAGGCGCCTGTCGAGCCCCCGCCGGTCGGCACGGCTTCGTGATGGCGCACCGCGCTCATGATGCGTCCGCGTCGATCAGCGTCGCCGCACTCCGGATGACATCGAGATAGTGCCCCCGGTCGTCACGTTCGACGATCACTCGGAGAACGACCTCGTCGACGGCTGCGCGGTACGCGCTCACGCGCGCCGTGTCGTGGAGGGAGGTGATCACCGTGTCGCGAGCGCTGAAGCCGAGGCGGGCGAAGTTCGCGGCGTATGCGGGGTATCCGGCATACGTGTCCGCCTCGGCGAGCAGTCGCGGCAGCGCCGCCGCATCGAATGCCGTTCTCACGTAGAGGATGGTGCGGCTGTCCGGCTCGCGCTGCGCGGCCGCGGCGTCGGGGGTCAACCAGTTCAGCAGCTGGCCGTCGGCGACCGATGTCGCGAGCCGCCGCATCCGCGGGCCGAGGGCGCCCACCACGACCTGTGCTCCGGGTACGCCCGCGCGCAGCGCCTCGATCCCCCGTTCCACGAGCGCCAGCTGATGCGTACGCGCGGAGCCCGAGCCGATGCCCACGGTGAGCCTGTCGGTCGGAACCTCCGCCGCCTGCAGCGCGGAGACGAGCGAGTCCGGCTCGCGCCGGTCCAGCGGCACGACCCCCGTCGCCAGCCCGATCCGATGGGTGCGCTTCGCCGCGGCGGCGAGCGCCGCCACCGCGTCGCCGGTCGGAGTGTCGTTCACCCAGAGCGTGGCGAAGCCGGCCTCCTCCGCGGCGGGGGCGAGCGCGGCGATGAGATCGGGACCGAGGGCCCCCGCCAGTCCGAGGGAGAGCCGAGCACGAAGCACCATCCCTCCAGACTGCCCGGCGCATACGACGACCGCCACCCCTTGCGCGCGGCACGGGGTGGCGGTCGGTTCGGATCAGACGGCGACGGCGCTGCGGGTCACGGCCGCAGCGACCGGCCGACCCTCGACGACGTCGACGCGCACGGCGCCCTGGTCGCTCAGTTCGCCGGAGACGAGCAGGTCGGCGATGCGGTCGTCGATCTCCCGCTGGATGAGGCGGCGCAGCGGGCGCGCTCCGTACTCGGGCTCGTAGCCGTGCTCGGCCAGCCAGTCCACGACGGCCTCGGTCGCCTCGAACGAGATCTCGCGCCGCGCCAGCCGGGATGCGCTCTGCTCCAGCAGGAGGGACACGATGCTGCGAAGCTGCGCCTTCTCGAGCTTGCGGAACAGCACGATCTCGTCGATGCGGTTCAAGAACTCGGGGCGCATCGCTTCGCGGAGCTTTCCCATGACGCGGGCGCGCAGCTCCCCCTCATCACCGAAGCCCGTGGCCCCGCCACCGTCGGCGATGAACCCGATCGCGCCGGAGCGCGATGCGAGAAACTCGCTGCCGATGTTCGAGGTCATGATGACGACGGTGTTGCGGAAGTCGACCGTGCGTCCCTGTCCGTCGGTCAGCCGGCCGTCGTCGAGCACCTGGAGCAGCAGGTTGAACACATCGGGGTGCGCCTTCTCGATCTCGTCGAACAACACCACCGAGTACGGTGCGCGCCGCACCCGCTCGGTCAGCTGCCCGGCCTCGTCGTATCCCACGTAGCCGGGAGGGGCGCCTACGAGACGGGAGACCGTGTGACGCTCGCCGAACTCGCTCATGTCGAAGCGGATGACGGCGTTCTCGTCCTCGAAGAGAGAGGCGGCGAGAGACTTCGCCAGCTCCGTCTTGCCCACGCCCGTGGGTCCGAGGAAGAGGAACGATCCCACCGGCCGACGACTGTCGCCCATACCGGTCCGGTTGCGCCGGACGGCCGTCGCGACCGCGGTGACCGCCGCATCCTGACCGATCACCCGGGCGTGAAGCTCGGACTCGAGCCCCGCCAGGCGTCCGCGCTCGCTCTCCGTCAGGCGCGACACCGGGATGCCCGTGCTGCGGCTGATGACGGCGGCGATGTGCTCGGCGTCCACGACCTGCTCCCCGCGCACCGCGTCGCGACGGGTCGCCTCGTCGATGCGGCGCTGCACATCGGCGATCTCGTCACGCAGGCGCATCGCGTCCTCGTAGCGCTCGGCTGCCACCGCCGCGTTCTTGTCCGCCTCGAGGGTGGCCAGCTGCGCCATCAGCTCGGACACGTCGACCGCGACTCCCAGGCGCAGCCGGAGCCGCGCTCCGGCCTGGTCGATGAGGTCGATCGCCTTGTCCGGCAGGACGCGATCGCTCAGGTAGCGGTCGCTGAGCTCGACGGCGGCACGCAGCGCGTCGTCGGTGTAGGTGATGGCGTGGTGCTGTTCGTAGGCGGGGCGGAGGCCGTGCAGGATCCGCACCGCATCCTCGACGGAAGGCTCGCCGACCTTCACCGGCTGGAACCGGCGCTCCAGCGCGGGATCCTTCTCGATGGTGCGGTACTCGGCGAGGGTGGTCGCACCCACCAGGTGCAGATCGCCTCGGGCGAGGCGGGGCTTGAGGATGTTGCCGGCGTCCATGGCGCCGTCGCTGCCGGCCCCCGCGCCGACCACCGTGTGCACCTCGTCGATGAAGACGATCAGTTCGCCCTTGCGCTGGGCGATCTCACCCATCGTCGCCGTCAGGCGCTCCTCGAAGTCGCCGCGGTAACGGGCGCCCGCGAGCATCGCCGGAAGATCCAACGAGACGACGCGGCTGCCGCGCAGCTGCTCGGGCACCTCGCCCGAGACGATCGCCTGGGCGAGTCCCTCGACGATCGCGGTCTTTCCGACGCCGGCCTCTCCGATGAGCACGGGGTTGTTCTTGGTACGACGGCTCAGGATCTCGATGGTCTGCTCGATCTCGTCCGCCCGGCCGATCACCGGGTCCAGCTCCCCCGCCTCGGCGAGGGAGGTGAGGTCGCGCCCGTAGCGCTCCAGCATGGTCGCGGGCTCGGATGCACTCGCCTGCTCCGGTGCGCGCTCACCACCTGTGACGGTCTCGCGCACGCTCTGCGTCAGCGCCTCCGCCGTCACTCCGGCGCGCGCGAGGATCTGGCCCGCGGGCGTGTCCTGAGCGAGGACGAGCGCGAAGAAGAGGTGCTCGGGGTCGATGTAGGTCGAGCCGGAGGAACGCGCGACCTGGAACGCGTGGAAGAGAGCGCGCTGCACGGACGTCGTGACGACCGCACTGTCGACGTCGGCGACATCTGCGCTGGCCGGCAGACGCTGCTCGGACTCGCGCACGATGCTCTCGGGGTCGACGCCCAGTCGGGCGATCGCATCACGCACCTGGTCGACACGCACGATCTCGCGCAGCACATGCAACGCGTCGAGCTCGTGCTGACCGCGCGCAAGGGCGAACCGCCCGGCATCCTGCAGGGTCTCCTGCGTCCGTGCGCTGAGATAGCGCGACAGATCGATCGACCGCGCCGCGCGTCCGCGCTCACCCGCGAGGTAGCGGGAGAGGAAGTCGTCGAAGGCGTCGCGGCCCTCGTCGGGGGTGAAATCTTCAGGCATCTGTTCTCCTGATCGGGTTCGGGGTGTCGCTCTGCAAAACGGAGTTGAGCGACGACACATCAAGTTCAACACCTGGAGGATGACGTTATTCCCACTACGCTCGTCCCAGCGCGGCGGTGAGGAGATGGAGTGAACGAGGTGCTTCACGGCGCACGTCTGCTGCTCAGCGGATTCGGCTGGTTCACGCGACGCCCGGGCCTGATGTTCCTCGGCCTCCTGCCCGCGCTCATCGTGAGCGCCGGCCTCTCGGTGGCGCTCGTAGCACTCGCAACGGCCCTGGCCCCGCTCACGGATGCCGTCACCCCGTTCGCCGACGATTGGCCTGCGGTGTGGACCATCGCATTGCGCGTCGCGCTCGGCGTCGCGGTCTTCGCCGGCGCACTCCTGCTGGCGGCCACCACGTTCACCGCACTGACCCTGATCGTCGGCGAACCGTTCTACGACCGGATCTGGCGCAGCGTCGAGATCGCCGATTCGGGCGTCGTCCCCGAACAGGATCCGGGCTGGCGGGCGGCCTTCGCCGACGCGACCGGCCTCATCGTGCGCGGCGCGCTCGCGGCCGCGCTCGCTTTCGTGCTCGGGTTCATCCCGCTGATCGGCGGCGTGGTCGGCACGGTGACCGGCGTCCTGCTGTCGGGGTGGATCCTCGCGGACGAGCTCTCGGGGCGGGCGCTGACGGCGCGCGGAATCGATCGCCGCGCTCGGCGCCGCCTGCTGCGAGCGGCCCGCGGCCGGGCGCTCGGCTTCGGCATCATGACGCAGCTGTGCTTCCTCATCCCGCTCGGAGCGGTGTTCACGATGCCCGCGGCCGTGGTGGGCGCGACCCGCCTCGCGGCGAGCGTGTCGCCGACCGAGGAGTAGACCCGCTCAGGGATGCGGATGCGGTCGGTCTGAACGCAGGCGACCCGGTACTCTGGAGGGAGTCTTCCGAAGGAGTGCCATGTACATCGTGTCCCTGCTGCTGTTCCTGCTCGGGATGTTCGCGTTCGGCATCTCGTTCTCGGTGCCCGGCTTCCAGGCCGTCATCTTCGTCGCCGGCATCCTGCTCATCTCTGCCGCCATGGCGCTGCCCATCCACGTGCGGGCCCGCGCGAAGTGAGTCCGCTCAGGCCCGTCCACCGGGAGGGCCGATCACGATCAGCACGGTGAAGGCCACCGCGACAGCGGCGGCGATCACGATCGCCGAAAGAACCGGCCGACGCAGCACGGAGCGCAGCACACGGTCGTGCCATGCCGCATCCCGCGGGTCGGACCCGGCTTGCAGACGCCATTCGCCTCGCAGCCGAGCGGTGCGCGAGAGCCAGAGCTCGACGGGCAGCGTCGCGTAGGGCACGACCGCACTGACGAGCGCCAGCGCGGTCACCCCGCCGCGCCACCGCTGGTTCTTGGCGACCAGGATCACCGTCGCCCCGTACGACAGGAAGACGAACCCGTGAATGCCGCCGCCGATGGTCACGGCGGGCGCGAAACCCGTCACTGCCCGCACGATCAGCCCTCCGATGAGCAGCGTCCACGAGATCATCTCGGCGATGGCAAGGGTGCGGAACAGGGCGTAGGGCGTGCGGAACACGGGAGACTCCGGGATTTGATCGACGCGCTCGGGTCGGCGCTCTCCGCAGCCTAGACCGAAAATCTTCAGTCTTGCTGAAGGATCTCTCCGAACGGCTGCTCGTGCAGTCCCTGCAGCGCGGAGGAGAGAGCGGGAACACCCGCACCGAACACCTCGTCGAGTGCGGCGAGTCGCGCGTCCGCCTCGGCGAGAGCCGCCGCGCCCTTCGTCGTCACACGCAGATCGGATGCGGCGCCCGCGTGCGCGGTGGCGTCCTCGACCAACCCTTCGCCGGCGAGCGTCTTGACCGCGGTGTGCGCCGTCTGCACCGTGATCTGGGAGCGGCGGGCGAGTTCGGAGAACGAGATGCCGGGCGTCGCCTGCACGTGGGCGAGAAGACCGTACTTGCGGGTCGTGAGCCCGAGGTCCTTCAGTGCCGTGTTCAAACGCGCATCCCAGACGGCCGACACCGTCAGGAGCGCGATGACCGGACTGAACGGCGGGCGCTGCCCGGTGGGCTGCGGCGCCCCGTGCGTCTTGTCGGCCATCTGACCATCGTATCCGTCGACACTCCACCGCGGCCGGTACCGTGAAGGGATGGAGTTCCGGTTCGACGCGCTGCGACGCTGGCCCGACGTCGAATCCCCCGATCTCGTCGCGGTCGATGCCGCCGACCGGCTCCTGCTCGACGAGTCCTCCGCCTGGCGGACCGCGATGAGCGCGGATGACATCGCGGTCATCGGCGACGAGTACGGCGCGCTCGCACTGGGCACGGCGGCCGCATCCTCCGGCGTCGTGCGGGTGCATCAGGACGCACTCACCGGCGAGCAGGCCCTCGCCGCCAACGCGGCACGACTGGGCCTCACGGACCGCTACCGGCCGATGGAGCTGACGGGGGCACTCGTGGCGGGCGCACGGCTGGTCCTTCTCCGGCTCCCCCGCTCGCTCGATGCGTTGGCGGATGCCGCCGCCCTGATCGCCGCGCACGCGGCACCGGATGTCGTCGTGTTCGCCGGCGGACGCATCAAGCACATGTCCACGGCGATGAACGAGGTTCTCCGCCGTTTCTTCGGGACGCTCGATGTCACGCACGCACGGCAGAAGTCGCGCGTCCTGATCGCGCGGGATCCTCTGCACGGACACGATCCCGAGCCGCGGCGCGCGGTCCACGACGGCATCACCGTGTGCGCGTTCGGAGGCGCGTTCGCGGGCACGGCGATCGACATCGGCACCCGGTTCCTGCTGACGCACCTTCCGGTGCGCCTTCCCGAGGGCGGCCCCCTCGTCGATCTCGCGTGCGGGACGGGCGTCGTCGCCGCATTCCTCGCGCTGCGGCATCCCGATCGCGCGGTCTACGCCTCCGATCGCTCCGCCGCGGCGGTCGCATCGGCGCGGGCCACGGCCGAGGCGAACGGGGTGGCCGACCGCATCCGCGTCGTGCGGGACGACCGCCTCAGCGCTCTCCCGGACGCCAGCGTTCCCTTCATCGCCCTCAACCCGCCGTTCCACTCCGGCGCCGCGGTCACGACGGATCTCGCCGCCGGCCTGTTCCAGGATGCGACGCGGACGCTGCGCCCGGGCGGCGAGCTGTGGACGGTGTGGAACTCGGCCCTGCGCTACCGCCCGGCCCTCGAGCGTCTCGTCGGCCCGACGCGGCAGGTCGCCCGCAACGCGAAGTTCACCGTCACGGTCTCCACCCGCCCCTGACGTCCGCCTCCCGGGGCCCCGGCCCACGTTCCCCTGTCACAGATCGAGCCCCCGGCGTCGATCTGCGGCAGGCGAACGGCTGCCGCCCCGGCTCGCCTGTCACAGATCGAGCCCGCGGCGTGGATCTGTGACAGGCGAACCGGGTCTGGGCGCGCTCAGATCACGGTCCGAAGGCGGCGCCGTGCGGAGGACCGCGACCGGAAGCCGGTCAGCGGCCAAGGGACTCGCGGACGATCTCCGCGATCCGCGGCGGCACGGTCTCGTCCTGCAGCGACGTCGTGTCGCCCAGCGGCCGTCCGTCGACGAGGTCCACGAGCAGGCGGCGCATGATCTTGCCGCTGCGCGTCTTCGGGAGATCAGGCACCGTGAAGACGTACGTCGGCTGCGCCACCGGGCCGATCGCGGTTCGCACGTGCCGACGGAGCGCCGCCGGATCCTCCGCATTCGTGACGAACGCGGCGATGGCCTGCCCGGTGACGTCATCGGCGACGCCCACGACCGCGGCCTCCCCCACCGCGGGATGCGCGACGAGTGCGGACTCGATCTCGATCGTCGACAGCCGGTGACCCGAGACGTTGATCACGTCGTCCACGCGGCCCAGCACCCAGAGGTCGCCGTCTGCGTCGAGCTTCGCACCGTCGCCCGCGAGGAAGTAGCCGTGCGCGGCGAAGCGCTTCCAGTACGAGTCCCGGTACCGCTCGGGGTTGCCCCAGACCGTGCGCGACATCCCCGGCCAGGTGCCGTCGACGACGAGCAATCCGCCACCGCCGGGGCCCACATCGGCGCCGTCGGCATCGACGACCCGCACGCGCAGCCCCGGGAGTGCCGTGAGCGCCGACCCGGGCTTGAGGGTGGAGACGCCCGGCAGCGGAGCCGCGATCGCGCCGCCGGTCTCGGACTGCCACCACGTATCGACGATCGGCGTCTCGCCGCGACCGAGGTGGCGGTGGAACCAGATCCACGCCTCGGGGTTGATCGCCTCACCCACGGTGCCCAGCAGCCGCAGCGAGGACAGTTCGTAGCGGGCCGGCGGACCATCGGGGAACCTGCTCATGAGCGATCGGATGAGGGTGGGCGCCGTGTAGTACGTCGTCACCGCATAACGTTCCAGGATCTGGAAGTGCCTCTCCCAGTCCGGGGTGTCGGGCGTGCCCTCGTAGAGGACGCTCGTGACACCGTTGAGCAGGGGTCCGTACGTCTCGTAGCTGTGCGCCGTCACCCAGGCGAGGTCTGCGGTGCACCAGTACACGTCGGTCTCGGGCTTCGCATCGAACACCGCCCAGTACGTCCAGGCCACATGCGTCAGCCAGCCGCCGGTCGTGTGCACGAGCCCCTTGGGCTTTCCGGTGGTTCCGCTCGTGTAGATGATGAACAGCGGGGTCTCGGCGTCGAAGTACTCCGGCTCATGCGTGTCCGGAGCGATGTCGACCGTCTCGTGCCACCAGAGGTCGCGTCCCTCGGTCCAGGCGACGTCATCGCCCGTGCGGCGGATGACGAGCACGTGCTCGATCGAGGCGACACCGGCGACCGCCGCATCCGCCTGGTGCTTGACGGGCACGGCCGCTCCGCGGCGGAACTGGCCGTCGGTCGTGACGAGCAGCTTCGCGCCGGTGTCTTCGATCCGGAAGCGCACGGCTTCCGCGGAGAAGCCGCCGAACACGAGCGAGTGGATGGCGCCGATGCGCGCCACGGCGAGCTGGATGATCACCGTCTCCACCAGCACGGGGAGATAGACCACGACCCGGTCGCCCTTGCCGACGCCCATCGCGGTCAGCGCGTTCGCCGCCTTCGCCACCTCACGCTGCAGTCGGGCGTACGTGATCGTGCGCCGGTCACCGGGCTCGCCCTCGAAGTGGAAGGCGACCCGGTCGCCGTGCCCGGCGGCCACGTGCCGGTCCACCGCGTTGACCGAGGCGTTCAGGCGGCCGCCGACGAACCACTCCGCGGTGGGGATGCTCTCGCCGTCCGTGGGTTCCCAGCGGTGAGCGGTCTGCCAGGGCTCTGCCCAGTCGAGGATCTCGGACCGGTGCGCCCAGAAGGTCTCGGGATCCCGATCCGCGCGCTCGATCCACTCGCGACGGATCCACTCCTCGGTCACGTTCGCGCGCTCCGCGAAGTCGACCGGCGGCGCGAAGGTGCGGCGCTCCTCGAGCAGGCTGCGGATGGTGTCGTCGTGTGCGGATGCGGGAGTGGGCGTGCTCATACGTCTTCCGGGTCGGTGGAGATCCCAGCATCCCGCGCACCTCGTGACCGGCAAATTCGGGTGACGCTTCGTGACGCGATCCAGCGGGCCTACGCTGAGCGCATGACTGCGAAGCGCGTCGTCGCCCCGCCGCTGGTGCCGGGCAGCACACCGAAGGGCCCGGCGTCCTACTTCCCCAGCATCGAGAAGACCTACGGCCGTCCGATGCAGGAGTGGCTGGACATCGTCGTGGCGCGACTGGGAGCGGGCGAGACCCACATGGCCGTCGTGTCGGAACTCAAGAGTGCCTACGCGATGGGGCACGGCCACGCCAATGCGATCGTCGCCTACGCCAAGGCCGAACTCGCGAAGTAGCCGACCTCAGGAGTCTTGGCCGCTGCCGTCGATGACGGACTCGGCACCGTCCGACTGTGGATCGTCGGGCTCGGCCGCGGTGGTCGTGTCCGGCTCGGGACCGGGGGTGACGCCGGGGCGTCCATCAGGTTTCGACATCGTCAGCCTCCGGAGGGGTTGTCGACGGGCGCCCCGTCGTCGTCGGTCGTGATGTCTTCGCCCGCATCCTGCTCGACGGGCGAGACGTCGGCTCGATCGTCCTCGTGGTCCGGACCGGGATGGTTCTGCGTGTGGTTGCTCATACGTCCCAGTACACGCGTGTCGGTTCGCCAGGCCGACGGGGTTGACACCCCCGCGTGTCCCCCGTCAGTCGCGAGGATCGCTCGGTCGCACCGGCGCATCCTCGGCGATGTCGATGCGGGTCACGCCGTCGTGCTCCGAGACAACGATGCGGGGCTTCGCGTCCTCTTCCGTGGCGTTCGGCGCGCTCGTCAGCTGGTCGTGCCGCTTCTCTTCGTCGCTCATTCCCATACGGGCACTGTACGAAGCGCAGTACGCGAGAGGTCAGGGCTTGACGCGAGCACCCGATGCCGGGCGGGGATGCGGGACTCGTCGAGACGGCTGCTGGCGAACCCCGTGAGACCGCGAGCCGGCCGTCCAGAACGGCAGACGAACGGATCCTCGTCAGGCGTCCGAGTCGGCGGATGGCACACGGCGTAGCGTGGCGAGGGATCAGCCCCCACGGATCGGAGCTCGGCATGACGGACGCGCCGCAGACCGCCGCGCGTCTGGCGCCACCCCCGAGCGGGACCGGATGCGCGGAGTGCCTCGCATCCGGATCCTGGTGGCTACATCTGCGCCGCTGCATCACCTGCGGCCATATCGGATGCTGCGAGGTGTCGCCGAACCATCATGCCGAGCGTCACTTCGAACTCACCGGACACCGATTCGTGCAGAGCTTCGAGCCGCACGAGAGCTGGTGGTGGGACTACCTCGAGGAGCGGGAAGTCGACGGCGAGCAGCTCCCTGAGCCGACGAGCCATCCCGCGTCGCAGAGCGTTCCCGGACCCTCCGGCCGCGTACCGGCGAACTGGGAGTCGATCATCCTGGACGAGTGAACGCCTGCCCGCTCACGTCCGGTCCGTGAGCTCGTCTTCGGATGCATGCGCTCGGCCGTCCTGCGCATCGCCGGGTGCACGAAGGGCATCGGCGACCCGGCGGAAGAAGACATCCGCGGTGGAGCCCGGTGCGGCATCGAAGACCGTGACCATGTGCCCCTGAAGCTCGGGAACGAAGAAATCCCGCACCGAGATCGAGAGCTGTCCGATCCCCTCGATCGCGGCGGTGATCTCCGAGGGACGCGGCAGGGTGACCTCCTGCAGATTCCAGAAGCGGAGGAAATCCGCATCCGCACTCAACCTGCGCAGGATGGCGCCATAGCGTGCGGACGTCTCGTCACCGGAGTAGCGGAAGAGCGCGACGGCGTCTCGGGCCTGCGATTCCCAGGTCTCCAGCCGCTCCCTCCCCGATGCGTTGAAGGTCTCCTCGAGGACGTTCGCACCGGGCCCGAACCGGCCGTCGGTGATCGCGATCATGAGGTCGTTCGCGACCACGACGTCGAGGTTCGCGTCGGAGATGTAAGCCGGGATACCCGGCCACCACCGCAGGATCGCCTCGATCTCCGCGCGCGGGCGCTCGAAAGAGGCGACCCGACGCGGCGCGGCATGTCCCGCGAGACGGTGCAGGTAGTCGGACTCCGCGGCGCCGAGCCGCAACGCCCGCGCGAGCCCGGCCAGCACCTGCATCGACGGAGCGCTCCCACGGCCCTGCTCGAGTCGCAGGTAGTACTCGCTGCTGACGCCCGCGAGGGCCGCGACCTCATCGCGACGCAGCCCCGGCACACGCCGTCCGATCTGACGTTCCAGCCCCACCTGCTCGGGCTGGCGCTCCTCCCGTCGCGCTCGGAGGAATCCGCCCAGCGTCGTGCGCAGGGCGAGGTCAGGCCGGGACGATTCATCCATCGGAATCAAAGCTAGCTCGATGTGTTCGCGGAAACATCGTCCGCTCACACGCGACCGGGGCACGTTGACGGAGCGGAACCCGACGGATATGTTGTCATACACAACATATGAGGAGACGGCATGACGCCGGCACTGCAGGATGCTCTCGATGACCTGGCCCGGCTCGCGGAGGACGACGCCGATCTGCGCGCGCTTCTGGCGCACGACTGGCTTCGGTACCGGACCTCGCCGGCACTGCAGAAACTGACGCGGGATGCGCACGCGACGTGCGCGCGCTTCAACCTGCTCTATGACACCGCACCCGACGAGGCTCGAGCGCTGTTCGCCGAACTCGTGCCCGGCGCGGGCGCGGGCATCGACGTGCGCCCTCCGGTCATGATCGACTACGGCGCCCGACTGACGATCGGCGATCGCACGTTCATCAACGCGGACTTCATGGTGATCGGCGGCGGGGCGGTCACGATCGGGGCCGACTGCCTCATCGGCCCGCGGTGCAGCATCTACACCCCGAATCACGCCGAGGACATCGAACGCCGGCTCGCCGGATGGGAGCTTCCCCAGCCTGTGAGCATCGGCTCCAACGTCTGGCTGGGCGGATCGGTGACGCTCACGCCCGGCGTGACGATCGGCGACAACAGCATCATCGGGGCGGGCTCCGTCGTCACCCGCGACATCCCCGCGAACGTCCTCGCCGCCGGCAACCCCGCGCGGGTGCTTCGCCCCATCCGCGCGTCGGAGGACTCCGTCTGAGCCGCACACGACACACCGGGAACGCAGAAGGGGCGGACGATGAGCGTCCACCCCTTCCAGGCCTGTCGATCAGCGGCCGGCATCCTTGCGCGGCTTGAGGAACAGCTCAGGCTCGCGCTTCTCGCGCTTCGCTGCTCGCTTCTCCTTGATCGACAACTGCGGGGCCTTCTTGGCACCCCGCGTGTTCGGCGTCTTCTTGGACATGTGGACTCGCTTCCCCTGAATGGCTGGCGGATGACCTTCGACCATAGCCCGCTTCCGAGGGAAGTCAAATTAACGCTGGCCGGGACTTTTTTGCGCAGACGGGTGAGGGCGGAGAATCGTCGCACCAACGAGAGGACCCCCGCCTGAGCGCTCGTGGGAGCGCCCCGCGGGGGCCTTCTCGGTGCGGCACGGCCGCGGAATCAGACGGGGCTCAGAAGTCCCAGTCCTCATCCTCGGTGGCCTCCGCCTTGCCGATGACGTAGGAGGAGCCCGACCCCGAGAAGAAGTCGTGGTTCTCGTCCGCGTTGGGCGAGAGCGCCGACAGGATCGCCGGGTTCACGTTCGTGACCGTCGAGGGGAACATGGCCTCGAACCCGAGGTTCATGAGTGCCTTGTTCGCGTTGTAGTGCAGGAACTTCTTGACGTCCTCGGTGAGGCCGACGGCGTCGTAGAGATCCTGCGTGTACTGCACCTCGTTGTCATAGAGCTCGTAGAGCAGCGAGAACGTGTAGTCCTTGATCTCGTCGCGCTCGGCCTGCGTGATCAGCTCCATGCCCTTCTGGAACTTGTAGCCGATGTAGTAGCCGTGCACCGCCTCGTCGCGGATGATGAGGCGGATGATGTCGGCCGTGTTCGTGAGCTTCGCTTTGGCCGACCAGTGCAGCGGCAGGTAGAAGCCCGAGTAGAAAAGGAACGACTCGAGCAGGGTCGAGGCGACCTTGCGCTTGAGGGGCTCGTCGCCACGGTAGTAGTCCATGACGATGTGCGCCTTCTTCTGAAGGTTCTCGTTCTCGACCGACCACCGGAACGCGTCGTCGATCTCGGGCGTCGACGCGAGGGTCGAGAAGATCGACGAGTAGCTCTTGGCGTGCACCGACTCCATGAACGCGATGTTGGTGTACACCGCCTCCTCGTGCGGGGTCAGCGCATCCGGGATGAGCGAGACCGCACCGACCGTGCCCTGGATCGTGTCGAGCAGGGTGAGGCCGGTGAACACGCGCATCGTGAGCGTCTGCTCGTCGGGCGTCAGCGTGTTCCACGACTGGATGTCGTTGGACAGCGGCACCTTCTCGGGCAGCCAGAAGTTGTTCACGAGGCGGTTCCACACCTCGAGGTCCTTGTCGTCCTGGATGCGGTTCCAGTTGATCGCCTGGACGTGGTCGATCAGCTTCAGCTTCTCGGGGGTCATGTCGGTGTCCTTGCAGAGATCGGTCGTTGAGCGAGCGGAGCGAGTCGAGACGCGGTGCGCGTCAGAGCATGCAGCTGACGCACTCGGACATGTCGGTGCCCTCGAGCGCCATCTGCCGCAGGCGGATGTAGTAGATCGTCTTGATGCCCTTGCGCCAGGCGTAGATCTGCGCCTTGTTGATGTCGCGTGTGGTGGCGGTGTCCTTGAAGAACAGCGTGAGCGACAGGCCCTGGTCGACGTGCTGGGTCGCGGCGGCGTACGTGTCGATGACCTTCTCGTAGCCGATCTCGTACGCGTCCTGGTAGTACTCCAGGTTGTCGTTCGTCATGAACGGCGCCGGGTAGTAGACGCGTCCGAGCTTGCCTTCCTTGCGGATCTCGATCTTCGACGCGATCGGGTGGATCGACGAGGTCGAGTTGTTGATGTACGAGATCGAGCCGGTCGGCGGAACCGCCTGCAGGTTCTGGTTGTAGATGCCGTGCTTCTGGATCGACGCCTTCAGCTCCGCCCAGTCGCCCTGGGTGGGGATGTGGTGTCCGGCGAACAGCTCCTTGACCTTCTCCGTCTGCGGCACCCACTCCTGCTCGAGGTACTTGTCGAAGAACGCACCCGATGCGTACGTGGAGTCCTCGAAGCCGTCGAACGCGTGACCGCGCTCGATCGCGAGCGCGTTGGAGGCGCGCAGCGCGTGGAACAGCACCGTGTAGAAGTAGATGTTCGTGAAGTCCAGGCCCTCTTCGGAGCCGTAGTGCACGTGCTCGCGCGCCAGGTACCCGTGCAGGTTCATCTGGCCCAGGCCGATCGCGTGGGACCGGTCGTTGCCGTCCTCGATCGAGCGCACCGAGCGGATGTGGCTCTGGTCGCTGACCGCGCTCAGGGCACGGATCGCTGCCTCGACCGTCTCACCGAGGTCCCCGCCGTCCATCGCCAGGGCGATGTTCATGGAGCCCAGGTTGCACGAGATGTCCTTGCCGATCTGGTCGTACGAGAGATCCTCGTTGAACGTCGTCGGCGTGTTCACCTGCAGGATCTCGCTGCAGAGGTTGGACATGTTGATGCGACCCTTGATCGGGTTCGCCCGGTTCACCGTGTCCTCGAACATGATGTACGGGTAGCCGGACTCGAACTGGATCTCTGCGAGCGTCTGGAAGAAGTCGCGCGCGTTGATCTTCGTCTTCTTGATGCGCGGGTCGTCGACCATCTCGCGGTACTTCTCGGTGACCGAGATGTCGCCGAAGGGCACGCCGTAGACCTTCTCCACGTCGTACGGCGAGAACAGGTACATGTCCTCGCCGTTCTTGGCGAGCTCGAAGGTGATGTCGGGAACGACGACACCGAGCGAGAGCGTCTTGATGCGGATCTTCTCGTCGGCGTTCTCACGCTTCGTGTCGAGGAAGCGCATGATGTCGGGGTGGTGCGCCGAGAGGTAGACGGCACCGGCACCCTGACGCGCACCGAGCTGGTTGGCGTAGCTGAAGCTGTCTTCGAGCAGCTTCATGACGGGGATGATTCCGCTGGACTGGTTCTCGATCTGCTTGATCGGTGCACCCGACTCGCGGATGTTGGACAGCAGCAGCGCCACGCCGCCGCCGCGCTTGGAAAGCTGCAGCGCGGAGTTGATGCCGCGGGCGATCGACTCCATGTTGTCTTCGATGCGCAGCAGGAAGCACGAGACGAGCTCACCGCGCTGCGCCTTGCCCGCGTTGAGGAAGGTGGGCGTGGCCGGCTGGAAGCGACCGGAGATGATCTCGTCGACAAGCTGCACGGCGAGCTTCTGGTCGCCGTCGGCGAGCGCGAGGGCGGTCATGACGACGCGGTCCTCGAAGCGCTCGAGGTAACGCTTGCCGTCGAACGTCTTGAGCGTGTAGCTCGTGTAGTACTTGAAGGCGCCGAGGAAGGTCTCGAAGCGGAACTTCTTGCCGTAGGCACGGTCGTTGAGCTCCTGGATGAACTCGTGGGGGTACTTCGCGAGCACACCGGGCTCGTAGTACTCCTTCTCGACCAGGTAGTCGAGACGCTCCTTGAGCGAGTGGAAGAACACCGTGTTCTGGTTCACGTGCTGCAGGAAGTACTCCCGCGCGGCACGCTTGTCGGCGTCGAACTGGATCTGCCCGTTCGCGTCGTACAGATTGAGCATCGCGTTCAGGGCGTGATAGTCCAGTCCCTCGAAACGCGCCTCGGTCTTGAAGCTCAAGTCCTTCAGTGCTGCTTCCACCATCGTTCCAATCCTTCGCCGATGCGCTCGACGTCCTCTGGCGTGCCGAACAATTCGAACCGATCCAAGTGCGGCACACGACACTTTCGGCTGATGATCTCTCCGGCGAGCCCGTAGTGCTCGCCGAAGTTGGTGTTGCCCGCGGCGATCACGCCGCGAAGCAGGGACCGGTTGGCCTCGTCGTTGAGGAACCGGATCACCTGCTTGGGAACCGCGCCCCGCTCCTCGCCCCTTCCCTGACCGCCCCCGTAGGTGGGCGTGATCAGGACGAAGGGTTCGTCGATGAGAGGGGTCGGATCCGTGGGCCGCAAGGGGATCCGCACGGCCCGCATCCCGAGCTTCTCGATGAAACGCGCGGTGTTACCCGAGACGCTCGAGAAGTAGACGAGGAGCGGAGCCGACGGGGCGGGCTCACGGAGGGGGTGGGCAACCGCGCCGACCTGGTCTGCGACAGCGGTTGCCATCGGTCAGGCCAGGCGCGCGGCCAGCTCGTCGATCTTGTCGGGACGGAAGCCCGACCAGTGGTCCTCGTCGGTGATCACGACGGGAGCCTGCAGGTAGCCGAGGGCCTTGACCTGCTCGAGAGCCGCAGGGTCCTGCGAGACGTCGAGGACCTCGTACTCGATGCCCTTCGAATCCAGTGCACGGTAGGTGGCATTGCACTGCACGCACGCCGGCTTGGTGTAGACGGTGATCGCCATTTCGACCTCTTTCTCCCCTCGGACGGACCTGTTCCCAGCACTTCTCGTCGCCGGGACCTCAATACTACATATGGGTACGGACATCGGATAGCACCACAAGGGGTAGTAGTTACATCCGTGTGATTTTCGCGACGCTCTCCCCAGATACAACACAGGTTGTCCACCGTTTCATCCACAGCCGCGGCGCGTCGCGCGACCTGAAAAAACCCTGAATCGCGGGCGAATCCCGGATGAACGGCGAAACCATCCACACCGGTGACCCGCGACCCGGATCCCCCGCGGTGGATAACCGCGTGCGGCGTGTCGCGGCGTGTCGCGCCCCTCATCCGCCCGGCAGCCGAAGCGCCCGCCGGGATATCCTGAAGGGATGGCCGGATACCAGGAATTGCTGCGCACCCCGGGGGTGGCGCGCATCATCGCCGCACAGCTCACGGCGCGCTTCCCGAACGGGATGACGAGCCTGGCGATCCTGCTGCACGTCGAGCACGTGACGGGTTCCTACGGCTACGCGGGCCTCGTTCTCGCGGCCTCATCCGTGGGGCAGGCGGTCTCCGGCCCCGTCACCAGCCGATGGATGGGCCGTTGGGGGATGCGGCGCGTGCTGAGTCTGACGATGATCGTCTGCGCGCTGGCGATCCTCGCCATCGGACTGCTCGATCTCCCCGTCGCCGGCTTCATGGCGTTCGGGCTCATCGCGGGGCTCTCCACCCCGCCGGTGCAGTCCGCCGTGCGCACCATCTATCCCAAGATGGTCAACTCCCGTCAGCTCACTCCGCTCTACTCGCTGGACGCGTCGCTGCAGGAGATCATCTGGATCATCGCACCGGTGGTCATCACCTTCATCGCGACGCAGATCGGCACGTGGGAGGCGCTCGTGCTGATCGCCGTCATCCTCGTCGGCGGCGGAACGTGGTTCATCCTCTCCCCCGAGGTCGGCCGGGTGCGCATCCCCCGCAGCAAGCGCCGCTTCGGCAAGGTGCTCACTCGTCCCACCGTGCTGCTGGCCACCGTCATCGGGTTCCTCCTCATCGGCGCCTGTTCCGCCGTCGAGGCGGGCGTCGTCGCGACCTTCGACCACGGCGGACTCGAGGCGGGCATCGTGCTCGCCGTGTTCTCGATCGGCAGCCTCGCCGGCGGCCTCTCGTTCGGACACGTCCCCATGGGACCCTGGGCGATGGCGCGACGCATGGGAATCGTCGCCGTCGGCCTCGTGCTGACCATGTTCTCGCTCGACATCTGGTGGCTCTCGGGCACCCTGTTCCTCGCCGGGATCGGCATCGCCCCCGCCCTCGCGGTGCTGTTCGCGATCACCTCCGTCAGCGTCAAGTTCTCCGACACCGCCGAGGCTTACGGGTGGATCGGCACCGGTCAGCTGATCGGCGCCGCGGCGGGCTCGGCCGTCGCTGGCTTCCTCATCGACGCGGTCGAGGCCCCGGGCGCCTTCATCGCGGCCGCGGGCTTCGCCGCCGCCGGCGCGATCGTCGCCATCGTGTGCGTGGGCGCCTTCCCGGATCTGCGGCACCGCGACCCGAGCCCCATCCCCGATACGGAACCCACGCCGATCATCACCTGAGCGCCGTTCGGCTCCGCGCACCGCCATAGGACGACGCAGACGGGCGAACGGGGCGGAAGGCGTTCTACGCTCGTAGACATGCCCGCATCCGTCGCGCTTCCCACACTCGCGTGGGGCTCCCCCGCATCCGCTCACCACGCCCTCCTCGTGCACGGGCTGGGATCGTCCGGCGCTCTGATGTGGCGCTTCGGAACAGCCCTGGCCGAGGCGGGCTGGCATGCCGTCGCCGTCGACCTGCGCGGTCACGGCCTGGCACCGCGAGCCCTCGACTACACGATCGCCGCCTACGCCGCCGACGTGAGCCGGACCGTTCCCGCATCCGGCGGCGCCTGGGACCTCGTCATCGGTCACTCGCTGGGCGGCGCGTCCGCCACCCTCGCTTCGGCGGAGCATCCCGAGTGGACGAAGCGGCTCGTCCTCGTCGATCCCGCGCTGTACCTCCTACCGACCGACCGCGCGGTCGTCGAGCGCAGCCAGCAGGATGCATTCGACTCGCCCACGATCGAAGAGGTGCGCGCAGCTCACCCCCATTGGCATCCGCAGGACGTCGAGCTGAAGGCACAGGCGGCCCAGCTCGCGAGCCCCTGGGCGGTGGAGCAGACGCTGGAGCAGAACCCCGACTGGGATGTGACGGATGCGGCCGCGCGCCTCACGGTGCCCACCCACGTGATCGCGTCCGACCCCGCCGTCTACAGCCTGTTCACGGGACCACGCGCCGACGCGGTGCTCGCCGGAAACGCCCGCATCACGCGCTCGATCGTGGCCGGGGCCGGCCACTCGCCCCATCGCGATCGCCCGGAGGCCACCGTGGCTGTGCTGCAGGAGGCGCTGGCATGACCTTCGATCCGAACGCCTACCTTCCCGATGACCTGATCGAACGCATCCGCGGGCGCGCAGCGGACACCGATCGCGAGAACGTCTTCCCGGAGCAGGATCTCGCCGAGCTGCGAGCGGCCGGCTATCTCGGCATCCTCGTGCCCGCCGATCGAGGGGGCGCGGGGCTGACGCTTGCCGAGGCATCGATCCTGCAGCAGCGGCTGGCGACGGCTGCGCCCGCGACCGCTCTGGCCGTCAACATGCACCTCGTATGGACAGGGGTGGCCAAGGTGCTGCGCGAGCGGGGAATCGACGATCTCGCGTTCGTTCAGACCGGCGCTGCGGCAGGCGACGTGTTCGCCTTCGGTATCAGCGAGGCGGGCAACGACCTCGTGCTCTTCGACAGCGCGACCGAGGCGGTCCCCCTCCCGGACGGCGGGTACACGTTCACCGGCACGAAGATCTTCACCTCGCTCGCCCCGGTGTGGACGCACCTCGGCGTGCACGGCCTGGACACCACGTCCCCCGACGCGCCCAAGCTGGTCTACGGCTTCGTGCCGCGCTCGGATGCGGTGCGCACCCGAGACGACTGGGACACGGTGGGGATGCGGGGAACACAGTCCCGCACCACGGAGCTCCACGGCGCCGTCGCCCCCGCCGAGCGCATCGTGCGGCGCGTGGCGCCCGGCCCCCAGCCCGATCCGATCGTGTTCGGCATCTTCAGCGTCTTCGAGATCCTGCTCGCCTCCGTCTACACCGGCATCGGTCGACGCGCGCTGGATGTCGCCGTCGAGACGGCCGCGCGGCGGCGCTCGCGCAAGACGGGGCTGGCGTACAGCCAGGACCCCGACATCCGGTGGCGGGTGGCGGAGATGGCGCTGACGTACGACGCACTCGTCCCCCAGATCGCCGCGCTCGCTCACGACGTGGATACCGGCGTGGATCACGGGCCCCGATGGTTCTCGCTGCTGTCCGGGCTCAAGCACCGGGCAGCACTGGGCGCGAAGCGGATCGTCGACGAGGCGATTCTCGTCGCCGGCGGCTCGTCCTACTTCTCCTCCAGCGAGCTGGGCCGCCTGTACCGCGACGTCCTCGCCGGTCAGTTCCATCCTTCCGACCCGGAGTCCGCGCACGCGACCGTCGCTGCCGCGTGGCTCGGACCGCTCCAGCAGGGAGAGTCCGAATGAGCGCCGTGGGTCGTGTCCTTCTCGGCGACGGCCTGGAGGTCAGTGCACTCGGCTACGGCGGGATGAGCCTCAGCGACGTGTACGGGCCGGTCGACGACGCGACAGCGCTCGCGACGCTGACGCACGCGGTGGATGCGGGACTCACGTTCGTCGACACCGCCAACATCTACGGCGCGGGCCGCAGTGAGCGCACGATCGCACGGCTGCTCGCCACGCGGCGCGACGAGATCACCCTGGCGACCAAGTTCGGCATCTCGGGCGGCGCGATCGGCTCGCGCGGCATCCGTGGCGACGCCGCCTATGTGCGCGAGCAGATCGATCAGAGCCTCTCCCGGCTCGGCACCGATCACGTCGACCTCTACTACCAGCACCGCGTCGATCCGCACGTTCCCATCGAGGAGACGGTCGGCGCGATGTCGGAGCTCGTGACCGCGGGCAAGGTTCTCCACATCGGGCTGTCGGAGGCGACCGCGGACGAGATCCGCCGCGCTCACGCCGTGCATCCGGTCGCCGCCGTGCAGACCGAGTGGAGTGTCGTCAGCCGCGACGTGGAGAAGTCCGTGGTGCCGACGGCGGCCGAACTCGGGATCGGCTTCGTGCCGTACTCGCCGCTCAGCCGCGCCTGGTTGACGGATGGCTTCTCCCCCGCCGCCATCGGATCCGGTGACGGCCGACCGCGGTTCCCGAGGTTCTCGTCCGAGAACCTCGCCGCCAATGCGGGACTCCGAGCCGATTACCTCTCCCTCGCGCACCGGCGGGGCCTGACGGGTGCGCAGCTCGCGCTCGGCTGGCTGTTCACGCGTGCGGCGCAGTTCGGAGTGACCGCAGCGCCCATCCCCGGCTCCCGCTTCGCGGGGCACGTGGACGAGTGGCTCCCCGCATCCGGGCTCATCCTCGACGCGGAGACCATGTCGGCCGTGGAGCCGTTTGCGGCGGCGATCAGCGGCAATCGCAGTTTCGATGTCGAGTGGACGAGTCAGCGCGGGGATCTGGCCAGCTGATCGACCCGATCACTTTCCGGCGAAGTCGAACGCGCGCAGCAACTCCGCGACGGCGCGCTCCCGGTCCTCGCCGCCCTCCTCGAACATGTGGGCGACGTGGGTGCGCAGGTGGTTCTCCAGCAGAAGACGGTTCAACGACTCCAATGAGCGCTGGATCGCCCGCGATTGCGTGATGATGTCCATGCAGTACTCCTCGGACTCGATCATCTTGGTCACCCCGCGCAGCTGCCCTTCCAGGATGCTCGTGCGGTGCAGGGCGCGCTTCTTGATGTCGTCGATCACGCTGACAGAGTACGCCGTGGAAGGATGACGAAATGCCCCGCACACCGACAGCACTGCTGAGCGACGCCGATCGAGAGCGGTTGCGCGGGCTGCGGTTGATGAAGGGGATCGCGCTCGGCGCCCTCATCGTGCTCGCTGTCGTCTTCGTGATCGCCTTCGCTCTGCAGAGCCGGTATCCGTGGCTCTCGTACGTGCGTGCGGCGGCGGAGGGCGGAATGGTCGGAGCGCTCGCGGACTGGTTCGCGGTGACCGCGCTGTTCCGGCGGCCGCTCGGGCTTCCCATCCCGCACACCGCGATCATCCCGACCCGCAAGGACGAGATCGGACGCACGCTCGGCGAATTCGTCGAGACGAACTTCCTCGCCGCTCCCGTCATCCGCGGCAAGCTCGAGTCCTTCTCGCTCTCAGCCCGTCTCGGCGCCTGGCTGTCGCAGCCGGCACATGCCGAGCGGGTCGCCTCCGAGGGGGCGACGATCGCCACGAACGTCATCGAGGCGCTCAGTGACGACGACGTCCAGCAGTTGCTGGGCGACCTCGCCCGCGAGCATCTGGTCGTGCCCGAGTGGGGCCCGCCGCTCGGCGGCTGGCTCGAGCGCATGGTCGACTCGGGCGCGCACCACGGCGCGGTGGATCTCGCGGCTGACAGCATGGCCACGTGGCTGCGAGCCAACCGTGCGGCCTTCACGGGCCTCATCTCCCGTCGTCTTCCCTCGTGGGTCCCGTCGATGGTGCACACGCTCATCGACGAAGCCGCGTACCACGAGGCGGTCAAGTTCGTCGCCGCCGTCCGCGCCGATCCGGACCATCCCGCGCGGCACGCGGTGGACGGATACCTCGCGCGCCTCGCGGACAACCTGCAGCACGATCCCGCGACGATCGGACGATTCGAAGACGCCAAGACGACCGTGTTCGACTCACCGCGCGTCCGTGAACTCGCCGGTGAAGCGTGGCGCACGGCCAAGAACGGCCTCACGCGCGGTCTCCGCGACCCGGAGAGCGGACTGCGCAGGCGCTTGGTCGAAACGCTGACGGACGTCGGTCGTCGTCTCGAGGGGGATGAGACCCTGCGCGCCCGCGTCGACGGCTGGGTGACGGATGCGGCGGTGTTCGTCATCGAGCGGTACCGGCACGACATCGCCTCCGTCATCACCGACACCGTGGAGCGCTGGGATCCCGAAGAGACCACCGAGAAGATCGAGCTCATGGTCGGCCGTGATCTGCAGTACATTCGCCTCAACGGCACGATCGTGGGCTCTCTCGCGGGTCTGACGATCTATGCGATCGCGCACGCGGTCTTCGGAGCCTAGGGGGGCAGGATGAGCACCACCGCGACGTCCGAGCGACTCTTCTCGTACGGCACGCTCCTTCTCCCCCAGGTGCAGCTCGACGTCTTCGGCCGGCGGATCGATTCGACGAAGGACGTGCTCGCCGGGTACCACGTGCAGTACACAGAAATCGATGACACGCGTGTCGTGGCGCTCTCTGGCCTCGCCACGCACCCTGTCCTGCGCCGCACCGGGAACACGAGCGACAAGGTCACCGGACGCGTGCTGGCGCTGACCCTCGACGAGCTCGACGCCGCCGACGAGTACGAGGTCTCGTTGTACACGCGGGTGGCCGTCGTGCTCCAGAGCGGACGCGATGCCTGGGCGTACGTGGGATAGGAGGCGGAAACATGCTCGCTCTCGTCCTGGTGCGCCACGCCAAGTCCGACTGGGGCACGGCCGGCCTCAGCGACCACGAACGCCCGCTGAACGACCGCGGTCAACGCGATGCTCCCCTGATGGCCGCAGCCCTGGCGAGAACGGGCTTCCGCCCTGATCGCCTGCTCAGCAGCACGGCCCTGCGCGCCCGCACGACAGCGGAGTCGTTCGCAACGGCTCTCGACGTCCCGCTCGAGACCATGTCCGAGCTGTACGGAGCGAGCGTGCGGGAGCTCTGGGATGCGGCGGCCGCGACAGGAGGACGCAGCGTGCTCATCGTCGCCCACGATCCCGGCCTGAGCGAGCTTGCGTCCGAACTGGCGGGGCGCGATGTGGACATGACGACATGCGCCGTGGCCACGTTTCCCATCCCTGGCGATCAGTGGCCTTCGACACCGCCCGTCGTCGACGAATGGAGCCTGCACGCGCCTCGTTAGGCGGCGTCGACCTTCACGACGGTCCCCCGAGTGAGAGCCACCAGCTCAGCGAAGGTCAGCGGGAACACCGTGTGCGGCGTACCGCCGGCCGCCCAGATCCGGTCGTACTGAGCGAGGTCCTCGTCGACGACGGTGACCACCGGTGCAGGGTGGCCGGTCGGCGCCACTCCCCCGATCGCCTGCCCCGTCGCAGAGCGGACCTGCTCCACCGTGGCGCGGACGATCGACGACCGACCCAGTCGCGCCGCGAGAGCGATCGTGTCGACACGATGAGCACCGCTGGTCATGACCAGCAGAGGCTCTCCGTCAGACCAGAACACCAGGCTGTTGGCGATCGCGCCGACATCGACCCCCAGTGCGGATGCGGCAAGTGCGGCCGTCGAGGCCGCATCGGGCAGCACCACGATCTCACCCTGGATGCCGGCCGAACGTAGAGCATCGTGCACGAGCCGACTGCGAGGGTGAAGACCTGACGTCATAGCGACAAGCGTATGAGACCTGGCAGGAAAGCCTGCAGAAACGCGAAAGGGCCACCCAGCGTTGGGTGGCCCTTTCTAAAAGGAGTCCGGCGGTGTCCTACTCTCCCACAGGGTCCCCCCTGCAGTACCATCGGCGCTGAGAGGCTTAGCTTCCGGGTTCGGAATGGGACCGGGCGTTTCCCTCTCGCTATGGCCGCCGAAACACTATTGATGTTTCAAGTCATGCACACAACAAAAGAATGTTGTCTGCGGTTCTCGACCGTACATCGAGAACCACTCAGTGGACGCGAACAGCTTCAGTTCAAACGAAGTGTTATCAAGTCATCGGCTTATTAGTACCAGTCAGCTACACGCATTACTGCGCTTCCACATCTGGCCTATCAACCCAGTAGTCTGGCTGGGAGCCTCTCACCCGAAGGTATGGAAGTCTCATCTTGAGGCCGGCTTCCCGCTTAGATGCTTTCAGCGGTTATCCATCCCGAACGTAGCTAATCAGCGGTGCTCCTGGCGGAACAACTGACACACCAGAGGTTCGTCCAACCCGGTCCTCTCGTACTAGGGTCAGATCCTCTCAAACTTCCTACGCGCGCAGCGGATAGGGACCGAACTGTCTCACGACGTTCTAAACCCAGCTCGCGTACCGCTTTAATGGGCGAACAGCCCAACCCTTGGGACCTACTCCAGCCCCAGGATGCGACGAGCCGACATCGAGGTGCCAAACCATGCCGTCGATATGGACTCTTGGGCAAGATCAGCCTGTTATCCCCGAGGTACCTTTTATCCGTTGAGCGACAGCGCTTCCACAAGCCACTGCCGGATCACTAGTCCCGACTTTCGTCCCTGCTCGACCTGTCAGTCTCACAGTCAAGCTCCCTTGTGCACTTACACTCGCCACCTGATTGCCAACCAGGTTGAGGGAACCTTTGGGCGCCTCCGTTACTTTTTGGGAGGCAACCGCCCCAGTTAAACTACCCACCAGGCACTGTCCCTGAACCGGATTACGGTTCGAAGTTAGATATCCAGAGTGACCAGAGTGGTATTTCAACAATGACTCCACAAACACTGGCGTGTCTGCTTCACAGTCTCCCACCTATCCTACACAAGCCACACCGAACACCAATACCAAGCTGTAGTAAAGGTCACGGGGTCTTTCCGTCCTGCTGCGCGTAACGAGCATCTTTACTCGTAATGCAATTTCGCCGAGTTCGCGGTTGAGACAGTTGGGAAGTCGTTACGCCATTCGTGCAGGTCGGAACTTACCCGACAAGGAATTTCGCTACCTTAGGATGGTTATAGTTACCACCGCCGTTTACTGGGGCTTAAATTCGCAGCTTCGCTTACGCTAACCGCTCCTCTTAACCTTCCAGCACCGGGCAGGCGTCAGTCCGTATACATCGTCTTGCGACTTGGCACGGACCTGTGTTTTTAGTAAACAGTCGCTACCCACTAGTCTCTGCGGCCACCACACCCTTTTCGGAGCAAGTCCGTATAAGTGGATGGCCCCCCTTCTCCCGAAGTTACGGGGGCATTTTGCCGAGTTCCTTAACCACGATTCTCTCGATCTCCTTGGTATTCTCTACCTGACCACCTGAGTCGGTTTGGGGTACGGGCAGCTAGAACCTCGCGTCGATGCTTTTCTCGGCAGCATAGGATCACCCACTTTTTATCCGCATCGTGTCTCAGCCGAACGAGTCGCGGATTTGCCTACGACTCAGCCTACGCACTTGCCCCGGGACAACCATCGCCCGGGTTGGGCTACCTTCCTGCGTCACACCTGTTAATACGCTAACCGCACCAGCATGGGGTCGAGCGTTCACCAAGACGGCATCACCCCGAAGGGATCCACACATTCCTGGCTAGGACTCTTAGCACCACTGGATTAGCTTGGGCGGTTCTTCGCCGGTACGGGAATATCAACCCGTTGTCCATCGACTACGCCTGTCGGCCTCGCCTTAGGTCCCGACTTACCCAGGGAAGATTAGCTTGACCCTGGAACCCTTGGTCTTTCGGAGGACGTGTTTCTCACACGTCTTTCGCTACTCATGCCTGCATTCTCACTCGTGTAGCCTCCACGGCTGGTTCACACCGCCGCTTCGCTGGCCACACGACGCTCTCCTACCCATCAACACGGCTGGACCACGAAGGCCTACCAATAATGTCAATGCCACAACTTCGGTGGCGTGCTTGAGCCCCGTTACATTGTCGGCGCGGAATCACTTGACCAGTGAGCTATTACGCACTCTTTCAAGGGTGGCTGCTTCTAAGCCAACCTCCTGGTTGTCACAGCAACTCCACATCCTTTCCCACTTAGCACGCGCTTAGGGACCTTAGTTGGTGGTCTGGGTTGTTTCCCTCTCGACTATGAAGCTTATCCCCCACAGTCTCACTGCTGCGCTCTCACTTACCGGCATTCGGAGTTTGGCTGACGTCAGTAACCTTGTAGGGCCCATCGGCCATCCAGTAGCTCTACCTCCGGCAAGAAACACGCAACGCTGCACCTAAATGCATTTCGGAGAGAACCAGCTATCACGAAGTTTGATTGGCCTTTCACCCCTATCCACAGCTCATCCCCTCAGTTTTCAACCTAAGTGGGTTCGGTCCTCCACGACGTCTTACCGTCGCTTCAACCTGGCCATGGATAGATCACTTCGCTTCGGGTCTAGGACACGCGACTGAATCGCCCTATTCAGACTCGCTTTCGCTACGGCTACCCCACACGGGTTAACCTCGCCACGTATCGCTAACTCGCAGGCTCATTCTTCAAAAGGCACGCTGTCACCCCTACTAAGGAGGCTCCAACGGTTTGTAAGCAAACGGTTTCAGGTACTATTTCACTCCCCTCCCGGGGTACTTTTCACCTTTCCCTCACGGTACTTGTCCGCTATCGGTCATCTGGGAGTATTTAGGCTTATCAGGTGGTCCTGACAGATTCACACGGGATTTCTCGGGCCCCGTGCTACTTGGGATACTCTCCACGCCAGAACACGCATTTCGACTACGGGGCTGGCACCCACTATGGCTGGCCTTTCAAGACCATTCGTCTATACGCTTCTGTCACGTCGATCACCCGGCAGGATGATCAAGAAAGTCCCACAACCCCCAACGTGCAACGCCTGCCGGCTATCACACACGCTAGGTTTAGCCTCTTCCGATTTCGCTCGCCACTACTCACGGAATCACGGTTGTTTTCTCTTCCTGTGGGTACTGAGATGTTTCACTTCCCCACGTTCCCTCTACCCGCCCTATATATTCAGGCGGGAGTCACTAGGTCGGCACGCCGCCCAGCGGGGTTTCCCCATTCGGACACCCTCGGATCAAAGTGTGCTTATCCACTCCCCGAGGCTTATCGCAGATTGCTACGTCCTTCTTCGGCTCCAGATGCCAAGGCATCCACCGTTTGCTCTTAAAGACTTGAAATCACATGAGTTTGAATCGTCAACTCGAAAATTGACTAAATGATCTAAAAAAGATCACCTGTGAAATGAATCCGAAGATTCATCTCTAAGATGCTCGCGTCCACTGTGTAGTTCTCAAAGTACGGGCGGTACCAACCCCCACTGCACAAGCAGCAGAAGAAGGCCCAGAGGTACAGCCGCAACCCCCAAAGGAGTCACACCCGGTCCCTCAGGACCCAACAGCGTGCATGCCCTCACCCAAGAACCCAGCTCCGTTCCAAACCCGAAGGTCGTACTAGAAACCAGACACTCACATGAGAGCCTCGTCAAATGTTCCACCCATGAGCTCCCAGCGAAGAACGTATGCCTTCGAACTGGGTTCTGGAAGTCCGAAGACTTCAGATGCTCCTTAGAAAGGAGGTGATCCAGCCGCACCTTCCGGTACGGCTACCTTGTTACGACTTAGTCCTAATTACCGATCCCACCTTCGACGGCTCCCTCCACAAGGGTTAGGCCACCGGCTTCAGGTGTTACCGACTTTCATGACTTGACGGGCGGTGTGTACAAGACCCGGGAACGTATTCACCGCAGCGTTGCTGATCTGCGATTACTAGCGACTCCGACTTCATGAGGTCGAGTTGCAGACCTCAATCCGAACTGGGACCGGCTTTTTGGGATTCGCTCCACCTCACGGTATTGCAGCCCTTTGTACCGGCCATTGTAGCATGCGTGAAGCCCAAGACATAAGGGGCATGATGATTTGACGTCATCCCCACCTTCCTCCGAGTTGACCCCGGCAGTATCCCATGAGTTCCCACCATTACGTGCTGGCAACATAGAACGAGGGTTGCGCTCGTTGCGGGACTTAACCCAACATCTCACGACACGAGCTGACGACAACCATGCACCACCTGTATACGAGTGTCCAAAGAGTTCTACATTTCTGCAGCGTTCTCGTATATGTCAAGCCTTGGTAAGGTTCTTCGCGTTGCATCGAATTAATCCGCATGCTCCGCCGCTTGTGCGGGTCCCCGTCAATTCCTTTGAGTTTTAGCCTTGCGGCCGTACTCCCCAGGCGGGGAACTTAATGCGTTAGCTGCGTCACGGAAACCGTGGAATGGTCCCCACAACTAGTTCCCAACGTTTACGGGGTGGACTACCAGGGTATCTAAGCCTGTTTGCTCCCCACCCTTTCGCTCCTCAGCGTCAGTTACGGCCCAGAGATCTGCCTTCGCCATCGGTGTTCCTCCTGATATCTGCGCATTCCACCGCTACACCAGGAATTCCAATCTCCCCTACCGCACTCTAGTCTGCCCGTACCCACTGCAGGCTGGAGGTTGAGCCTCCAGTTTTCACAGCAGACGCGACAAACCGCCTACGAGCTCTTTACGCCCAATAATTCCGGATAACGCTTGCGCCCTACGTATTACCGCGGCTGCTGGCACGTAGTTAGCCGGCGCTTTTTCTGCAAGTACCGTCACTTTCGCTTCTTCCTTGCTAAAAGAGGTTTACAACCCGAAGGCCGTCATCCCTCACGCGGCGTTGCTGCATCAGGCTTTCGCCCATTGTGCAATATTCCCCACTGCTGCCTCCCGTAGGAGTCTGGGCCGTGTCTCAGTCCCAGTGTGGCCGGTCACCCTCTCAGGCCGGCTACCCGTCGACGCCTTGGTGAGCCATTACCTCACCAACAAGCTGATAGGCCGCGAGCCCATCCTGAACCAAAAAATCTTTCCAAACGTTGACCATGCGGCCACGTCTCGTATCCAGTATTAGACGCCGTTTCCAGCGCTTATCCCAGAGTCCAGGGCAGGTTGCTCACGTGTTACTCACCCGTTCGCCACTGATCCACAGAGCAAGCTCTGCTTCACCGTTCGACTTGCATGTGTTAAGCACGCCGCCAGCGTTCATCCTGAGCCAGGATCAAACTCTCCGTAAAAGAAAAATGCATACACACAACGGAAAAAGAAGTGCGCAGCGAGTTTGAACTGACCAAAAGGATGCCATTACTGACAATCCATAACGCCAACCCCAAAGGGTTGGACTTGATCCAAAGGAATCTCACCCAGCCGAAGCTGGAACGAGGTTATTTGGCATTTGACAAGTGCACGCTGTTGAGTTCTCAAGGAACGGATGCTCCTGCCGCTCGGCCTCTCAGCCTCGCCCGCAGGGCAACTTCTCCATCTTAGCCGTTTCGCTCGCCGTGTCAAATCCGCCGGAGCGGATCATTATCACCGCCGAGGCGGCGATCGACGGAACGATCGGCACCCCACACGCACAACAGATCTGAGATCTTCTCGCTTGTGTGGGAGTGTGTTCTCCGCTTGAGGGGAACGGGGCTTCAGCCTCTCCGTTCTTCCCTGTGGGGCGAACAAGTAATAAGTTACGTGGGTTCCTGCCATCTGCCAACTCGAGCGCAACCCCCGGGCGTGTCGCGCATGTTTCCGGCCGATGACGCTCCCTCTCTCCGCGAGACTGCATGCGCGTCACGAGATCACGGGTAATGACGGTGATCTCGTGCGGGAGATGCAGTCTCGCGAGCGTGGCGGCCGGATCGCTCACGCTCCTGACCGGCCGCCGCGCCCGGCTTCCACGCGGGGGACGCGCGCGCTCGTCCGTTCCCGCCCACGGGCGGAGGTCACTCCGGTGCCGGATCATGCCGGCACGGTCGGCGGCACGGCACCTCACACAATGAAGGGCCGCCCCTGCTCCGGGTTCGCTCCGCTTCGACTGCACACCCGCTCCCCGGGTTCGCAACCGGTGCGATGCTCACCGCATCCGCGAGCGGCGTGACACCACTCAGTCGAGGAGGACTCTGTCCCCACCCGCGAGACCGTCCCCACCCCGCGAGACCGCTTCCCATCCGTGAGAGTGCATCCAGCGCACGAGATCACGGGGGAAGACGGTGATCTCGTGCCGAGGATGCGGTCTCGGTGCAGCGAGGCCGCCGGAAACGACGAAGGCCCCCGCTGAGCGGGGGCCTTTCCGGTGGACCTGAGGGGATTCGAACCCCTGACCTCTTCATTGCGAACGAAGCGCGCTACCAACTGCGCCACAGGCCCGGAACTCAACGAGCCTATCACGGCCCGAAGAGGCGGACGAACCGCGTCAACCCGCCGCTCGACGCGTCGAGAGCAGGCGCCGAACGTGGTCCTCGATCTCCGCATCGTCGACGTATCCCATCCGCGCGAAGGGCGACTCCTCGGAGGCCTTCGCGACCCGTGCGGTGTCGATCGCCGGCGGCGCGGCCTGCTCGGCGCGCTCGCGCTTGGCCTCCTCGACGGCGGCACGGCGAAGCGCCGCGCGCGCATCCGCCGCATCCTGCACGAGAGATGCCCGGGACCCGGAGGTGGCCGCCAACGGACGAGGAAGCGAGCGCGGCTCCCACGTGGCGGGAGCGGAGCGGGTCGGCAGCGCGACGTCCTGCACGTGAGCCTGACGGGCCTCGGCCACGATCTGCGGCGCGGCAGCGACCCGGCGAGCTGCTCGACGCGCGACACGCGACATCTGCTGCAGCATCAGCACCGAGACGAGGAAGACCGCACCCGACGCCCACAGCAGCGTCGCGCTGGCTGAGGTCAGCTGCACCCAGACGCCCAGTCCCGCCCCTCCGAGCGAGAGGAGCGCCAGGACGGTGGCCGTCAGCCGCGCGCGCCTGCGAGCCCGAGCCATGCGCGCCTCGGGACGGTCGCGCACTGCGCGGGCCTCCTGCTTGGCGTCCGCGAGCTCCTGGCGCGCGACTTCGAGCTGCGCTCGCTCGCGCTCTGCGAGCGTCTGACGTGCGAGCTTCTGCTGCGCGGATGCGGTGCGCGCCGTCAGCTCCAGCCGCACCTCCTCGGGCGTCTCGCTGGTCTCGGCGAGAACCCGGAGTGCCTGATTGAGGCGGACCGCGTTGCGCTCGGCGGCGTTGTACTGGTGCCGGCTGTGCCAGGAGGGAAGGAGGTAGAGCAGCCACAGCGTCACGGCGACGAGGAAGATCACTCCTCCGCCCAGCACCTGTCCACCCATGCCGTCAACGGTAGGCGACGCACCGCGGCGAGCACGGCAAGCGTCGGCGTGTCGGCGTCAGTCGGAGGGAGCGATGCGGTCGCGCTCCGGCACGGTCGCCGCATCGGCGGGCGCGCGACCGCCCACCCATCGGGCCAGCACCCCCTCGGGCACCTCTTCGCGCGTGAGGGCGAACGCGTAGTGATCGCGCCAGTCGCCGTCGATGTGGATGTACCGACGGCGCAGACCCTCGTAGCGGAAACCGAGCTTCTGCACGACCCGCAGGCTCGCATCGTTCTCCGGTCGGATGCAGATCTCCATCCGATGCAGACGCAACTCCGTGAAGCAGAGATCGGTCGCGAGAGCCACCGACGTCGGCGTGATGTCGCGACCGGCGAACTCACGAGCCACCCAGTAGCCGATCGTCGCCGATGCGAGCGACCCTCGCGCGATCCCCCATACGTTCAGCTGGCCCGCGACCCGGCCGTCGTACTCCATGACCAGCGGGACGCCCGCGCCGTCGCGGTATTGCTGGAGAAGCCGGCGGATGCCGATCTTCATGTCGAGCAGAACGGCGCCGTCGGGGCTCGTCGCCTCCCACGGTCGCAGCCAGGTGCGGTTCGACATCAGATGATCCTGCAGCACGCGCGCATCGCGCGCACGGATCAGACGGATGCCGACCCGCCCGTGCTCGCGCGGTGCCGAAAGGTCCACCTCGAGCCTCCCCGGTTCAGAGTCCGGCGACGAAGTCCTTCAGCCACGGCCGCAGGTCCGGGCCGAGATCGTCGCGATCGCTGGCGAGCTGGACGATCGCCTTGATGTAGTCGAGTTTGTCACCCGTGTCGTAACGCCGGCCGCGGAAGACCACGCCGTACACGCCGCGCTCCGGATCCGTGGCCAGCTCCTCCAGCGCGTCGGTGAGCTGGATCTCGCCACCCTTGCCCGGTTCGGTGTGCTCGAGCACCTCGAAGACCTCGGGACCGAGCACGTAGCGGCCGATGATGGCGAGGTTGGAGGGCGCATCCTCCTTCTTGGGCTTCTCGACCAGGCCCGTCACCTTCACGACGCCGTCCTCGTCGGTCTCCTCGACCGCCGCCACACCGTAGAGGTGGATGTTCTCCGGGTCGACCTCCATGAGGGCGATCACCGCGGCACCGCGCTTGTCGTACTCGGAGAGCATCTTCGACAGCAGCGGGTCGCGCTCGTCGATCAGGTCGTCTCCCAGCAGCACGGCGAACGGGTGATCTCCGACGTGGGCCTGCGCGCGCAGCACCGCGTGCCCGAGCCCCTTCGGCTCCCCCTGACGCACCATGTGCACGTCGGCGAGGTCGGAGGAGTGCTCCACCTTCGCGAGCTTTCCGGTGTCGCCCTTCTCCCGCAGCTTCTGCTCGAGCTCGGGCATCGCGTCGAAGTGATTCGCGATGTTGTTCTTGTTGCGACCGATGATGATCAGCACGTCCTGGATGCCCGCTTCGACCGCCTCTTCTACCACGTACTGAATGGCGGGCTTGTCGACGACGGGCAGCATCTCCTTCGGCATCGCCTTCGTGGCGGGCAGGAATCGTGTTCCCAGACCCGCAGCGGGAATGACGGCCTTGAAGGGCTTGTGACTCATGCCGCGATCCTATCGGCACGCCCGAGCCGGTTGCGGTCCTTAGAATCATGTGCATGTCAGACGGTGACGATCGCAATGCAGTGGACGACGTCAAGCGCGCACTCCGCGCCGACCTGCGGGAGCGGCGGCAGACGCTGTCGGCCGCCGCTCGGGAGAGCGCGGGTGCGGGCGTCCACCAGCAGCTCGACGTCCTGACCGCGGCGCACCAGGTGAGATCGCTCTCCTGCTTCCTGTCCACCAACGCCGAGCCCGACACGCGGGAGTTCGTGCGCGAGGCCGTGCGTCGCGGCATCCGGGTGCTCCTTCCCGTCACCCGGGTGGACGGCCTGCTCGACTGGGCCGTCGCCACGGAGGACGGCGAGATCGCGGAAGGCCTGTTCGGTCTGCCCGAACCCGTGGGAGAGCTGCTCGGCCCCATCGCCGTCAACGACGTCGACCTGATGATCGTGCCCGCCGCTGCCGTCGACCGCCGTGGGATGCGGCTGGGCTGGGGGCGCGGCTACTTCGACAAGACCATCGGATCGATGCAGAAGTGCCCGCCGGTGTACGCGGTCGTCTACGACTCCGAGATCCTCGACGACGTCCCGACGGACGTGCACGACCAGCCCGTCGACGGCGTCGTCACCCCCACCCGCACCCTGACGCTGCGCACCCGCTGAGCGCCTGACCCCGGAGGCACCATGCCCACCTACGCCTATGCCTGCAAGTCCTGCGGACACCGCTTCGACACCGTCCAGTCCTTCTCCGACCCCGCGCTGACCGAGTGCCCCTCGTGCGGCGGCGTGCTGCGCAAGGAGTACGGCTCGATCGGCGTGACCTTCAACGGCTCCGGCTTCTACCGCACGGACTCGCGCGCCGGCACGTCAGGCTCGAGCGCGACCGGCACGTCGGGTGGAGACTCCGGCTCGTCCGGGGCATCATCGAGCACGGGAGCCACCGCTCCCGCCGCCCCCGCGGCATCCTGACCGGCCGGGCGCCGACGACATGAGGAGAGATTCGATGATCAAGGGTTTCAAGGAGTTCATCCTCCGCGGCAATGTGATCGACCTCGCGGTCGCAGTCGTCATCGGTGCGGCGTTCACCGCTGTGGTCAACGCGATCGTCGCGTCGATCATCACGCCGCTCATCGAGATCTTCTGGAAGGCCGATGAGAACGGTGTTCCCGGCATTCCCGTGCCCGACATCTACGGCGGCACGGTCACGTTCCCCATCGGCGGGCTCATCACCGCGATCGTGAGCTTCCTCGCCGTCGCGATCGTCGTCTACTTCGCGTTCGTCATGCCGATGAACCTCTGGAAGGCACGCCAGGCGGCGCGCGCCGGTGTCCGCGAGCCCGAAGCGGCTCCGGCTCCCACCGAGCAGGAGCTGCTGGTGCAGATCCGCGACCTGCTCGAGCAGCAGAACAAGACCCGGCCCTGACGCCTCAGTAGTGCGGCGGCACCTCTCGCCGCATCCGCTCGTCGTTCGGGCCGGCCTCGGATGCTGCGGATGCGGCGTCGTCGCGTGTGCTCTCGGGCTCATCGACCGCGCCGGGCGCCGGCGTGAGCCGAGCGCGCCGCGCTCCTGTCACGCGGACGACGCGCTGACGCTCACTCGGCGACATCGATGGGCTGCGTGCTCGCCTGCGGCGATGCACCCGCCTCGACGCCCAACAGCGTCGACACGCGCGCCGCGACCGCCGCGGGGTCGCTGTAGAGGTCGAAGGCGTGCACGCGCAGGTAGTGCCACCCGAGCCGCCGCAGGATCTGCGGACGCAGACGCAGCGACTCGCGCAGGGACTCGGGGCGCGTCTCCGGGTCGCTCTCGACGACGACGGCCTTGCCGTCATGGCCTGCGACCAGGGGCAGCAGCCCGCGATAGTCGAGATCGACCTTGATGCCCTTGGCGCGCAGCTCACGGGCGAGAGCGCGGGTCAGCGGGTCGGCGAGGTCCTCGAGGCGCGTCTCGCGTGCCCGCGCCGCCACGCCGCCCAGGATGCTCATGAGCGTCGCGGCCCCGTGCTCGAGCCTGCCGTCCTCGAAAGCGCTGGGACGGATGGATGAGACGATCACCATCGAGCGACGCGCACGGGTCATTCCGACGGTGAGCAGTCGCTCGCCGTCCGCCGTGGACAGGTCGCCGAAGTCGCTGAGCACGCGCCCGTGCTTCGTCAGCCCGAATCCGAGCGAGAAGACGACCCGGTCCCGGCTCTCGGCGACCGACTCCTCGAGGGTCAGCACAGCGAACGGCTCGGCCGTCTCGCGCGAAACGAAGTCGGCCACGTCGGCGCGGCCCGCGAAGGCCACATCCACGGCCGCACGGATGCGCTCGGCATGCCGTCTGCTGGCCGTGACGACCATGAGGCTCTCGCCGGAACGGTTGACCGCGTGCTCGGTCACGAGCGTGACGACGCGGGCGACCTCGGCGTCCGGGCTCTCGACGGCACCCGAGATCGGGTCCGGCGTTCCCGTTCCGCCCTCGACGTAGTCGACGCTGAGGCTGCCCCGGCCGAGGTAGGCACCGGCCCAGGGCAGAGAGACGAGCTCGCCGCCGTAGAACGCGTCGTTCACGAGCTGCGCGAGGTCCTCACCGCCGGCGCGGTAGCTGCGGGTGAGGGTGGCGACGTCGAGCAGCTCCGCCATCCGCTCGAACACCGAGACCTCGTCGAACGGCTCGTCGAACTCGTCCGCGACCGCGCGCTCGCCCGCGCCGACCGCGAAGGGGGTCGGCTTCTGGGTGACGGGGTCGCCGAAGAGCACCACCTGGCGGGCGCGGCGCAGCGCCGGTGCCGCCTCGGCGAGGCAGAGAGCGGCCGCATCCGCGATGATCACGACGTCGAACGGCGGATGGTCGGGGATCTCGGGCACCTCGTACGGCGAGGCCAGCCACACCGGCGCGAGCGTGCGCATGAGCGTCGGGGCTGCGCGCACGAGCTGATCAGGGGCGGAGACGCCGCCCTTCAGCGCTTGCTTGAGAGCGGCGGCCTCGTCGGCGTGGTCGACCAGGCCGATCTTCCACTGCGTCGCGAGCTGCGCAGCGAGCACGGGCCCGGATGCGGCGGCGTGCGCTTCGTCCACGAGCCGGAAATCGCGTTCGAGACGGTCCAGCACCGCGGTGTTCGCTCCGAGGAGCGCGCGATCGGTGCGCAGCAGATGCTCGAGGGCGGACTGCCACCACGCGAACTCGAGCTCGGCCGCGACCTGGTCCTCGGGCGCGTGGCGAACCGACAGCTCGGTGAGCAGCGGGGCGAGTCCCATGCGATCGAGTTCGGTGCGCAGCGTGGCGCGCTCGACGAGGTTCTCGAAGTACGCCGACTCGGCGGCGAGGCCGGCCAGCACACGCATCAGCTGCGCCACCGGGAGCGAGGCCAGTCGGCTCGACTCGCGACGCCGCAGGATCTGGTCGAGCTCGCCGAGCTGCGCGTGCACGCGCTGCCAGGCGACGTGCACGTCGGCGAGTCCGACCGGCACCTCGGGCACGACGCCCGCGTCGACCAGGCGCTGCCAATCCGCGCGCTGCTGCTGGATGCGCACGAGCGCCTCGTACATGTCGCCGACGTGCACGCCGGGGCGCACGTACTCGCGCGACAGGCGCTTGAGCCGACGACGGTTGGCGCTCGACATGTCGGCGGAATCCCGCTTGGGCGCGTGCGCCTGGATGAGCTCGACGAGCGGACGCTCGAAGACGCTCGGGCTGAACTTGTCGAGAGTCTCGCGGATGCCCTGCAGCAGACGCAGATAGTCGCCGAGCTCATCGATCGTGCGGAAGGGTCGCATCCGCGTCTGCGCGATCAGCTCGTAGCCGCGCTCGAGCAGGCTCGGCACCTCGTGGCCGCTCAGCTTTCCGGCGAGCGCGTGCGCCGCGCGTGCCGATTCGGTGGTGTCGAAGCTCACGCCGTACCAGGGCGAGTCGTCGGGACCGAAACGGAACTCCCCCAGCTTCGCGGCGGCCACGAGCTTCGCCGCCGCCTGCGGTCGCGCGTCGCGCAGTGCTTCGAGGGTGGCGATGTCGAAACGGGCGGTGGTCGACGGAGCCGGCGACAGCGCGCTCAGCTCGGTCAGCCGCCGCACGACCTGCAGGGCCGAGGTGCCGAGGCTGGGATGCGAGGCGGTCAGCGCGCCCCGGTAGTCGCGCAGCACCGTGCGCAGTCGCAGCAGAGCGTCGTCGATCTCCGCGACCTTCGGCGGCTGGGCCTTCTCATTGCGCCCGATCGCGCGGATCAGATCCCGGTGCAGGTGTCGGGGGGTGACGGCGAGCGCATCCAGGCCGATGCCGGCGAGGCGGTGGCGGACACCGTCGAGGGTCGAGCGGCGAGCGCTGACCACGAGCACGCGACGACCGCTCTGCACGAGGGCGCCGATCGCGTTGATGACCGTCTGCGTGCCACCGGTGCCCGGCAGGGTGTGCACCGCGAGCGAGTGACCGGCCGCGATGCGGGCGAGCACGGCTTCCTGCTCTTCATCCGCATCCAGCAGGAGTGTGTCGGCAGCGGGGGTCCGCTCGTCCGGGCTCGTGACGCGGGGAAGCGCGGGACGCACCGAGAGGCGCGCCCGCTCGTCGGGATGCCCCGCGAGCGCGTTCAGCACCGGGTGGTCGAGGTCGGCGGTGTCGCGAGCCATCCCCGAGCCGACGTCGACGAAGTTGGAGACGACCAGACGCGGGACGACGGTGAAGGTGGGGATGTGGGTCGTGAGCGCCCGCAGATGGTCGATCACGGGCTGCGGGCGGAACACCGCGCCGTCGTGCGCGAGGCCGGCGAGGGCCGCCGAGTCCAGATGGATGCCGAAGTGGGTCCCCAGCGCGCGCACGAGCTCCGGGTTGACGACGAAGGAGCCGTGGAGCTTGAGCTCGAAGTCGGTGTGGTGACGCCGGATCGCGAGCGGTCGCAGCAGCACCGGGGCCGTGCACATGATCCCGCCGATGCGCCACGAGGCCATGCCCACGGCGAGAGAGACGGTCTCCAGTCCACGCGCGGTGCGCAGTTCGACGTTCTTGGCGGTGATCCGCTCCGCCGCCATCCGCGCCGTGCGCAGGGCGACCTCGTCGCGGTAGAGGTTGGACAGCAGCGTCGACCGGCCGGTCAGGAACTGCGGCAGACTCCCCGGGTGCGCCTTGTTGATGTCGATACCGCGCTCGGGCGAGTCCTCATAGAAGAGGAGTGTCGAGCGGCCGCCGAGGAGGGCGGCCTGTGCGCGCAGCCGCGCGCGCTCGGGGTCGGCCACGTGCGCGACGACGACACCGGGCTCTGCAACGCCGAGATCACTCGGGCGCACCGGATTCGTCGCCTCGTCTGCACCAGAGATCATGGTGCCTTCTCCACGCCACACACGTGTCACCATAGGCGTGAGATGGGCGAGCAGGGCTCAACCACGACCGAGTTTCGCCGGATTCGCGACACGCCGGAGGGACCGGCCGTTCCTCCCCACGATCACCCGGCCCGCGCGTTGTCCGCCGGGCGGACGCGCTCCCCGCGGAGGGAATGAGCGCACGAGAAGGATGAGCACATGACCCCGACAGGCTTCCGCATCCATCCCACGCCCCTCGGCGACGCCCTCCTTCTGACGAGCGATTCCGGCCTGATCGGTTTCGAGTTCCTCGCCGCGCCGCTCGGCTCCGCCCTCGCTGCGTGGACGCAGCGTCTGGGCCGGGAGCCGGTACCGATCGACGACGATGCGGACACGCTGCTCGGGCAGGTGGACGAGTACTTCGAGGGGACGCGCACGACGTTCGAGGTCGAGCTGGACCTGCGTCTGGTCAGCGGGTTCGCGCGCGACGCGCTCGAGGCGATCTCCCGCATCCCGTACGGCCAGACGGCCAGCTACGGCGAGATCGCGATCGAGGCCGGCTCGCCGCGCGCGCACCGCGCGGTCGGATCGGCCTGCGCCCACACGCCGGTCTCGCTCGTGGTCCCCGCGCACCGCGTCATCCGTTCCGACGGTTCGATCGGCGAGTACGGCGGACGCCCCGAGCACAAGCGCTACCTGCTCGATCTCGAGGCCGCGCATCGTCCGGCGGGCGTGTAGGCCGCCCGCCGGACGATGTCGCTAGTGGTCGACCGCCTTCTCAGCGCCGAACCCGGTGAGCGAGCGCACCTCCATCTCTGCGGCCTTCTTCCGGTCCTCGGCACGGCGCGAGGTCACCGACCCCAACCATCCGAGGAAGAAGCCCAAGGGGATCGAGATGATGCCCGGGTTGTTGAGCGGCCAGATCGCGACACCGACGTCCTTGAACACGCTCGTGGGCGTGCCCCAGAACACCGGCGACAGCACGATCAGCACGATCGCCGCTCCGAGTCCGCCGTACATGCTCCACACCGCTCCGCGCGTGGTGAACTTGCGCCAGAACAGCGAGAACAGGATGGTGGGCAGGTTCGCCGATGCGGCGACGGCGAAGGCCAGCGCGACCAGGAACGCCACGTTCTGTCCCTGCACGCCGATGCCGCCGATGATGGCCAGCACGCCGATCACGATGACGGTACGTCGCGCGACCTTGACTTCGCCGTCCGGGGGCACGTTGCCCTTCTTCACGACGCTCGCATAGATGTCGTGCGCGAACGAGGCCGCCGCCGTGATCGTGAGGCCGGCGACGACCGCGAGGATCGTCGCGAACGCCACCGCGGAGATGAAGCCGAGCAGCACGGGACCGCCCAGGTAGAGGGCGAGAAGCGGGGCGGCGGAGTTGACGCCGCCGGGCGCGGCCGCGATCGTCTCGGGACCGACCATCGCACCCGCACCGTAGCCGAGCACGAGGGTGAGCAGATAGAAGAGACCGATCAACCAGATCGCCCAGACGACCGAACGCCGCGCCTCCTTCGCAGTGGGCACCGTGTAGAAGCGCATCAGCACGTGCGGCAGACCCGCGGTGCCGAGCACGAGCGCCAGCGCGAGCGAGATGAAGTCCCACGGGTTCTTGCCGTATTGGAGGCCGGGGGCGAGCACGGCATCACCCTTCGGCGAGGCGGCGACGGCGCTCTCGAGCAACGTGTTCAGGTTGAACCCGTTGATCGCCAGCACCCACACGGTCATGACCAGCGCGCCGCCGATGAGCAGGAACGCCTTCACGATCTGCACCCAGGTCGTGCCCTTCATCCCGCCGATCAGCACGTAGACGATCATCAGTACCCCGACCACCGCGACGACGATGGACTGCCCGATCTGGTCGCCGATGCCCAGCAGCAGCGAGACCAGCCCGCCGGCGCCGGCCATCTGCGCGAGCAGGTAGAAGAAGCACACCGCGAGCGTCGTGATGGCCGCCGCCATCCGCACCGGTCGCTCCTTGAGACGGAACGACAGGACATCGGCCATCGTGAAGCGCCCGGTGTTGCGCATCAGCTCTGCCACGAGCAGCAGCGCGACCAGCCACGCCACCAGGAACCCGATCGAGTAGAGGAACCCGTCGTAGCCGTTGATCGCGATGGCTCCGCAGATGCCGAGGAAGGATGCCGCCGAGAGGTAGTCGCCGGCGATCGCGAAGCCGTTCTGCGGCCCGGTGAACGAGCGACCGGCCGCGTAGTAGTCGGCGGCGGTCTTGTTGTTGCGCGACGCGCGGATGACGATGAACAGCGTCACCGCGACGAACGCGGCGAAGATCGAGATGTTCAGGACGGGATCGTTCTCGACCGTCTGGACAGCTGCGTGGATGGCTCCGAAGACCTCGTTCATCGCGCACCCGCCTCTCGCCGCTCCAGGTCCTCCCGGATCGCGCGCGACTGCGGGTCGAGGCGCCGGTTGGCGTAGGCGACGTAGGCCATCGTGATCACGAACGTCGAGACGAACTGGCCGAGCCCGAGCAGCAGCCCCACGGTGATGTCACCCGAGACGCGCGTGGCCATGAAGTCGGCCGCGAACGATGAGAGCAGCACGTAGACGAAATACCAGAGCAGGAACGCGATCGCGAGGGGGAAGACGAACGCGCGCTGCGCTCGTTTCAGGCGTTGGAACGGGGGTGATTCCTCCACCTCGATGTAGTCGATTCCCGCGCCGTCTGCGGCGCGGTCGTGCGATTCAGTCATGTGGCCTCCTTGCCTCATGCCGCGGATGCGGGGTGTCCATCCGAGCCGTCGTCGCCTCTTCGCGGCGATGGTAGGGTCGACGCTACGAAAATCGGCAACGAGGCCGACACCCCCGGAAGTAGGTAGCACCTATGTCCCCCGGAACCACCAGCGATCTGCAGTTGATGACGCGTGCCGTCCACGATCTGGTCGCTCGCACGCGCTTCCCCGTCGCCTTCGGCGGGCTGGTTCGCGAGCACTCCGTGCACGTGAGCTCCATCGTCGGAGCGCGCGGGCGGACCATCGAAGGCCTTGTCGTGCGCGAACAGCGGGGGCTCGGAGGAAGGGCGCTCACGGAGAAGCGCCCGCGCCTCGCCCTGGACTACCGGAGCGCACGCGGGATCACCCACGACTACGACGGTCCGATCCTCGGCGAAGGCATCGCGACGCTCTTCGCGGTCCCCGTCGTCGCAGCCGGCCGGACCCGCGGCGTGCTGTACTGCGGTTCCTGGGGTCAGACGGCCGTGGATGAGCTGACGGCGGCGCCGGCGTTGAAGATCGCCGACGCCCTCGCATCGGAGCTCCGCATCCGGGACGAGGTCGCCCGTCGCGTGGAGCGCGCCCAGGATGCGGCCCCGGAGAGCGCGTGGGATGCGGCGGCGCGCGAGCAGGTGCGGGAGAGTTTCGCGGAACTGCGTGCGATCTCCGCGACGGTCAGCGACGCCGCGCTGCGCGAGCGTCTGGCCGCCGTCGAACGCCGCCTCGCCGAGGTCGCCGCCGGCGACCAACCTGCACCGTCGGCGCCGGTGCAGCTCTCCCCGCGGGAACTGGACGTTCTCGCGTGCGCCGCGCTCGGGTCGACCAATGCGCAGATCGCTCAGGAGCTGGCGTTGAAGGAGACGACCGTCAAGTCGTACCTCGCGGCGGCGATGTCGAAGCTGGAAGCCACGACGCGGCACGCGGCCGTGGCGAAGGCGCGCCGGGCCCGGCTGCTGCCCTGAGCAGCCGCGGATCTGTATGGTGACGTCATGGCGCGCAGAATCGTCCACCAGCTCGTAGACGACCTCGACGACTCCGTTCTGGAGGTGGGCGAGGGCGAGACCGTGCTCTTCTCCCTCGACGGCATCGCCTACGAGATCGACCTCTCGGATGCGAACGCGGCAGCGCTGCGCGATGCGATGGCTCCGTATGTGTCGGCGGCCCGCCGCATCTCCTCGGGGCGCTCGAGCGCGAGCATCAAGCCGCGTGCTCGATCGGCATCTTCGTCGCGCGACCTCACCGCGATCCGGGAGTGGGCGAAGGCCAACGGTCACCAGGTGTCGGAGCGCGGGCGCGTCGCCGCATCCGTCATCGACGCATACGACGCCGCGCACTGACGCCCGTCACACGCCGATCTGCTGCCGCAGCTCAGCGTCTCCGGTTCCCGTGAACTCGACGATGCGGCCGCCGACCACCCGGTACATCGCGAACTCCGCGACGTTGACGTGTCGCCGTGTGGCCGCGACCCCGCGGTAGACGCCGGCGTGAGTTCCGCTGCCGCGCAGGTGCGCCGCGATCCGGTCGTCCTCGATCACGAGTTGGATGCGTCGCCACTGCCAATCCGGGAAGGCGTGGAACAGATCCGCGAGATCGTCGATCCACGCATCCCGCCCGCCGGGCAGATGCGCACGACGAACGTCCGGAGCGACGAGGCCGCGCACGGCATCCAGGTCGTGACGGTTGCAGGCGTCGAGGTACTCGGCATGCCACTCGCGCAGTTCCCACGGCTCCATCCGCTCCATTATCGCGGGCGCCGTGGGGCCGAGCCGCGAGGCGACGGTACGGTCGGAGCACGGGCTGCCGACAGAGGGTGGAGTGCATGGCGGACAAGCGGGAGGCGGTCGTCGCGGGAGCGAGCGGGTTCGTGGGGAGCGAGATCGTCGAGGCGTTGCGAGCCGACGGATACCGGATACGACGCATCGGTCGCGCCGAGCACGTGGGCTGGGGCGATCCGCGTGCGATCGTCGACGCGGTCGACGGCGCCGACCTTCTCATCAATCTCGCCGGCAAGTCGGTGAACTGCCGGTACAACGACGTCAACCGGAATGAGATCCTGCGTTCACGCGTCGAGACCACGCGGGCTCTCCGCCACGCCGTGGCTGCGGCCCCCAACCCGCCCCCGCTGTGGGTGAACGCATCGACGGCGACGATCTACCGGCACGAGGAGCAGCGCGCCAACGACGAAGCCTCGGGCGTTCTCGGCGAGGGGTTCTCCGTGGATGTCGCGCGGGAGTGGGAACGCGAGTTCTTCGCCGGCGAGCTGCCGCGCACGCGCCGCGTGGCGCTGCGAATGGCCATCGTGTTCGGCGATGGCCCTGCGCCCGACATGCTGCGCCGGCTCGCCCGTTGGGGACTGGGTGGACCGCAGATCGATTCGCCGTGGTTCCCCCATCGCCGCTACCGCGGCATCGGGCCGCGTCCGAGCGGATCCCCCCGCTCCGGCTGGCACCGGACACGTGGGCGGCAGAAGTTCAGCTGGGTGCACATCGACGACGTGATCGGGGCCGTCGAGTTCCTCGTCGAGCACGAGGAGATCGCGGGCGCCGTGAACCTCGCGAGCCCGGAGCCGACCGACAACCGCACCCTCATGCGCGCGCTGCGCCAGAAGACCGGCATGCCGATCGGACTGCCCGCGTGGCGATGGATGCTGGAGCCCGCGATGTGGGTGCTGCGCACCGAACCGGAACTCGTGCTCAAGAGCCGATGGGTCGTTCCGGGCGTGCTCGAGGCCGCCGGGTACACCTTTCAACGGCCGCATCTCGAGGATGCGATCTGACCATCAGCCACCCATACGCCATCGCACACGAGGAGTCACAGCATGGTCTCGAGTTTCACGGTCATCACCCGCGCTCCGGTGCCCGTCGAGCGACTGTTCGATCAGTCGCTGAGCATCGACGCGCACCTCGAGTCGATGGCACGTTCCGGTGAGCGCGCCGTCGGTGGAGTCACGAGCGGCCTCATCGGCCTGGGAGAGAGCGTCACATGGAGCGCGCGGCACTTCGGTTGGCGCTTCCGGATGACGTCCGAGATCACCGCGCTCGATCGTCCTCGCCGCTTCGTCGACGAGCAGGTGCGGGGGCCGTTTCGCCTCTTCCGTCACGAGCATCGATTCGAGACGCGCGATGGGCAGACGGTCATGACCGACGTCCTCACGATCGCGTCTCCCCTCTTCGGTCGGCTGGCCGAACGACTCGTGCTGGTCCCGTATCTGCGGCGGCTCATCCGGCAGCGCAACGACGTTCTGGTGCGGGCAGCGGGAGTCTGACCGCACGCCTGTCGCAGCCTGCAGGCACAATGGCAGCGTGTACACCGAACGCGCACTGCCCGATGGATCGGCGCTCTGGCGCTCGACCGGCGGCTCGGGCGGCGCAGTACCCGCCGACGGATGCGTCGATCTCATCCTGCTCGCCGATCACGTCTATGTCGCCGGGCCATCGACGCGGTGGATCGCCGCCGTCGCCGACCCCGCGAACGGCTCGTTCGGGCTGCGTCTGTCGCCGGGCCGCGCGCACGGTCTCCTCGCCGCCGCTCTCCCCCACCTGACGGATCGGCTCGTTCCCCTCACCGAGACCGTGGCAGCAGACGAGGCGCGTCGCCTGCGCGAGCGGATGGTCCGCTTCGGCGACGGGCCGCATCCCATCGCGGGTCTGATCGAGCTCGCCTCCCGCGCCGGCATCGAGAACGCGTGGTCACGAGCGGTCCAGCTCGGCGCCCGGCGCGCGGTCTCCGCGACCCGTGTCGCCGCGGAGATGAACGAGACCGAGCGCACCTTCCGGCGCCGGATGCGTGAGCGCTTCGGCTACGGGTACGCGACCCTGGTGCGCATCGAGCGAGCGCGTCGCGCGCGGCAGCTCCTGCAGGGCGACCGCACGCTTGCCGACGTGGCCGCGGCGGCGGGTTACGCGGACCAGTCGCACCTCACGCGGGAGTTCCGGCGACTGGTGGGCGCGAGCCCCGCTCAGTTCGCGTCGAGCGCCGCGTAGAGATCGATCGAGTTGCCGTCGGGGTCGAGGAGGGTCGCGTACCGCTGACCCCACGGCGCATCCCACGGTGGGACGTGTCCGGCGTAGCCCGCGTCCACGAGTCCGGCGAATACCGCATCCACCCGATCCGGCGCGCCCTGGTCGAACGCGAGTGCGATCCGGTGACCTCCGGATGCGGGCTCGTACGCAGGGTCGAAGCTGCGGATGGTGTCGACTGTGTCCCACGCGAGGGCGACCCCGTCTTCCAGTCGCGCATCGACATGCGGAGCATTGTCCTGTCCTTCCGGGATGTCGACGCCCAGCGAGCGGTAGAACGCGAGCGAAGCGGCCATGTCCTGCGTGACGATGCCGATGAATCCGAGTCTCAGTGCCATGGGTTCCACGCTAGGTGTGCGTGGCTGCCACGTCTTGAACCGAACGGCCACGATGTCGCGGACACGACATACGCTCGAGCAGTGATCGCACACACCTCCGGATCCGGCCGCCCGATCGTCATCATCCACGGCTTCGGCGTCGATCACCGCATCATGCTTCCCCTGGAGGAAGCGATCGGCGACCTGCCCTGGCAACGCAACTACCTCGATCTGCCATGGGCGGAGGGCGCACCGCCGTCTGATGCTGCGAGCGCTCTCGACGTCGCCTCATCGGTCATCGACGATGTATGCTCGGCGCTCGGTAAGGCGCCGTTCGCGATCATCGGCAACTCTTTCGGCGCGATGATCGCCCGCTACGTCGCGCACGAGATGCGCGAACAGCTGCTGGGGCTGGCCACGCTCGCCGGTGTCTTCGAGCCCCGCCATGATGCGCGCATCGTGCCGCCGCGTCAGGTGCTGCGTGTCGACGAGGCAGTACTCGACGCTGCGGGTGATGCTCGCGGCGACTTCGCGCAAGTGAGCGTCGTGCAGGATACGGCGTCGTTCGCCGCGTTCACCGAGTACGTCCTTCCTGGCCTGCGCGGCTCCGACCCGGCCGTCATCGACCGCATCGCGGCCAGCTACACGCTGCCCGCGGTTCCCGAGCTGGCGCACCCCGAGCCGTTCACCCTGCCAGCACTGCACCTTTTCGGACGGCAGGACGATGTGGTGGGTTACGAGGACGGATGGCGCTTTCGCGACCACTATCCGCGCGGCACCTACGCGGTCCTGGACCTCGCGGGGCACAACGTGCACCTGGAGCAGCCGCAGATCACGACCGCGCTGATCCGCGACTGGCTGCGACGCATGGATGCCGACGCCGCATCCGCGGATTATCCCGGCCCCTGACGTCCCCCGTCACCGCGCCCGGGGATACGGTCAGCGGTATGACCGATTGGCAGACGCGGTTGCGCCAGCTGCCCGTCGAGGAGTGGGCGATGCTGCTCGACGCGAACTCCGACCTGCCCGGCCCCCGCGCGAACACCGCGCTGGCCGCGGCATTCGCCGTGGTCGCTGACGAGTCCGCTCTCCTCGTGCTCGGCACCCGCGACGACGAGTTCACCGCGATGTGCGTCGCAACGGCCTACGGCGCTCGCGCCGACGAGGCGGAGTACGCCGCCGCCGCTCTGCACGCCGCATCCGATGGGCGATGGCGCGTACGCGAAGGCGTGGCGATCGGGCTGCAGCTCTTGGGCGATCGCGACTTCGCGCGGCTCACCGAGATCGTGACCGCGTGGGCCGAGTCGGACGACCCGCTCGTGCAGCGCGCCGCGGTGGCGGCGATCTGCGAGCCGCGTCTGCTGCACTCCCCCGCATCCGCCGCCGTCGCCGTCGGGGTCTGTCGCCGCGCGACCGAGTCGCTGGCACAGCGGCCCCTCGCCGAGCGCCGAGACGCGGAGGTGCGGACGTTGCGGCAGGCTCTCGGGTACGGCTGGAGCGTGGCGGTCGCCGCCGATCCCGCATCGGGCCTGGCCGCCTTCCTGGCGCTCGACGCGACTGATGCCGACGTGGCGTGGATTATCGCGGAGAACCGCAAGAAGAGGCGTTTGTCCGTCCTGCTGTGATCGCTGGCCCGGTCAGTTGATGATCTGCGCGTCCGGGTTCTCATTCAGCGCATCGATGCGTTCCCGCCAGGACTGCAGCGCTTCGGGCGTCAGGCGGGTCCAGTCGATCACCTCCCGAACGATCCGCAGCGGCGCAGCGCTGCGGTAAGAGCGCGTGGGATTGCCGGGGAACTTCTTGTCCGTCACGTTCGGATCGTTCTCGAACGGACCCGTCGGCTGCACCTCGTAGACGTGAGGGATCTCATCGTCGCCTCGCGCCGCGATCTCTGCCGCAAGCCCCGCGCCGTCCGCCAGGGCCGTGAAGTAGATGTGGTTCATCACGACCTCGGGACGATAGTTCGAGCGGTGTCCCGCCACCAGCAGGTCGCCGGGCGACAGGTGCGCCCTGGTGCCGTGGAAGAAGGGTCCGTCGTCGAGTGCATCGCTCACCCGGCACAGGCTAGTCCTGCGGGCGGACAGATCGCCGCTAGAGGTTCCGATCCGCCTTGCACTGATCCCGGATCGTCTCGAACGCGTCGGATGCGGCTTGGAACGCCGCCTTGCCGTCAGGATTCGAGGGCGCGGCGGTCACCGCATCGAGCGCCTTGTCGGCGTCCTTCATCTTCGCCAGCATCCATTCCGGCGCACCGGCCGAGGCGCGGCTCACCGCATCCCGCACCGCCGCGCGCCCCTCGGCCACGGCACCGTCCGCGCGCCCGGGAGTCTCGGCGAAGCTCGCGTACTCCTGCCACGAGTTCATGACGTTGAGGCAGGCCTCTGCGCTGGTGCGCGCGGAGGCGGAGGCGCATCCGGCCAGCGCCAGCAGGGCGAGCAGGGGCAGGACGGCGAGACGGCGATACACGCCGCCCAGGTTAGGAGCCGAACTTAGGCGCTGGTTGACAGTGCGACGCGGTGCGATGTGTGACGACCCACACTCAGGGTTGTGCGTAGACACACCGCACCGCCGACGACGAGGGTAGGAAGCGAAGGGGAGTAGTTCCGTCCGTCATGCGGACGAGCGACGTCGACACACTGGCGGTCACGGAGACCGGCCCGGCAACGCACCTCGGTTCGAGGCGAACGAGACCTTCGGCTGATTCGTCGTGGCCGAAGCGCTCCCGGGCGCGGGTCGCGCGTGAGAGAAGGAACCCCGTGACCCGCACCGCGTGGCTGAAGATCGTCCTCTGCCTGGCGATCGCCCTGCCTGCCGTCGTCTTTCGTGCCACTGGCTTCATGCCCAACCCGGTGGTCGACATGTTCGTCTTCGGGGCTGCGGTGGTTGCGGCGTCGTTCCTCCTGGCGTGGGGAGCCGAAGCCGCGCAGAAAGACATCTCGGGTGCGCTGGCGATCGCGCTCCTGGCCCTGATCGCCGTGCTTCCGGAGTACGCCGTCGATCTCTACTACGCCTTCCGCTCCGGTTCCGAGCCCGCCTACGAACAGTTCGCGGCAGCGAACATGACGGGCTCGAACCGCTTGCTCCTCGGCTTCGGCTGGGCCCTCGTGGTCATCGTCGCGCTCTGGGTCGCGCGCCGGGCTCGGCGCGGTGCGGGAGGCGCGGCCGACAGGGCACGCTCACTCGTCCTCGACCCGTCGATGCGCCTCGACATCGGGTTCCTCGCGGTTCTAGCGATCATCGCCTTCGCCATTCCCGTCATGGGCTCCATCCCCGTCTGGTACGGCGCCGTCCTCATCGCCGCTTTCGGCTTCTACCTCTGGCGCGCGAGCCAAGTGCACGACGACGAGGAGGAGGAACTCGTGGGCATGGCCGGCAGGATCGCGGCGCTGCCGCGTACCGGCCGCCGGTGGACGGTCGCCGTGCTCTTCGTCGTCGCCGCCGCGATCATCCTGATGTCGGCGGAACCGTTCGCCGAGTCGCTCGTGGGCGCGGGATCCTCACTGGGCGTCGACAGCTTCTTCCTCGTCCAGTGGCTCGCCCCGCTCGCCTCCGAGGCGCCCGAGTTCATCATCGCGGTCATGTTCGCACTGCGCGGCAAGGGCGCCTTCGCGATCGGAACGCTGATCGCCTCCAAGGTCAATCAGTGGAGTCTGCTCGTCGGCTCGCTGCCCGTCGCCCATGTGCTGGGCGGCGGCAGCACCGGCGGGTTGCCGCTGGACGCTCGGCAGATCGAGGAGTTCACCCTGACCGCGACGCAGACCGTGCTCGGCGTCGCGATCATCATCGGCCTGCGCTTCCACCGATCCGCAGCCATCGCGCTGGCCGCGCTGTTCGCCGTGCAGTTCTTCGTGACGGACACGACAGGACGATACGTGCTCAGCGCCGTGCATCTGCTCGCCGCGGTCCCCTTCCTCTGGGTGCACCGCCGCGATATCGCCCCGACCCTCGCGGCGCCGTTCCGACGCGAGAAACGCCCCCTCCCGAGCGCCGAAGAACGAGTCCTCGAGAACGACCTGCGAGGATGAGCGGGATGTCCGACCCGCACCCCTCGCGTCTCGTCGAGGACTACCTCACCCTGATCTGGAAAGCGCAGGAGTGGCCATCCGCCGAGCCCTCCACGACCGACTTGGCGCGTCAACTCGGCGTGACCGCATCCACGGTGTCGGCCAATCTCAAGAAGCTCAGCAGACAGGGTCTGATCGAGTACCAGCCGTATGGCCGGATACGTCTGACGCCGGCCGGATCGGAGCTCGCCGTGCCGATCGTGCGGCGTCACCGCCTGATCGAGACCTATCTCGTGAAGCGGTTGGGGCTCGGGTGGGATGAGGTCCATGAGGAGGCGGACCGCCTGGAGCACGCGGTGTCCGAACTCGTCCTCGACCGCATGGATATCGCGCTGGGTCACCCGGAACACGATCCGCACGGGGACCCGATCCCGAAGGCCGACGGAACCGTTCCGGCGATCGATGACCAAGCGCTCCCCGATGTGCCGTCGGGCATCCGCGTACAGGTGAGCCGCGTGCGCGACCGCTCCCCCGAGGTGCTTCGCCATCTCGAGGACGTCGGCATCCGCGTGAACCGCACCCTGACGGTGCGGCACGTGAATCGCGATGCCGGCGTGGTTCGCGTCGAGATCGATGCGACGCCCGTCGACCTCAGCCTCACCGCTGCCGACGCCGTGCGCGTAGCTCGCTCCTAGCGAGGCGAGGTCCGACTGACCGGAGCGTCAGAGGTGCAGCAGCGTGCGGGAGGAGGTGAAGCCCACGCGTTCGTACAGCGGCACCGCGCCGTCCGAGCTGTGCACGACGACCCGCTCCGCTCCGCGAGCGGTCGCCTCATCCACGACATGGGCGATCAAGCGCTGACCGATCCCCTGTCCGCGACAGTCCGGATCGACGTAGACGCCCTGCAGGTCGGCCGTGACGCGCGCCAGAGCCCGAGGGCTCGGCACCCTCTCGGTGAGCACCACCCATGCCGCGCCTCGGATGCTGCCCGCGATCTCGGCGACGTAGCACTCGTGCGGCGCGGTGCGCGCCCACTCGACGAAAGCCTCGACGAAGGCGTCGCGCTCCGTCGCCGGCACCGCGTTCTTCTCGTCGACGATCGACGACCACCGCAGCTCAGCGACCGGAACGAGGTCGATGTCGACGGCCTTGCGGATGCGCAGGTCCATCCCCACACGGTAGACGGCCGAGGGCGCGGGCGCTACGGCGCTGTCTCGTCCCGCGAGACTGCATTTCGAGCACGAGATCACGGGTAAACCCCGTGATCTCGTCGCGAAGATGCAGTCTCACGATGACGGATGCGGGTTGAATGGCGCACGGTGAGGCAAGCGAGAGGAAGTGCGTGATGGCGGCGGGAATTGTTCACGGGCATCCGCGACGCCGGCGCCGTGCCGCTGAAGGAGAGTCCGGAGAGACGCGCGGTGACAGAACTGGCAGCGGCCTGGCGCCTCGGCCTTTCGGTGATCGTGACGATCCCGTGCACCGGCGAGTACACGCGGCGTGTCTCCGACACCGCCTTACTCCTCACCGAGGAGACGCGTCAGGACCCTCGCCGTTACGCCGCCGCTCTGACAGGCTTCTGCACTACGAGACGAGACGGAGGAGCGATATGAAGAGGCGAGAACTGAACGCGGGAGGAGCCGCGGTTCTGGTGGCGACGCTGACGGCGTGCGCACCAGCGGCTCCGGCTCCATCGCACACACCCCTTCCCACGACATCGGCCAGTGCATCGGACGCCCCTTCTGACCAGGAGCGGTTCGCTACGCAGGGAGACATGGTCCTGGCCCGGTACCCGAGCGCAGCCCCGGCCGGTGACTTCTCGGGGAGCCAGGACGAGACGGTCACCCTGCCCGCAGCGCAGCTGGCCGCGCCGGTCGAGGTCGTTCTCCTGCTCACCTGCACGGGCGATGGCGACTACTCGGTGACCGTCGAACAGACCAACCCGAACACGGTGGGTGCCGCCTGCGGAACGGTGGGCACATCGATTGCGGCCGTTCCGCTCGATGACCCGTCGGCGGCGACAACCCTACGAATCGACGTGCCGGACGCAAGCGATTTCTGGCTCAGTGCCTACTACGCCCCGAAGAAGGGGTGAGAACCGACAAGCAGAGCGCGATGGTGCCCCTAACCGAGGTGCTTGCACTTAATTCACCCCCGGTGAGCGCCCTCCTTCGTGCGTGGCAGAGCGGCGAGGTTGCGAGGACGCTCACGCGGGCCGTTCGCCCAGAAACACGGGAACCGGGACGAGCTCGCCGTGCGACGGCGGATGAGGTGGCGCAGCTCGTGGCTGCATATCGAGCCGGGGCAACGGTCGAGCAAGTCGCCCAGCAGTTTGGTCTTCACGACACGACGGTTTCCGCTCGCCTTGCCGAGGTGGGTGTCGTGCTTCGCACTGAAGTGCTCTCGAGCGAGCGGGAGCAGATGCTGGAACTCTTCGGCGAGGGACTCTCGATGAACGAAGTGGGCCGGCGCGTGGGACGAGATCCGAAGACCGTGCGGGCCACACTCGTGGCTGCAGGGATCACTCCCCCACGTCGCAGTGGCAGCTGAACCGAGGAACGAAAAGAGCCCGCACCTTCAGCGGGCGAATGGCTCTTCGGCGTGAAGGCCGGGCTCTTTTCGCCGCTTGGTGCGGGCTACGCAGTTGTTGTTGACTCCAGTCTCCTCCATGCGGAGGAGATGGGGTCGGACGTTCCGAAGTCCGACTCTTGCTCCGCGTGGGCTGCGCAGTCGGGCGAGCGATCGCCATGCGCCTCATCGATGAAGGCTACGTGATCTTGGTCCACTACAACCGCGACGCGAACGGGGCAGCCCAACTGAGTACGCAGCTGAAGGCGAGTGGTGGGGTTCACCGCTCGATCCACGCCGACCTGAGCCAGCCAAGCGGATTGGCCTCATTGACAAAAGAGGTGCGTCGGTTCCTAGACCGCCACCCCGCATCCGCGCTCAAAGCCATTGTAAATAACGCGGGCGTAATGGTGCGTCCGAGCTGGGAATCAATCACAATCGAGGATTACGACCGTTTCCTGGCTGTGAACACGCGCGCGCCCTTCTTCCTCATTCGGGAGCTGGCGCAGTCGATGCCGCGCGGGGGAAGCATCGTCAACATCTCATCCGCGTCCACTCACATTTCGAGTCCCGCGAACATTACTTACGCCACGAGTAAGGCAGCCCTCGAATCGATGACGAAGAATTTCGCTGCAGCACTCGCCATTCACGGCATTCGCGTGAACGCAGTCGTTCCAGGCTATACAAACAACGGCCACGCGGCATTCAGCGATCCAAGTAGCCTGAAATACATGGCCTCCGCCGCCCCACTCGGTGACGTTGGTTCGCCGGCCGACGTCGCGCACGCTGTGAGCTTTCTCGTTTCGGACCTCGCTGCGCGCACCACGGGTAGCCTGCTCGATGTCAGCGACGGTACAACGCTCAGTCCCAGAACCTCGCAGATCGGAAGCCTGTCGGAATTGGCCCCAGGATCTAGTGCGAGAGCAACCTCTCAGTCACCGTAGATCAGCAACAAGCTCCGGCGCGGGGAGCCATTCGTTTTACTTGAAAGGAAGACTCCAGTGTCGGCAGCGGACGGCAGACGGTGTGGGTCCACCCAGGTGCTGATCTTGAGTTTGTTACATCGGTAGCCGACCGCCCTCCCTCAACCGCCTCTGGCTGGAAGCCCCGATTTCGATGGCGAACTCAACGCGAGGTCTCTATCTGGTTCATGAGCCAGACCCAACCGCGCCCGCCTCATCCACAGAAACGATCGACGGCTGAGCCGGGATCACGCTCCACATTTGACGCTCGGCCCGCATCAGACCGTCGCGGCTCGACGCGGCCGCCTTGTGGCAGGCAACGACCCGGGGCACCTACTTTTTTGTCGGGCCCGTCACGAGATCGACTCGTTCACACTCGCTCTCCGTCCGACGCTTCCCCCACACCCTCCGGCGGCGGCGAGTGGAACAGCGCGAGAGTTGCGGGCTCGCCGCAGCCGACATCATCTACGACGCACGAGGCAACATTTCACGACTCGGGCCCGGATGCTCCGGGCTCGGGTCCCGTCTTCGGTCTTGCCGCCGTGGTCTCGTTGTTCTTGGTGTCCCCTGCAGTTCGGGTGGGAAAACCCGGTTTGGAGGGGCAGAGGTATTGGCGGAGGCTGTGGCGGATACTCCGCTACGACGACGGTCGTGAGTCTCGACCGTGAGAACGCCGCCGAGGGTTGTGGCACAGACCCAGCGGTGACTGGCCCGCAGGTTGGCGACTTTGCGGCAGGCTCGTTCGTGGTCGATGTCGCTTACGGTGCATAAGCGCCCGGGGGCGACGGAATGTTCGGTCACCCCCGGGGCGCGTTATCAGTGCGCGGTGATGGCGACGTCGAATGTGGTGCGCTGGCCGTCGGCGCCGGCGATCCATCCCTTCGTTGCGCCGGCCTTCTGTGCGGAGAAACCGGCGTTGGAAGATGCGTCGTCATCTGTTGCACCAATGACGGCGGCTTCGAAGTGGAGGACGGTGTCGTCGTCGGATCCGCCCCCGCCGCTCCAGACACCGTCGTGGTCAGCATCCGGAACGATGATCAGGGCCTGTCCGACCTCGAGGCTGAGGGGTCCTCTCGCGAGCTCTGCCGGGGTGACGATGAGCGGGGTGGGGACGCCGTGGATGAAGGGGGCATCCTCGCCGCCGCTGGTGTCGCCGTGAGTGGCGGCGAGGGCTGCTGCGCCGCCCGTCAGCAGGCTGACGGTGAGGATCGAGGCGGTCACGGTGGCGAAGATTCGCTTGCGCATGGAATGCACCTTTCACGGTACCGCGCCCCGTTCCGTATGAACGAGTGAGCATCGCGGCGTACGTGTGGTTTATGACCGCGACCTCGAGTGATATTTCGTCAGGTCGACGACTCTTCCTCTCGATCTCCTGAGAGCGGCGGCACCCCCATCGGCCGCCGGGAACGGGCACGGGTCAGTCCTGCGACCTGCGGGCTCGCGCAGCGAGGCGCGCTGCCTGCGTCAGTCTGAGCCCCGGGACGTAACAGCGCAGGAGCGCCAGACCGATGCCCGGGAGGTAGACGGCATCGGGATAGACCATCCACAGCGGGGTGAAGTCCGGCTGAAACTTCTTCTTGAAGTTTGTGAGCGACCGGAACCCGTACGCGGGCTCGAGCAGTCCGCTGAGCATCTCCAGGAGGCGATCCAGGGCCGAGGGAGCTGCGGTCTGCTGATCGCGGTGTGGGGCCAGGGGGAGCCGGACAAGCTCAGGATCGTGTAGCCCTCTTCACGGGTGATGTCGACGGCGGCGCCGATGAGAAACTCCATCACACCGTTCATCGCGTCGTGCCGCCGTCTCATGACGTCGAGCGCATATCCGGATATCACCTCGGCGTCGAAGATGGGGATCCATGTGGTGACGGCGATGATGTGACCCGTCGCATCGCGCGCGACCATGAAGCGGGTCGCCGGGTCGGCAGCCTCATCGACGCTGCCGAGGGTGAACCCCATCTCCGGAATGGTCTTGTCGGCAACCCAAGCTTCGGAGATCTCGCGGATCTGCAGCCGGTCGACGAGGCTCAGCTCGTTCCACGTGATCCATTGCGCGTGCATGCCCTCTCGTTGGGCGCGGTTGGTCGCCGTTCGCACGTCCTGACGTTTCTTGCCCGCCGGAGTCCAGGTTTGGGGGTCTATGGTCGCCTCGTCGGCGACGCGAACGCGCTGCCATTGGAGAGGGGTGAGAGCTTCAGCGAAACTCTGGTCGACGCTGTAAAAGACGGGGGTCCATCCGTTCCGGCCGCAGAACTCGATGAAGGCGCGTCCGACGTCGGGACGTTTGCGGTCGGCTCCGAACGCCCCGCCGAGCGTCACGGTAACTCGCCCGTGTACCCGATACGCGATACCCGCGTCAGCGTCTGTGGCGAACCAGTAGAGGTTGCTTGGCCACGTTGCCATGAATCCCAGAGAGCTGCACCCTCGGCGCACCAACTCGTAGGCGCGGGCTCTGTCCTCGGCTCCGCGAACAGCATGAGGCGTCACTACCAACCGGAAAGCGGCCCACACGCATGCTGCCCAAAAGAGCAACGACGGGAGGTACCACAGGGCTTGCGCAGCTGCCGATGTGGGGACGTATGTGACTGCGCCGGCGGGTATCAGTGAGGGGGGAAGCAACCGCAGCGGAAGATCGGCAACGATCTGTCCGACGCTGGGTCGAGGCGTGAAGCCTCCCGAGAGCGCGAGGGTACCCGCGAGCGCGGCGAGGGAGGCCGCTGCGGCAGCCACGACCACCGTGCAGACGAAGACGAGTGCGGACTTGCGGGATGACGGCACCGTCACCGCGCGGCGACACGCGAAGAGGGTGAGTGCAACCCCGAGGGGAACCACGGCCCCCACCACGAGACCGATGAGCGTCTGCCAGACGAAAGCGGAGTCCATGCCTTGCGCCTGGGCCAAGAAGGCGAGCGTGTCGGGTTCTGAGGCGATGAAGACGTACGCCAGGCCGGCAGACATGAGGATGTTCATCCCGATGGCGATCCACAGGCCGCTTCGCCTTCCCTGCAGGATGCCCCAGGCGGCGACGAGCAGGACCGCGAGCGGAACGGCGGCAACCCACGCCGCGTTCGGTTGCAGCCCGTCATACGCGGCACCGTCCGGGCAGGGAACGGCGATCGAACCGGGGACGCACACCGTCCCGTCGGTGAGCACCAGCGGGTCATACGACAGCCATCCGTAGGCGGAGAGCAATCCGGCACCACTGCCCCAAACGGTGGCGATCACCGGTCCCACCGCGACCACTGTCGTGACAGCTGCAAGCAGGACTCGCGTCTCGTGGTGCGAGCTTCGCTGCACGCCCGATGTGCTCCTCGCTCCTCCGGTGAGCATGCCCACGGCGATACCCACGGGGAGGGCGACGAGTGCGTAGAGGTCGCCCGAGGAGGCCGAGTAGAGAAACAAGGTGACGGCGAGCAGAACCCCGAGCAGGCGGATCCGACGACGCCACAGCGGGCCTGTGAAGCAGCTGGCGGCCATGGCAACGACGAGCAGCGCCGCGATGGGGCTCGCCCCGCCGGTCGGTTCAAGGTTGAGCGGCAATGCAATGAGGAAGGTGTTCTCGAGCTCCGCGACCAGCAGACCGATGACCGAGGTGATCAGTCCGCCACCTACGAAGGCGAACAGCATCCGTACACTGCCCATCACCCTTTCGGCCCAGCCGCACACCAGCAGAGCGGCGATGATCACGACGGCTACCAGCGCCGGGTCGTCCACGCGGACCAGCGTCAACGCCAACGCGCGGAGGTCGTAGATCCCCTCACCTCGGAATTCATCGAGGTGCATCCCCACGATGCTCACGCCCAGGATGACGGCGGCAAGGATCATCGATGCCAACCGGACATACTGACCGCTGGTGACCCAGGCGGGAACGTGCATCGAAAGCACCCTTCTCTGAAACGGTGCTCGACCACCGGAATGTGCACTCTGCGGGGTGCACATTCGACGGGCTCAGGAGCAGGCTCGCCCCGTGTCCACCATGGCCGATGATCTCTGAAGCACAAGGCCCGGCCCGGAGACGGGGTTACCGTGTTGGCCGACCTCCCACGTGGAGGCCAGGGGGTCGGCATCCATCATGGTCGCCACTGACAGGAAGAACCCCGCACCCATCCCGCTGGAGGAGTCGGCCCAGTGCAGGACGAGTTCGTCGTCGAAAGCGGTGTGCATCGAGGGATCGCGGGAGAGCTGCAGCGAGGACGTGAAGGTGCCTTGGAGAGGGTTTCGGGATCCGGCGGCCGCCAGCGCGGGCACGCACGTGCCATCGCTCAGCGCGACAGCCGATGTCGCATTGGCGATCGTGCCGTGCAACAGGTCACCGGTGGCTGCCGCATCCAGCGTCACGACCACCGGCAGGGAACCTGCGGTGTCGTAGACATCACCGCCCGCGTAAGGGGTGATCTCTCCCACGAGCACCGCTCCGCCGAGGACGCGTGTCAGAGCGACGCCGGAGGGTACGGTCAGAACCGGCGTCACCGACGTCACCGTGCCGTCCGAGACCTGCGCCTGGTAGATGCTGCTCGCGTAGGCGTTGCCCTCGAGCACGCGGTCGCGCACACTGTCGCTCATCTTGAGGCGGGCACCCGTGCTCGTCACGAACTCCTCGCCCCCGCGCGCGACGGCGCCGACCACCCCCGTCGCCGTCTCGGGAAGACGAACAGCTACCCCCGTGTCGTACGAGCGTTCGCACGTCGGCGGGCTCGTCGTGGTCGACACCGAGGCGCACGCGGTGGAAACATCGACAGGCGCGGCCGGTCCAGCGCACCCCGAGAGAAGGACGGTACTCAGCAGGGCGAACGCGGCGAACGCGGGCAGGGTGACGGGATTCTTCATGGATCACTTTCAGGAGAGACGGCGGCAGGTAGGTGCGCTGATCGGGCTGCTGAAGAGGGCGAGAGGACGCTATCGTGTCACCGGCATCCCCGACGGGCTGACGATGAACGTGGCGTGCGCTCGCGTCGTCGGCGCGATGGCGGATGTGACCGTCGCCCATCGGCGATACCGAGGCCGATGAGGGCACCGGCCACGACTGTGATGCTGCGTAGACGCATGGAGATCCTTCCGGGCTCGGGTGCCCGTGAACGCAGCACCTTTTTGTTTCATGGCCGGCACCGAGCCCCTCCTTTCACCACAACTGTGGATTCCTTCTCGACCGCTGGGACGAAAGAAGTGCGGTCCATCGGACATGATCGTCATGTGCAGCGTTACTCCGCCGAACGGTCTCGGGACTACGAGGCCTTCGTCCGCGCGCACGGCGACGCCGTCTTGCGATTTCTTCGCCGCCGCGCCGACCCGCAGACCGCGGACGACGTCTTCTCCGAAACGATGCTCGTGGTGTGGCGCCGGTTCGATGAGGTACCCGAAGACGCACTGCCCTGGCTCTACGTCACCGCACGCAACTGCTTGCGGAACGCAGAGCGTTCTGCGCGACGGCAGCAGCGCGTTGTCGCCCGGATCATCACGCTGGATCCGCCCTCGGAAACAGCCCCCGACGCCACCGCCGACCCCCGCGAGAACTGCCTCCGCGCTGCTCTCGCCCGCCTCTCGAAGACAGACGCTGAAGTACTCCGGCTGTGGGCGTGGGAAGAGCTCGGCCCCCAAGAAATCGCGATCATCATCGGGGCGTCGGTGAACGCCGCCACCATTCGTCTGCACCGCGCGAAGAAGAAGCTCCGGCAGCAGATGGAGGCGGTCTGCCCGCCCGTTCTCGCTGCGCCCCTGGAGGGAGGAGCACGATGACCGAAGATGATGACCTGAAAGCGCTCATGCGCCGCGCTGATCCGAGCGCTGCTTCCCCCCCGCTCGATGACGCACACATCCGACGCGTCGTCGCCGCGGCCGAGCGCGACGACGCCACACGTGCACGACGCCGACGCTCACGCTTCCTCGTCGCCGGAGCCTCTCTCGGCACAGGCGCGACAGCTGCCGCCGCAGTCCTCATCGCCGGTCTCGTCGCGACACCCGGCCGTCCAGACCCCCGAGCCCACCGGCGGGGCCATCACGTGCGACGCGCCCACGGACGCCGCCCTGCGCGCCAACGACACCGCCTACGAGGCCACCGTGACGAGAGTCAACGACGGTGTGGTGACCCTCACGGTGACGACGACATACGCGGGCGACCCCGGCACAAGCGCCGAGATCCCTCAGATGACCGACCCATCGACGGGCGGCGACCTGTTCACCGTCGGCCACGCCTACCTCGTCGCCTCGACCGGTGGTTTCGCATCGGACTGCCTGACCGGGCCGGCGACGGACCAGCTCCGCAGGGCGTACGTGAGCGCCTTCGGAACGGGAACGACCGGCTGATATCAGCTTGGGGCGTATTGACCCTCCCTCGCCATCTGCCAGGCAGGAACCGCCCTCCCGGCGGCCGTGGCAGCGGTCGTGGAGGTCGGTCGGCGGGCTCGCACCAACCCCGAGCACGATTCATCAGGGATAGCGACGAAAGAACCCCCATCAGCTTTGCAACTGACAGGGGTTCCAACGTGACCTACGTGGCGAGCTCAGTGACGCGGTGCAGCGAGGTCCGCGGCGGCAGCCGCCCCTGCTCGACCAGCCACGCTTGGCCATCGTCCGTGAGCCGCGTCCACTACTCGAACTGCTCCGCCTCCAGAACGGCGAACTGGCGAAGGTGGAGTGGAAGAGACCTCAGCAGCCAATCAACGTCTATCAGGGGAGCCTCTCCGGACGAGACAAAGCTGAGGTTCAGCGGAACATCGACGAGTTCCTCAAACGAGCATCAGCCGACCACGACCCCGCGGTGGAGCCGTGGCCTCGCCCCCGGAAGCCCAATCCGTGGGTCGACGCCCTTGACTGCGACGGTCACGGCCGCAGGGGGATCAGCGGGAGTCCTCGCCACCGTCGTATCGGTAGTCATATCCGTGAGCCTCCTTGTGGCATGGACCGAGCGCCGGCCTCTTATCGAGAACGATTATCGCGTAAAGTGAACAGCGTTCTAATCGGTCCGTTATGACCAGAGTAGAGCGAGTAAGCGTTACCTAACTCATGTGCCATCCACGCGCAGTATCGAAAGGCGACGATGTCTCCCACGACCACCGGACGCGCTTTCCATGTCGGCCTCAGCCCTGCCCGGGTGATCGATGAGGCCGCCGCACTCACCCGCGCGTCGCACGTGCTGACCTGGTCGATCCGCGATCTCGCGACTGCCCTCGAGGTGTCGCCCGCGGTCATCTATCACCACTACAAGGCAGAACTCCTCCGCCGACCCGCTCGATCCGGGCCATGGAAGAGCATCGAGGACCTCGAGCTCGCGACGCTCGGCTGGGGGGCACTGGCACAACACCCAGCGCCTCCACGGTTACCTCGGCGACGTCCCACCCGCTGAGTTCGAGAGCGACTTCTATGCTGTCCCCAACGACCGCGATCTGCTGGTCGGTATCAAACAGCGCGAGTCTACATCAGACCCGCGGCGCCTCACGTTGGGGCAAGATCCAAAGATGAGGCCTGGTTTGGGTTACTCAAGTCGCGATCAGAAAGTGAGCCACCATAATGCTCCCTTTGTCTCACTCGAACCTCGTCGAGGCGTACCTAGACGCGCTCTCCTTAGCTGACGTGGACGCGGTGCTCAACTTGTTCGCGACGGATGGCGTCGTGAGTTCCCCGCTATATGGCCAGCGGTCGGCGCGAGATTTTTACCCGATTTTATTCGCTGACACAGCTGCGTCCGCGCTAACGCTTCGCCAAACGCTGGTCAGTACATCGACACCGACAGCGACAGCGACAGCGACAGCGACAGCGACAGCGACCATCGCGTTCTGGTTTGACTTCAATTGGACGCTCGCGGACGGCACCCCTGCCCCGTTCTCCGTCGTCGATGTTGCTGAGCTCGACCCTGATGGGCGGATCCGGCACCTGCACATCATCTACGACACGCATCCGATCCGGTCCGTCTGGGAGCGACAGCAGCGGGCAAGCACAGCGCCGACCCTCTGACTGCTAAGACGTATTCCCCACAGCTCCGCGACATGCCGAGCAGCGCTCATCATCGTCGGGTGCGACGGCCGCGTCTCCGCGAGCATCCTGAGCGCCCGCTCACGCATCTCCGGTGATTAGTTCCTGTTCATCGTCTTCCATCCTTGCTTGAAGAACGGAACGGAAGTCAGGCCGATTCAATGAAACACCCCTCCTGGCTTCGGCTGGGAGGGGGCGTCCTGCCGGCACAGCAGGGCCGCACCGATTCAGAACTGGGATGCGCGTCCCCCGGCCCAACCCAACCAGCGGTCAATCTCCAGGTGGACAGTCACGAGCGGGCTGTCCTTCGCGGGGTACTCCTTGCCATGGAAGTGCTGCGAAAGCCGATCGATGTTGACGAATCCTTCGTCGGGCTCGATTGACACCACATGCCCTTGAACGGACAGATGAGTGCCCCAGTTCGTTGGATCCAGCACAGTCAAGGAAACGTACCCGTTGCTCCGCAGATGCTTCAGCCGTGCACGGTCGGAGTTCATGCATAGCATGATGCGGCCGTCGTCCTCGATCAGGTACCAAGTGGGCACCGATACTGGTTTGCCCTTCGACGTGACCGTCGCCATCACTGCAGGATTCGGCTGGCGGAGGAAAGTGAAAGCGGCTTCGGGGAGTGGAGCTTCAGGCATGACTACGATTCTGCCAGCGCCAAGCCCGGCACGGTTTGTGCCGGGTCGCTCCGGACGTCGGGGCGCAAGAGCGAGTGGAGGGCGGACTCGGACGTGAGCTCCTGCGTGCGTTCGGGGTAAGACGTGCACCACGAGCTTCGGAGCACAGAGGCATGTTGACGCCATGGTTAATGACTACGTCCAGGCGCGTCGCGCAGCGATCGCCTTCACTGGGCAGGTGATTGACATCACAACGCGCGATGGGCGAGCGCCAGCTCATCGGGATGATCGACGCTGCCCCGGACCACACGGAACGCGAGCGCACCATCCGCGGCCACGAAGACCACGACGGAGGTGGGGCACATTCGCTTGCGGAGGCGTCTGGCAACTGCGGCCCCGCACTTAATGCGCGGGGCCGCAGTTGCCGGGTGAGCCTTCGCGGGGTTTCCCCAGCAGGTAAGAGCGTAGTCCCCTCACCGCAATACGCCAGAACTCGATGCGCCGCGCCGCGCAGCCTTCCATTTCAGAGCGGGTCGGGGCCCAGCCGTAGGTTAGGTCGGACGAGGTGATCGACGCTCATAGAAGCCACCTCGCTCAAGGAGTTGAACCGCTTCTTGACGTGAGGACACTCCGAGCTTGATGTAGAGCGATCGCACGTGCGTCTTAACTGTGTTCCTAGATACGAAACGGTCGCGAGCGATCTGATCGAGCGTCAGTTGATCTCTCAGTTGCCATGCCAGCTCCGTCTCGCGCGGCGTGAGTAGCGGCAGAGTTCGAACGCGTAAACCCGACAACTTGGGAAGCTTCTTCAAGCGATCTGACAGCACGCTCACAAGAGACGCCAGTGCCTCGTTACTTGCAGCGAACTTCGTGAGGAGCGTCTGCAGCTGGGGGGGTCGAGAGTGTCAGCAGAGGCGTGGCCGATCCTGACTCCCCCATCATTCTGAGCGCGTCCTCCACCTCGATGTCCGCGATGCCGCAGTCCCCAAGCGCGCGGTGTGCCAGCGCGCGGCGCAACAGGATGGGCGCGAGAGTTCGCAGGCTATGTTCCGCTCCCAGTGCCACGCACCCACTGGTGACGCGAAGGACTGCTGCGTAGTCTTCGCGCATGAGATGAGCCGATGCCCGTTGCATGTCGAAGCAGAGGGAGTGTCCGGGAGTCGACGGGACGTGCTCCAGCAGGATGAGCACCCGGTCCGGCTCGCCGCGAGTCAAGAGGGCGTCCGCCAATATGCCGGTCGCGAAGCCGCGAACCATGGGGAGCGCTCTCTCATCGGTCGCGCTCGCTACTATGCGTGTTGCGATAGTCACCGCCGCGCCGGTGTCACCGTTGGCAAGTGCCACCATTGCATCAACAGCAGCGGCAGTGACGGAGTACCGCGGATTCGACGAGAACGTCCGCAGGGTACTGGCTAGATCACCGAGAGCTCCTACATTAAGGTCAGCGGAGTAGATCAGAATCTCGCCCAGAATCAGAGGAAAGCCGCTCAGATCCGGGGTCGACCCGAATCGATGCGCGATCGATCTAGCCGCTCCGGCGGACTTTATCGCCGCGTCGTAATCTCCGAACAACGCTGAGCAGACGCAAATCAGCGAATGGGCGCGGAAAAGAGCCGCCTCGCTCTCTGCCGCCGCGGCGGCATGCACTGCACGGTACGCGAATGTTGCGCCTTCCCGCGCATGTCCCTGTGTCACGTAAGCCTCGGCGACAGCGGCCCACATAGCACTGCACTCTGTTGAGGAGAGGAGTGCGCCGGCCGAGGCAGGCATTATCCACGCGATGCGTTCGGCGAGTTCAAGCGCTTCTTCGTGAGCGCCAATCTGAAGGCGAGCGAGGATCACACCAGTACTGGCTCGCAGACGAGTACCACCGTCGATGTCAGCGAGCGATAACGCCGAGATCGCCGCCACTCGGTGCAAGAGCGAGGGCCCAAGTGGATCAGATCCATGAACTCCTATATCGGCCGCCCGCTCAGCTTGACGTACTAAGAACAAATATCAATCCAATTGCCGAGAACTCTCCGGTCCGCTTGAAGTCCGCGGCTCGGAATTAGCTTTCAAACCGAGCTGCGTCGAACGATATCTTCTTGAAATCCGAGCTGATTCACGTTCTCGAGATAGCGCCGGAGCGATATATCTCGTCCCGCGTACGGTCGGGGCCGCTGCGCTCGCAACGCTCGCAGGGCCGCGTTGACCCAACTGTTGCTCACTCGCACCATGGTCACTCCTTCCGCGCGGAGTTCCTCTGCCAGTCGAGGAGAAGAGGGATTGGATGCCGCAGCGGATCTCTTCAAGATCCTCGGGTCATCCTCACGCCTGCTTCTTCTGCACTTACTAGCATCCGAACCCTGCGGGGTCGGCGCGCTCGTCGAGCGAAGCGAGATGTCCCAGCCCCTTGTGTCACAGCATCTTCGGACGCTGCGACAGTCGGGCATCGTGACGGTCGTACGGACGGGACGCGAGGCTCTGTACCACCTCGCGGACCACCACATCGCGCACGTCATCGACGACGCAGTCACCCACGTTCTCGAAGAGAAGACCCTGGACAAAGGAGAGATTGATGAGCACGACTGAGATCCACGCCGAGCACACCATCGCCGAGCACGAGCACGACGCCGGCTGCGGCCACGAGGCCGTTCCGCACGACGATCACGTCGATTACGTGCATGGAACCCACCACCACGCCGCCCACGGCGACCACTACGACGAACACGAGAGCGTCGCGGAGCACACCGTCGCCGAGCATGCTCACGGAAACGAGTGCGGCCACGAGACCGTGGTGCACGACGACCACATCGACTACGTCCACGACGGACACAAGCACGCCGCCCACGGTGAGCACTACGACGAACACTGAGCCCAACCCTGATCCGACACGATAGGAGGGTCGGCGGGTATCCGCCGACCCTCCTATCGTTCCTCGCAAGCTCGCGAGCCGTATCAGTCAGCGTCAACAATCTCGTGGCCAGCAACAGTGGGAGCGGATCCGCCCATTGTTGCCCTCTTCCGCTGGTCGGCAGGGTCGCTCGTTCTGAGACGAATGCGTGAGGAGCCAGCTGATCCCGCCATAGGTCGATCGCGGGGCGGGTTGAGCACGAAGATCTATCCGCTCGTGGACGGGCGCGGACTGCCGCTGGTGATCATGGTCGGTCCTGGATAAGCAGGCGACTCCCCGATGTTCCCCGCCCTGATGAACAATCTACGAGCGAGCCTGCCGACGAGCAGAGTCACCGCGTACGTCGCGGTGCCCGTGGCGGCCTCCCCATCGGCTACGATCACGACGCCGACAAGGGGCGCAACGTCGTCGTCCTCCGCGCGATCACGCTCTGACTCAGGGCCACCACGTGAGGATCGTCACGACTCGTCGGCGACGACCTCCGCTTTGAAGCCGGCAGAGTTCTGCAGCCAGCCGGCATAGTGATCCGGGCCTCCCGCGTGCGGATACCGGTCCTGATACAACGGCCGCCACCCGTGCTGCTCCGCCTGAGCCATGATCGCGTCAACCCGGTCGGGCACGCCCGCTCTGAATGCAAGGTGGTTCACGCCTGGCGCCCTCCGATCGTGCGCAACCGCGGACAGATTCGGTGAGGTCGTGAGCGTCAGATACGCGCCACCAGCGGCCCACGACTCCCCCTCGGGCCACACGCGCTCGCGCTCGAAGCCGAGCTCGCGAAGCAGCCAGCCCCACTCGGCCCGAGCCTCCGCAAGATCCGCGATCCACCATCCGGAAACCCATCCGCCCTACTATTCCCGTATGATCACCCCGTCGGCCGGACCTCTGCGATGAAATCCAGCATTGTCGACCGAGTGCGAGGAAACCTCACCCCGCAATACGTCTTCGCCGGCACGATGCTCGCGCTAACTGCCGTCGTCGCCGCTGCCACGCCCCACTATGTGACGCCTGGCGGGGCGGGTGTCGCTGTCGTCGGGGTCATCGTCGTAACAGCGGCGGCTATCGCCTGTCGACTCACCCAGGCGCTGAAGGCGACCAGTCAGTGGTGGGTCTTCTTCCCTCTGGCGGATCTGGCGCTCTGGGGATACGCGCGCATGGACCTACTTCCCTCCCTACCTGTTGCGGGCATCACGGTCTTCTTCCCGCTCATGTGGATCGCCTTCGCCTTCCCGCTTTGGTGGTTCGTGCCCGTTGCCGTCGTGTTTGTCTTCATGGGACTGCTCCCTCAGCTCGCCGGACGCGCCGGCGATGTGGGTGCCGCCCAGGCTCACTGGCAGGTCGGGGCGTTCTGTGTCCTGGCGCTCGTGGTATGCGCTTTTTGTGCGACCGCGGCGGCGTGGACACGACGGAAGGAAGCCGCCCTCGCCGAATCGCGGGCGCGCATCAACACGCTCTTCGGAGAAAACGTAGCCGGTCGTGCAATCCTTCAGGCAATCGCCGATGCGACCTCCGATGCGATCATGCTCATCGACCGTGACGACGTCGCCACCCTCAGCAATGCCGGCGCCGACCGACTGATGCAGCTTGCCGGCGTCCGAGGCTGGACGCGGAGTTCCGCGCCTGCGATACGGTTCACCGACGGGCGCCCCTTCCCCGTCGATCGGAGCTTCCTCGATGCCCTTCATGCCGGGATCTACGCGGACGGAGTCCCGCTCAACGTTGGTGAACCATCCGAACAGCTGACCCTTCAGTTCTCGGCGCGAGACATCTTCACGCTCGAGGGGGAACGGATCGGAGCCCTGATCATCGCCCATGATGTGACCGCGCTGACCAGCGCAATCACTGCACGCGACGAGTTCCTCAACACCGTCGGACACGAGTTGAGGACCCCGCTGACGGTCATGCTCGGATATGCCGACCTGCTCGCCGACGCCCTGGAGGAGCAGGCCCCGGATCTGTTCGCCGCAGTCATGACCATCGTGAAGGCTGGCGAGCGCCAGCTGGCCGTCATCGACCAGATCATGAGCGCGAACCGCACCCACATCCCTCGTCACTCTCGTCGCGTCGACGTGCTGTCGGTACTGCGGTCGGTCGCCAGTCGATATCCGACGGCGCGCATCATCCCCGCGCGCGTCACTGGTGGAGAGCTTCGCATCCATGCCGATCCAGACGATCTCGACAAGGCAGTGACTGCCATCGTTGCCAACGCCGTCATCTATGGGCCGCCCGCTTCCCCTGTCGAGATTGCGGTCCGGCGAGACGACGGACATGTCGTGATCGAGGTCAGCGATCGGGGTGCCACGATGACAGAACAGGAACGCGATCAAGCGTTCGATCTGTTCTTCCGGGCCTCCTACGCGCTGAAGCACGCCATTCCGGGCGTGGGGCTCGGACTCACCTTCGCACGCAAGCTCATTGAAGCCAACGGAGGGACGGTCCGACTCGACGGGCGCGCGGATGGCAACGGCACCATGGCGACGATCATCTTCCCGGAGCACGCCCCGTCCCTCTGACGGCTAATGGCTGCGCAGTATCCAACTAACGCCCTTGCTGGGCTCTTCGAAGGATGCTCAAGTAGCTCTGCTCATCGGACACTCAACGATGCGACAAGCGCGACATCTATCGCCGCGATTCACCCCGGAACGGTAAACCGCTCAGCGCGTCGTAGCTCGAAAGCAGGAGCGGTCTATGTGCCCTCCACCCGGTCCGCCGTACACGTAGAACGCCGCATTCCCCCGACTGATCGAGCCGGCGGCTCATAGTCTCTTCTGCGGATGCCTTACCGAAGGCTGGCCACGTCCATGCCGGGACCATTCTCGGGGCGGCGCTCGAAGCCGTGGCGTTCGTAGAACTCGACTCGTCCCCGGGCCGCAAAGAGCTGGACGTCGTCGACACCACGGCGACGTGCCTCATCTACCAGACGCGCGAGGATCTGCCCTCCGATACCCGCGCCCCGAGCGTGTTCCGTGACGATCATCTCGGTCACGAAGGCGTGGAGCGCCCCGTCGCTGATGAGCCTGCCCATCCCGACCAAGCGGCCCACGTCGTCCCGGACAGTGCAGACGATCCAGCTCCCGGACAGGGCTTGCTCGAACCGCTCCAGGGTCCAGTCTCCCCAACCAGTCTCGTCATAGAGCGCTTTGAACTCAGTCGCGGAGGGGACGGAGAGGGAGTAGTCCATGCTGACAGGGTACTGCGACCCCGGGTCGGGATCAGCGCCAACCGAGCGATACGAGATAGCAGGCGGCGGCGGCGAAAGCCAGGCCGCCACACGCCTGCGGATGCGCAACGGGGACTGCTGAAGGTCTTGGTGACTCTTCTTGTTAGGCCGCTGATGCGGCATGTGTGGTGATGATGGCTTCGAACTCGACGGGCGTCAATTCGCCGAGGACGCGTTGTCGGCGACGGCGGTGGGAGGTCCGTTCGATCCAGGTCACGATCGCGAGGCGGAGGTCGTCGCGGGTGGTCCAGCGGCGGCAGTTGAGGACGTTCTTCTGGAGGAGCACGAAGAACGATTCCATGGCCGCGTTGTCGCTGGGAGCGCCAAACGTCCCTCACCGCGCAGAGATAGACCTTGCCCTCGCCGGTCGGATGCTCGGAGATTTCGGTGAGCCAGAGCCGGTGAGGGCCAGCCGCGGTGAACTCGCGCCGGACGAGATCATCTCGCAGCGGAGGACCGACAAGGCGCCCCTTGCCGCGGCGTTTGCGGACGAATGCACTGAAGATCTCGTTCTCCGAACACACCCGCCAGACCCGCCTCTACGATGCGGTGAACCCAGCCTCGGCGCGCTCGTCGGCGATGAACCGGTATCCGAACGCGGGATCGTCGGCATGCACATCGATCGCCGCGTTGATCAGGTGCGCATCGTCCCAGTCGCGCCGCGAGACAGGATCCTGCAACCACCGGTAGTACGGCTGTTTCGCGAACTTCAACACCCGACACGTCACCCCGACGGGGATCCCGTCGACGGCGAGTTCACTTACGCGCGGGTAGAGCCCTTTGGGCCGGACAGGTTCGCCTGCGACAGATACGCCGCCGTCCGCCGCAGGATCTCCACCTCCTGCTCAAGCAGCTTCACCCGCTTACGTAACTCACGGTTCTCGGCCACATCGCTCGAGCTGACACCGGGCCGGCGACCGCCGTCGGCCTCGGCGATCCTCACCCATCGCGGCACGCACGACTCAGAGATCCCGAAGTCCTTCACGATCTGCGCGAACGAGGACTCCCGCTTCAACGCGATCGCAACGACATCGTCCCGGAACTCCTTGGGGAACGGCTTAGGCATGAGGACATCCTTCCAGCGGTGACGAATCACCACAGATCAGGAGTCACCCAAACCTTCAGCAGTGCCCATGGCAAAGCGGTGAGGTTACGAGCACGCTCGCACGGGCTGTTCGCCCGGAGGCACGGGAACCAGGGCGAGCTCGTCGCGCGACGGCGGATGAGGTGGCGCATCTAGTACTGGCGTATCGAGCCGGCGCCACGGTCTAGCAAGTCGGCCGCCATTTGCAATGGCAAGTACGTGCCGCTCACAGCCGTCCGAAGGTCATCCCGCCGGTGGTATGCCGAGCACGGCCGCCCGCCCGCCCTCCGCGGTGACGGTGATGACGTCACGTCCGTCTTTGCCGCTACACGCCGACGTGTTGACGGCAACGAGTTCAGCCATGCTCTGGTAGCCGCTCCACCGACTGATAAGGATCGGGAGATGTTGGCCGACGTGGCCGAATCCGGTGCGCCAGACCAACAGCGACGGGTACAGCTGGCCATCGCTGTCGACTTGATCGTGTAGGTGCAAGACGGCCCATGCACGGACCTCAGCGATGCTCTCTGCGACTGCGGCGCCGCGAAACTCCGTCACCTGGTCTCTTGCTGGTGGAGGGCGGAGAAGCGTTGCCCCACCCACGCCTGAGGTTGATGAATCTGGCATGGGTGGGGCTAACGGCAGTGCCCCTAACTGAGGTGCTTGCACTTAATTCACCCCCGGTAAGCGCCCTGCTCCGGGCATGGCAGAGCGGCGAAGTTGCGAGGACGCTCACGCGGGCCGTTCGCCCGGAAACACGGGAACCGGGACGAGCTCGCCGTGTGACGGCCGACGAGGCGGCACAACTCGTGGCCGCCTATCAAGCCGGGGCAACGGTCGAGCAGGTCGGTCGCCAGTTTGGTCTTCATGACACGACCGTCTCTGCTCGTCTAGCTGCAGCAGGTGTCGTGCTCCGCACTGAAGTGCTCTCGAGCGAGCGGAAGCAGATGGTCGCGCTGTTCGAGGAGGGACTCTCGATGAACGAAGTCGGCCGACGTGTGGGACGAGATCCGAAGACCGTGCGGGCCACCCTCGTTGCCGCAGGGCTCACTCCCCCACGCCGCGGTGGCGCGGGTTAGGCAGCATCGCGGAACTCCCCACGTGTCTCACGCCTGGCCTGGTCCAGTAGGGCGCGAGCAAGCTTGTCGTAGTCGATGTCTGGGTTGACGAGCGGCATGATCACGGCGCGATGCTTCTTGGACGGTTCCCAGTTCTCCGCGGCGTCGCTCCGAACACTCCATCGAACGGGCGGAAGATGCCGAAAGCGAGAACTCAGTGCTCCCGGTCCCTCGCACCTGACCGTCAGTGAGAACGATCAGATAGCCGCGCTGTACGAAGATGCCTGAGTTCGGGTGCGGCTGCGCTTCCGCCCGCTGAGCTGAGATGATCGCGACCAACTATCTTGTGACGAGTCAGCTCGGAGCCATGACGCCTGCCCCGAGTGGGATAGTGATTGATCACGAACGCACTAGCCACGGATGAGGACGAAATCGATGCCCAGTCTCACAGTTACCAGATCGGGTCGGGCGTGGCTCTCGAATTTCCAGGATGAGGACCAGCCCGCCGCGCGTCGACTCCTGGACGGCTTAGAGATGGTCTCCAACGACCAGTTCCGAAGAGAAATGAAGACCCTCCTCAAGCGCGCTTGTGGAGAGCAGTCGGCCCCGCCTGTCGCCGCCTACGCAGTACACAATCTGCCGAAAAATTTCGCACCGCACTACTTCGATTGCACCGGTCCGCATGCGCCGATAACTTCGCTGCGATGCCCATCGACTGTGCATACCGGCAGCGAGCTGATCGTGCAGAACATCCTCCTGAAATCCGCTACCGCGCTGAATGTGTTGGTCGATGCGACCGTCGAACAGATGCATGCGTCTCGCGTTCATCGAGTCCTTCTCGTGACAGACAACATCGCGTCTGGGCAGGAAATCAGCACCTTCCTGGCATTCATGCAAGCGAATCCGCGGTTGCGAAGCTGGAAGTCGTTCGGCTGGCTACGGTTCGAGATTGTTACACACTCCATCACTGAGTCCGCACTCGCTTCGCTTCGCCGCAAAGCAGTGGTTCACTTCGAGCAACTCAGCCGGACGTTCGAAACAACCGACTGGAGCGACCAACAGCTTGAAGAGGTCCGCGCGCTGTGCAGGAAGTACGGTTCGATAAAGCGCGAAACGCTCGGCAGGAAGAATGCCGAGTCGCTACAAGTGTTTGGTCACACGTTCGGCAACGGAACGCCTGCGATCATGAGGCAGACGACCGGACGACAAGGCACAACATGGTCGCCACTGCTCCCCCACGGTCGCGATTATGCCCTGGAGAGCACCGAGATGGCCGCGCTGCAGGGATATCGGGCGCCGCACAGCCTGCTGGCGGCGCTTCGCAGGCTTGGCCGGACCAACCCCATCAGAGTGCTCCGGTCAGCGCGAGTCGATGCGCAGGCTCGTAATCGATCGTTAGCCGGCAAATACGGCCCTGGCATCCTCGCCCTACTCAGCGCGATCGACGCTGGACACCGCCGTCCTGTCGACCTAATGAAGGCAGGTGCAATGTCGTTGACCCGCCTCCACTCGGTGGCACGCGCGTCCTATGACCTCAAGCTCATAGAAGGGTATGCCGACTTCGCGTCGGCGTTCCACTCCGACTCTCATAGCGGCGATCCTAGGTCAGCCTCACCGCTCGACGAGGTGAAGCTAAGCCTCACGGATCGCGGCAGAGAGGTGCTTCGCCGACGCGCGCGGGTTCGAACTCCCAAACCCAGACCTGCAGTTCCTGCCGCCGAGGAGCCAGGTCACCTGTCAATTCGCGCGGTCGACGCCACATCCCCGCCTCCCTCGCCAGCAAAACCGCCGGCCCCGTACTATCCTCAACAGTTGAGGTGAGGGGGCTTCGCGGGACTAGATAAGCGCCGCCGTGTTACGCGGCGGCCGTCTCTGCAAGACTTCTGACTATGTTCATGAAGCAGCCAGAGAACGCCGATCTCGGCGCATCCGTGCAGTTCGCACGGGTGAGAACAATCTGACGGTTCCGAAAGGAGGACGACCCTCGCTTTGCCCCTGCGGCAAGACTTGGACGCGAGGGTCGCCCGCCCCTCCGGGGCTCTGACCCAAGGTAGTCGCCAGTGAAGTCTCCTCACCTCTATCGAAAGAACGCTCCTGCAGGCCTTGACCGCGCAGTGGTCGAGCGGGCCATCCAACTCAGCCAGGCGCAGGAAGCGGCTGGCGTCGCTCCCGTGCTTACTCTGAACCATCTGGCTGTTCAGGCGGATGTGTCATTGGGCCTTCTCGAACGCGTCGCTGCCCGCGCTTCTGATCCGTATCACTTGCACGAGATCCGCAAGAGAGATCGAGTGTCAAAACGCATGATCGCTGCGCCAACAGCAGAGCTTCGCCAAGTTCAACGTTGGTTGCTCGACAACGTCTTCGGACGCATTCCGGTGAGCGCGCACGCGTTCGCGTACGTCGCTGGCCGCTCCGCTCCCCAATGTGCTCGGCAGCACGTGGGAGCGAGCTGGCTTCTCAAGCTCGACGTGAAGGACTTTTTCCACGAGTTCGACGAAGCACAGGTCTTCGCGCTCCTGCGATCCGTGGAGTACACGCCGCTGGTGAGTCTGGAGATCTCGAGGATCGTAACGCGCCACGTATCGACACCTCAGACCTGGCTACCCAAGAAGTACGCATCAGTTAGTCATCGTCGCCCTGTCCCCGACACAGACCTGATGTCTGTCTTGTTCAGCCCGGATGGCGAGACCCCTGAGTATCTCGCTCATCCGCAGGGAATCCGCCTTGGGTACCTTCCCCAAGGCTCTCCGTCCAGCGGGGCGATATCTAACCTTCTGTCGCGACACCTCGACGCCGATTTGTCGGCGCTCGCCGTGTCGCGAGAAATGACATACACGCGCTATGCGGACGACATCACGCTCTCATCGAGCGAACCGTTCAACCGCGACCGCGCGGAGAAGATCCTTCACGAGGCGACGGCCATTCTCGACCGCAATCTGCTCACGCCTAACCGAAGAAAAACCAAAATCGTGACGCCCGGCCGTCCGTTGGTAGTACTCGGGGTTCGAGTCGACGGCGATCGGAGCCGCCTTCCGCGGCGAGTGCGCGATCGAATTGAGTTTCACCTGCGAGGGATCGAGCGCTTTGGGTTTGCCGCCCATAGCCGACACGCGGGCTTCGACGATGTCCTCGGGTTCGGGAATTTCCTCTATGGCCTGATCCGGTACGCCTACGACGTGCAACCGTCCGTCGCCGAGTCCTACTTTGCGCGCGCAGACGCCAGCTTCCCGGCGGCCGCGAAGGACCTCTAGATCCACCGATCCGGAGGTCGGAAGGACGTCGTCTGGGTCGGCGTTCCTGCCGCCACGACCTGTTGAGTCGCGATGCGACCCAACGCGTCGCGTTCGACCTTCACCATCACGCCGTCGCCGTATGTAGTTCTTGAGTGCAGGTTCGTCGCGTCATACTCGAACAGCATGTCGCCGAGCTTCATCACGTTTCCTCGCGGGCCATAAGTAAGCGCACCGCTACTGACCCCGTCGTTCACGCTGTTCGCTCCGCCGAGCGGGTTGGTTACTGAGGTACTTGTGAGGCGGTCGGCCCAGTCGGAGCAGTACTGAATGGTGGTTATGTGTTGCTTGACCGTTCGGCCGAACAAAGCTATCCACAAGGCGCGTTCTGTTCGACGACGCACCAGCAGAGACGTTGACCCCACAACCTCCGCTCGACTCGTATCGGTTCGCCGTCAATACGCGTCACTGCGACCTTCCCGTCGCGGTAGTACTCGTACGACCGAGAATGGTTGGTCGAGTCCACCTCGCTACTTGCGAGCGGAACGGTTCGTCGCCCGCGCGGCAGTTTGCGCAACCCGCTTGGTTCGCTCCTCGGCGGAGAGGCGGCCCACGTAGGCGCCACCGAATCGGGCGTTTCAGGCCAGGGCCGGACTTTGTCAGCGGCCCTCTGTAGCCTCCTGCCCTATGGACAGTCCACTATCCGATCGAGGCGATCGCGTTCCAGCCAGGCGCCGAGTAGTCGCGCTGCCGAACAGTTCGTCCCGTCTCGTCGGCCCACGCGATCACCTCGCGGATATCCCACACCGCCATGCCTGCGAGCCGGACGACCGGAGACGGAAACGGCGTCGTCGATTCCTGGCGACGCTGCCACACGTTTACAGTGTTTGGTTCAACACCGAGCACGACTCCGACTTCCTTCGGTCCTGCCAGGAATCGGGCGTCGTCCACCAGGCCACGGTAGATGGCATGTGGCCTCGATGCTTCGCGGCGCGCCGCGCGGCAGTTCCGACGGAGAACTCTTACAGTGAGGTATGGTGCATTGAGTACCACGAGAGGACATACCCAGAATGAGCTCGGCAACCCCAGCGGATGGGTCCCCCAACGTCTTTGCGACGGGATCACGGGGCGAGAGCGCCTGGACGCTCCTGGAAGGGGACTGCCGAGAGCAATCTGCCCGGATTGAGCCCGATTCCGTCGATTGTGTGGTGACAAGCCCGCCCTACTACTGGCAGCGCGACTACAACGTGGATGGCCAGATCGGCATGGAAGCGAGCATCGACGGCTTCGTCGACAACATCGTGGCGTCGATGGGAGCGCTGAAGGACGCCCTCAAACCCAGTGGAACCCTCTTCCTAAACCTGGGCGACACCTACTACAACGCCAAGGGGCGGCCACATGGCGAAGACCCGAAGCACAAGAGCCGCCGCATGGACAGGCTCAGGGCGGTCGATGGTCCCGGCCTCGGCCTTCCGCGCAAGTCACTGATTGGCATTCCCTGGCGTGTTGCGCTCGCAATGCAGCAGGCAGGTTGGACATTGCGCAGCGACATCATCTGGATGCGGAACACGAGCATTCCCGAGCCCACCGCGAAGGATCGCCCGTGGCGAAAGTTTGAGCACGTCTTCATGTTCACGAAGTCCCCGCGCTACTACTTCGACCGCGAGGGTCTCGACGGAGAAGAGGACGTCTGGCTGATTGAGCCAGAACGTAACTCGCTCGCGCGGGGCACTCACTACGCACCGTACCCACGTGAGCTCGTCCGGCGATGCATCGCAATCGGCTGCCCTGAAGGCGGCACAGTGCTCGACCCATTCGTCGGTGGTGGCACAACGATGTCGGTCGCGCTGGAGATGAACAGAAGTGCGATCGGGATCGAGCTGAACCCGACGTTCTGTGCATACATCGCAGGCGCCTTGGAGAACGATCAGGCAAGCGGCGTCGCCTAGGTTCTGTTCGGTGTCGGACGGAGCCGATACGTTTGGCTCGTGCCTTACCCTTCGCCTGAGACGCTCGCCGCCGCCGCAGTTGATCTTGCAGATTGTCATGCTCTGACGATCGTCACGATTCCGGCGTTGCTGGCGGCTAGCAAGCCGAATGGCAGCGTGTTAGTTGCGGGCCCGCGCCTGCCAGTGATCCCCAACTTTGGTAGTCGCCAGGAGAAGCCAGTGCTGGAATCTTTCCGGCTGCGTGACGGCAACAAGCCCTATCTCGCGGTGTGGCAGGAGCCGCCAGTGTTCATCAACTCGGACTATCCGGGATCGACGTTGCAGCGCCAGCGCACACAGGACGAACTCGGGCGCGAGCTGTTCGAGATCGAGTGGAATCCAGAACATACGAAGCGGCTTGGAACTGCGCTTCGACCGTCCGCGGGGGCGGCGCTTGAGCGACGTGGCATCAAACCTGTCTCGCGCATGAGTCTGGCACTCTGGCTGGGGCGGCATGAGGATCTCGAGAATCCAGAGGCCTTCCTCGATTGGTTCGATGCCGAGTTCCCACTCGACGGCACCGACCTCGAGGATTTCTATGTCCGTGACGTCCCGGACTATCTGATACCCCGCCAGCCAATGGACGGTGCATTGTGGACAGATGAGCCTTCGAGCGAGGACATCTTGGAGCGCGTGCGTCCGCAATCTGACGACGAGGTGCTGCTCGAGGTGCCGTCGACCGTCCCGCAGAAGGCGGTCCAGGCTGAAATCGAATCCGGCCACCTAGACAAGCCGGAAGACCTGCGGTGGACTCGCGAGTTCTCGGGGTATCCGCTGCGTGACGCTGACGTCGCGCGGCTGACGCGGACAGTGCTCGACAGGCTGGCGGCATCCCGGATGGTTCTGCCGGACGCCGAGGCGTTGGTGCGTCGCTGTGTCACCGCGCTTCTGGTCGGGCACCTCGTGCTCCAGGGCCCGCCCGGCACCGGCAAAACCACGCTGGCGCGTATCCTCGCGGACGCTTTCGGCGTCCGCTTGCTCGAGTCGACAGCCACAAGTGAGTGGTCACCGTTCCACGTCGTCGGTGGGCTACGCCCCGCTGCCGATGGCAGCCTCCAACCCTCATACGGCAAGGTCGCGGACGCCGCGCTCAAGTGCGCCGTTCAAGTGCGCGCTGAGGTCAACGTCGAAGCGGAGGGCAGCGACGCACTTCCGCGAATTCAGGGCACCTGGCTCCTCATCGACGAGTTCAACCGCGCCGACATCGATAAGGCCATCGGATCGCTATACACGGTGTTGTCTTCGAGCGACCCGGAGCATCTGCTCCGAAGTCCGATCGATCTGTGGTTCGAAGGGGAGGGCCGTCAGCAGCTCTGGGTGCCTGCGCGATTCCGAATCATCGCAGCAATGAACGACTTCGACACGAGCTTCGTCAATCCGATCTCGCAGGGGCTGACCCGTCGATTCCAGTTCATCACCATCAACGCACCCGGATACGAAGGTGACCCGTCTGCCCTAAGCCCCGAAACTGCAAATGCGCTAGACGCGGCCTATGCCTGGCTCTCCGCGACCTACGGTGGAGTCATCGATGTGCAGCCGCTCGAAGTCATTCGGACATCCATCGAGGCAGAACTGGGGACCCTGCAGAGACTCATCCTCGGCCTGCGCACATCGTCGGATCTGGCAGCGGGTTGGCCGGTCGGCACTGCCCAGGTCGCGGACGTGCTTCGCATCGTTCTGCTGCAGCTTGCCGGGGGCCTGCCGGCCGCGCAGGCCCTGGACTGGGGCATCGCGGATCGCCTAGTACCGCAGATGGGCCAGATCGATGACGCGCAGTTGGACCGCGCCCGGGAACTGTTCGAGCAGGCTAATCTCACGGCATCGAGGGCTGCGCTACAACATCTTGTTGAGCCCCATGGCGCATGACTGACCACGACGGCGAATGGCTGGGCGAAGCCAGCAGCGCTGATACCGCCCTCCTTGAGCACGCTCCCGGTGGCGCCCTGAGTAGCCGCGGACGTCAGGCGGCGATCGAGGCTTCCCTGGGGCTCCTCGGCGTCTACTTCGCTGCCGGCGACCAGCAACTGGTCGATCGGGCATCCGGGAGTCGGGCTGAGCAACCTGACGAGCTCGACGTAATTCTGGCGGGCTTGCGTGTGCGTGTGGCACTTGCAGCCAGCAATCGCCTACTCAAGATTTTGAGCGACGTGGTCGCGCGACCAACATTCCGATACGAGCTTCGCAGTACCGAGCAAGTCGGCGCACTGAGCGGTGCGCTTGACATCAATCGATGGGTCACCAGGTCGCACGGAGGTGACCAGGAACTGACCTATCCCGTGCTTGAGGTGCGTCGTGGCGCGCGGACGCCTGAGAATGTTCTAGCGAGCTACGCATTGGCCTGGATCCGAGAAGAATTGCGGAGAAGCCTCGCTGTGAGCATCGCAACCTCCGGTTCCGTGGAGTACCGTGCCGTCCGTCAGCAACGTGAGCGACTGGGCAGGCTTGCCCAGCTGCCGCTTCTGGCGGGCAGCGCTCCACGCGCAACTGAAATCCGCACGCGACCGGCGCTTGATCGACTGATGGCCCAGGTGCAGCGGCGCCTGCAACGGCGCGAGATTCCGAGTGCGCGACCGTACAGCGAGCTCGTGGAGTGGATGTCGGCCTGCTTAAGCGGTCTGCCTGCTGTCGATCCCGGGGATGTGGATCTCGCCCTGTACGGTCATCAGTTTGACAACAAGCTCTTTGAACTCTGGTGCCTGGGCACCTTGGGTCGCGAGTTGGCCCACGCAATGAATGTGCCGGAGCCCATCATCAACAGGGCTTGGCGTCGCGAAGCCGCAGCTTATTCGTTTGAGAACTTCTCCGGGCGCATCGACGTCTACTTCCAGCGGAGCATTCCTTCTGTGACGAAGTTGAGCGCGGCGCGGTGGGTGAAGGAAGATGGGCGTCCTCTAGGCGGGATCCCGGATATCGTCGTACGGGCGCGACCGCTGGGCGGGACTGAACGCCTCGCAGTGCTTGACCCTAAACTTCGTCAGCGTGACCGCCTCCCGGCCGAGGAGCTGTACAAAATCTTGGGCTACCTCCAGAACTTCGGCATCGAGCCCGCAGTCGGCGGAGTGCTGATCTACACGACGGAAGCTGAGCCTAGACCGGCCGATGTGTTTCATGATGACGCTGGAGGGACCCTGATCTCGGCCTCATTAAACCCGTCTGCTTCCCCGGATGTCGTAAAGGATGCTCTACGCGACGTCGTGACTACGTTGCTGTCACAAATCGATCTCGTTCCACCGACATCGACGGCTGCCTCGGACGCTCTGGGCAGCGCGCAGGAACTAGCTGAGGACACGGTCGAGTCGACACGAACGCTGCTCGCTTCGTGGGGAAACGCTCACCTCGGTGAGATTCGACCGAGTCGTGAGCGCATAGAAGCGCTAGTTGGTGAGAAGCGATGGGCTGCGCTCGCGAGCGATGTCCAGGTCATGATGGCCACCGCCGACCTTGTCGGCCACCAGCTCGACCCAACAGCGGATTTCTCGGGGCCGGTGATAGGGATGTGCGCGGCTATCGAGCACCTCATCTACACTCAGCTCATCCAATCCGTCGTGGCAGGAAACACAGACTGGGCACGACAAACGCGCACCTTCGGCGCCGCTGTCGATGCGGTCGGTCTCGCGGCGCGCGGCAAAGGCAGCACGATATCGAAGAGTATCCGGGCGAGGATGGAGCTACTCGGTCTCGATCTCGACGTCGTGGCAAGCCTCGAATCAAGCTGGCATCGACTCAACTCGACGTACCGAGTTCCGGCAGCGCACCGTGAGGTGCTCTCGCGTACAAGTTGGCAGCAGGTGTACCGCCTTGTGATCGGTGCCGAGACGCTGTTCGCGAGAACTTACGACGCACTCCAGTCGACGTCGCCGAACTCGTCGTGAATCATTGGATCGTGAAGCGGCCGCGAGAGCGACCAGTCAGTCGTGCGACATCCGTTGTGTGCTCCTGCCATAGGTGTTCGCTCTCCCAATGGTCGAGGTAGCGGAGCTGTAGGCCGCGTACGACTGCGGCAGCGCTGGCGCTCGGAGCCGTGGCCAGTGCGACAGCTAGTACCCGATCAAGTGCCAGATCAACGGCCCGCGATTTGTTCGTGAGAGCTGCGCGGTACCGGTCCATCACAAGGAGCGCTGTCGTATCGTTCGGATGACTTACCAGTAGTAACGTCGTGCCCCCGGCGCTTGGTTCGTCGACTTGGAGGATCCGCTCGCCGAGCGCGTGGCATCGCAGAAGCTGTCCGATTGTCGGATCGATGAACGCCGCCTGGGGGTCGTGCCACAGATCGCGGCTCGACGCCAATTCTGCGTACCTTTGACTGCCTGCGACATCGATCCTGCGGCTGCTGAATCGATCAGTGTACTTCAGCTCGAGCACGAGTCCTTCGACGCCGAAATCAGTACGAACACGGAAGAAGGCGTCGAGCCTCGTCATGTCGCCGAGGTACTGGCTCCGCCTCGGAGGCGCGAACTCGATGTCCCAGCGGATCACCTCGGCGATGTCGGAGCGTTGAAGAAGCAAACGGAGTACCTCAAGAAGCCACGTAGGGTCTGAGCCGAGCGGGCCGAGCAGATTGACCAGAAGTGTCTGGCTCGATGTCATGTGCCGAGTCATTCGCACCGGGTCGGCCCCCCAGCCCTGCTGTCGTCGCGACAGGAATAGCTGCCTCGACTCTGACGCGGCGAAGTTCAGCCCGGCCTCGGCGGCTGCGGGAGGAAGGATGCTGCCGAATGGACGGCCAGACGGCGCGCTACCCCAAGACTTCACGCCCAGCTGAGCAGCGCGATACCACGATTGGTGAAACCGGGCTCTGCGTGCATGTATGCCCTCTGATAGTCGCGGCTGATCACCGAGGTCCGCGAGCGAAACGTCGAGGGGCATTTTTCAACGTTATCCGGCCGCACTCGCCGCCTGCGCACGACTATCGCCAGTTGTGGTCGCCGGTGGGCTTCCGTTGCAACCAGGGTCGGGTTTGGCGATCTCATCCATCCGGCAGGATAGACGCCATGGAGAGTGCACTATTCGACCTTGATGACACGCTTCCCGCCGCGAGTGACGCGGCGACTCCGATGACCGCACTGCAGCGGCAGACGATTCGCGAGCTATTCGCTCAGATCGGCGTCGTTGGTGCTCGCGCGCAGTTTGACGTGGTTGCTGAGCTGACTGGCATCCGCATCGTCTCCGTGGCAGAGCTTGAGGTCAGACCGGCGAATGTGCTGATCCAGATGCTTCGCGCTCGCGCGGCGCAGTCTGGGCATGTCAACACGGGCAACGCATGGGCGGACCGCGAAGAGGACACCTGGATCGATCGGCTTTAGCAGTAGGCCCACGATGAGGGAATCGATAGGGTCAGACGAAGTAGCGGACTACCGCCGGGTGCCAAGGCTGGGGGACGCTCTCTGACAGGCGAAAGGTTGCGCTGGTGCATCTTCTCTACGTGGTCGATTTCGATGTCGAGTCCGTGCGCGAGGGAGACTCCGCCTTCGAGTCATTGCTTGAGCATGTCGCACAATGGCTGAGCCGAGGATCCGACGTTATCGTGTGCTCGGCCGAGCTGCTTGAATCAGGGAACGCGACGCTGCCCCCGATCGAACTGGGGGATCTGATTGTTTCCGACCGCGTTGCCATTTGGGAGTCAATCGCCGCTGGCATGGATCGCGCTCTGAGGGTATCGGTGCGGCAGACTCTTGACTCCGGGATTGAGCTAACCACTCGAGTCACCGTTAGCGAGGTCTCCGGGAGGGTGAGCTTTCGTGTCGGCATCAGCCGGGAGTACCTCGGCGGAGCGCTCACGCCGGTACGGAGCACTGACGTGTATCAGCCTGGCATTGTGGGAGCAGTCGCACGGGACGAAGCTATGCGGCTCCGTATTGGTGGGCAGCACGTTGACGAACGTTTTCAGATGGTACGAGACGTGCATGAAACCGTCGCTCTGGTGGAAGCGCTGAAGTCTCCGTCACGTCTTCCGATACTGCTTGTGCACTCTCGGTCGGCCGAGATTCGGGATGCCGCGTGGGTCGCAGCAAGCAAGCTTATTGGGTTGGCGCGGGTTGTAACGCTCAACTATGCGACGCGGGAAGCTCTCCAGGCAGCCATCCCAGGGCTGAAGATCCCGTTCGGTGGCGCTCGACTGGTCTGGTCCAACATCGACGCACCTGGCGTAGACGTGACGGCGGCGGAAGTCGAAGCCGCTGCTGACCGTGAGGTGCTCCGTATCCGGCTGATGCCTCGCTTGGCTCCGCTGGCTGCACTCACACGCGGCGTCGACGAGGGATGGCGGCGCGCTCGTCATGCTGTTCAGCGCGCGGCACGTAGCGATGCCGATGCGCGGGTTCGTCTCGCGCAAGAAGCTGCGGACATCGGTGCTGAGCGTGACGCGCTGCTCGCGCAGGTAGCGATTCTCGATGGCGAGGTCGCCGAAGCGCAGGCGCTGGCGGACTCATACGCTCACGATGTCGAGGCGTTCAAGGCGCGCGCCGACGCGGCCGAAGACTTGACCGCTCAGGTGGAGTACTGGAGGGGCTTATACCTCAGTCAATTCGAGCCCGTTGAGGAAGCCGCGACTGACCCGTGGGAAACGATTCCTCCGCTCAGGAAGTCGTCTGATCCCACCGGTACCTTCCTCGCGCTCACCGACGCGAGCGGCTCCTGCATCGTCTTCACCGAAGCGGCGGGACGCTCATGGAAGAAGATCTCCTATCCCGACCCTCTGGATATGACTCAAGCGCTCACAACTCTGGCGCGCGCGGCGCAGAAACTGTACGGCGACGATCCAGGAGTAGCGGGACACCTCGATGACTGGTTCAAGCAGAACTTCGGACTGAACGTTTCGACCGCTGATGACACGATCGAGAAGAACAAGTCGCTCCGCTACTTCGTTTTCGAAGGGGAACGTCGAGAACAGGTGCCGCATGTAAAGGTTCGTGACGGCGTAAAGCCCAATGAGGTTGGGCGGATCCACTTCGCTCTCGATAACCATGGACGTCGGCTAATAGTGAACCACGTGGCACTCAAGCTGTACGGAATCTAGCCTCGTCCAACCGATGCCCCGGCGTGCGCGGCGTTGACCTCGCTACTTGCGTCGCTGAGCGACATTTGGCACGTGAAGCCGTCGCCCACACTAGCCGTTCGAAGGACCTAAGTTCATCGTCCCCCACCGCCTCTGGTGCAGGGATGCCGCCGACGCCCATGCTCTGCAGTCTGCCCCGCAGCCTGCAGAGCTGGCATCCCGGCCTGTTAGCTGCGGCTATCGATGCGCCAATGAACGAAATTGTCCTTAGGTCTCCTGAGGCTGAGCGCACGCCACGCGGGGGTCACCGCACGTTCATGCCACACGTCGCTGGCGCGGTTCCCCGGAGGCTGGTTTCCACCAGTCCTGAACTTCGGGACAGGGCAAGGCCTCAGTGTTCGCCACAGGGACGTACACATCGGTCAGTCGCGGGCGATGTGCAGGGCCTGCGTGAGTGCGCTTCCAATGGATTCTGCACCGAAGGCCGCGAGCTCTTGACGTCGTTCGACGTCAGGAGTGAAGCCTTCGCGTCCGTGATTGGTCTCAGGCGTGACGAGCAGTCGGTTCAGGGTGCCGTCGTCACCGTAGAACGCGTGCACCTTCGCCGACCTCACTCCCTTTGCATATTGGGCGTAGGTCTGGACGCCCACCCACGCGAGCAGCTGTTGGTCAGGCGGATTAGCACGAAGGTCGCGCGCGGGCACAACGCCCTCGGTGCTGGCCTCCAATGCTGTCAGTGCTGCGGTCCCGAGCGCGTCCAGATCGGTCGCATCTTCGAGTACGGCAGGAAGGCCATCGCTGACCCAGAACCCGCCTGTGTCTCGGGAGTAGGTGAAGACGAACACACGTCCATCGGGTTGCAGGTGGACGTCCACGATCGCTCTCGTCATCGGATCACCTCGACAATCAGTTGCACTCCTCGCTGCTGGGCATACTCGGCCATCGCCGCGATGACAGCTTGTTGCTCGCTCGAGCCCTTCGTGGGAATGGCGAGTTGGAGCTGTCGAGTCACGATATCGAATTCGTCGACCGTGACGTTGCTCAGCGTGCCGCCGCGGTATGCAGCCATCTTGTCGATGTACCCGGTGAGGAGCCTCTGAAGGCGTGCGGGACTTTGATACGTCTTGGACGCGAGGTTGACGCTCTTGATGCTCGTCGCGACCCCTGCTGCTTGGTCCCAGCGGTCGATCGTGCGGAACCCGTATGGCAGGTTGCCGCCAAGGCGCGCTTCGATCGTGAACCCGCGCGGCGATGGTCCGAGTATCCACGGGGACTTCGCGAGCTTGTCCGCGAGCGCAGTGAGCGACGCTGCGGCTCCTGTGACGCTCGCGGTCGCGGCAGTCGCTGGTGTCTTGGCGATGACGACTCGGAGTGAAGCGCTGGTTGCGTCGAGACTGTGCCAGGCCATGCTCGCAAGGACCGCCCGCGAGCCTTCCATGAAGCGCAGCGCGATCGCGGTCAGGCGGGTGCCGTACTTCGTGGCGTTGAGCGCCGCGAGTCCTGTTCCAGCGACGAAGCCAGCACCGTAGGTTGCGGCACCCGCGGCCACGGCGACCGCCTCGATGAGAACAGTCTCGGCGAGCAGGATGCTGATCTGCTCGCGCATCGCCGCCTGCACTTCGTCGACGTGGCCGGCATACTCATCCGCTGCGTCCGCGAGTGTTCGAGCTTGGGTTGCGGTGTCCGTAATCGCATCACCCACAGTGATGCAGACGCCGCGCGCAGCGTCGATCTCAGGCGACTGGATCTGATCAAGGGAGGTAAGTGCGTCCGTCACGGCGGGCCATGCGGACTCAAGTGTTGAGGCGACGGTGCGCCACGCGGACGCCACGGCACGTAGCTTGCCGGCATCGCCGTCTGGCCACGTAATCGCGACCAGGCTGATGAGCTGTTCCCAGCCATCGGGAGTGGGGATGGAACCACCCGCCACGCTCGGGACGCTCACGCATACGCCGACTTCCGATGACCAACTCGCCGCGGGCGATTGGAGGATCGCACCCAGTGGGTTCGAATCGGCATCGGCGGCCGCGTGGTTCACGCCCGACTGCTTCAGCAGCTCAGCAACCGTCAGGGCCGCCGCCTCGAGGTCATTGATCGTCTGCGCAGTGAGCTGCGCGACCTGGTCGTACTGAGCTGCCCATTCGCCGCCGGCCGCGTCGCTTCCGGCGATACGCTCCGAGCCTGCCAGCGCGGACCCGAGCGCGCGCTCAGCGTCCGCCACAACGGAGGCGACACCGTTGCCGAAGCAGGTTGCTGCCTCGTAATAGGCATTGGGGTCGACGGCGATAAGCATCGCTCAGCCCCACATCCGCGTGTTGGCTTCGACTGCGGCGGCATAGTTCGCCTGCGCACCCGCCAGCAATTGCCGCATGGCCACGAGCGCTTGATTCATCTCGCGGGCGTCAGCGCTCCAGGCAGAGTGCGCCGTGGTGTGAGCCTGCGACGCTTCGCCTTCCCAGGTCGAATGGAGTCGTCGTGAGGCGGCGTCCGCGTTGGCATGGACCTCGGCGATCTCGTTCGCGATCCGTTCGAGTTCCTCGACAACGTCAGTGAGCTGCGCGATATGTGCCCTGTACGCCATGGTTTCCCCCCATAAGCTGCTGCATCTCGATGCTCGGCGTCGCCCCTTCCAGTGCGCGTGCGGCGTCTTCGTGCGATCGCTCTACTGCGACCAGATCACGAGTCGCCGCGCGGAGCCCCTCGATGAGCGCATCGAGGCGCTGCACGCTGGATGTGGCAGCGCCCTGCCATGCCTCGAAGAGCGGCCGGAACTGAGTGGCGGCCTCCCCCGTCCACCCCTGTTCCAGCAGATCGGCGACACGTGACCGCACCGAAGAGATGCGTCCGTCAAGGTCTCCCACGCCCGAGTCGAGCCGCGCTGTCTCAGCAACCAGCGCATCGAAGTCGGCCCGAACGATCATGATTCGAGGCTACGACTGCGCATGGACACGCTCGCTGGATTATCCACAGGGTGTCAACGGACGTTGCGACGGACGTCGTCCGCCTGTTCGGGGGTCAGGAGCCACGGGTCGCCGGGGCGGTGCTCCGGATACCGCTGGCGAACGTAGTGGTAGATCCTCATCCCGAGTCGGTGCTCGTTATGCCCCAGTTCAGCGGCGAGAGCGGAGAGCGTAATCGACTCCCCCGTGCCCACATCGAGTACGTCGACGTCGCGCCACCGCAGTGGAACCCATACGCCCGCGCCCGCAGCACCGTGCTGCACTCCGGGCACCACGGCTGGCCCGCGGCTGCGAGGAGATCGTCCATGGCCGTGGAGCGTACTGAACGGCACACAGGTGTGGCACGGTTGTCCACAGACCTGCGCTTCGACGAGAAGCGGCTCAAGACGCCATCGCTGGTCGTCAAGCGCGCCCGTTCCGAACATCCGGCGCCCAGCCCTCGCGGGCACCCCGACGATCAGGATTATCATCAAGCTGAATCACCCATTCAGCACGGTGGATCTACCAAGCAGGTAGCACTCGGGTGAACGGACGACACGCGAGAAAGATCTCTCGTCCTGCATCCGAAACAAGCGGGATCGGTGCACCGACCAGCTCGAGGGAGTCCTTCGGGAGCCGATCCTCAAACAGAGCCATGGCAACGCCGGCTCGCGTGTCTCTGTATCGCTTCGGGCTGTACTCTATGCCTTTCGCGTCGGGCACTTTCTTCCTGATGTAGCGTGCCCACTCCCTCGTGACACGATAGTTGTCGGAGTAGATGGTTTCCTCATTCGCACCCAGGCCCAGCGCATCCGGCGCGGCCGTCAGGGTGACGAGGCGCATATGCAGCTTGACCTTCAGATAAAAGAAGGAAAGATCTTCGACCAGCTCAGGCTTGCAGTAAAATAGACCGCCGTTCGGATTGTGATCAAGAGTCCTATGCTCAAGCATTTCGAGAATAGCCACTCTCTCGTCGGCGACATGCTCTGCCACATAGAGAGCTCCGAAGGTATCTCGTGCTGTACTACTGAAGCGTCCGCGGCTCGTAGCGGAATTCGGCACGACCGGTTTTGGATTATATCCGTTACCCGGAAAAATCGATTTCCCGATTCTAACCAAACGGGAACCAACCTTGACGTCAGACCAGCGAGCATCGGCAGGGCCGTTGTGAAAGTCAGGTGTAATGAGAGGCATAGATTTAGTTTGATTCGAGCCTTGGTGCGTCAATCGTTCAGAACGTCAAGCGCGCGCACCACTGCACGGCTCGCGCTTTTGGTCATAAGAACAGCGGAGAGGGCTCGACCGCCAAGATAAGTGCGTCCAACGCCCCACCACGCGAGTTCACCCCACTTGTCGTCAGCGTCGTTAAAGTAATCGCTCACCTCAAGAATCAGAGGGCTTGGACGGTGCCGCTCGAGATCGAACTGGAAGGTTGGATGTAACCATCGTCCGTGATCCGGAACGGCCAGGATCTGACCCCAGCGCCTAAGCACCGTGACATCCGCTTCAGAAACCGGCCTGGTGTCCGTGCTCAGCAATTCTGCCACTTCAGCGGTGTACAAAAACGAGTTCGCCGTGATTAGACCGCGACGCGCGATATTGGAAGCTTCTATATGCGCAAGATATGAAGCGCGCCCAGGAAGCGGGTCCCCTTGGGCCTCTAATTGAGCCATCCGCTCCTCGTGCAGCGGATCAAGCGCCTTCGAAAAATGAAGCCGGTGTAGGCGATCTCGCCAAACCGCATCAATCTTCTTCCTAAGCAACAGCTCCTTATCCACTTTGACAACATCAGGCCTGTTTAGTTTTGATTTGTGTTGCGTATTATGATCATCCTCGTCCAGAATGTCAAGACAAAGATGGAACAGCAGCCTCTCCGCGCGAAACTCGGGCAGCAATGCAATCTGCGTTTCTGGGAACCGCTCAGTTAGTTGATTCAGTCTCGTGCTTGCCGATTCGACCACTACTGCAGCCGCCCGACGAGGCAAGCCTGTGTGTTGAGCTAGAAATCCAATCGTCCAGTCAGCCGCCTGGCTCGCTCGCCGAGCGGCCTCTAGCGCCGTGGCGTGTGCGTCTCCAAACAGAACGTCGACGAGGACGTCCACACTTGGCCGGTCGTGAGGTTTGACCGTCGTGCAAAAGTCGAGAATCCACTCAAACTGTTCACTGCGAAGCCTCGGGTACTTCGCGGGCAAATCGCGGTTGTCCCACCGATAAGTCCCGAGCATTCGCTGAGCAAGCTTTCCAAAGGCATAAACGTCCGCCGCGAAACTCGGATCTTCATCAGTCACGACTAGTTCACGCTCGTCTGCCCTCACCCATTCAGCTGGGACGCTGCTACCCCAGTCCATGAGAGCCCAAAGTCTCCGACGCTTGTCGAATGAGATGTTTGATGGCCGCAGATCTCCGTGCAGACGATTCGCGGAATGTAGCGCGTTCAAACCACTGAGGACTGAGTAGAGAATCTCAAGTCGAACCTCAAGAGCACTATCGCGATCCTTGACGTCAAACGCTTTATTCAACTCCATATCCGCAAGCACCTGATCCGCCTTCAAACGGAGCGTTAGGGCAAGGCGCCGCCCGACCAGCGGAACGTAAGCGATCTTGAGGGTCTGCGCCACGAGATGATCGTCGTTTTGGATCTCCGTAGCTTCAGCGAGGGATCTCGAATCCTCCCATGGCTGTATGTGGAGAACGTACATGGCCTTCGAGTCCTTGGCGCGCACGACGGCCGTCACGCGAAGTGGATCAGGGTACGAAGTCAGCTCGCTGACATAGGAGTACTGGTCGTCGAAGGCCTCGGCAATAGCGCTTGAGACCAGAAGCTCAGAATCGAAGTGCGTCGCTTCGCCTGCATCCGCAGAGCCGTGCGATGTACTGCCCAAGATGCGCCAATCTCCCCGTTCACGAAAGTTGGCTCAGAATAGCACCTCGACGACACGCCCGAGGCGCACAGATCACGATGTCTGTCCTCCGGTGTGCTGCGCCGATCGATCCTGACGTGTCAGCTTTCGCTAGGGGCGACGACGATCGCTGGAGTTGGCCCAGACGCGTCGTCCTTGAGGTCGGAGAGGTCGATCCGCTGCACTGCCGAGCTGCCGACATCCGTTGAGGTCTCACTCATAGAAGCTGATACCCAACCCTCGGACGGGCAAACAGGAGGTGAGCGTCGAGCGCGACAGCGATACCACTCAAGTCTCGACGATCACCGCCATACCGGCCGCGGAGCAGTCCTACTTCGTTCACGAACAGCGTGCCGCCGAACGAGACGAGACCTACTGCCTCGATCCAGCCGCCGTCGCTCGTTGGTAGTCCTCGAGCTCCGCAGCCTCGTAGCGGCGAGGTCGTGACTGTCTGCTGCGGGGACGAGACCGCCACGCAACATATCTTCTTCTCCTTCGCGTGAGCGACCGAGAACCGGATTGGTTCTCTGCAGATCGCAGAAGACGAACGAGGGTTGGGAAGGGGGCGTGTGAGTCGGTAGCCGGCCAGGAGAACGCGGGAGCGCTCGATCCTGGCCGGCCACGTTTGCTGATGCCTCAGCCCGCGGCTGCGCGCGACCGGTTGCCCTTCGGTGAGACGGTGCCGACGTCAAAGATCGCGGCGATGGCCTCGCGTTTCGTGCTGGCTTCACGCTCGATCTCTTCGCGCGCGGCTTGGGCGCGCTGCTGCAAAGCGGGGTCGGCTTTCGCTGCCTCGATCCAGGCGTCGATGGCGAGGCGTACCTCGTCGGTGACGTTGCGATCACGGAGCTGGGCGATGATGTCCAGCTGGGTGCGGGTGGACTCGTTGAGTCTGACCGCGAGGGGCTTGACCGGACCGTAGCCCAGGCTGTTGGCAGTGGTGGGTGTTGCTTCTGACTCGCTCATGCGGGTCACCTCCTTGACAGGTGCGGCCGAGAACTCGATCGGTTCTCACGGAGACCGCAGACCGGCAAGGAGAGAGCAGCTGCCCAGCCGCATTGAATGACAGAGTGAGAAATGCGGCAAGTGTCGGATCGAACATCACCGCTAGTCGCGGCGCATTCAGTGTTCGCGCCGTGTCCCCTCTTCGGGGGACACGGCGCGAATCTCGTTGACGACGAATCGTGGCGAACCCTACGTTGAGCGAGGCTGGAGCACTCCAGCCGATTTCCAACTGGGGGAAAGATAAATGAAGATCGAACGTTCTACCGCGCTCATAGGCGCGGCGGTTCTAGTGGCCAGCATGACGACGATCATGACGCCCGCTGCGTTCGCCGATGAGCCCGACTCGACGGAAGCAACGGTGATCGATCAGCCAGCGATTCAAGAAGCGCTGGAGGGAGCAGCCACGCTGGTTCCGTCTGACGAAGATGGCATCGTGGTGGAGGGTGTCGTCGACGATGTATCCGTGGCGGTGCCAGTAGACAGCGCCGGCCCCTTGGTCATCCAGGCCGTTGATGGTCCGACTATCTCCATCACGCTGCCTGCCGCGGACACTTCGGCGGCAGCTCAGCCCTTGACAGGTTCGACCGTCGCTTACGACAACGCCGACGGATCAACCACGGTCCCCGTCATCGGGGCGGACGGCGTTATCCAGGTCCTGACCGTTCTCTCTGAGGAGGGCGCGACCTCATCGTTCAGCTACGTGATTGACGTGGACGGTGGCGGCGGGGTGACTCCACTGCCCGACGGCGGTTTCGCTGTTCTTGACGCTGCAGGCGACGAGATCGCGACCGCGACCGCGCCTTGGGCAGTGGACGCGAACGGCGGATCGGTACCAACGCGGTACGAGATCTCTGCCAATGTCGTGACTCAGATCGTCGACGATTCTGCCGTGTCAAAGGACGCGTACCCGGTGGTGGCCGACCCGGCAATCACGGTGACTCGTTACGAGTACATCCCGATCAATGTGACGACCAAAACGAAGCAACCAAACCTCAAGAAGCTGGTCGGCGGTTGCAAGACAGCGGTAGCGAATACGACCTGCACCGTGTCTGGGTCCTACACAGTCGGCGCCACGGTCAATGCGACGATGGGGCTCTCAGCTAGCCAGGTAGGGACAACGATCGGCATGTCCGCATCGGCGAGTATCACTGGAGCGATCACGTGTACATCGCCGAAGATGCCGGCCAGGAGCGAGTACAAGGCGTACATCATGGGAACCTTTAAGTACTTCGACCTGCAGAAATGGAAGGTCACCAAGGCCGGCGGCATAACCGCTCGTCGCCTGATGGAGACCTCCCGAAATCAGGTAGCGTTCACGCCCATCAATATGCTCTACTGCACTCGATGAGCACTGAAGACGCGCCCCAACGAACCGCAGACTGGCCCCGTCTCCGGTACTGGCTACTCTGGCTGATTGCGGCCGCCGCGGTCATCGCGGGCCTCGTCCTACTGTCTGCGTCCGAAACCACTGTCTGGACGCGACTGGAGCCGACCAGCGAGACCTACGAGGCCTCGACGCTCAGTCTGATCCCGTTCGGCAGCGTACTTCTGATCGGCGGCGCCTTGCTCGCTGTCGTGCTGCTGATTCTGGATACCTACGTCGGGCCAACCTACCGCCGACGCACATGACCAGAAGGCGTTGCCACGCGGACTATCTCCACGTGGCAACGCCTTCTGTGTTCGCTCCGCCGGAACTCTCGCCCGACACAAGACACGCTTCCAGGTCGGAAGCATTACTGCGCGGCGTCGTACGCCTCAAGCACAGCGGCGGGAACGCGCCCACGGGCACTCACCTCGTAGCCGTTGGCGGCTGCCCACTCGCGCACTGCCCCAAGGTCACGGCTGTCCTTCTTTGTGGTACGTCCTCGCGTTGATGTGCTGCGGGAAGCACTTCCGATAGAGCGACCCGCCTTGATGAACGGCGCGAATGCCTCACGAAGCTTTTCGGCGTTCTTGTCCGAGAGGTCAATTTCGTAGGCGCGACCTTCGAGAGAGAAGTGAATGGTCTTGCCGGCCTCGAGAACTTCGCCGTCGAGGTCGTCAATGAGTCGGGTGATCTGCTGCTTAGCCATAGCTAGGGAGTATGACACACCAAATCAATGAAACACCGTCACTTGCATCAAATCCGATCTGCGCTATTTCATGCACGCGCAAACAAATAGGGCGCCCGCGATGCGGACGCCCTATTTGCCGGGAACGTATTAGGCAGCTTCGCGGCGGCGGTGCTTCGCGAGAAGCAGGACGGCCGCACCGGCGAGAAGAAGCGTCGCCGCACCGATGCCCAAGCCTGCGCCGACGCTTCCGTCCACGCCCGTCGCGGCAAGCTCAGCACCGCGGACGGAGATGTTCAGCCACAGCGAGCCGCTCGCGGCACCGCGCACCTCGACTTGGTGGGCACCCAGCGGGAGGTCAGCGGGGATCGTGATGGCCTGCGTCAGTGCGCCGGAGCCATCGGCCGTGCCAGTCCAGAGCTGGATGGGGGTGCTGTGGATCCAGAGCTCGACGGGTTCGTTGGACGCAAGCCCGGTTGCTGTGACCGTCACGCCACCTCCGGCAGGAACGCTCGTGGCAGAGAGCGAGGCTGTCGGGGTGGCGGGTGCGGTCGTCTCGGAAGGCTGAGGCGCAGGTGTCGTGGGCTCCGGCGTCGGCTCGGGTGTGGTCGGCGTAGGTTCCGGGGTCGGCGTGACCGCCGTGACCGTGAACGGCACCGTGGTGAACATGGTCGGTTCCGGGCCGCCGCACTCGCAGTTTTCGATCCGGTAGACCCCGACCGAGGCGTTGTAGCTGCCGGGGGCGAGGGTGAACGCCTTGCTGTAGGAGCCAGCCGACGAGATGGTGACGAAGTCGATGGTGCCCTCCTCACGGTTCGCGTTCGACGGGTAGACGTAGACGCGCAAGCTGTAGGGCCGAGTGGGAGCCTCGGCGCTGACATTGGGCGCGTAGTCGAAGGTGACCGTCGCAGCTTCGGGCGTGGTCGTGTCGACGGCGAGGTTACTCACGATCACCTGGGGTACGTCTTCGGCGGCACTCGCCGCCTGTGGAGCGATCGCGAGTGCGCCAACGACAGCGAAGACTGCGGCGGCGACGGATGAAGTGCGCCGGAAGCGGCGCCAGGGTCGGGTCATTGGAAGTTCCCCCAAGAGCGATAAACGGTGAGCCGGGGCATGCGGCAAGCCACCTCGGGAGCATCGGGGCAGCCTAGTTCGCGACTTTACCAATTTCTATTGGTTCTCACCAACTCTTCTTGGTTTCAGGCTGAAGCAGTGAACCCAAGCCCAGCAGCGTCCCCCGAATGGGCGCAGTTTGCTCGGGAACTGGGGATGAACCTGCGCCGCGCGCGTGACGCGAAGGGGCTCACACAGGAGCAGATGGCTGAGCGAGCCAGCATTTCGCTGTACGCCTACCAGCAGTACGAGCGGGGAGCCGTGACGCGCGGCGGTACGGCAACGAACCCACGGCTAGCGACCGTGCTGACTCTTTGTCAGGTGCTGGATGTTCGCCTCGGCGATCTACTGCCCGAAGTCCCGCGCCTGACGTTCACCGCAGGCTGACTCGGCGCAGAGTCGGGGTCGATTGCCCCACGCTCACGCCGCGCTTGGCTCGCCGTGGCGGTGCGACACGCCAAGGCGGCAGTACACCTCTTAGCCCTGATCCCACGTCCACGCGATGCCGCTAAACAGCCCGCCGTGAAGATCTCGTCCACGAAGGGTCACGATGCCGTTGTGGTCTGCGGTCGCGCTGTTGTACTCGTTCGCTTCGGTGGGGCGGGCGAAGGGGCTGAGCTGTGAGTACTTCCAGATGGTGTCGGGGATGTCTCCGATGAACTGCACTTCGATGATGGCCAGGAGTGCGCGCTCATGGAAGGCTCGGCTTGCCAGTGTGAGCGGGTTGTTCGTTGTGCTCGATGGCGGTCGGATGGCGAATCTGAGGTCGTAGGTTTCGCCTCGTCGCATCGGCTCTGTTGCGGTGCGGGCGGTGTTGAGGTGCCAGAAGTAGTCGTTCCAGCCGGCGCCGGTGATCGGACGCGTGTTGACCTTGAACGCGCCGTCGGGGTCGGGGAAGACGGTGCCGTCGTAGGAACGAACGACGTTGACCCAGTCCAACTCGTCGATCGTGAGGACGAAGCGGTAGTGCTCGTAGGTCTTCGTCCAGATGCGGTTTTCGACGATGATGCGGGTGCTGATGGTCTCGTAGATGATCCCGTTGTGCATCTCGGGCACGTCGAGTCGGAGCGGGGACTGCGGGTACGTGCCACGGATCAGCCGCGACGCGAGCTGATTCAGCGCGGCTGGTTCGCGATTGGCGACGGTGTCGATGCGTCGCTCAATCTTCTTGCCGTGGATTCGGCGGCGTTCTTGCAGCCGCGGGACGCCCTCGGTCTCTGGGCTGAGCGCGAAGATATCGAGCAGTAGTTCCGCGTCTGCTGCTGGGAGCGCATGGATCGCTGAGACGAAGCGGTGGCGGAGCCTGTCGAACGAGTCCGTCGTGTCCCCTTGGAGGAGTTCGGCGACGGTGTCGACGCGGTCGAGTCGATGCGCGACGAAGCCTTCGTTCTTGCGTAGAAGTGCGAGATCGAAGTAGACATCCGCTGTGACCGGGTGCTGTTGCGTCATCGGTTACTCCCCAAAGTAGCCAGGCGTCTTGCTCCGACTTTATTCCTACTTTCCGCCCGGTGATTACTGCGGACCTACCGTCGCTTCTGCGGCCGAACCAGCCGCAGAAACCAACGGACGAAAGGTTCCAACCAATGTCGGATCTCATGCCCTTCGGGGGTAGTACCCACATCACGCAGACCGGCCACAAGCTCACCGGGGCGACGGCGCGCCAGGCGAAGCGTGAACTCGACGAGCTCGCCGCGCGAAGCGAAATCGCAGCGGTCACCGAGCACATCGCGATGGTCCACGTGGCGCTCGGCGTGAACAACGCCGCCTCGCTCTACCGCATGACGCAGGCGCAGCTGCACGACATCCCCGAAGCCGCTCCACTGGTCGCGCCGCTGCTCATGGGCTACGTGCAAGGTGCCGCCCGTCGCTCGCAGCAGTACTGAGCGAAGGGGCGATCACTCATGGACGTCACCCGCGTGCTCGATCTTGTCAGCACGGGCATCGCCTTTGGGCTGGCGTGCGTCATTGCGGCCCTCATGCTCCGCATGATGCTCGAAGTTGTGAGGCGACACCGCGCGGCTCGTCGGGCGCGAATCGAGCGTGAGCTCGATCGGCGCCAGCGCCAGCTGCGCGCAGCGATCTTCTCCTTGGCATCCGCGCTGGCAGAAGAGTCCATCGCCGCTGACGACACCAAACACAGCATCACCCGCGCCATCTACATCGCACGCGGCGAGCTCCCCAAATAGCCGGGCAGATACATCCAGGCAACGAGGAACTGCGAACGATCGTTCATCCGATCCACCGTCAACGTGGGGGCCGTCACCCTCGCCGCTACGCGGCCCCCACGTTGATTTCTTCAACCTCACTTAACAACCCCGAAGTTGCACGATCGGACGGTTTACGTCCGATCCCTCGTCCGTCATAACTCAGGGCAGCAGTCCCGGGCCCCGTTCTCGCCATGACGTCTTCGTCATGAATCGACGTTCGTCGCGCCCGCATAAGAAACGGCTGCCGAAAGGAGGACTCAATGACCACCAACACCAACACCACCGCGGACCACGACCCGCCGGTCGAGTGGCCACGCAAGAGGTACCAAGCACTCATCGTCGACCCACCCTGGCCCACAGGCCAGTCCGGGAAATACGGGGCCGCGAGCAAGTACCCGCTCATGACGCTCGACGCCATCGCCGCGATGCCCATCGGCGACCTCGCGGACGAGAACGCGCACGTCTACTTCTGGTGCTATCCGTCTACTCGCCACGTCGCCGAGGACATCTTGCGCGGCTGGGGATTCCGCTTCGTCGACGAGTTCATCTGGGGCAAGGACCAGATGGGCCTCGGCCAGTACTTCCGCCATGCCCACGAAACGCTGCTCCTCGGTGTGAAGGGGAAGTTGCCCGTCCGGTTCAAGGGCCAGCGCAGCTTCGCGATGCTGCCCCGTCAGGACCACTCGCACAAGCCCGAGGAGGTGCACCAGATGGTGATGCGCATGAGCCCCGGGCCGTATCTCGAGCTGTTCGCTCGTCGACCGTTCCCTGGCTGGGACGTCTGGGGCAACCAGGTGGAGAGCGATATCCGCATTCCGGGCTACCCCGTGCCGAGCGACCTGCTCCCGCCGCCCGAGCTCGATCCGCGAACGGAGGCTGCCGATGCCTGAGCACCCGACCCCCGTTCTTTCCCTCAAGGAGAATCGTCATGTCCGAGAAGTCGCTCCTGCGCCGCATCGTCGGCGCCAGCGCCATGCTGCTGTTCGCCGCGCTCATGATCTGGATCGCCGTGTGGCTGATCCAGCAGGTATGGGTCTGGCTCGTCGCCGGGTTCGCGGCCGTCGTGATCGTGTGGCTCGTCGTCGTGATCGTGCGGTGGCGTCGCAATCGCTGGCTGCGGTAAGGGGCCAGCGATGAGTCGTCGCCCTGGTCGCCCGCGCCGCGAGTACCAGATCCGTGTCCGCGCGGAACGTCGAGAACGTCCCGACTACGAAAAGCTCGCCCGCGCTCTGCTCGAACACGCTGCCATGCAGGAACGAGCCCGCCGCGACGCCGAAGCCGCGAACCCCGAGCCCGACGCCCCCTCCGAGGCGAAGGAGGCGAGCGAATGACGGTATGGCGCGAGATCTACTGGCAGCCGCCGATCGACGAAATGCACGCGCTCGGGTTCCTTCGTGCCCTTGCCGCGGACGGCAGGCGCGGTGCGCTGGTCTGGGAGATTCGCACGGAGGCCGGGCAGACCCGCTACTTCCTCGGTGGCTCGACCACCGATCTCAGCAGCGCTAGCTCGCAGCTTCGACGCCTCGTCCCCGGCGCGGTCCTCGCGGAGCCTGAGACCGAGCGGGTCGAGGTCGAACGGGCGGGCCGGATTCAGGTCCGCCAACGCAGCCTCAATCTGACGCTCGCCAGCGGCTTCGAGACGCTGCGAGCAATCCTCGCGGCGCTCTCGGGAGCGAAAGACCAGGGCGACGTGCTCGTCTTGCAAGTGGTGATGGGGCAGGCGCTGGCTCCCGAGGTGCTACCGGACACCGCGTCCGACCCGACCGCACCCGTCACCTCACTGCTCCTGTGGGGCGCCCGCTCCGCCTCCGGTTCGATACGAACCCGACTGCAGGACAAGTTGTCCGAGTACCGGTTCAGAGCCGTGGTCCGGATCGGCGTCGCCTCACCGTCACCGGTCCGGCGCCGCCTGCTCGTCCACGAACTACTCGCCGCCATTCGCACGCTTCAGAGCGCGGGCACGGTGATCTCGATCACCAGCAAGAAGCCTGCCAGGCTTGACGAAGGGCGTGTCCCGCTGCGTCAGCCTCTCCGTCTCACCGCACAGGAGCTCCTGCCGCTGCTCGGCTGGCCGGTCACCGATCAAGACCTCCCCGGTCTTCCGTCGCCCCGCCCTGTGCGACTGGCCGCTCCCAGCAGCTACCGCTCGCCGCGTGCGCGGATCTTCGCGACCGCGACGGCGCCGGGATCGAAGCGCGCTATCGGCATCGACATCAACGACGCCCTACGCCACACGCACATCTACGGGCCGACTGGCGCCGGGAAGAGCACACTGCTGCTCCACCTGATCGCCGAGGACATCCGGGCTGGCAGATCGGTCGTCGTCATCGACCCCAAGCGCGATCTCGCGATGGACACGCTCAGCCTCATCCCGGAGAAGCGGCTCGGCCACGTGGCGCTCATCGATCCCTCGATTGATCGCCCCGCCGGCCTCAACCCGTTCGCAGGCTTCAACGCCCAGGGCGATCACGATCGCCGCTCACTGGTCGCCGAGACGATGCTGGATCTGTTCCGCGGCCTCTTCCCGAACGCCTTCGGCCCGCTCACCGCCGACACCCTCCACGCATCATTCCTCACCCTGACCTACACCCCGGATGCGTCGCTCGCGAGACTGCCGCGCCTGCTGACCGACCCGCTGTACCGGAAGAAGGTGCTGGCGAAGATCACGGACCCGGAGCTCCGAAGCTTCTGGGTCCAGTACGACGCCAAGTCCGCCGGGCAGCAGGCAGCGGCCGTCGGCCCTGTCATGACCCGCCTGCGACAGTTCTTGCTTCGGCCCGGTGTGCGTGCCGTGCTCGAGCAGAGTGCGCCGGCCTTCCGGATCGAGGATCTCTTCACCGCGCCGCGGGTGCTCGTCGTCAGCCTCAACAAGGGACTGCTCGGAACCCAGACCGCGTCGCTGCTGGGCTCGCTCGTCGTCGCGCAGCTGTGGCAACAGATCCTCAGCCGCGCCGCACTGCCCGCCTCGAAGCGTCGACCGATCAGCATCTACATCGACGAAGCCCAGAACTTCCTCCACCTCGGCGACCTCGCCGAGGCCCTCGAACAATCCCGATCCCTCGGCGCCGCCTGGCACCTCGCGCACCAACACCGCGCCCAGATGCCCGACAAGCTGCTGCGCGCCATCGACGCCAACGCCCGCAACAAGATCGTCTTCGGCCTAGAGGACGACGAAGCCAAGACGGCCGCGCGCATCACCGGCCTCGACGCCGAGGACTTCAGTCGCCTGCCTCCCTACGAGATCTACGCCAGCCTCCAAAACGAGGGGCGTCGCACCGGCTGGTTCTCCGCCCGCGTCCTCCCTCCACCGACCGCGATCTCCAATCCCGATGCCGTCATCGCCGAAAGCCAACTCCGCTACGGCGCCATCGAATTCCCGGTCGACGAACCTTCGCGGGCATCGTCGGCGAACTTCAGCGGTGTGGACCTCGATGACGAGCCCGTCGGACGCACGAAGCGGAGTGCGAAATGAGCGGTCGCGAAGCGGAGGAGAGATGTCCGGTCGCCCGTCTGGTCGCGTCGCCGACGAAAGCTCCTCTCCCGCGGAAACTCGCGCAACGTCGCCCCTTCTCGCTGCCGACTATCCCGCCCCTGGCGGGATCCACCAGCCACCAAGGGGGCCGCCGATGAAGAACATCAGCCCCAACGAGCTCGACCGCATCGCACGGACCCTCAGCAGTCGCGACTGGCGCATCCTGAACTTCGTCTCCGCGCAGAAGTTCGCCACCACCACGCACCTCCGGCGTCTCTGCTTCACCGACCACGCCACGATCGGGGCTGCCACCAGGGCCACCCTGCGCGTGCTGGACCGGCTCCTCGAGCGACGCCTCGTCGGCCGTCTGGAACGCCGAGTGGGCGGTGGGCGCCGAGGGTCCGCCGGGTTCATCTGGCACCTGGACGTTGCCGGCGAACGACTCACCCGACCAGCAGGCGCACCCAAACGCCACGTCAGGGAACCATCCATCGCTTTCCTCGAGCACACCCTCGCCGTCACCGACACCGTCGTGGCGCTCCACGAGCTCGCGCAGGACGGCGGACCGGCCCTCACCAGATTCGAGGTCGAGACGGCTGCCTGGCGCCGCTTCCTCGGCCCACATGGCATTCCCGTCATCCTCAAACCCGACCTCTACGCGCAGCTCTCCAGCGACGACTACGACGACCACTGGTACCTCGAAGTAGACCGAGGAACCGAGAGTCTGCCCGTGCTCCTCGCCAAGAGCCACGTGTACGCCGCGTACCGCGCCACGCAGGCCGCACAGGCGGAGCACGGCGTGTTCCCCCGGGTGGTCTGGATCGTGCCCACACAGCGGCGCGTGGCGCGGCTCGAAGCCGCCATTCACGCCGACCTGGGCCTTCCGGACCGGATCTTCACCTGCATCACACCCGAAGAACTCCCGGCCACCCTGCGCGCAGAAGCATCATCACCCGAACAACGAAAGGAGGAACCATGAACCCCGAAACACCACCCCCAGCCGACCGTGGCGAGCAAGACCCGCCGCGCAGGGAACCGCCGTTCGGCCCCGAAGCGCAAGCATCCGTCGAGCGCTCCCTCGCAGCACTCAAAGACCCAGACGACGCACTTCGGATCCTGTCGCTCGTCAACGAACACGGTGCAGCCTTCGCCGCGTACCTCCTGCTGCCCGACACCAACGTCGCCGCCAAGGACATCGGCGACAGCTTCTACGACCACTACGCCGCCACCTGGGAACACTTCGACCAGTTCCGAAACGACGTCCTCGAAGGCCTCGGCTGGATCAAGGCGCTCCGCACGTTCATGGACGAGCACGGGCTACCCGAAGACCACCTCACCTGGAACCACGACGTAATCGACCAGCGAATCGTCGAGACCTACGACATCGTCCACCTCGACGGCTGGTGGCACGTCTTCCACAAGTAGTCCCCATCATGCCCGTCGATCGCACGCGTGCGGTGGGGGCCAAGGCTTCACCTTCACGGGTGGAGAACTACAACCACACAGACCAGGGACGTTCCTGCGACGGACAGGAGCGGCCTCGGAGCTTCAACCGAAAGGAGGCGCACCATGCACATCAAGTCAATCTACGAAGAGCACTACCTCGGAGAGACCTACCGGACAGGGGTCGCCTACCTGAGGGCACGCAAAGAGGGAGACGACCGGGCACCCAGACGCGTCGGCACGTACTCGATCGATCGGCAACGAGAGTTCATCGCCAAAGCCGCCAGAGTCCAGGGCGTGATCATCGTCGCCGAGTACATCGAGTACGCCGACTACGAGGGGTACCGGCCCGCCTTCAACAGCGCCGTGTCATTCATGTCGGAAACCGGAGTCCCAGAGCTCTTCGTCGCCCGCGAAGAGTACCTGGCTCGGCGGCGGAGCGACTTCCGGCTGCTCATGACGCTGCTCATCGACAGCCAGATCACGCTCATCCCCGCTATCGACCGGAGGAAGCAGCACTAACCGTCACCCGTGGGGTCAGACGCGCAGCCAGCCGCCTGGCCCCACGCTCACCGCTGAACCGAAGAAGAGGAGCCATGCCCGACTTTTTCCCAGATCAGCGATGTGAATTCTACGTCGCCAAGCATCTCGACTTCTCAGGCGAAGTGAGCGTAAATCAAGGAGCCAAGTCCGCCCGTTGAGCGGCAGAAAGGAGCGCACCATGAACGAAGACACCCCAGCTGCCGAGCTAACCTCCGGGCACACACTTACCGCCGTTTCTTACCTGCGCGTCTCCACCAAAGAGCAAGCAGAGCGCGACGGCGATCCCGAAGGCTACAGCTTGCCCGCGCAGCGCGAGGCAAACGAGCGTAAGGCGCTCTCACTCGGGGCCCGAATCGTTGAAGAGTTCGTGGATCGCGGCGAGTCAGCTCGTTCGGCGGATCGACCTGACTTGCAACGGATGCTCCAGTTCGTGGCGGAGAATCCCGTGAACTTCGTCATCGTGCACAAGGTGGACCGACTCGCCCGTAACAGGGCCGACGACGTCGCTATCAGTCTTGCTCTGCAGCAGGCAGGGGTGCGACTGGTATCCGTCAGCGAGAACATCGACGAGACCCCATCAGGGATGCTTCTTCACGGCATCATGAGCTCGATCGCTGAGTTCTACTCCCGCAACCTTGCCAACGAGGTCGTGAAAGGGATGAGCCAGAAGGCAAAGACAGGTGGCACTCCGGGACGCGCCCCGATCGGCTACCTGAACCGCGCCGTCATCAACGAAGACGGCCGGGAAGTCCGCACCGTGATCGTGGACGATCAGCGCGCTGAGTTGATCTCGTGGGCCTTTCGCACCTACGCCCAGGGCCGGCTCACCGTCCGCGGGGTCGCCCACGAGGCAGCGGCGCGTGGCCTCACCTCCCCCGCTACGCCCGCGCGTCCCTCACGGCCGGTGGACGCGAAGATGCTGCACAAGATTCTCTCGAACCCGTACTACAAGGGTGAGGTCCGCTTTCAGGGCGGCGTATACCCCGGACGACATCGGGCTCTGGTCGATGCGGCGACCTGGCAGAAGGTGCAGGATCTCATGGCCTCTCGGGTGCTGGGCGAGAAGGTCCGCAAGCACCATCTGTACCTCAAGAGCTCGGTCTTCTGCGGAAAATGCGGCTCACGGCTACTCGTGCACATGCCGCGGAACCGGCACGGCACCACCTACGAGTACTACATCTGTTCCGGGCGTCATTCCAAGCGGAATGGATGTACTCAGAGAGCGCTTTCGGTCAGCCGCGTCGAGAACATGGTGGTCGCGCTGTACAAGCATCTCCAGCTCGAGCCGGAGGTTCGGCGCTCCATCGAGCAGCACCTCAAGACGGAACTCGAGCGCGGATCGCTAGAGGCCCGACGCGCGCAACGCGACCTTGCCCTGGAACAGGCACGCCTCGACGCACGAAGCAGAAAGCTCCTCGACGCTCATCTCGACGGAGTCATCCCGGCCGAGCTGTACAAAGAAGAGCAGCGGTCTATCAGTCAGCAGCTTGCAACCGTGGTCGAGCGGCTCGAAGCACTGAGCGTGGGATTCGATGAGCTCGAGCGCAATCTCACCGGCGCCATCGAGCTAGCTTCCAACTGCTACGAGGCGTACAGACGTGCGCCTGATGCCCTCCGCCGCACTTACAACCAGGCCTTCTTCAAGCGGATACTGATCTGCGAAGACGAGCCCGCGGACGGGGAACTACAGGAGCTGTTCGAGGTCGTGTTCAGGCCCGCTCCATCCGCGCCCACTGACATTGAGGAAAGAGAAGAGGCCGAAAACACGGTGCTTTCGGCCTCTGAGGGTTCTAAAGAAGTACGTTTGGTGCCCCTGGAGGGATTCGAACCCCCGACCCGCTCCTTAGGACGGAGTGGCTCTTCCACTGAGCTACAGAGGCTGGCCCGTCGAGTCTATCGGCAGCGACGCGACGGACAGGTGACCGGATGACGCCGCGTCAGTCGAACAGGCGACGCCACAGGTTCGTGTCGGCCAGATCCAGCAGTTCGTCACCACGGCCCGAGAGCACGGTGCGCAGCGCCCACAGCGAGAAGCCCTTGGCCTGCGCCGCGGTGATCGACGGCGGCATCGACAGCTCCTCGCGGGCGACCACGACGTTCACGAGCACCGGACCGGGATCGGCCAGCGCACGCCGCAGCGCGGGCTCGAGGTCGGCGGCGCTCTCGACGCGGATGCCGGTGATCCCGACCGCCTCGGCCACGGCGGCGAAGTCGGGGTTGTGCAGGTCGGTGCCGTAGTTGACGATCCCGGCCGCCTTCATCTCGACCTCGACGAAGCCCAGCGCGGAGTTGTCGAACACGACGATCTTCACCGGAAGGTCGTTCTGCCGGATCGAGAGGAGGTCTCCCATGAGCATCGCCAGTCCGCCGTCACCGGCGAGCGCGATCACCTGGCGGGAGCGGTCGACGGCCTGCACGCCGAGCGCCTGGGGCAGCGCATTGGCCATCGAGCCGTGCGTGAACGAGCCCAGCAGGCGCCGCTGCTCGGTCATGTGCAGGTAGCGCGCCGCCCAGATGACGGGCGTGCCCACATCCGCGGTGAAGACCGCATCCGCGGCCGCCAGCTCGTCCACGAGACGGGCGACGTACTGGGGGTGGATCGGCTTCTTGCCGTCGTCGTTGGCGAGACCGTCGAGCTCGCGCCGCGTCTTGCGGTAGTGCTCGACCGACTCCTTGAGGTGGTGGTCCTTGCGGCCTTCATCGATCAGCGGCAGCAGAGCGGATGCGGTCGCGCCCGCATCCCCCACGAGCCCGACGTCGATGGGCGTGCGGTGTCCCAGCTGCTCGCCGCGGATGTCGATCTGCACGATCTTCGCCTTCTCGGGGAAGAACTGCCGGTACGGGAAGTCGGTCCCGATCATCAGCAGTGCGTCGCACTTCTCCATGGCGCGGTAGCCGGAGGAGAAGCCCAGCAGCCCCGTCATCCCGACGTCATAGGGATTGTCGTACTCGATGTGCTCCTTGCCGCGGAAGGCGTGCACGATCGGCGCCTGCAGGCGGCCGGCGAGCGCCAGTACCTCGTCGTGGGAGCCCGCCACCCCGGCCCCGGCGAGGATCGTCACCTTGCCCGCCGCGTTCAGCACGGCGGCCGCCTCCTCCAGCTCGGATGCGGACGGCACGACGACGGGTCGTGTGGCGCGGATCGGAGCGGACGGGCGCCGGTGGGGAGCGTCCGCGAAGAAGACGTCACCCGGGACGACGACGACGGCCACGCCGCGCTTCTCGACGGCGGTGCGCATCGCCGTCTCGAGCACCCACGGCAGTTGTGCCGGGTCGGAGACCAGCTCGGCGTAGTGGCTGCACTCGCGGAAGAGCTCCTGCGGGTGGGTCTCCTGGAAATAGCCGCTGCCGATCTCGGCGGACGGGATGTGGGAGGCGATCGCCAGCAGCGGCACGCGCGAGCGGTGCGCATCGAAGAGGCCGTTGATGAAGTGCAGGTTGCCCGGCCCGCAGCTGCCGGCGACGACGGCGAGCTCCCCGGTGATCTCCGCCTCGGCCCCCGCCGCGAACGCCGCGGACTCCTCGTGCCGCGCGTGCAGCCATTCGATGCCGCCGTCCTTGCGGAGGGCATCCGTGAACGCGTTCAAGGAGTCGCCGGGCAACCCCCAGATGCGGGTGATCCCGGCGTGACGAAGAGTGCGGACGAAGAGTTCTGCGACGTTTCCGGCCATGGCACCACGCTAAAGCGGACCACCGGATCCGGCTAAGACGATTGACGAACGGGCACCCGACGTGTGTCAGAGGGCCACGGCGGACACGACACCCTGCACGCTGCGCTCGAGGAAGCCCACGATGTCGTCGATGTCGACGTCGTCATCGACGGCCAGCTCGATCAGCACTTCCTCGGCGAACGCGACCCAGGAACGCAAGGCGACGTCGAGCAGCGGGCTGGCGGGGACTCCCAGTTCGGCGAACACCTCGCGCAGCCGCTGGGCGTTGGCATCCCGGGCGCGGTCCACGACCACCCGCACCTCGGGGTCGCCGCTGGCGACGCCGCGCACGAGCGAGAAGAAGGTGCCGCGGTTCTCCCGCACGAACAGTGCGATGCGGCGCAGGGTGTCGCGCAGCCGCTCCACCGCGGCCAGCTCCTCGCGCGGCTGGGTCGCCTCCAACAGCGCGTCACCCGCGCGCGCGACCACCGCCTGGTGCAGGCCCTGCCGCGAGCCGAAGTAGTGGAAGATCAGCGCGCGCGAGACCTCCGCCTGCTCCGACAGCTCCTCGATGGTCAGGTCGTCGAGCGGCCTGTCCGCCAAGAACGCGACGCCGAGGGCGACCAGCTGCGCGCGACGCTGCTCCGGACTCAGCCTGGTGCGCCGCTCACTCCCCATAGCCAGAGCCTAGGCGAGACGTCGGCTGCGCCCGGGGTGAGAGTCCTCTCATACCCGCTCTCACGCTATTGACAGTTCGTCAACGAGGTCTAGGCTCACTCACCGACGGCATCGTCGCCGTCCCCTCACCCCCGGAGGATCGATGAAGTTCCCCAACATGGTGCGCTCGCGCGCCGGTCGTGTCGCCCTGGCCACCATCCCTGTCGTGGCCGCATCCAGCCTGCTGTTCGGAGGTGTCGCGCAGGGCGCCGTGCCCGTCTCGTTCGCGGTGTCCGGCAGCGAGTTCCAGATCAGCGCCTCGCAACTCGAGGGCAGCGGGTTCTCGCAGTACGCCGGTGTCACCCAGGACACCGCCGGCAACCAGCACTCGGTCGCGATCGCCAACATCGCCTCGGCGACGCTGGCCGATCTGTGCCAGTCCGTCGTGTCGGACACTCCGCTGGGCAAGGTCGGCGTGCTGATCACGGCCGGCGGCGGCGGAAACCCGGCGAGCGCCACGAACCTGCAGATCGGCATGACGGGTCTGCGCGGCGACTCGTCCTTCGGCAACATCCGCATCGGCGTGGATGCGTCCACCGTCAACACCGCGGCCAAGGGATCCGCGGGCGACTTCGCGCAGGATGCCGACACGGTGAGCATCGCGAACCTGCAGCAGAACTCCTGGAGCACCCAGGCGTCGACCTTCACCCTGACGGGGATGAAGCTGGAGCTGACCGACGGAACGAAGACATGCTTCTGAACGCCACGCGTCGCTCCCTCGCCGAGCGCGAGGCGATCGAGGAGGAGCCCGCGAAGAAGCCGTCGCGCTGGCGCGCCTGGCGCACGCAGCGCCCGTTCGTCGGCGGCGTGTTCGTCATCGTCGCAGGTCTCGTGATGTTCCTGTCCAGCCAGCTCGATTTCGGCAAGCTGCACATCCAGCTCGGTATCGAAGGCCTGCAGGCGACCATCGTGCCGCTGGCTCTGGTCCTGCTCGGCGCCCTGTCGATCTTCATGCCCGCACACCGCATCTTCTACGGCGTGATCACTCTGGGCCTGGCCGTGTACTCGATCGTCGGGGTGAACCTCGGAGGGTTCATCGTTGGGATGCTGCTCGGCTGCGTGGGTGGCATCACGGTCGTCTCGTGGGCGCCGCGGTCCGGTGAGGCCGCATCCGCGCTCGCACCGGGCGAGGAGCAGGAGGTGCGAACCAGCGGCGAGAAGGAGACCGCATGATCCGCCGCCTGCTGCCCGTCGCCCTGGCCGGGGCGCTGATCGCGACCACAGGCGCCGCCGCTCCGATCGAGCGGCCCACGGCGTGGTGCATTCCGCTGTTCATGTCGTGCGACGACCCCACCCCGACACCGTCGCCCACGCCGTCGCCGAGCGCGTCATCCGTGCCCGGCCTGCCGGGGCTCCCGGACCTCGGCGGACAGAGCCCGACCCCGGACGTGTCGCCGACCCCGCAGGCTCCCGCCGAGCCGGAGGCGCCCGTCGAGGCGGTGCCGGATGAGACCGCACCCGTGTTCACCCAGCCGCCGGCACAACTCGGCTCGGACGGCCTGTCGATCAGCGGCCTCACAGGCATCTCGCTCGTGACCGTTCCGCTGGCCGACGGCACCCGGACGCACGCTCTCAAGATCAGCGCGGACAGCATCACGATCACCGGCTTCGCTCTGACTGTGGGACACGCGGAGGGTCCTGCCCTGGTGACCACGGCGGACACCATGACGCTCTCGGGCGATGTCTCGGTCTATCTGAACTCCCTCACCGCCACGGGCGCCGACGGCACGTCGTACACCCTCGGGGCCGAGACTCCCCCGCCGCGCGACGGAATCACCCCGACGCTGTTGCGGGTGACGCTCGGACTCGTCGGGGCGACGGCCGATTCGATCAGTTACTCGAACACGGACCAGCGGCTGACGTCCTGAAAAGTTCCCGGTGAACCTCGTGTGAGTTCGATCCGATCCGCGTGCAGGGGTTGATTCCGCTCGGGATTCTCGGAATCGTGGCCGGTCCGCAGACATCGATGGAAGGGAGCACCATGCTCACTCTGACGGAGAACGCTGCTTCGGCGGTCAAGACGATCTCGTCCCAGATCCCGGCGGAAGGTGGCGGGCTGCGCATTCGCGACACCGGCACCGAGACCGGGTTCGAGCTCGCACTCGCTGCCGCCCCCGAACCGCAGGACGCGGTGGTGGAGACGTCGGGCGCTCGCGTCTTCGTGGACTCCGGTGCGACGGATGCCCTCGATGACAGGGTGCTCGATGCCGAGGTCGGCGATGACGGCTCAGTCCGTTTCGCCCTCGGCGTCCGGGGCTGAGACCCCGCGCAAAGGCCCCCGGGTTCACCCGGGGGCCTTTTCCGTGTCATTGGAAGTCGCGCGAACGGTGCGAGATCCCCACACGGAGATCTTCGAACGCATCCGCGACGAGGTTGGTGACCCCTTCCACCGAACGCTCCAGCATCCCGCGCACGATCAGCGCCGGCGAGTCGCGCACGATGCGTCGGTATCGGTTCCATACGCCGGTCGAGCAGATCACGTTCACCAGCCCGTGTTCGTCTTCGAGGTTGAGGAAGGTGATGCCGGATGCGGTCGCCGGCCGTTGGCGGTGGGTCACGAGGCCCGCGACCTCGATGCGCCGCCCCGACTCGTGGGCGCGCATCTCGCGCGAGGTCAGCACCCCTCGCGCATCCAGCGCGGAACGGTAATGGGTCAGCGGGTGATCGTCGGTGGAGATGCCCGTCGCCCACAGGTCGGCCGCGAGCGTCTCATAGCTCGACGGGTCGGGGAACAGGGGCGGCTGCACCGCCATGACGGTGTCGGGGAGGAACTGCGCCCGGTCCTGCGCGGCGGTGCCGGCCGACCAGATGGCCTCGCGGCGGGTCAGCCCGAAACAGTCGAAGGCACCGGCCGTGGCCAGCGCCTCCAGCTGCGCCACAGAGAGGTCGCACCGGCGCACCAGATCGCGCATGTCGCGAAACGGCCCCTCCGCGTCGCGCTCGGCGACGATGCGCGCGGCGACCTTCTCACCGACACCGGTCACCGCCCCGAGCCCCAGCCGCACCGCGAACGCACCGTCGCGACGATGCGCAGCGGACTCATCGGGAGCCGCCGCGTCGAACAGCCCCACCGGCGGCTGCGGACCACGGCAGGCATCCATCCCCGTCGGCTCGGTGCTGTCTCCGAGCGGCTCGAGTCCGGCCTGGGCGCCCGAGAGCTGCACATCGGGCCGGCGCACCTCGACACCGTGGCGCCGGGCATCCGCGGTCAGCGTCGCAGGCGAATAGAAGCCCATGGGCTGCGCCCGCAGCAGCCCCGCGAGAAACGCCGCCGGGTAGTGCAGCTTGATCCATGAGCTCGCGTAGACAAGGAGGCCGAACGAGAGCGAGTGCGACTCGGCGAACCCGAAGTTCGCGAACGCCTGGATCTTGCGGTAGATCGCATCCGCGTCCTCGCCGATCAGGCCGTGGCGCGCCATGCCGGCGTAGAGCTTCTCCTTGAGCGAGTCGATGCGCTCCTGACCGCGTTTGGAGCCCATCGCCCGGCGCATGAGGTCGGCGTCCTCGCCGGAGAGGTCTCCCACCACCATCGCCATCTGCATCAGCTGCTCCTGGAAGACGGGGATTCCCTTGGTGCGCTCGAGCACCGGGATGAGGTCGGGATGCGGGTACGTCACCTCTTCGTGGCCGAGCTTGCGCCGCACGAACGGATGCACCGCCCCGCCCTGGATCGGGCCGGGGCGGACGAGGGCGATCTCGATCACGAGATCGTAGAACGCCCGGGGCTGCAGGCGTGGCAGCAACCCCATCTGCGCGCGCGACTCGACCTGGAACACGCCGATCGAATCGGCGCGGCACAGCATGTCGTAGACCGCCGCCTCCTCCTTCGGCAGGGAACGCAACTCCCACGTCTCCCCCGTCGCCGACCGGATCAGGTCGAAGCAGTACTGGAGAGCGGAGAGCATTCCGAGCCCGAGCAGGTCGAACTTGACCAGCCCCATCCAGGCGGCGTCGTCCTTGTCCCACTGGATGACGGTGCGCCCCGGCATCCGGGCGTGCTCGATCGGCACGACCTCGCCCACCGGTCGCTCGGTGAGCACCATGCCGCCGGAGTGGATGCCGAGGTGGCGCGGCGCCTTGAGCAGCTCGGTCGCATAGGCCACGACCTGATCCGGGATGTCGTGGTCGGGCGCGCTCTCGAGCGACGCACCCCAACGCTCGACCTGCTTCGACCAGGCGTCCTGCTGTCCGGGTGAGAACCCGAGTGCCCGCGCCATGTCGCGCACGGCGTTCTTGGGGCGGTACTGGATGACATTGGCGACCTGCGCGGCGCGCTCCCGCCCGTACTGCTGGTAGACCCACTGGATGATCTCCTCGCGCCGATCGGAGTCGAAGTCGACGTCGATGTCGGGTTCCTCGTCGCGCAGACTCGACAGGAACCGCTCGAACGGCAGGTTGTAGGCGATCGCATCGACCGCCGTGATGTCGAGCAGATAGCAGACGGCGCTGTTCGCCGCCGAGCCGCGACCCTGGCAGAGGATGCCGCGGCGCCGGGCCTCCTGCACGATGCCGTAGACGATGAGGAAGTATCCGGGGAAGTCCTTCATCTCGATGACCTCGAGCTCGCGTTCGATGCGCCGACGCTGGTCCTCGGTGAGGTCTGGATAGTTGCGCGGCACCGCGTCCCACACCAGCTGCCGCAGCCACGACATGGGCGTGTGCCCCTCGGGAACGGGGAGCTTGGGCAGCGCGGGCGAAGCCTTGCGCAGCGGGAACGCCAGCTCGTCGGCGAGCGCGACACTGCGCGCGACCGCGCCGGGATACCGGGCGAAGCGGGCTGCCATCTCGGCGCCCGAGCGCAGGAAGGCGCCACCGTGGGCGGGGAGCCAGCCGTCGAGCTCGTCCATGCTGCGATTCGCCCGCACGGCGGCGATCGCCGCCGCCAGGAGCCGCCGCTCGGGCACCGCGTAGTGCACGTTTCCGGTCGCGACGACGGGAAGGCCGCGCTCTGCGGCGAGGGCGGCGAGGATGTCGTTGGTGCGGGTGTCGCGCGGGTCGCCGTGATCGATGAGCTCGACCTGCACCGCATCCCGTCCGAACAGGTCGACGAGCAGGTCGAGTTCGCGCGCCGCCCCCGCGGGGCCTTCGAGCGCGAGCGCCTGACGCACGGCGCCCTTGCGGCATCCGGTGAACACGGCCCACTGCGGATCACTCGGGCCGCCGGACTGCTCGGCGAGCTCGGTGACGTCGTACACCGGACGCCCTTTCTCAGCGCCCCGCAGCTGGGCGCGGGTGAGGGCGCCCGCGAGGCGGTGGTACCCCTCCTGCCCGCGGGCGAGCACCAGCAGATGACGTCCGACCGGATCCGGGCGACCCTTCTGCGGGGCGGGCAGATCGAGCGACAGCTCGGCACCGAACACCGTCTGCAGCCTGCGGGGCTCCGCCGCCTCAGCGAAACGCACCGAACCGTAGAAGCCGTCATGGTCGGTGACGGCGAGGGCGTGCAGCCCCAGTCGCTCGGCCTGCTCGACGAGCTCCTCGGGCGAGGACGCCCCGTCGAGGAACGAGTACGACGAGTGCGCGTGCAACTCGGCGTAGGGCACGACCTGCTCGGGGCGCTCGATCGCCGGCGGCACATAGGGGCCGCGTTTGTGCGACCACGCCGGACTGTCGCCACCGTCCGCCCCGGCGGGAACGGGCCTCGGGCGGCGCGCGTCGCTGAGGGCGCGTTCGAGCTCAGACCACGGGACGGGCGGGTTGTGCCAGCCCATCAGTCGTACCTCGCCTCGACGCTCCAGCGAGCGTCCTCGTGCACGAGCAGCCAGGCGACCTGAGCGGCGTCGACGATCTGGAACCGGTGCGCCACACGGCGGCGGGCCGCATCCCACTCGCGTTCGATGACCGTCCACGGCCCCGCCCACGAGAGCACCCCGCGCCGGACTCCCCCGACGGCGATGTCGGCGGGCGTTCCCGACAGCGCCCCGCGCTCGTCGACGAGGATGCGGGCGCCCTCGGCATCACGTACCTCGGCCGGACGGGGCTCGGGGAACACCGTGGTCGGCAGCGGCGCCGGCAGCGACCCCGGCCAGGGCAGCGACGCGTCGCGCGGGGCGATCGCGCGGTCACCCCAGGGCACCATCACCTGTCGCTCGTCGAGCCAGCGCCCACCGGCGATGACCGGCGTCAGAACGCTCCGATGCCCGAGCATCGCCTGCACCCGCGAGAGGGCGTGGTGCACCTTCTCGCGCTCTCCCCGTCCGAACAGCCCCGGGACGTGGTGAGCCTGGTCGTCGACGGCTTCGGGTGAGATGCGCACGCGCGCCACGGGGCTGCGCAGCTCCTGCTGCTCGGCGAGCTGCCAGCGCACCCGGTCCACGACCGCCGCCGCATCGAAGGTTCCCGGATGCAGCCAAACCCGTTCGCTGCGCTCTCCCCGCTCGGACTCGAGCTCCACGCGCAGCTCGGTACACACCAGCCGCAGCGCGTCGAGACCCGCGATGAACTCCTCCGCGGCCACCCGCATCCCGAAGGCAGCCTGCTCGGCGAGTTCGACCGGCGGCTCGAACACGACCTCGCGATCGAGCTCGGGCGGTACGTCGCGGGGGGTCACCGTGCGGGAGTCCGCTCCCGCGGCGAGCGCCTGAAGCCGCACGCCCTGCTCGCCGAGGCGATCGCGGATGCCGTCGGTCGGCAGCTCGGCGAACGCACCCAGCGTGTGGATTCCCAGTCGCGCCAGCAGCGAGGCGAGCGAGGTCTCGGCACCGGCGTCGTGCAGCAGGGTGGCAGGCAGGGGCGCGAGGAACGGTCCTGAGAGCCCCGAAGGCACGCACCGCACCGGCGCCTCGGCGGTCGTTGCGGCACGGGCTGCCTGCTCGGCGGTGAAAGGGCCGTCGGCGATGCCGATGCGGACATCGTTCACGCCCGCCTCGTGCAGCGCCGCACGCAGCACGTTCGCCGCCTCCTCTTCGCCGCCGTAATAGCGGGCGGGCCCCCGCGCCTTCAGGGCGCAGAGCCCCGGGCGGATGATCTGCACGTGCGGCGCGAGACGTTCGATCGCCGCCACGAGCGGTGCGAAGGCGCGATGATCTCGTGCCGCATCCATCGCCACGATCTGCAGACGAGGACAGGCGCCCTGCGCGTCGCGACGACGCTGGCCACGGCGCACCCCGTCGGCACGGGCCGCTGCGGAGCAGGCGACCACGACGTTCTTCTCGACGACGGCGACCGCCGCCGCATCCTCGCCGCTCTCGCGTCCGAAGGCGACCACCGGCCAGTCCGGGATCCAGACGACGAGAGCGCGCACGGGCATCTAGCCCACCGCCCTCATGGGCACGGGAGCTGCGGGAGCGACGGCAGTGAGGGCGCCGTCGCGATCGGGAAGCATGAGACGCGCCCGCCGGGGCACGGGAGAGCGGCGCGACTGCACGGCGATCGTCACCGTGCGCGACGACAGGTAGCCGTAGCCGTCGCCGAGTCCGTCCCACTGGGAATCGACGATCTGCAGCGCGGCCTCCGCCTGCGGCCAGACCCCCTGCACCAGAAGGCTTGCCCCGCGGTCGCGCAGTCGGGCCATGAAGCGGGAGGCCTCGGCATCCGAGACCGCGCCGGCCGGGCGCACGGCGACCACCGGCATGACCTCGGCGAGGGTCGCGGCCACGGCCAGCCAGCGCGGGCCGGGCTCGGGGACGAGGACGAGGCGCTCGAGCGCGACCCCCAGCCCCGCCGCGGCCTCGGCGCCCAGCTCCGGCATCCCCACGGCCGCGCACCACGCCCCCTCGCGCGAGGGACGGGCGAGCAGCGAGAGCAGCAACGACGTCGAGGGGGCGACCGTATAGGCGGAGCCGGCACGCAGCCCCCCGCCGGGAAGGAGCTCGGCCAGCGCCGGGTGCACCGGCCGCACGGCCGCATCCATCCGCCGGCCTTGAACGCGCTCGAGCTGCGCGCGGAGGCGATGGACCTCACCCACGGCGTCTTCTCGCACGATCACCTTCACTCCGACAGGCTAGAACGGATGTTCTAGTTCTTCAATGTCAGATTCGAAGATACGAACGAGTTCGGACATCCCCTTCGCGCGCAGACCCGCGACGTCTGCACGAGGAGTGGGGCAGGCGGCACCCTACGTGCCGCCTGGGACATCAGGCCAGCGATCGATCGTGCACACGTCGCTCGGATCCGACGATCTCGGCCGTCGTCCGGATGCGGGCGAACCCGCCTTGCTGAAGGACGAGGGCCGTGGTCGCCATGATCTCCGCCGCCGTTCGCGTCACGCGCCCCATGCCGCTGATCTCGGCATCGAGATCGAAGGTGCGGGTCGCATCCCACACCACCGTGGTGTCGTACCCGAGGTTGCCGGCCATGCGCGCGGTCGTCTCGACGCACATGTTGGTCTGGATGCCGCAGATCAGCAGCTCCCCTATCCCCCGCTCCTGCAACCAGGCATGCAGGTCGGGGTCGCCGTAGAACGCGGAGTTCACGCTCTTGGTGATCAGCAGCGCGGCCGGGGCGCGGCCGACGACATCGACGAGCGCGTTGCCGGCGGCAGACGGATGCAGCACAGATGTCTCGCTGCGAGAGTCGTGGCGGACCACGACGACCGGGATGCCCTCGAGGTCGGCGTACCGCAACAGCGCGGCGACGTTCTGCTCGCACTGCGGGTTCGCCGTCGGCCCCCAGAACTCCAGGTCGTCGAACCCCTTCTGCATGTCGATCACCACGAGCGCGCGCGTCATGCCTTCATCCCACCACGCGACGCCCGCTGCGGCGCCTCACCCGACTGCCGACCGACGACCGATTCCTGCCGCAGCACGCGTCGGCGATGCGGCAGCACGCCCCACACCACGCCGCCGAGCACGAGAGCGAGCCCGACCACCTGCGCCGGACCGAACGACTCCCCCGCGAGCACGACCCCCAGCACGACGCCGGTGACCGGATTCAGCAGCCCGACGAGACCGACCGCGGCGGCGGGCAGCCGCTGCAGACCGGCGAACCAGGCCGCGTAGGCCACCGCCGTACCGATGAGCATGACGTAGGCGAACCCGACGAAGCCCTCGGGCGTGAGCTGCGGGGGCGGCCCCTCGACGACCAGCGCGACGGGCACGAGGACGACGGAGCCCGCCAAGAGCTGCCACGACGTCATCGCGAGGGCCGGCACGCCCTGCCCCCAGCGCGAGGTGAGCACGAACCCGAAGGAGGAGGCGACCATGGCCCCCAGCGAGGCGGCGATGCCCCACGGATCGACCGACCCCGCGCCGACGCCGAGCATGAGCACGACACCCGCGATCCCGACGGCCGCCCCCAGCGCAGCGGCGAGGCGCGGCCGCTGCCCCAGCAGCGCCCAGGCGAAGAGCATGATGCACGCCGCGGAGGTGGACATGAGGGTCGCCGCCAGGCTCGAGGGAAGCCGCTGGCCGACGATGTAGATCAGCACGCTGAAGCCGCCGACGTTCAAGAGGCCCAGCAGCAGCGACCGCCACCACCACGAGCCGCGCGGCAGCCGGCGGGCGAACAGCAGCACGAGCAGTCCCGCGGGCAGGCATCGGATGACAGCGCCCCACAGCGGGACATCGGGCGGCAACAGGTGCCGGGTCACGACATAGGTACTGCCCCAGGCGATCGGTGCGATCGCGGTGACGAGGATCCACCGTCGCCATTTATCTTCCATGGAAGGAAATACTACCTTCCATGGAAGATATCGTGGTCGCATGAGCGGAACCGAGGATCGCGTCAGCCGCATCCAGGACGACTGGCGACGAGAGCGCCCAGATCTCGACCCCTCCCCCCAGGGCGTGATCGGCCGCATCCACCGCGTGGGCCTGGCTCTCACCCGCGAGCTCACCGCGGTCTACGCCCGCTTCGGGCTCACCGAGGCGGAGTTCGACCTGCTCGCCTCACTCCGGCGGGCAGGCGCGCCCCACAGCAGACCTGCCGGCGAGCTGGCCGAGCACACCATGGTCACCTCGGGCGGGCTCACCAAACGCGTCGACCGCCTCGTCGAGCGTGGCCTCGTCACGCGCTCCGGGTCCGATGCCGACGGCAGGCGCCGCCTGGTCGCGCTGACCGCTTCGGGACGCGCGCTGATCGACGACGCGTTCACCGCCCACATCGCCAACGAACATCGACTGGTCGCGATGCTGGACGCGCCGGATGCGGAGCAGCTCGCCCGCATCCTGCAGCACTGGAGCGAGCGGCTCGAGCGGTAGGAGGGCTCAGGCGGCGAGCGCCAGGTACGGCTCCCACCGCGGATCGGCCCGCTCGGTCCCGCGCACGCTCCAGCCCGAACCGTGGGGCACATCCGGCACGAGCCGCAGCGTCCACGACATCTCCTGCGGCGTGCGATCCCCCTTGACGTTGTTGCAGCGCAGGCAGCACGCCACCAGGTTCTGCCAGGTGTCGCGCCCGCCGCGGGAACGCGGCAGCACATGGTCGATGGTGGATGCGGCCTTCCCGCAGTAGGCGCAACGGTGCCCGTCGCGGCGCAGCACGCCCCGGCGGGTGACCGGCACGTTGCGCACATTCGGTATGCGCACGTAGCGGGTGAGGATGATGACCGCGGGCCGGTCATAGATCTGCGTCGTCCCCCAGATGGGCACGTCCTCGACGCGTTCGACGATGGTCGCCTTCTCGTTCATGACGAGCACGAGTGCTCGCTTGAAGGAGACGACGGCCAATGGCTCGTAGCCGGCGTTCAGCACCAGTGTGCGCATTCCCTGTCCTCTCGAATGGCCCGGACGGCTTCGCGGATATTCGATTCGATGGACGCATCGGGGGTGCGGAGGCATGAAAAAAGGCGCTGTCTCATAGACAGCGCCTTGAACGCACGGGAAACCCGTGAGTGTCGGTCACGTGATGCCGAAGGACGAGCAGACCGAGCGCATCCATGGTTCGGATGCGTGGCGAACTGCCCATCGGCGCCCTCCGCTTCTCTCAGCGTCGTGCCCTCAGGGTAGCCCACCGCGACGCGCCCGGGACGCGTGCTTGATGAACTCTCGGAATCGTGTCGGGGTCAGCCCGCGTTGGCCTGCAGCCAGGCGTAGGGATCGACCAGGCCGCCGCCGATGCGCACCTCGAAGTGGAGGTGGTTGGCGGTGGAGGAGCCGGTGCTTCCCATCAGGCCGATGATCTGGCCGGCCTCGACGTAGTCGCCCGGGTTCACCAGAGTCTGGGTCATGTGGCCGTACAGGGTGGTGACGCTCTGGCCGTTGATCACGCTGTCGAGCACGACCGCGTAGCCGTAGCCGTAGTACCAGCCGGCGACGCGCACGGTTCCTGCGGCGGCGGCGAACTCGGGGGTACCGGCCGCGCCGAGCAGGTCGACGCCCTGGTGATAGCCGTCGGCTCCGAATCCGCGACCGACGCGGATCTGCGACATGTCGAGCGGCCAACGCACGGCACCGCTGCCGGGGGCGACCATGTTCAGGTCGATGTTGGCGGCGGAGAACGAGGCGGCGGAACCGGCGGCGGCGATGCGCGCGGCGGCGGCTTCGGCGGCCTTCTTCTTCTCGACCTCTTCGGGCGTGGTCGCCGCATAGCTGCCGCGGTCGAGACCCGCCGAGGTGACGGTGGAGGCGACGACGAGCGACTGCGGGTTCTCTGCCGCCACCTGCTCGATGGTCGCCGCATCTGTACCGCCGTTGAACGCGGCGTAGGCGGGAAGGGCGACGGTCGCGACGAGACCACCGACCATGCTGAGGATCACGACGCTGCGCAGGGGCTTGCGGAAGCTGCGGCCGGCGCGGGCCGGGCGTGCGGCGCGTACGACTGCGGTCTTGGTGCGGGTCACCTGACCCTGGGCGGTGCGAGCCAGTTCGCGCATGCTGCGGCGACTGGTCACGGGATTCGCGGCGGCCTCGGGCGCGCCTGCCGACGAATCGTCGTTCTGTTCAGCCAAATCATCCTCCGGCGCCTCCGCGCTCATGGCGCTGGCTCGTCGGCACTCGATGTCGGGGCACGATATGCGGGTTGCACCACACGGACGACGAGCCGGAGAGGCAATCCGTGCGGGATCCATCGGTGGGCTTCTCACCTGCGGACTGTCCGAGGCTACCCGAAGGTAACGAATAAGTCACGCCGGCGGCGGCCGGATCAATACCCCGACGGGCTGTGGAGAGCAGCTCTCAGCGGGCGTCGGCGACGAGGAAGATGTGGCCGGCGACCTCGACCGGGAGCTCCAGCCCCTCATCCGAACCGTCCATCTGCACGAGGACGTAGCCCTCGTTGTACTGGAACGATCCGGCGGCACCGGGGACCACGCCGGCGGCCCGCAGCTGCTGCAGGAGCTCGGGGTCGACCTGGGCGGGCTCGGCAAGGCGACGCACGGTGCCGGCGATCGGGCCGCCCTCGGCGTCGAGCTTGCGGACGAGGCCGACGACGCCCTCTTCGAACGTGGAGCTGGGCAGGTCGCCCAGCTGGTCCAGGCCCGGGATGGGGTTGCCGTAGGGCGACTCGGTGGGGTGTCCGAGCAACTCGACGAGCCGACGCTCGACCTGCTCGCTCATGACGTGCTCCCAGCGGCAGGCCTCTTCGTGGACGTACGCCCAGTCGAGCCCGATCACGTCGCTGAGCAGACGCTCCGCGAGGCGGTGCTTGCGCATGACGTCGACGGCCTTCTGCCGGCCGGCGCCCGTCAACTCCAGCGAGCGATCGTCGGAGACGATGACGAGGCCGTCGCGCTCCATCCGCCCGACGGTCTGCGAGACGGTCGGGCCGGAGTGACCGAGGCGTTCGCTGATGCGTGCACGCAACGGAACGATGTTCTCCTCCTCGAGCTCGAGGATGGTGCGCAGATACATCTCTGTCGTGTCGATCAGATCGGTCATGAACGTGTCCTCGAAGTCATAGGGGGCCCGAAGAAAGCCTATCCAACGTGACGATGGTCACGGCGGTCGGCGGCGAGCACGCCCCTAGAATCGAGCCATGTCCCACGTCGTGCTCCCTCGCGAGATCCTGCCCGCCGACGGCCGCTTCGGATGCGGCCCCTCGAAGATCCGCCCGGAGCAGGTCGCTGCTCTGGCCGAGCGCGGTTCGTCGCTGCTGGGCACCTCGCATCGCCAGGCTCCCGTGAAGAACCTCGTCGCGAGTGTGCGGGAGGGCCTCGCGGCGCTGCTGCGCCTGCCCGAGGGGTACGAGATCGTCGTCGGCAACGGCGGATCGACCGCTTTCTGGGATGCGGCCGCCTTCGGCCTCATCGAGAACCGCGCGCAGAACCTGGTGTTCGGCGAGTTCGGCGGCAAGTTCGCCGCGGCCGCGGCCGCACCGTGGCTGCAGGCGCCCGACGTCCGCAAAGCCGAACCCGGCACGAGCGCGTCGCCCGAGGCCGTGGAGGGCGTCGACGTGTACGCCTGGCCGCATAACGAGACCTCGACGGGTGTCGCCACGCGCATCGCCCGCGTCGCCGCCGACGCCGGCGCCGGCGCGCTGACGGTGATCGACGCGACGAGCGCGGCGGGCGGCATCGACTTCGACGTCGCCGAGACCGATGTCTACTACTTCGCCCCGCAGAAGAACCTCGGCTCCGACGGCGGCCTGTTCTTCGCGGCGGTCTCACCCGCGGCGATCGAGCGCATCGAACGCATCGCCGCATCCGGTCGCTACATCCCGGAGTTCCTGAGCCTCAAGAACGCGCTCGACAACTCCCGCCTGCAGCAGACGCTCAACACCCCCGCACTGTCGACGCTGGTGCTGCTCGATGAGCAGGTGCGCTGGATCAACGGCAACGGCGGCCTGGGCTGGGCGGCTGCACGCACCGCGGAGTCGTCGCAGGTGCTCTACGACTGGGCCGAGGCCTCGAGCGTCGCGACGCCCTTCGTCGCCGACGTCGCCGATCGCTCCCCCGTGGTCGTCACGATCGACTTCGACGAGAGCGTGGATGCGGCGGCCGTGGCCGCGAGCCTGCGCGCGAATGGCATCGTCGACACGGAGCCGTACCGCAAGCTCGGCCGCAACCAGCTGCGGGTGGCGACGTTCACCTCGATCGATCCCGACGACGTGCGCCAGCTGACGCGCAGCATCGACTACACCCTCGAGCGCCTCTGATCGGGCGGGTCTGCGCGCACCGCCGGGTGAGTACACGTTCGCCGGGTGAGCATTCGATGTGATGCTCACCCGGCGAACGGATGCTCAGTGGGCGTCGCCCGTGGCCGACTCAGTCCTCGTCGGGCTCGTCCTCATCCTCATCGGGCTCGTCCTCGTCGGACTCGTCCTCATCGTCGGACTCTTCGTCCTCGTCGTAGTCGTCGTCGAGCTCGTCGATGTCGACGCCGTCGACGTCGCCCGCGTGGAGGATCGACTCGCCGTCGTCCTCCGACTCGTCGCCCTCATCGGCGTCGTCGTCGAGATCGTCCGCATCCTCATCGGAGTCGTCGTCCTCGGCGTCGTCCTCATCGCCTTCGGCCTCCGCGGCCGCTTCCGCCGCCGCGGCCTGCTGGGCGTGGTACTCCGCCAGGCGAGTGGCCCACGGCACCCATTCGGGCGCGAGGAGGGCGCCGTCGCCGGGGAGCAGCTCGACCTCGAGGACCGTGGGCTCGGCCCCCTCGACACGTGCCAGCGAGACCGTCCAGTACCAGCCCGGGTATCCGGCCAGGCGGTTCTCGAAACGGAGCGAGACGACACCGTCGGGCTCGAGCGAGTATCCGGCCGCCGGGCCGACGCTCTGCGGCGTGGTGATCTCGTGGAGCGCCGACAGCGCCAGCGCGTGAGCGGCGAGGAGCTCGGCATCGGGCTCACGGGGCTCGACCTCGAGCTCGACAGCGTCGGCGATGGCGGCTTCCTCCGCTGCCACCTCCGTCACCACGGTCTCATCGGACTGCGCGACGAACTCCGCATCGACGGCCTCATCCCAGACCGGCTCCGCGCCGGGCTCAGGCGTCGAGGTCATCGGCTACCTTGCGCAGCACAGCGGCGATCTTCTTCGAGTGCGACGACGAGGGATAGCGCCCGCGGCGCAGGTCGCCGCCGATCCCATCGAGCAGCTTCACGAGGTCCTCGAGGATGATCGCCATGTCGTCGGCGGGCTTGCGCGCACGCTTCGCGAGGCTGACGGGGGCATCGAGCACCCGCACCGACAGCGCCTGCAGTCCGCGCTTGCCGTCGGCCACGCCGAACTCCAGCCGCGTGCCGGGCTTGACCGAGGTCGTGCCCTGCGGGAGAGCCGTGGCGTGAAGAAAGACGTCCTGACCGTCATCCGAGGAGATGAAGCCGAACCCCTTCTCCTCGTCGTAGAACCTGACCTTGCCGGTGGGCATGGACACCTCGCTGCTGCTCTGCACCCGGAAATCGTTCGCGGGCGCGACGGAACGCGGATCGGAAGATCCCCTCGTTCCAGCCTACGACACCCCCGCCGAGGCGATAGGCTGATGCGGATGAGCAAGCCCACGCCCGACAGCGACCTCCCGGTCAGCCGCCTCGACCGCATCCTCGCGTTCATGGCGCTGGGGCTGCTCGCGCTCTCGGTGCTGTCGTTCCTGTCGATCATGATCGGCACGGCCATGGGTCTCACCCACGAGGACTACGGCACGGGCATCTGGCCGGCCGTGAGCGCCATCGTCTACATCGCTCCCCCGCTGGCGTTCGTGCTCATGCTCACCGTCATCATCCGCGCCTTCATCAGAAGGGCTCGGGCCAACCGAGCCGGGTGACGGTGGCGGGCCCCTCGGACGAACGCGCGCTGGCGTCGCTGCTTGCCGCGTCCGGCGATGAGGAGCTGGCCCAGCTCTTCGCCGCCCGGAGGCTCGCGCCGTCGACTCCCGCGCAGGACTTCTTCGACGTCGCGGCGACGCTTCTCAGCGACGTCAGCATCGATCGCGCCCTGACACGACTGGCCGCACCCGAGCTCGCGGCCCTGGCATCGGCGCAGGCGGAGCCGGTCGCTCCGCCCCTGCGCGCGGCGCTCGCATCCCGCGCCCTGCTCGATGCCGACGGCGTCCCGTTCCAGGCGGTGCGGTCGCGACTAGCCGAACGCGCCGGGTCCGAGGCGTTCGCCTCGCCCGAGGTGAGCCCGCTCGTCCCCGCAGATCCGCAGAGCGCCGCGGCGGCGGCGGAACGCGCTTTCGAGCAGGTGGCCTCCCTCGCCGACATCCTGCTCGCCGCCACATCCGCTCCCCTGTCGCGCACGGGCGCCGGCGCGGTCAGCGCGACCGAACGCCGCCGGCTCATCGACGACGGCGCGGTCGCCTCGTCCGAGCAGCTCGAGGATCTGATCCTCCTCGGAGCCGACGCCGGATTGCTCAGCGACGAGGATCGCAGCTGGCAGGCGACGGATGCGGCGCCCGAGTGGCTCGATTCGGGTACGAGCGAACGGTGGGGTGAGGTCGCGACGGCGTACGTGCGCGCTCTTCCCGACGCACTGCGCACGCCCGAGGGCGGCTTCCTCCCGCCCCCGGTGTGGCCGGGCGTGTACCGCCTCGACCCCGAATGGCCGGATCAGGCTGCGGCCCTGACGCGCCGGGGGGTGCTGTGGGGCGTCCTCGCCGAAGACGGCGTGCTGCCCTGGACCGCGCAGCTGTCGAGCACCGGAGAGGTCGACACCCGCACGCTCACGGCGGCGCTGCCTCCGGAGGTCGACAACATCTACCTGCAGGCCGACCTGTCGGCCATCTCTCCCGGCCCGCTCGCGCCGCGGCTCGAGCAGCGGTTGCGCCGGATGGCGACGCGTGAGACCAGGGCGCAGGCCTCGACCTATCGCTTCACCGCCGAGTCGTTGACGGCCGCGATGAGCGGCGGCGAGAGCGCCGAGTCCGTGCACGCCTTCCTGAGCGAGATCTCCCTCACCGGCATCCCCCAGCCGCTGGCGTATCTCATCGACGCGACCGCCGCGCGTCACGGCGCGATCCGTGTCGGCACGGATGCGGCCACGGGCCGTACGGTGGTACGCAGCTCGTCCCCGCAGCTGCTCGCGACCATCGGAGTCGACCAGTCACTGCGCCCCGTGGGTCTTGTCGAGCACGAGGGCGCCCTCGTCTCGCGTGCCGGACGGGATGCCGTCTACTGGTCGCTCGTGGATGCGCGCTACCCCGTGGTCGCCGTCGACGAGAACGACCAGCTCGAGCGGGTCGTGCGTCGAACGACCAGGCAGGCCGCGACCGAGCCTCCTCCGCGAGAGCAGTACGGAGCACTCATCGCCGCACTGCGCGGTGCGCAGTCCGGGGATGCGGATGCCGCATGGCTCGAGCGCGAGCTCGAGCAGGCCGTACGCACCCGCGCGGCGATCGACGTCACGGTGAGCCTGCCCGACGGATCGACGCGGGTCTTCGCGCTCGAGGCGACGGGCCTCGGCGGCGGGCGCCTTCGCGGACTCGACCGCGCCGCCGATGTCGAGCGCACCCTGCCGATGACGAGCATCGTCTCGGTGAGTCCGCGCTGACGGCGAGCCGACCCGCATCCGCCTCGGCGCCGGTAAACTCGACGGTTATGTCCGACGGCCCCCTGATCGTCCAGAGCGATCGCACGGTTCTGCTCGAAGTCGCCCACCCCGAGTCCGAGAACGCACGGCACGAGCTCGCCGTCTTCGCCGAGCTCGAGCGCGCTCCGGAGCACATCCACACCTACCGCATCACGCGTCTCGGGCTGTGGAACGCCCGCGCCGCCGGACACGACGCGCAGGACATGCTCGACACCCTCGACCGCTGGTCGCGCTTCCCCGTGCCGCCGTCGGTCGCCACCGACATCCGAGAGACGGTCGGCCGCTACGGGCGCCTCGTGATCGAACGCGGTCCGTACGGCGACGACGACGACGCGCTGCTGCTGCGCTCCACGGATGCGGCCGTGCTCGCCGAGGTCTCCCGCAACAAGCGCATCCAGCCTCTGCTCATCGCGCATCCCTCCCCCGGCGTGCACGTGATCGACGCGTGGGCGCGGGGCCAGATCAAACAGGAACTGCTGAAGATCGGCTGGCCGGCCGAGGACCTCGCCGGCTACACCCCCGGCACCCCGCATCCGATCGATCTCGAAGAGACGGACTGGTCGCTGCGTCCCTACCAGCGCCAGGCCGTGGACATCTTCACGGAGGGCGGTTCCGGCGTCGTCGTGCTTCCCTGCGGCGCGGGCAAGACCCTCGTGGGAGCGGCTGCGATGGCCGACACGAAGACCACGACACTCATCCTCGTGACCAACGCGGTCAGCGCACGCCAGTGGCGCGACGAACTGCTCAAGCGCACGACCCTCACCCCCGAGGAGATCGGCGAGTACTCGGGCCAGGTCAAGGAGGTCAAGCCCGTCACGATCGCGACGTATCAGATCCTCACCGCGAAGCGGAAAGGCGAGTACGCCCACCTCGCCCTGCTCGATGCGCTGGACTGGGGCCTCGTGGTCTACGACGAGGTGCATCTGCTGCCGGCGCCCGTGTTCAAGCTGACCGCCGACCTGCAGGCTCGGCGGCGCCTCGGCCTCACGGCGACGCTCGTTCGCGAGGACGGCCGCGAGGGCGACGTCTTCAGCCTCATCGGCCCCAAGCGCTTCGACGCACCCTGGAAGGAGATCGAAGCCCAGGGCTTCATCTCCCCCGCCGCCTGCTTCGAGGTGCGCGTCGACCTGCCCGCCGACGAGCGGCTCGAGTACGCCGCCGCCGTCGACGAGGACCGCTATCGTCTGGCCGCCACCGCGCCGGCGAAGATCGATGTCGTCCGCGCGCTCGCTGCGCGGCACAGCGACGAGCAGATCCTCGTGATCGGCCAGTATCTCGACCAGATCGACATCATCGCCGAGGCGCTCGGCGCCCCGAAGATCACCGGCGCGACGCCGGTCGACGAGCGCGAACAGCTCTACCAGGCGTTCCGCGAGGGCACGGTGCCGCTGCTCGTGGTCTCGAAGGTCGCCAACTTCTCGGTCGACCTGCCGGATGCGTCCGTCGCCATCCAGGTCTCCGGATCGTTCGGGTCCCGCCAGGAGGAGGCGCAGCGCCTCGGTCGCCTGCTCCGCCCGAAGAGCAACGGCCACACGGCCAGCTTCTACACGCTCATCGCCCGCGACACGGTCGATCAGGACTTCGCGCAGAACCGTCAGCGCTTCCTCGCCGAGCAGGGCTACAGCTACACGATCCTGGATGCGGACGACCTGCTGGCGGCAACGCGCTGACCCGCCGGAACGCCCGCATCCAGCCATCCCACCGAATCGGTCACCATAATGGGCCTATGACCGCACCGCGCATCCTCGTCGTCGACGACGAACCGAACATCCGCGACCTGCTCATCACGAGTCTCAAGTTCGCCGGTTTCCAGGTTCGCGCCGTCTCCAACGGGGCACAGACGATCTCGGCCGTCCTCGAGGAGGAGCCGGATCTCATCGTGCTCGATGTCATGCTGCCCGACATGAACGGCTTCAGCGTGACCAAGCGCCTCCGCGAGGCCGGATACACCGCTCCGATCCTGTTCCTGACCGCGAAGGACGACACGGAGGACAAGATCACCGGGCTGAACGCGGGGGGCGACGACTACGTCACCAAACCGTTCTCGCTCGATGAGATCGTCGCCCGCATCCAGGCGATCCTGCGCCGCACGATGCAGGCGGACGAGGAGTCCGTGATCCGCGCCGGCGAGCTCACCATGGACCAGGACACGCATGACGTGTACGTGGGCGACGCGCAGATCGAGCTGAGCCCGACCGAGTTCAAGCTGCTGCGCTATCTCATGCTCAACCCGAACCGGGTTCTGTCCAAGGCGCAGATCCTCGATCACGTCTGGGAGTACGACTTCAACGGCGACGCCGGCATCGTCGAGAGCTACATCTCGTACCTGCGCCGCAAGATCGACCCGCACTCCTCCGAGCCCCTCATCCAGACCAAGCGCGGCTTCGGCTACATGCTGAAGACCAAGTCCTGACACCGGAGCGCGCCCTGGGCACCGAGAGCGACAGCGTCACACGCTGGTGGCGCGGGATCAGCCTGCGCGCGAAGGTGACCGGGGTGACGGTGGCGGTGCTCGTCATCGGCCTTCTCGCGGCGGGTCTGGGAACCATGGTGTTCCTGCGCACGACGCTGCTGACGAACCTCGACCAGAACCTCAAGCAGGTGGCCCAGTCGGCCATCGCGAGTGCACTGGTGGAGGCCACGATCGACTCCGACGGCACCCTCGAGTTCGCGCCGAGGGAGGAAGCCGGCGGCACCGCGTACACGGTGGCGCTGTACGCCTGCACGGCGGAGGGCGCTCGGCTCGCGGTCGCGGGGGGCCAGGATGCGTCGACGACGCCGGTGCTGCCCGACACCTACCCCTGCGATCGCGCGTACATCGACCAGGACACCGTCACGACGCTCGACGGCAGCAACAACTCGCACTTCCGCGCGACGGTGATCGTGACCCCGGTAGAGGGGACGAACGCGACCGTCGTGCAGCTGGTGGCGGTGCCCACCGGGCCGACAGAGCGGATCGTCGCCACCTATCTCGGCATCTACGCGATCCTGGCGCTGGTCATCGTGATCGCGAGCGCCTTTCTCATCCGGTGGGTCGTGACCCTCACTTTCCGCAGCCTCGGGCAGGTCGAGCGCACGGCCGATGCGATCGCCGGCGGCGACTTCAGCCAGCGCATGACCGACATCGAGCCGGACACCACCGAGGTCGGCCGACTCAAACGTGCCATCAACACGATGCTCGGGCGCGTCGACGCGGCGATCTCGCAGCGCGACGCCACCGTGCGTCAGATGCGCCGGTTCATCGGCGATGCGAGCCACGAGCTGCGCACGCCTCTCGTGACCGTGCGCGGTTACGCGGAGCTCTATCGGATGGGCGCGATCCCGGATGCGGAGGCCACCGCGCAGGCCATGGAGCGCATCGAGAAGGAGGCCATGCGCATGACCTCCATGGTCGAGGATCTCCTCGCCCTCGCACGCCTCGATGAGAAGCGCGATCTCGTGCTCGCCCCCGTCGATCTGCGCCCGATCGCCCGCGATGCGGCACTGGATGTGGGCGCATCGGCACCGCAGCGCAGCGTGAGCGTGATCGACACGACCTCCGCCGCTCCCGAGCCCCTGCGCACACCGCCGGTATCGGCCTCGCCGCAGGCGCCCGCAGATGTGCCCCCGCGTCGGCGCGGAGCCGTTCCCACGGCCGCGATCACCCTGGCTGCCCGTCTGCGGCGGCGCCCGCGCGACGGCGGCGACACCGGAGAGGTGCATCCGCTGCCCGTTGCCTTCCATCCGCGCACGCCGATCATGCCGCCGGTCGTCATGGGCGAGGAGAACCGCATCCGTCAGGTGGTCGCGAATCTGCTGGGCAACGCGCAGCGCTTCTCGGCGCCGGACTCCCCCATCGAGCTTCGCGTGGGCACGGATCTCGAGACCCGCATGGGCTGGATCGATGTGATCGACCACGGCGAGGGCATTCCGGAGCAGATCCGCACGCAGATCTTCCAGCGGTTCTGGCGCGCCGACACCTCGCGCGCCCGGGAGACGGGCGGATCGGGACTTGGGCTGTCGATCGTCGCCTCCATCGTGGAGTCGTTGCAGGGAACCGTCGAGGTGCGCGACACCGAGGGCGGCGGAGCGACCTTCCGGGTCTCGCTCCCCCTCGCCGTCGACCAGGACGCCTCCGCGCACCTGCTCATCGACACCCAGCCGCTGGAGCGTCTGCCGGATCTCCCGCTGTCCTGATCTCCCCAATCGGCGAGAGCCGGCATGTGGTCCCCATCCGTCGGAGCGGACGCGATGTCGCAGCGCGCGGCCTCTAACGTCGGAGTCTCCGACAGAGAGGAGCTCCCATGGCGACCTTCGCCGTAGACAGCGACCAAGTGGCGGCAGCGACCATCGCGATCCGCGGAACCATCGACCGGCTGCAGGGAGAGTCCACGGCACTGCTCGCTCAGCTCGGTGCGCTGCAGAGCTCGTGGACCGGTGCCGCATCCGGCATGTTCCAGGGCACGATCGAACAGTGGCGGGCCGCGCAGCGCACCGTCGAGGACGCCCTCGCGAGCATCCACGTGGCGCTCGGTGTGGCCGCACAGCACTACACCGAGGCGGAGCAGGCGAACATGACGTTGTTCCGCTGAGATCTCCGGTCCCCCCACCGGAAACGGCGGATGCCCCGGTCCCTTGCGGGACCGGGGCATCCGTTCGTGAGGTCTGGATTCAGAAGTCCATGCCGCCCGACGGGTCAGCGGGAGCGGCGGCAGCCTTCTCCGGCTTGTCGGCGACGACGGCCTCGGTGGTCAGGAACAGACCGGCGATCGACGCGGCGTTCTGCAGCGCCGAACGGGTGACCTTGGCGGGGTCGATGATGCCCTGCGCGAAGAGGTCGCCGTACTCACCGGTCGCGGCGTTCAGACCGTGACCGACGGGCAGGTCCGCCACCTTGTTGGCGACGACACCGGGCTCGAGGCCCGCGTTCAGAGCGATCTGCTTGAGCGGAGCCTCGATGGCGACGCGAACGATGTTCGCACCCGTCGCCTCGTCACCGGTCAGCTGCAGACCCTCGAAAGCGGTCTTGCCGGCCTGGATGAGCGCGACGCCACCACCGGCGACGACACCTTCTTCGACGGCGGCCTTCGCGTTGCGGACGGCGTCTTCGATGCGGTGCTTGCGCTCCTTGAGCTCGACCTCGGTGGCCGCGCCCGCCTTGATGACGGCGACGCCGCCTGCGAGCTTGGCGAGGCGCTCCTGCAGCTTCTCGCGGTCGTAGTCGCTGTCCGTGTTGTCGATCTCGCGACGGATCTGGGTCACGCGACCCTCGATCTGAGCGGAGTCGCCGGCACCCTCGACGATCGTGGTCTCGTCCTTGGTGATGATGACCTTGCGGGCACGGCCGAGCAGGTCGAGGGTGGCGTTCTCGAGCTTGAGACCGACCTCCTCGGTGATGACCTGTCCGCCCGTGAGGATCGCGATGTCCTGCAGCTGGGCCTTGCGGCGGTCGCCGAAGCCGGGAGCCTTGACGGCAGCCGACTTGAAGATGCCGCGGATCTTGTTCAGCACCAGGGTCGCGAGGGCTTCGCCCTCGACGTCCTCGGCGATGATGAGGAGCTCCTTGCCGTCCTGGATCACCTTGTCGACGATCGGCAGGAGATCCTTGATGTTCGAGATCTTCTGGTTGGCGATCAGGATGTAGGGGTCTTCGAAGACCGCTTCCTGACGCTCCGGGTCGGTCACGAAGTAGGGGTTCAGGTAGCCCTTGTCGAAGCGCATACCCTCGGTGAGCTCGAGCTCGGTGCCGAAGGTGTTGGACTCCTCGACGGTGACCACACCCTCCTTGCCGACCTTGTCGATCGCCTCGGCGATGAGCTCGCCGATCGCGGGGTCAGCGGCGGAGATCGACGCGGTGGCGGCGATCTGCTCCTTGGACTCGATCTCCTTGGCGTCGGCCAGCAGCGCCTCGGTCACCGCGGCGACAGCCTTCTCGATGCCCTTCTTGAGCGAGATGGGGTCGGCGCCGGCCGCGACGTTGCGCAGACCCTCACGCACGAGCGCCTGCGCGAGGACCGTGGCCGTCGTGGTTCCGTCACCGGCGACGTCATCGGTCTTCTTCGCGACCTCCTTGACGAGCTCCGCGCCGATCTTCTCGTACGGGTCGTCGAGCTCGATCTCCTTGGCGATGGAGACACCGTCGTTCGTGATCGTGGGTGCGCCCCACTTCTTCTCGAGGACGACGTTGCGGCCACGGGGACCCAGGGTCACCTTGACGGCGTCGGCCAGGATGTTGAGGCCGCGCTCGAGGCCACGACGGGCCTCCTCATCGAAAGCGATGATCTTTGCCATGTGTGTCTCGTCCCTCCCGGACGTTGGCTTGCGTCTTTAGCACTCAGTGATATCGAGTGCTAACTCATTCTGGCACTCGCCCCCTGGGAGTGCAAGCCGCCGCGCGTTGCCCGGAAGAAGGCGGAGCACACGGCGAGACCCCCGCGCACCGACGGGTGCGCGGGGGTCTCGTGAGAGGAGGTCTCAGGCGACGATGCGAACCGACTCCGCCTGCGGACCCTTCTGTCCGCTGCCGACCGTGAACTCCACGGCCTGCCCTTCTTCGAGGACGCGGAATCCGGTCATGTCGATGTTCGAGTAGTGGACGAAGACGTCCTCACCGTCGCCGGAGGTGATGAATCCATACCCCTTCTCGGCGTTGAACCATTTGACGGTGCCCTGGGCCATACGAGTCTCCTGATGCTGTAGAACGCAGTCATCGTATGCAGCGGAAACAGCGTGGAAGCGACGGATCCGACACAGTTGACACAGCAGCAGCGAACTATTTACGCCGCGGAAACACGCGGCCCTCGATGGGGAGGCTCAGGGGGTCGGCGTGGGACTGGGCGCCCCTGCGGCGGTGCGGTCGAGTCCGATCACGATCGTCAGCTGCTTCGCCTGCGACTCGTCCACATCGGCCGTGCCTGCATCGTCCGTCGGCTGATACTGCGTGCTCTGGGCGACGTCCGCTCCGCCGATGAGCTCGGCGAGACCCTTGGCCGCCGCCTCGTCGCCCGGGAACGCGTAATAGACCGTCGTCTGCGGGAAGTCCGTGGCACTGGCACTGCTCGCGTTGACGAGGTCTGCAGCCCAGCCCTTGGCGATCAGCTCGTCCTTCATGGTGGTCGCCAGGCCTGTCTCCGGCGTCGCGTTGAGCACCAGCACGGAGAAGGACATGTCGACCACGGGCGTCACCTCGGGCGTCGGAGTCGGGGTGGGTGTCGGCGAGGGCACCAGCACGATGCGCCCGGAAAGCACCAGGCTCCCGAAGATCCCCGCAGCGATGAGGACGATCGTGACGACGATCGCCCAGAGCGTGACGACGCCCGCCCGCATTCGCGGGTTCTCGGCGCGGTGGGCTCCGACACGCCCCGAGGTGTTCGGCAGGTCGTCGAATCGGTCGCGGGGATGCGGGTTTCGGGACACCCCACGATGCTACCGGAGCCCCTCGCTCCGTCTGCGGAACGGGCCTCAGGCGCCGCGGCGAGCTGTCGAACGCTCACGCCGACGATCGTCGCGGATGCGGCGCAGCCGGCCGACGAGGAGCGGATCCTGGGCCAGAGCGGCCTGCGAATCGATCAGTCGCCCCAGCAGCTGGTAGTACCGTGCCGGCGCGAGCTGAAGCTCGACCCGGATCGCTTCCTCCTTGGCGCCGGTGTGTCCGAGCCAGCGCGCCTCGAAGGCGAGCAGCTGGGAGTCGCGCTCGCTCAGAGCGTCGGATGCGGAGTCGCGCACGGGCACGAGGCAACGCTAACCGAGGGTTCCCGCCGCAGCCGGACGCCACTCCACGGCCGCCCCCAGCGGGTCGACTGCGGCGAGCACCTCGCCATCCAGGGCCAGCGCGAAGCGACCCTTCGGCCAGGCGGCCTCGTCGATCGGCCCGCTCCAGCCGTCGTGCAGCCGCGGTGCGTCGATCGTGATCCAGCGCCCTGATGCCCGTGCCGCGTCGATGATGCGACGCCGCCCCTCCCAGGGGACGTGCGCCAGGACTCCCGGTGTCGTGACCACGAGGGTCGCGTCGGGTGGTGCGGCCAGCGCCAGCTCGGCGATGACGCCGGGCGCCGCCGCATCCGCCGCTCGCAGGATCGGAGGCTCTTCGGCCGCCATGTCGAGGGCCGCGTCGATACGCTCCCGTCTTCCGCTCTCCCCCGGCCACACGAGCCCCGTGAGCCAGCGGCGATCGCCGGCGGAGCGGGCGTCGAGCGGATGCAGGTCGATGCCCGCCCGCCACACGACCGTCGGGATCCGCAGCCCCGCGTCCGGACCGCTCCAGTCGGATGAGAGCACGACGGGTGCCGGACCGGCGATCGGATCGAGCCGTCGTGTCCGGCCCGTATCCGCGACGTAGCGATAGGAGTAGCGGTCCGGGTAGAGGCACAGGCCCGCGCTCGCGCCGATCTCCAGGAGGGCGATGGGGCCTTCGATCTGCGAGAGCGCGGGAAGCAGCGCGGCGCAGCGCCCGGGCTCGTTCGTCTGCACAGAGCGCGCCGCGGACTCCGCCACGAGGACGTCGGCGTGCGTGAGCACCCACGCTCCCCACTCCTCACCCTCCGTCTCCGGCGCTCCCAGGAGCCTGCTGACGGCGAACACGAGGGGCGGCTGCCGATGCGTCGCCGGGATCCGCGCGAGAACGGAGGCGAGTTCCGGGGCGGTATGCACCGCGTGCGCCCACTGCTCGTAGAGCGTGCTGCGACCCGGCGCCTCTTCCTCGGCGAAGCGCCGGTAGCGCGCGATGACTGCCTCGAGTTCGCTCACCCGCTCATTCTCGGTCACACGGGAACAGTGCCCTCGCAGGTCGGGTTGAATGGAACAGAAGGAGGACCAATGAGCTACGCAGTGAACAAGTCCGAGGAGCAGTGGCGCGAGGAGCTCGGAGCAGACAAGTACGCGGTCTTGCGCGAGGCGGCGACCGAGCGTGCCTGGACGGGCGAGCTGCTCGATGAGTCGCGAGCAGGTCTGTACGCGTGTGCCGCCTGCGGCGCCGAACTGTTCCAGAGCGGAACGAAGTTCGATTCGCACTGCGGCTGGCCGAGCTTCTACGAGTCGGTCCGCCCCGAGGCCGTGGAACTGATCGAGGACAACAGCCACGGGATGGTGCGCACCGAAGTGCGCTGCGCCTCCTGCGGCTCGCACCTCGGCCATGTGTTCCCCGACGGCTTCGGCACGCCCACCGGCGACCGGTACTGCATGAACTCGATCGCGCTCGAGTTCACCCCGGAGGCCGGCGAATGACCACCGGCGCACGCGACGCGATGCGCGTGCGCCGATCGTGGTCCAAAGTGACCGACGAAGCGCCGACGCATGACGAACTCGTCGACATGGTCGCGGCCGCAGGACGGGTGGCCGACCACTCATCGCTGCGACCGTGGCGGCTGATCGAACTGCGCGGCGAAGACCGCGAGCGTCTCGGACGCGCGATCCACAAGGCGGAGAAGAAGGACGGCGCATCGACCAAGCCGCTGCGTGCCCCGCTGCTCATCGCGGTCGTCGCCCGCATCCAGAAGGACAAAGTGCCGGATTGGGAGCAGGAGGCGGTCGCGTCCGGAGTCGCACACATGCTGAGCCTGGCTCTCGACGAGGCCGGATGGGGCGTGATCTGGCGCACGGGTCACTACACCCGCAGCAAAGCCGTCGCCAAGGCGCACGGGCTGCGCAAGAACGAACGGCTGTTGGGGTGGCTCTACGTCGGAGGCAAGCCTGGGCTCGCCCGCGAGATGCGGGTCAAGCAGATCGACGGTGCCGCGTTCCTCAGCAGGCTCCCGCGCTGATCATCGGCGTCGCCAGCGTGGCACGGTCGCCACGACGACGCCGACGACGGCGATGGCCACGGCGACCAACGCAAGCTGTATGGGCGGTCCGGAATGTCCGGGAAAGAGCGCGTCGATGACGACCGAGGCACCGAGCAAGCCGACCACCGACCCGAGCCCCAGCTGCAGCACACCGGTGTGCCGGACGAGCGCCGCCGACAGGAAGATGTAGACGACGCCGATGGCACCGCCCACGTACAGCCATGGTTCGGACGGCAGCCGAGGCGGTCCTGCGATCCCGAGCCTGACGGCGGCTGCCGTCGTCAGGAGCACGGTGCCACCGGCGAAGTTCACGAGTGTGGCGGTCAAGGGGCTGCCCACCTCATTGCGCAGCCGTCCGTTCGTCGCCTGCTGCCAAGCGATTCCCGCTCCCGCCAGCAGGGGCAGCACGAGCAGCCAGATCGGTACGGATGCGGCTCCCTCGCCCACCAGTGAGACCACCACCGCCGCAACGACGAGCAGTGCCCCGACGAGGCGGCCGATCGTGACCCCGACGACGCCGGCGGGTCCGTAGCCGACCCGATCGAGGACGACGCCGTTGACAGTCTGACCTGCGACCACGCCGACGGTGAAGGCTGCGACGCCGATCGCCGCGACGGCGAGTCCCTGCGTGAAGACGGTGAACGCTCCCGCGGCGCCGCCGAGGATCATCCACACCGGAATGCGGCGCTCGCGGACCCCCGAGATGAGGCGGGCGACTCCCACGCGCCCGCCGGCCAGCAGGGTGCTGAGGGCCAACAGGATGACGAAGCCCGATCCGAACGAGATGGCGGCGGCCGTCAGCGCATCGCCGATCGCTGCGCCGAGCGCGCCGTTGATCTGCGCCTGCGTCGCGGTGAGGACGCCCACGAGAACGGCGCCGGCGACGGCGATCGGTCGGGGCAGGCGACGCGGGTGGGGCGAGGTCACCGATCGAGACTACGCGGCGGCGAGGTTCAGGACCCCCAGCGGGCACGGATACCCTTCGCTCGGCGACGCCTCCCCCTTACGCGCGAGTGCACGCCCGGCACGACCGGCACCCCGAGACGCCCTTCAGGCAGTGGAGGCTTCCACGCTGCCGGGCGAATCCACCGCATCCACGGCCTCCGTCATCGCGTGGAGGAAGCCGACGATGACATCCGCATCGTCCGGATCGAGAGGCCGGACGGCAGCCATCATCCGCGCGTGCATACCGTCCAGCGTGCGGCGCACCTCGATGTGGGCGAGCTCGGTCGTCTCGACGAGCAATCGCCGTCGGTCCTGCGGGTGCGGTTTGCGCTTGAGGTGCCCGCTGCGCTCGAGCCGATCCAGTATTCCGGTGACGGAGGGCGTCGAGACGCCGAGGTGGCGGCCGATATCGACCGGCGAGACCTCCCCGCCCCGCTTGGCCGCACCCATGAGGAACTGCAGCACGAGAAGGTCGTTCTCGCCCATGCCCATGGATTCCTGGGTGCGGCGGCGCATCGCCATCTCGGAGGCGCGGTAGGTACGAAGCGCGTCGAGCACTCGCCGGCCGGCGTGCTGCCGGACGTCATTCGCGTCGTACCAGTACATCGCGCGGTCGCTCATCGAAACTCACGATTCGCGAAATGTTTGTTTGCCATATCGCTAGCCTACCTAGTAATGTCCTCATCGAACAAGCTTCGTATCGATCGAAAGGCACCCCATGGGACAGCTCTACTACGCAAACGCCACTGCCCCGGTCGAGATGAACGATCGCCTGCTGGCCCACGTCAAGGTGGTCGCCACCACGAAGCTGCGTCGCCAAGAGTCCTTCACGCTCAACCTGCGTGGGGCGGACGGACGCGAGACGCTCTGGATCCACTCATCGATCCCCCTGCGGTTCGTCTTCTCCTCCGCCGAACCCGAATCCCTGAACCCCGTCTTCCTCCAGTCGCTCGCCGAGTCCGCCAGTTCGACGGCGGGGCTCACGGTCGACCTCGACGACGAGGTTCCCGCCGCTCAGCAGCAGCCACGCCGGCGGGCGGCATGACGACAACGCTCGCCCCGTTCGTCGCAGCCGCAACTCGGACCACATGGAATGAGGCCGACGACGGACTGTACGTCGCTCAGCGCGACGGGGATTTCTTCGGCTACATCGACCGCAACGACGACGGCAGCTATGTGGCCTTCGACCGCTTCTCGTCCCCTGTAGGGCGTTACGCGAGTCTCGCCGCCGCGAAGGCTTCGCTCACGACGGTCGTCTCCGACCCGGTCAATCGTCGGAGATTGCACGCACGCGAGCGCATCCCGTTCGTGGTCGCGACGTGGGCGGGCCTCACCGCGATCGCCGCGGCCGTCACCGCCGGAGTCCTCTTTCCGGGCTTCTGACGCGCGCGACACGCGCCCCCCGCACCTCGCCCTCCTGGATGTGACCTGCGCCCCAGCGAGGTTACGGACGGCGAGCCCGCCTCGCCTCGAACAGGGACGATCGAATAGAGTTCGACGATTGCCCCATGTTCACCAGAGAGGCATCAGTTGTTCACCTCGAGCTCCACCCGCGTGGACTGGATGGATGTCCTCCGGGGACTCGCGATCATCCTCGTCATCTTGTTCCACTGCGTGGGACTGGCCGGGTTCTACGCTGATCACCCCTTCAATCGGTTGGAAACGGTGGGCGTGATCATCACCCCGTTACGGATGCCGATCATCTTCATCCTCTCCGGGCTTCTCGTTACGAGATCGCTCGCGAAGGGGCCGTGGACCTACCTCTCGGGCAAGGTGAGGAGGGTCCTGTATCCGTATCTGCTGTGGGCGATCATCATGTTCTGGATCGCGGCGCAGTGGTACGAGAACTTCGGATACCACCCGGAACCCGATTTCTGGTTGATCTTCATCCGCCCCGGCGATCACCTCTGGTTCCTCGCCTACCTCTTCGTCTACTACCTGCTCGCTCTTGCGACGCGGAGAATCCCTCCCCTCGTGGTCGTGTTCGCGCTGATCATGGCCGGAGCCTTCCTGTCGACCGGCGAAGGCCCCCGATTCTTCAGCAATGCGGCCGCCTTCTTCATCGGTGTGACACTCGGGCCCCACCTGCCGACCCTCGCAGCGTTCATCCGACGCAGGTGGACGAGCATCTTCCTCCTCGGCGCGGCCATCGCCCTCAGCGCGGCAGGAACGCTCGGGATCGCTCGCCTGTCGATCGCGGTGTGGCAGATGCCGCTCTACGTCGCGGGCTTCCTCGGTGCGGCCGGATGCGTGGCCATCTTCGCGTCGGCGCGATGGTGCGCCTTCCTCCGCTACATCGGTCGCCGGACGATCAGGTTGTACGTGCTGCACGTCCCCTTCACCATGTTCCCCCTCGCCTACCTGCGTTTCGTCGGGGACACAGAACCATGGACGATGCTCGGGGTCGCCCTCGTGCTGGGTTTCGTGCCCCCGCTCATCATCACCTGGCTGGTGGACCGGTATCCGGCGCTCGAGTGGCTCTTCGCCTGGAACCCGTCCGACCGGTCGTTTCGCGAGTCGATGGCCAAGACGGTCCGCTGAGGCGCCGTCGCCGCTGAGTGCGGCCAGAAGCCCACGCCGGCTGGAGCTGCGCTGTTAGGGTCGAAGCGACCGACAAGGGGTGTCGGGACGCGGACGAGATGCGCCTGCCCGAGGCAGCGTCGACGCCGTCTCGGGGGTGACGATTTTGACTGGTGCCATCGGCCGACGGATTGAACGGCTGTTGGAGGCGCGCGATTGGAACGGCGCAGCCGCTCTTGTCGAGGCGCACTGGGGTGAAGCACTGCTTTCGGAGCCCCACCGTCTGCGGGCGTGGCTGTTGCGGTTCCCTGAAGACTTCGCTCGGCGCAACTCGCGCATCATCCAGGGGAAGGTGTACCTGGACAGGATCATCGACGATCCGGCCGCTCACACGACCAAGTTCCGCGGCAGCACGTCCGCCAGCGAAGCGCAGTCAGCCTTCGACCGGGTCACGCAACTGACCATCCGAGCGGCCGCCGCACGCGCCGGCGGTGACCTCGACGAAGCGACGCAGTACGCCCTGCGCGCGCGGCGGATCGTGGACGAGAGCGCGGCGGATGAACGTGAGAACATGCAGCCCGCTCTCCCGGAGATGACGTACGCGTGGGGCTACGTGTGGGAGCAGGCCGGCGATCTCCGCGCCGCGTTCCGCGAGTACACCTACAGCTACGACCTCGCCCTGCTCCTGGGAGATCTCATGGGTCGGGCCCGGAGCGCCGCGGCCATCGCATGGTGCCACGCGCTGGCCGGGCGGAACTCGGAGGCCCGACGTTGGCTGCAGCGCGTGCCCGAGATGAGGGACGGCTGGTGGGTGCCCCGTAGCCGTGCCGTGGTCATGCTCGCCGAGGCGTTGCTTCTCTACGACCGGCTCTGCTTCGACGAGGCGAGAGAGCGCCTCTCCCTCGTCGATCTGCAGGCGGCGACCGAGCGGACTCACGCACACATGTACGTCAGCGCGCTCCTGGCGGACTCGTCCGCCGAGGCCATGCGCCTGATGGTGGGCTTGGAAGCGCCCGCAATGGCCATCGCGCACTCCGCCTCGCGGGGCCAGAGCGCCGCATTCGTCGCCCTTTCGAAGCATGCTCTTCTCACAAGGCTGGGAATGCACACCGCCGCGCGCGACGCCCTGGGCACAGACGACGACCTCGGTGGCGAGGTGGTCTCCGCGCTCGTGCGGATTCAGCGCATCGCCGCGGACGCGCACGCGGGACTCGACGAGAGAGTGCTCCGCGCGGCTTCGCTCATGAGCGCGAGCACCTCGCACACGCCGCGCGCGCTGGTCGCAGCGCTCGCCCTGCGCGCCGCTGCCTCCCGCGATCTCACGATCGGCGCGGGCGCGGACGATTTCCGTCTGGCCGCATCCATCGCGTCGGAACAGGAGTTGTACTCGCCGTTCGTGCTGCTTCCGCGGGCGGACGTGCGCAGACTCGCCGCTGACAGCAACGGACTTTCACCGGATGTCGTCGACGCGATTGTGCGCGCTGCAAGAGTCGATGCGGGCGATCCGTTTCAGAAGCTCACACCACGCGAGCGAGCGGTACTCGGCGTCCGCCTCACGGACGCGACGCTCGAGGAGATCGCCACGGAGCACTACCTCTCGGTCAACACCGTGAAGTCCCAGATGCGCAGTGCATACCGCAAACTCGGCATCTCGTCCGTGGAAGAACTGCGCTCGCTCGCCGCCACGTACGGCTTCGCGCCGTGAGCGGGCTCACCGGCGTCAGGTCCGGCGAGGCGGCTGACGCTCGTAGAACCCGCCGCGCTCGAGAAGCTGCACAGCACCCTGCCGCGACGTCACCCCGAGCTTGACGTAGAGCGATCGCACCTGGGACTTCACCGTGTTCCTGGAGACGAACCGTTCGCGAGCGATCTGATCGAGGGTGAGATCCTCCCGCAACTGCCACGCCAGCTCGGTCTCGCGTGGAGTAAGCAACGGCAACGCTCGAACACGCAACCCGGACAGCCTGGGCAGCTTCTTCAACCGGTGCGACAGCGAGGTCACGAGAGCTTCCAACGCCTCGTTGCGCGTGGCGAACTTGGCCAGAAGCGTCTGCAACTGCGTGGTCGACAGCGTCAGCAGCGGTGTAGCCGACCCTGATTCCGCCATCATCCTCAGGGCGTCCTCGACTTCGATGTCCGCGATGCGGTGGTCTCCGAGCGCGAGGTGCGCAAGCGCTCGGCGAAGGAGAATGGGCGTCAGAGTTCGCAGGCTGTGCTCCATCCCCAGAGACACGCAGCCGCTCGTGACACGAAGCACAGCCGCATAGTCTTCCCGCATCAGGTAGGCCGACGCGCGCTGCATATCGAAACAGAGGGCGTGTCCGGGAGGGGACGGGATCTGATCCAGCACGGTGAGCGCCCGGTCCGGCTCACCGCGAGTCAGAAGGGCATCAGCGAGGATTCCCGTCGCGAATCCGCGAACCATGGGGAGCACTCTCTCGTCGCGCGTGCTCGCCACGACGTTGGTCGCGATGGTCACAGCGGCACCGGTGTCACCGCTGACGAGCGCGACCATGGATTCCACCGCAGCAGCGGTGGCCGCATATCGCGGATTCGACCCGAACGTCCTCAAGGCGCTGGCCGACGCGGAGAGCCTGTCCGGGTCGAGCTCGGCGGAGTGGATGAGGATCTCGCCCAGGATCAGCGGAAAACTGCTCACATCGGGCGCCCAGCCAGACCTCTGCGAGATCGCGTGGGCTGCTGTCGCGGCCTCGGCAGCGGCGACGTAGTCTCCGAACAGCGCCGAGCAGACACAGACCAAGGAATGAGCTCGGAAGAGGGCGGTGTCGCTCTCTGCTGCTTCGGCCGCATGTGCAGCGCGGTAGGAGAACGTTGCGCCGTCGCGCGCCTGTCCCGACGTCACGAACGCTTCGGCGACCGCGGACCACATCACGCTGCACTCGAGAGGCGAGAGAACCGCACCCGCGGAGGCCGGCATCATCTCGGCGATGCGCTCGGCCAGTTCGAGAGCTTCGGCGTATGCACCGATCTGCAGCCGAGCAAGGATGACGCCGCTGGATGCGCGCAATCGGACGGCACCATCGGCTTCGGCGAGCGACAAAGACGAGATCGCGGCCACCCGATGCAGAAGTGACGCCCCGAGTTCATCAGTGCCGCGGAGCCCGATCAGTGCTGCCCGCTCGGCCTGACTCACATCGAACAACGATCAATTCCCATTACTCTGTCGCCCCCGAGTCGCGGGCTGCGGCGACCAGCCGTCTCCCCGCTCGGGCTGGGAACAGATCGCGCGTCGCACTCGGTCGCTTCGCTTGCTTAGGTCTTTATACGGGTTCGGTCTCCCCGAGAAGCGGGTGTCGCGCGCGGACTCACCCACCAGTTCACCCACGAACTCATCCGGCTCCCCCTCCCGGAACAGTGCGAGTCGTGCACACAGCACGCGGTCGGCGAGGCGCAGAGGGTGCGCGTCAGCCGGCTGGACTTCGAGATTCGCTCGTATCGATAAGGCGCGCGTCGACGCCCTCCACGTCTGAAGTGCCGGCTACAGGACGTGAACCTGCAACCCCCGTATGACAACGTGCGCGTCGACGCCCTCCACGTCTGAAGTGCCGGCTACAGGACGTGAACCTGCAACCCCCGTATGACAACGTGCGCGTCGACGCCCTCCACGTCTGAAGTGCCGGCTACAGGACTTGAACCTGCAACCCCCGTATTACAAGTACGGTGCGCTACCAATTGCGCCAAGCCGGCGTGACCGCCTGGCGGCCTGACGCCCTCGCGAGCGCAGGGAAGAGTCTATGCGCTCGGCGCGGGCGGATTACGACGAGGGCGTCGGTGTCGGCGTGGGGCTGGCCGTGCGGTAGTACGCGTCGCTCGCCGTGGTGAGCACGAACTGCGCGAACTCCTTCGGATCGTCGAGCGCACCCTGGTAGAGCTCGCCGTTGACGAAGATCATCGGCGTGCTGGTGAGCGTCAGACCGTCCGTGCCCGGGATGCCGGCGACGGCCGTGTCGGTCGCGTTCTTGGCCCATGCCATGAACTCACCGTTCTCGATGCAGGAACGCACCTGACGAGGCTCGGTCGCTCCCGCTGCCTGCGCCATGTCGGCGAGCGTGTCGTCGCTCAGCCCGTCGGATGTGGCCTCGGGCTGCTGCAGCAGCAGCTGGTGGTTGAACGCGAACACCGTGTCGGGCGAATAGGTCGCGACACAGGCCGCCGCGCCCGCTGCACGCAGGGAGTACTTCGTGCCGTTCGATTTGGCGGTGAGCATGGCGACCGGGTGGTACGAGAGCGTCGCCGCCCCCTCCGTCACCCACGAGGAGAGCTGGGGAGCATTCGCCGTCTCGAACTGCTTCGCCCCGGGCGCGAGGTAGTCCACGTACACGCGGATGTCGACGGACGAACGGTTCGTCGGCACGGGCGTGGGGGTGGTGTCGCCCTGCGGCGAAGCGGACTCGGTCGGTGCGGGTTCGTCCACAGACCCGCCGAGCACCGACACGCCGGCGACGGATGCGACGGCGAAACCGCCGTCGACGGCGCCGCTCGGCTGGAGCTGGGGGGAGGAAGTCGACGAGCTCACCGCGAAAACGACGGCGGCGACCACGGCACCGACGACCGCCACGCCGCTGATCGAGAGCGCGGCCACGCGGAGTCGGCCGACCCGCGCATGACGCTGCCGCACTCGCTGCGCCTTCTCGCGCACCGCCTCGCGGCGGTCGCTCGGCGCCGGGACGTTCGATGAGTCGTCGCTCGACATAGGACCTCTGAAGAAAACGTAGGACCGGCGGAGTCCGGTCGGGCCGCACGGGAAACGGCCGATCCGATGCTAGCCAGAGAGCCTGAGAAATGCCCAGACGCTCGTGCCATACTGAGAGGTGCGCCCGATGGCGGGCGTTGCGGGTCACCCCCGCGCATCCATCACTACGGATCGTCCGGCACGTACCTGCCGGTGAAGGAGAAGAAACAGTGGCAACTGTCACGTTCGACAACGCAACGCGTCTGTACCCGGGCGGAACCCGCCCGGCCGTCGACAAGCTCAACCTCGAGGTCGGAGACGGCGAGTTCCTCGTCCTGGTCGGCCCCTCCGGTTGCGGTAAGTCCACCTCGCTGCGCATGCTCGCCGGCCTCGAAGAGGTCAACTCGGGCAGCATCCGCATCGGCGACCGCGACGTCACCGACGTCCCGCCGAAGGACCGCGACATCGCGATGGTGTTCCAGAACTACGCCCTCTACCCCCACATGACGGTCGCCGAGAACATGGGCTTCGCGCTCAAGATCGCCGGCGTCGGCAAGGAGGAGCGCGCCCAGCGTGTCCTCGAGGCCGCCAAGCTCCTCGACCTCGAGGAGTACCTGACCCGCAAGCCGAAGGCCCTCTCGGGTGGTCAGCGTCAGCGTGTCGCCATGGGTCGCGCCATCGTGCGTCAGCCCCAGGTCTTCCTCATGGACGAGCCGCTGTCGAACCTCGACGCCAAGCTGCGCGTGCAGACGCGTACGCAGATCGCGTCGCTGGTGCGTCGCCTCGGCGTCACCACGGTCTACGTCACGCACGACCAGACCGAGGCCCTCACCATGGGTGACCGCATCGCCGTGCTGAAGGACGGCCTGCTGCAGCAGGTCGGCACCCCGCGCGACCTGTACGAGAAGCCCAAGAACGTGTTCGTCGCCGGCTTCATCGGCTCCCCCGCCATGAACCTCTTCCCGGCCGACCTGGCCGAGGGCGGCGTCCGCTTCGGCGACCTCATCGTCCCCGTCGAGGCCGACACGATCGGCAAGGCGCACGGCACCGAGGTCACCATCGGTGTGCGCCCCGAGGACATCCAGGTGGCTCCCGCCGACGGCAAGGGCCTGTCTGTCGTCGTCGACCTGATCGAAGAGCTCGGCGCCGACGGCTACCTGTACGGCCACTCCGAGATCAACGGCAAGCGCACCGACATCGTGGCGCGCGTCGACGGTCGCCGTCACCCGAGCGCCGGCGAGACGGTCATCCTCGCCCCCGTGCCCGGACACGTGCACGTGTTCGACCTCGAGACCGGCGAGCGCCTGAACGACAAGGCGATCGCCTCGGTCTGATCGGAACGACCCCCGCGGCGCGGCGGATCCACCCGGATCCGCCGCGCCGCGACATATGTGGAGGGACACCATGGCGGACTCGCTGACCATCACGGCCAGTGCGATCGATCCCGCGCTGCTGACGCTGCCATGGAGCACGCCGCTCGCGGACTGGTCCAGCAACGACATCGTTCAGCTCCCCAAGGGCCTCTCGCGTCACCTGGTTCGCTTCTCGACCCTCAGCGGCAAAGTCATCGCCGTCAAGGAGACCACCGGGGAGATGGCGCGACGCGAGTACGACATGCTCGGCAACCTCGCCCGCCTCGACGTTCCGTGCGTCGACCGTTTCGCCGTGATCGACGGGCGGACGGATGCGGCGGGCCACCCGCTGCCGGCGGCTCTGGTGACCGCCCACCTCAAGTTCTCCCTGCCCTACCGAGCGCTGTTCACCCAGGTGCTGCGACCGAACACCGCCTCCCGCCTCGTCGACGCGCTCGCGGTCCTGCTCGTGCGTCTGCACAACGTGGGGTTCTTCTGGGGAGATGTCTCGCTCTCCAACACTCTTTTCCGACGGGATGCGGGCGCCTTCGCCGCCTATCTCGTGGACGCCGAGACGGGCGAGCTCCACGAGGGCGGCCTGACGCGCGGTCAGCGCGAGCACGACCTGGATGTGGCGCGCACGAACATCGCGGGCGAGATCATGGACCTCGCCGCCGGCGGTCGCCTGGCCGGCGACGTCGACGCGCTCGACATCGCCGACGGCATCGTCTCCTCCTACCGCTCGCTCTGGGCGGCGCTGACCGACAAGGAGAGCTTCTCCGCGGCGGAGTCGTGGCGGATCACGGAGCGCGTGCAGCGGCTGAACGCGCTCGGCTTCGACATCGGAGAGATGTCGATCGACACTGCGACAGACGGAGCGCTCGTCTCCATCCAGCCCAAGGTCGTCGACGCCGGGCACCACCAGCGGCGCCTCCTGCGCCTGACGGGGCTCGATGTCGAGGAGAACCAGGCGCGACGTCTGCTCAACGACCTCGACGAGTTCCGCGCGCGCATCTCCCGCGTCGGCTCCGACGAGGAGATGGTCGCGCACGAGTGGCTCACGCGGAAGTTCGAGCCGGTCGTCAAGGCGATCCCCTTCGACCTGCGCTCCAAGCTGGAGCCCGCGGAGGTCTACCACCAGGTGCTCGAGCACAGCTGGTACATGTCGCAGGCGCGCGGGCGCTCCGTGCCGCTTGCGGAGGTGCTCACCAGCTACATCGACGACGTCCTGCGCCACCGCCGCGATGAAGCGACCGTGGTGGGTCCGCCCACCGAGGCGACCTCGATCATCCCCGTGCTGCGCGACGACTACGTGCCGCGCGACACGGACGACGATGAGGACGAGGAGATCGACTGGCGCGATCTGGTCTGATCACGGACCGCAGCTCGCCGCATCCGCCCGCGTCGGCTCAGTAGCCGACGGTGAAACGCTCCCGCGAGTGACGCGGCGTCTCGATCTCGTCGAGCACGGCGACGGCGAGGTCGGCGCCCGAGATGAACGACTCGCCGTTCTCGTCGACGACGAGCACGTCGCCGCCGTCGCGATACGAGCCCGTGCGCTCCCCCGGCGCCCACGCACCGAATCCGCCCGCGGGGTGGATGTAGAACCAGTCGCGGTCGCCCGCGCGCGTCTGGAGGTCTTCGAGGATGCCGATCGCCTCGAGCGCTTCGGGCTTGTACTCGTCCGCGAAGCCCTCGGTGTCGACGAGGCGCGGGCCGCCCTCGGCGACGAGGCTGCCGCCGGCGCCGCCGATGACGCCGATCCGCACGTCCTCGGGCAGCACCGAGAGCAGTTGCTCGATCGCGGGGCGGAGCGCGCCGAGCATGTCGCCGCGCGCGGCCACTGCCGAGACGACCACGTCGACGCCGATCAGCTCGTTCACGAGGGTGGGGACATCCAGCAGCGTGGCCTCGACGTAGACCGCGCCATCGACCCGTTCGGCGGCGACGGTGCGCGCCACCGAGAGCACCGTATGCCCGCGTCGGACCGCCTCGGCGACGATGTGACTACCGGCGTAGCCGGTTCCTCCGAGAACGGCGATACGAGACATGGATGCTCCTTCGGACGGGGACTGTCAGGCCGACCGTAGCGTGGCGACCTGGTAGAGCGCGACGGATGCGGCGATCCCCGCGTTCAGGGACTCGGTCGCGGCGGAGATCGGGATCGACACGATCTGGTCGCACGTCTCGGTCACCAGGCGCGAGAGCCCCTTGCCTTCAGAGCCGACGACGATCACGACGGGACGATCGGCCAGCTGCAGGGCCGGAAGCGCCACGTCGCCGTCGCCGTCGAGGCCGAGCACGAAGACGCCCTGCTTCTTGAACTCCTTGAGCGTCGTCGTGAGATTCGCCGCCATCGCGACCGGCAGGCGGGCTGCAGCCCCCGCGCTCGTCTTCCACGCGGCGGAGTTGACGCCCGCGCTGCGACGCTGCGGAATGATGAGGCCCTGACCGCCGAACGCTGCCGTGGAGCGGATGATGGCACCCAGGTTGCGGGGGTCCGTCACACCGTCGAGCGCCACGATCAACGGCAGCTCGTCGCGGTCGATGATCTGCTCCAGCAGGTCCTGCGGGTGCGCGTACTCGTACGGGGGAACCTTCAGGGCAACGCCCTGGTGCACGCCGTCGAAGCCCGCCATGCGGTCCAGCTCCTGCCGCGTGACCTCCAGCACGGGGATCTCACGGTGCGTCGCGATCGAGAGCATCTCCTTGACGCGGTCGTCCATCTCGACGCGCTGCGCGATGTAGAAGGCGGTCGCAGGGATGCGGGCGCGCAGCGCTTCGAGCACGGAGTTACGACCGGTGACCGTCTCGGTGTCGTCGTTCTGCTTAGAGCGCGGCGTGCGGTTCTGACCCGCGATGCGCGGAGCGGCCTTGCCGCCGGCCGCGACGAAGCGCTCCTGCGCGGCCTTGCGCTTGCCCGCGGGGTGCCAGGCGCGGTCCTCCGCCTTGGGGGTCGGACCGCGACCTTCGAGCGAACGACGGTTCTTGCCGCCGGTGCCCTTCGTGGGGCCCTTCTTCTTGCCGCGTCCGGCGGACGGGTTTCCCGGCTTAGCCACGTTTCACACTCCAATGGGTCCCCTCGGGACCGTCTTCGAGGACGATGCCGGCGGCCGCGATCGCATCGCGCACCCGGTCGGCGCTCGCCCAGTCCTTGTCTGCCCGCGCCTGGGCGCGTTGGTCGATCATCACGCGCACGAGAGCGTCGAGGGCTGCCACTTCGGGGCCCGCCGCGCTCTTGCGCCACCGCTCGTCGAGCGGATTGATGCCGAGGATGTCGGTCATGGCGACGACCTCGGCCGCGCGGCGGCGCGCGTTCTCCGAGTCTCCCTCATCCAGTGCCGCGTTTCCTGCACGCACCGTCTCGTGCAGCACGCCGAGAGCCTGCGGCACGCCGAGGTCGTCATCCAGCGCGACGGCGAACGCATCGGGGATCACGGCGCTCCCCGGAGCCGCACCCACGCGGTCGGCGCGATCGAGGAAGGTGCGGATGCGATCGAGCGCCGCCTCCGCCTCGTCGAAGGCCTTGCCGGAGACATCGAGGCTCGACCGGTAGTGCGCGGCAGCGAGTGCGTAGCGCACGACGAGCGGGTCGCGCTCGTCGAGCACGTCGGCGGCGAGAGTGAAGTTGCCGAGCGACTTCGACATCTTCTGGCCGTCGACGGTGACGAGACCGTTGTGCACCCAATACTGTGCGAACGCATCGCCCGCGGCCGTGGATTGCGCGAGCTCGTTCTCGTGATGCGGGAAGCGCAGGTCGAGACCGCCGCCGTGGATGTCGAAGCGCGGCCCGAGGTACCGGCGCGACATCGCCGAGCATTCGATGTGCCATCCCGGGCGTCCCTCGCCCCACGGCGACGCCCACCGCGCATCCGACGGCTCGCCGTGCTTGGCACCCTTCCACAGCGCGAAGTCGTGCGGGTCGCGCTTGCCGCGAGGGTCCGCATCCGCCGCCGCTTCCATCGCGTCGACGTCTTGGTGGGTGAGGGCGCCGTAGGCGGGCCACGACCGCACGTCGAAGTACACGTCGCCGGATCCGTCGGGTGCCGGGTACGCGTGGCCGCGCTCGATGAGCAGCGCGATGAGCTCGATCATCTGCGGGATGGATGCGGTGGCGCGCGGCTCGTACGTCGGCGCGAGGATGCCGACCGCGGCATAGGCCTGACTGAACGCGAGCTCCATCCGGTAGGCGAGCGCCCACCATGGCTCGGTGGGCGTCGCGTTCGCGAGCACCTTGTCGTCGATGTCGGTGACGTTGCGGACGAACGTCACCCGGCCGAACCGGTGCGCGAGCCAGCGACGCAGCAGATCGAAGCTCAGCGCAGCGCGCACATGGCCGATGTGCGGGCCGGACTGCACCGTCGGGCCGCAGACGTACATCGTGACGTTGCCGTCCTCCAGAGGCGCGAAGTCGCGCAGCGCCTGCGCCTGGGTGTCGTAGAGCCGGACCGTCACTCCACCAGCCTACCGGCGGGGCTGCGTCACCACCCCGACACATGACGACGGTAGAAAGGGAGGATGCTGCCCGTGTTCGCCGTCCTCGCTGCGGCCGTGCTGTTCGGCACGACGGGCACCTCGCAGGCGCTGGGTCCCGACGGGACGACGCCCCTCGGCGTCGGAGCGGTGCGTCTGCTCATCGGCGGCACCGCGCTGGCGGTGATCGGCTTCGCCCTCGCCCGCCGGCACCGACGCGCGAGCGCAGCCACGACTCCCCCGCTGACGGCGCGCGCTCTCGTGCTCATGGCATTGACCGGCATCTGCCTTGCGGCGTACCAGCCGCTGTTCTTCCTGGGCACGGCGCGCGGCGGCGTCGCCGTGGGCACCGTGATCGCGCTCGGATCCGCGCCGGTCATGGCGGGACTCATCGAATGGGCGATCACCCGGCGCCTCCCCCGCCCCACGTGGCTCGCGGCGACGACGCTCGCCACGATCGGGGTCGCGCTGCTGGCCTTCGCCGGCGGCGGCTCCGGTTCGGCCGATCCCCTCGGCGTGCTCGGGTCATTGGGCGCCGGCGCGGCGTTCGCCGTCTTCGCCAACGCGCAGCGCCGGTTGATGTCGACCGGGTGGGATCCCTTCACGGTCGCCGGCGCCATGGGCGCCGGGTCGGCGCTGAGCGCCCTCTTCATGCTCCCGTTCGCCTCCTTCAGCTGGCTCGCCGAACCCGGCGGCATCGCCGTCGCGCTCTGGCTGGGACTCGCGACCATCGCTGTCGCCTACACGCTGTTCACCTGGGGCCTGCAACGCCTCACCGCCGCGACCGCGGCGACGCTGACCCTCGCCGAGCCCATCACCGCCACCCTGCTCGGGCTCGTCGTGCTCGGGGAGCACCTCGGCGCCGCATCCCTCATCGGCATCGCCGTGCTCACCGTCGGTCTCGTCGTGCTGGCCTGGGGCTCCCGCCGACGAGACCCCGAACCGTTCCCCCTCGAAGGATGACCATGCTCGATTACCGCCTCGACGACCCGACCCGCGGCGCAGCGCACGATCTCGTGGTCTCGCACCTCGCCGCCATGCACGCCGGCACGCCCGCCGAGAGCGTGCACGCGCTGGACGCCACGGGGTTGAGCAGCCCCGACGTCACCTTCTGGTCTGCGTGGTCCGACGGCGAGCTCGCCGGCATCGGCGCTCTCAAGCGGTGGGGTGACGACCGCGGCGAGCTGAAGTCCATGCGGGTCGCCGACGCCTTCCGCGGGACGGGCGTCGGTCGCGGGATGCTCCGCCACATCCTCGCCGAAGCGGCGACGATGGGCCTGACGAGCGTGTGGCTCGAGACCGGCAGCACACCGGAGTTCGTTCCCGCGGTACGCCTCTACGAGAGCGAGGGCTTCCTCCGCTGCGGGCCGTTCGCCGACTACCGCGACGACCCGCTGTCGCTCTACTTCACGCGGGCGGTCTGAACGGTCACTGCGCGGGAAGCAGCATCGCGACGGCGACGGCGAAGACGCCCTCGCCACGCCCCTCGAAGCCGAGCCCGTCGGTCGTCGTGGCCGAGACGGACACGGGGGCGCCCAGTGCTTCGCTCAGGACGGCCTCCGCCTCGCGACGCCGAGGCGCGAACCGCGGACGGGTGGTCTGGACCTGTACCGACACGTTGCCGATCACCCACCCTGCCTCGCCCACCAGGGCGCGGGTGCGTGCGAGGAACGCATCGGCGTGCGCGTTCGCGTACTCGGGGCGGTCGACGCCGAAGTGCGTACCGATGTCGCCGAGGCCCGCCGCCGCCAGCACGGCGTCGACGACCGCGTGGGCGACCGCATCCCCCCGTCCGAGTGGCCGGACAGGGACGGCTCGCCCGGCCACCGCAGTCCCGCGAGCCACAGTTCCCCGTCTCCGGCGAAGGCGTGGACATCGGTTCCGACGCCCACGCGCGGCGCGGGTGCCGGCTGCTGCAGGTGCACCGGGTGCTCGGTGGCCGGCGTCAGAAGTGCGCGTGCGCGCTCGAGGTCAGCGGGATGCGTGATCTTGAAGCCGAGCGCATCGCCCGCGACGGCCGCGATACGGTGACCCGCCGCGGCGACGAGCGCGGCATCATCCGTGAACTCGGAGTCGGCGACGGCGTAGGCCGCACTCAGGACGTCGCGCCGGAATCCCTGCGGGGTCTGCGCCGCCCCCAGTTCGGAACGATCGACCACGCCGATGATCTCATCGCCGTCGACGCGTTTGATCGTGTCGACCACGGGAAGGACGGGAACTGCCCCCCACCCGGTCCGTTCGACGGCCGCCACGATCCGGGTGAAGACCTCGGGCGGTGTCAGCGCACGCGCCGCGTCGTGCACGAGCACGATCTCGACGTCGCCCCAGAGCGCCGCGAGGCCCGCGGCGACCGACTTCTGACGGGTGTCGCCGCCCGATACGACGCTCACGCGCTCCCGGGCATCCCCGGCGGCGGCGAGCGCCTCCGTCAGGGCCTCGCCCGTGCGGTCAGCGGGGGCGACGACGACCACCTGGGCGTCGAGTCCGCTGCGGAAGACACCGTCGAGGGCGTGACGCAGCATCGTCTTCGCGTCGATTCCCACGAACGCCTTGGGAACATCTTCACCGAGACGGGTACCGGAGCCGCCGGCGACGACCACGACCGCGATGCTCGGCACGGGCTGAGGCACGAAGGCGCCTTTCGTCAGCTGGCGAGGACCTCTTCGAGCAGGACGCTGGCCTTCTCTTCGTCCGTCTTCTCGGCGAGCGCGAGCTCGGACACGAGGATCTGCTTGGCCTTGGCGAGCATGCGCTTCTCACCCGCGGACAGACCGCGGTCCTGGTCGCGGCCGCCACAGGTCGCGCACGACCTCGCTGACCTTGATCACATCGCCCGAAGCGAGCTTCTCGAGGTTCGCCTTGTAACGGCGCGACCAGTTGGTCGGCTCCTCGGTGAAGGGAGCGCGCAGAACCTCGAAGACGCGCTCGAGACCGTCCTTGCCGATCACGTCGCGCACACCCACGAGGTCGACGTTGTCGGCCGGAACCTCGATGACCAGATCGCCTTGGGTGACGTTGAGCTTCAAGTACTTCTTGGTCTCGCCCTTGATGACGCGTTCCTTGACCTCGATGATGGTCGCGGCACCGTGGTGCGGATAGACGACCGTTTCGCCAACCTCAAAAAGCATGGAGTTATGTCCTTTCGGCAACGACCAGGATACCACAGGGCCGGATGCGCTAGGGTTCGCGCCCTCACGCCCCACCTCTTGATCCGCGCGCACGCGTGACCGCGCGCGACCCCCGCGTGCCCCCATCCCCCGCGCTGCGTCGCGGGAGGGGCATGGACCGAGACGCCCGAGTCGGGCGCGGAACGGGAGGTGCGGGCGCGACCCCGTAGAATGCTGGAGAAGCCGTCTGCAACCGGGAGGAACCGTGAAAACGCGCCTGATCGCGTCCGTCGTCGTGGCGGCTGCTGTCGCACTGGGAACGAGCGGCTGCGCCATGCTCTCACCGCAGAGCACGACGATCCAGTACTCCCCCGCCGATGGGCTCAACGTGCCGGCTTCGAGCGGGCCGCTCGCCGTGCGCAACGCCCTCATCGTGGCCAACGACGAGGGCACCGAGGGCAACTTCGTCGCCGCGATCGTGAACGAGAGCGACTCCTCGCAGGTGCTGAACCTCGAGGTCGGCGAGAACGCGGTCAAGCTGACCGTGCGCGTTCCCGCCGGAGACACGCTGAGCCTCGGCACCGAGGACACCGATCCGCTGCTCATCGAGGACCTCGGCGCCCGCCCCGGCTCGACCGTGCCGATCTTCTTCCAGTCCGGCGACGGCGAGGGGGCCCGCGTGGAGATCCCCGTCCTCAACGGCGACCTCGACTACCTGGCGCCGCTCGTTCCCTGAGCGAAGCGCACACGAAAGGGCGGGACACCTCCGGGTGCCCCGCCCTTCGTCGTCGACTCAGGCCTCGAACCGGTACCCGAGTCCGCGGACGGTCACCAGCATGACCGGGTCGCTCGGGTTCTCCTCGATACGCGACCGGATGCGTTTGATGTGCACGTCCAGGGTCTTCGTGTCGCCGAAGTAGTCGGTGCCCCACACGCGGTCGATGAGCTGCCCGCGAGTCAGCACTCGACCGGCGTTGCGCATCAGCACCTCGAGGAGTTCGAACTCCTTGAGCGGCATGTTGATCTCTTCGCCGCCCACGGTCACGGTGTGGCGGTCGATGTCGAGCGTCACCCTTCCGCCCTGGAGGACGCGCTCGTCGAGGTCGGCCTCCACCTGGGCGAAGCGGCGCAGCACCGCCCGCATCCGCGCCAGGAGCTCGCGGGCCGAGTACGGCTTGGTGACGTAGTCGTCGGCGCCGAGCTCCAGCCCCACGACGATGTCGACCTCGCTGTCCTTGGCGGTCAGCATGATGATCGGCACGGACGAGACGGTGCGGATCTGCCGGCACACCTCGGTGCCCGGCATGCCGGGCAGCATGAGGTCGAGCAGCACGATGTCGGCACCGCGCTCACGGAAAGCGGAGAGCGCGACGGCGCCGTCTTCGGCGATCTCGACCTCGAACCCCTCCCTGCGAAGCAGGTAGGCAAGCGGGTCGGCGAGGTCGGGCTCGTCCTCGACGATCAGGACGCGGGTCATTCGGTGACTCCGTTCGGATTCGGTGCCGCGGCAGAGGTCGCGGCGGGGGTCTTCTTGGTCTTCTTGGGACGACGCCGGCCGCGGGGCGTCACTGCCTCGAGGTCGTCCGGCGGCATCGCGATCGGAAGCTGGATGGTGAAGGTCGAGCCGCGTCCGACACGTGACCACACGCGGACCTCGCCGCCGTGCCGCTGAACGGCGTGCTTCACGATCGACAGCCCCAGCCCCGTACCGCCGGTGCGGCGGGAGCGTGCCTGGTCCGAGCGGAAGAACCGCTCGAAGACGCGTTGCTGATCGGCCTCGGAGATGCCGATGCCCCGGTCGGTGACCGCGATCTCGACGGAGTTGTGCACCTGCTTCACGCCGATGCCGACACTCGACCCGCTGGGCGAGTACGCGATCGCGTTGGCCACCAGGTTGCCGAGCGCCTCGGTGAGGATCTGCGTGTCGCCGCGCACATACAGACCCCGTGTGCCGCCCCGGACGACCGTGACCCCGGAGGAGCCGGCGGCCAGCGCGTGCGCCTCGATCGCGGCGGTGACGACGGAGTCCACCGACACGTCGCCGACCTCGGCGAGCTCGTCCGCCGACTGCAGCCGCGAGAGGTTCATGACGCGAGAGGTCAGGGAGGCCAGCCGCTGCGCCTCGGCGCTCAGGCGGCCGGCGAAGATGCGCACCTGCGCGGGATCGTCCGCCGCCGACTCGATTCGCCTCCGCGAGCAGACTCACCGCTCCCACGGGCGTCTTCAGCTCGTGGGAGGTGTTCGCGACGAAATCGCGGCGCATCTGCTCGACCCGCTCACGCTCGGTGATGTCGCGGATGACGACGAGCACGAGCTTGGGCGAGATGGTCGTCGCCCGGGCAGAGACGAGACGGGGCTCCGCGGGCGAGGAGGAGCGGCGCAGCGTCAGGCTCGCGGTGCTGATCCCTCCCGCGCGCACCGCGCGTGCGAGCTCGCGGATGCGATCGTCGGGCACGACCTCGTCGACGTGGATGCCGAAGGCCTCGGCGGATGCGGATGCGGCGCGCACCGTTCCCGAACCGTCCACCACGAGGGCGCTGTCGTCCATCGCGGCCAAGACGTCCGGCACGCCCTCCGGAACGGCCGTCGAGTTGCGCGCCTCGACGCGCGCCCGCGCCCGCATCGCGCCGATGATCAGAAGGGTGATCGACGCCCCGAGGACGACGCCCATGACCAGGGCCAGCAGCGCGAGCTGCGACGAGTTCATGGCTCCAGCGTAAATGGATGCTGAACCCGCACCCCGTCTCCGGCGGCTCCCGGGGCGGTACCGCAGGTAACATTCACTCCCGCGGCACCGTTCGTTAACCTTCGACGGCGAGAATCGCCCGGGCCCGTCCCGTGCCGCCCACGATCACCCCAGGAAGGTGCCTGTTTCATGCGCGAGGTTTTCCAGCAGTCCCTCGATGAGGTCCGTGTCCGGCTCGTCGAGATCTCCGAGCTCGTCACCGAGGCCATCGAGAAGGCGACGAGGGCGTTCGGCACGAGCGACGTCGCGCTCGCCGAAGAGGTCATCGACAACGACTCGGTCATCGATGACAAGGCGATCGAGCTCGACGAGCTGGCCATCGACATCCTGGCGCGCCAGCAGCCCGTCGCGAGCGACCTGCGCACCGTCGTCTCGGCGCTGCGCATCAGCGCCTCGCTCGAGCGCATGGGCGACATCGCCGAGCACATCGCACAGCTGACCCGCATGCGCTTCCCCGACCGCGCCATCCCGAAGGGCCTGAAGGGCACCTTCACCAAGATGGGCGAGATCGACGTGGACGTGGCGCGCAAGCTCACCGAGCTGCTGCGCACACGCGACCTGGATCTGGCGGAGCAGCTGCGCAACGAGGACGACAAGCTCGACGAGCTGCATGTCAGCGTCTTCGAGAAGGTCCTCAGCGAGTCCTGGCAGGGCGAGGCTGCCGCGACGGTCGACGCCACGCTGGCCAGCCGCTACCACGAGCGTTTCGGCGACCACGCGGTCTCGGTCGCGAAGAAGATCGTCTACCTCGCGACGGGCGACTGGGCCCCGCAGCCCGAGGCCGAACCCCAGATCTGACCCGGAGCACACAGGAGGGGTCCGGATGCGTCACGCATCCGGACCCCTCCTGTGTGTGCTTACTTGCCCTGGTTGGCGACGGCGGCAGCGCCCGCCGCGGCTGCTTCGGGGTCGAGGTACTCGCCCTTGCCCAGCGCCTGCAGGTTCTCGTCGAGGCGATACACCAGCGGGATGCCGGTGGGGATGTTGAGCTCGGCGATGTCGTCGTCGCTGATGCCCTCGAGGTGCTTCACCAAGCCGCGGAGCGAATTGCCGTGGGCGGCGACGAGCACCGTCTTGCCTGCGGTGAGGTCGGGGACGATGGACTCGCTCCAGTACGGCAGGAGTCGGTCGATCACGAGCTTGAGCGACTCGGTGCGGGGCACCTCGCCGTCGATCCCGGCGTAGCGCGGGTCGTTCACCTGGCTGAACTCGGATGCGTCATCGAGCGGCGGCGGCGGAACGTCGAACGAACGACGCCACAGCATGAACTGCTCCTGGCCGAACTCGGCGAGGGTCTCGGCCTTGTCCTTGCCCTGCAGCGCGCCGTAGTGGCGCTCGTTGAGGCGCCAGGTGCGCTTGACGGGGATCCACAGGCGGTCGGCGGCGTCGAGCGCGAGGTTGGCGGTCTGGATCGCGCGGCTCAGCAGCGACGTGTGGACGACATCGGGCAGCAGGCCTGCCTCGGCGAGCAGCTCGCCGCCGCGGGCGGCCTCGGCCTTGCCCTGGTCGGTCAGGCGCACGTCGACCCATCCGGTGAAGAGGTTGAGCTCGTTCCACTGGCTTTGGCCGTGGCGCAGCAGGATCAGGGTGTGAGGGGTGGTCATGAGCCCATGATATCGACCGCGACGCTGGCATCATGGGGCCATGAGTCCTACGCCGTCGGGTCGCATCACCCGGGGCACGACGGGTACCAACCGCCTCCGCCGGGTGGACAGGTGGATCGCTCGCCACCGCTCGCTGCGGACCGCGGAGCCGGAACCGCTCGTGGTGGATCTCGGGTTCGGTGCGAGCGGCGTCACCGCGCTGGAGCTCGAGGCACGGCTGCACCGCATCCGCCCGGATGTGCGCGTGTACGGTCTCGAGATCGATCCCGCACGCGTGACCCGTGCTCGCGCGCAGCTCGAGAGCGTGCGCGAGGGGGCGACGATCTTCCGTCCCGACGCGCGGGTCTCGTTCGCCCGCGGCGGCTTCGAGATCCCGCTGCCGGACCGTCCGCGCATTATCCGCGCGTTCAACGTGCTCCGTCAGTACGACGAGGATGAGGTTCCGGCGGCGTGGGAGCGGATGACGTCGCGCTTGGATGCGGGCGGGATCCTCGTGGAGGGGACGTGCGACGAGCTCGGTCGCATCAGCACGTGGGTGGAGATCGGGCCCGACGCCCTCCCGCGCACGCTGACGATCTCGCTGCGGCTGACCGGTCTGGAGCTTCCCTCGATCGCGGCCGAGCGTCTTCCGAAGGCGCTGATCCACCGCAATGTGCCGGGCGAGGGCGTGCACGAGCTGCTGCGCGCGCTGGATGCCGAGTGGACGCGCGCGGCGCCTCTGGCGACGTTCTCCCCCGCGCAGCGGTGGCAGGCGGCGCTCACGGCGCTCGCGGCCGGCGGCTGGCCCCTCCGGCAGCGTTCGCGGTGGCGCCTGGGCGAGCTGACGGTGCCGTGGGAGCGCGTCGCGCCCCGATGATCAGATGCGGGGCATGGCGGCTCGCGCCTCGTCTTCGCTGAGGCCGGTCGCCACGAGCAGATCGACCGCGAACGGGCGCAGGGCGGAGATGACGCTGTGCTCACCGGCGGAGGCGCCCGGCGCCAGCTGCGCCGGATCCAGGTGGCGCGCGACGGCCCGCGCCGCCTCGCGCGCGGGGATCTGCTGCGCGATGTCGTCGAGCGACTCCCCCACGAGCGCGAGGGCCCGCGCCAGCGACCTCAGCAGGTCGGCCGGGACAGGACGGGGCACGCCGTCGTCGATCAGGTAGCCGGATCGACGCGCCACGACGCGGAGGTTGCGCACGGCGAGATCGGTGGCCGTCATGACGCGGCGGTATCGGTCGAGCTCGGCGCGACGCCTGCGCAGGAACGGGGAGATGCGCGCGACCGCGACGGCCGAGTCGAGCGACTCCTGCCAGGCCCGCACGAGCGGATCGAGCGCCCGGGCCTTCTCCAGTGCGCGCTCCGCACGCGAGCGGTCCCCGTCCTCGAGCGCACGGATGAGGGTCGCGGTCGCGTCATCGATCGCCGCGAAGAGGGTCCTCGCCTCGCGCAGCACCTCCGCACGAGGATTGCGGGGCACGAGGGCTGTCACCAGGAGCGCCGCGACGCCGCCGACCGCGCCGTCCGCCAGACGGCTCCATGACGCCTCCGTCGGCGCCATCGGGAACAGCAGGACGATGAGCCCCTGGATCGCCGCGGCGATGGCGAAGCCGGGCTGCGGCGACAGCGCCCTGGCGACGAACACGACGACCGCGAGGGTGATGCCCAGCTGCCACCAGCCGGGGCCCACCAGGCGAAGGAGGATCTCGGAGATGACGATGCCCACGAGCATCCCGCCCACCGTCTCGGCCACGCGCCGCGGCCGAGCGTCGCGCACGAGGCCGAGGCTCGACACCGCCACCGTACCGGCGAGCACGGGAGCCGAGTGTCCGAGCACGAACAGCGAGAAGACGTAGGCGCCCATCGCCGCCACCGTCAGCTGGGCGATGGCGGGCAGATCCGTCACGGCACGGGACACCGCGGGTCTCGGATCGAAGCGCTCTCGCAGCCGCGTCGACACGCTCGTGGTGTCGGCGCCGCCCGGGGGCACGGTCACCGCCGGCGCGAGAGTCGGGGCAAGCGCGGCACGCCGGCGCTGGCGCCCGCATCCGGCGGCACGACGGTCGTGACGGATGCGGCGACATCGCCGTCCGCGGTGCGCACCACGACGTCGGCGTCGGTGTCGGCCGTGCGTTTGATGACGGCCAGGGCGATGGGCCCGTCCTCGTAATGGCGGCCGGCCGACGTGATGCGACCGATCTCGACGTCGCCGACGACGACCGCATCGCCGCGCGCGGGAAGGGATTCGGCGCTGCCGTCGAGGTGCAGGCTGACCAGACGGCGCGGGGGGTGACCGAGGTTGTGCACCTTGGCCACGGTCTCCTGTCCGCGGTAGCACCCCTTGTCGAGGTGCACGGCGGTGCGGAGCCAGTCGAGCTCGTGCGGGATCGTGCGCTCGTCGACCTCGTCGGCGAAGCGGGGGCGCCAGGCGGCGACGCGAAGAGCCTCGACCGCGAGCTCGCCCGCGAAGCCGATCTCCCCGGATGCGGCCAACTGCCCGAGACGTGCCGCCTCGGCGGCATCGACGAGTGCTTCGTTCCAGCTGCGCTCGGTGCCGGGATGCTCCTCGATGGGACCGTACGCGGCGCCGCCGACGGCGACGCCCGGCCACGGATCACGCCAGACGAGCGGCGTCTCGCCGACGACGAGGGGGCGGATGAGGGCGAGTCCCGCATCCGTCGCGCCCACGACCGCGACCTCGGTCGCGGCATCGCGGACCTCGACCCGCAACCGGAAGCGCATGCGGCCCAGCCAGGCCGCGAGGGCGGGCGCGTCATCCGCATCCGCGATGAGCCAGGTCGTCTCGCCGTCGTCCAGCACGCCCGCGGCGTGCTCCACGCGTCCCTGCGGATCGAGCACCAGGAGTTCGGTCGACACCCCGGGCTCCAGCCGCGCCAGCGCCTGGGTCGTGATCGAATCGAGCCAGCTCAACCGGTCGGCGCCCGTGACGGCGATGACGCCGCGGCCCGCGCGCGGTGCGACGGCCGTGCCGCGCACCAGTGCACGCTGTTCGCGCATCGGGTCGCCGAGGTGCAGCAGCACGTCGCCGTCGGTGATCGCGCCGGCGGGCGAATCGATCATCAGTCCACCTTCGCCAGGCGGGCGGACGCGTGCGAGCCGAGCTCGGATCCGAGGGCGGCGATGTCCCAGGCCCAGAGCAGATGTCCGTCGACCAGGCCGTACAGCCGGGTCGCCGCCGTGTAGGCCTTGGCTCCGGGCGCGGCGATGACCGCGTCGGTCGCGATGTCGATGCGCGGGCCGCGGATCTGGCCGAGGTAGAGCTCGCTGACGCCGTCGGCGTGCACGATGTTCGCGGCGATCTCGAAGCCACCCTCGGCGGTACGCAGCGCCTCGACGTCGTCGGCCGTGCGCGCCGGCTCGTCGGACACAGCCGGGAGCAGGCCCGGCCCGGGGTCGCCGGAGCCCTGCGGTCGCACGATGCGCCAGAAGCCGACCTCGGAGACGAGCAGACGCCGCGACTCGCCCTCGCCGAGCCAGGCGGTGGCGGAGTAGTTGACGGCATCTCCGCCGTCGTGACTGAAGCTCACGCGGTGCGTGAACTCACCGGAGAAGTGGTGATCGCCTGCCTCGTAATCGATCACGCCGGTTCCCTCCCAGACTCCGAGGAGCCACGAGAGGGGTGCGAGGTCGGCGGGCAGATCGGTGGGGAGCTCGATCATCGCCCGCTCCGTCAGCGCTGGCCGCGGTAGAGGTTCCAGACCACGGCGCCCGACACGAAGGCGATGGCAAGGGAGGCGAGCACGAGCAGGCCCACGAAGAACATTTCGAGCGCGACCAGGTCCATGCGCCCCATGGTAGCCCGTCCGTGAGGGCGATGGGCTCAGCGCGAACCGGCGATGAGCGAGGAGAGCGCGACGGCGACGCTGATCACTCCCAGAACCAGCAGAGCCCCGAGGCTGCTCAGCGCCACGCGCTGGATGAAGCGCTGCACGCGTCCATACGCCAGCTGGATGACGAAGGCGAGGATGACGGATGCGGCGAGCGCCAGCGTCATCCACGTCGCGTGCCACGGCGACGGGACGAACAGCGCGACGGCGATGCCTACGACGGCCGCGAACACCCAGACGGCCACGATGCCGCCGAAGGGCCGACGTGGCGCCAGTTCCGGTGTCGTCATACGATCATTCTCACGCATGGGAGCGCGCGCTGCACGTCGTGCGCCCCGGTGAGATCTGCGTGCCTCGCGGCTGCGCATAAGATGAGCACGACGCGGACCCCGCCCGGAGGGTGACTTTGGCACAGCTTCTCGTTCTGAGTTCCGCCGGTAGCGCGCCCGCGCTCCCGGCGCTGGAGCTGTTGAGCCATCGTGTCCGTCAGATCCCGGCAGAGCCCGCACAGTTGGTGAACGCCCCCAACGCGGACGTCGTCTTCGTCGACGCACGCCACGATCTGGTGGGCGCCAAGTCGCTGTGCAAGATCCTGACGACCACGGGACTCGATGCGCCGCTCGTGCTCATCGTCACCGAGGGCGGTCTCACCGCGGTGTCCACCGACTGGGGCGTCGACGACGTGATCCTCGTCGGCGCGGGCCCTGCCGAGGTCGACGCCCGCATCCGGCTCGCCGTCGGGCGCATGTCGAAGGAGCAGGTCTCGACCCGCATCCAGACCTCCGGCATCACGATCGACGAGTCCTCGTACTCCGCCAAGGTGCACGGCAAGCCGCTGGATCTGACCTACAAGGAGTTCCAGCTGCTGCACTTCTTCGCGACGCATCCGTCGAGGGTGTTCACGCGGGAGCAACTGCTCAGCGAGGTCTGGGGCTACGACTACTTCGGCGGCACCCGCACGGTCGACGTGCACGTCAGGCGCCTGCGCGCCAAGCTCGGCGACCTCGAGCAGCTCATCGGCACCGTGCGCAACGTGGGCTACCGCTTCAACGTGTACGAAGAGGACCAGATCCCGGCTGCCGGGGAGCGCGCCGGATCCTGACCCTCGCGGAGTTCACACTCGTGTCACCTCTGGCTGCAAGGATGTGGGAATGATCTCCGACGTGATGCTCGATGCGGGCCTGGGCGATGCCGACGACGACGACTTCGACGTCACCGACGGCGGCGACACCGAACTTCCCGAAGCCCGGTATCTCGATCGCGAGCTGAGCTGGCTGGCGTTCAACCAGCGCGTGCTGGAGCTCGCGGAGGACCCGGCCGTGCCCACGCTCGAGCGCGCCAACTTTCTCGCCATCTTCGGCAGCAACCTCGACGAGTTCTTCATGGTGCGCGTCGCGGGGCTCAAGCGTCGCATCATCACGGGGCTCGCGGTGCCGACGAACGTCGGCCGCGCGGCGCAAGACGTCCTCGCCGACATCTCCGGAGAGGCCCACGCCCTCCAGCTGCGTCACGCCGAGGCCTGGCAGCAGCTGGTGCGGCCCGCACTGGCGAACTCCGGCATCGAGGTGATCGGCTGGGGCGACCTCGACGAAGACGACCGCGCGCGTCTGTCCGACTACTTCCAGTCGCAGGTGTTCCCGGTGCTCATGCCGCTCGCGGTCGATCCCGCTCACCCCTTCCCCTACATCTCCGGCCTGTCGCTGAACCTGGCCATCCGCATCCGGAACGCCAAGACCGGCCGACAGGAGTTCGCGCGCCTGAAGGTGCCGCCCATGCTCCCGCGGTTCGTCGAGGTCTCGCGCGACGGCGAGCGCGTGCGCTACCTCGCACTCGAAGACCTGATCGCCAACCACCTCTCCGACCTGTTCCCGGGCATGGAGATCCTCGACCACCACGCGTTCCGCCTCACGCGCAACGAAGACATGGTGATCGAAGAGGACGAGACGGAGAACCTCATCCAGGCGCTCGAGGCCGAGCTCATGCGCCGGCGTTTCGGGCCGCCGATCCGCCTCGAGATCACCGATGACATGGACGAGCTGACCCTCGATCTGCTGATCAAGGAACTCGACATCACCGAGCAGGAGGTCTATCGCCTCCCGGGGCCGCTGGATCTGCGGGGGCTCTTCGATCTCTCTCGCATCGACCGCCCCGACCTGCACTACCCGCCGCACGTTCCCACGACGGCGCTGGCGTTTCAGCCGGGCGACAACAACGAGCGCGCCGACATCTTCGCCGCCATCCGCAAGGGTGACGTGCTGGTGCACCATCCGTACGAGTCCTTCGCCACCAGCGTGCAGGCCTTCCTCGAGCAGGCCGCGAAGGACCCGCACGTGCTCGCGATCAAGCAGACCCTGTATCGCACCTCGGGCGACAGCCCCATCGTGCAAGCGCTCATCGACGCCGCCGAGGCGGGCAAGCAGGTGCTGGCCCTCGTCGAGGTCAAGGCGCGCTTCGACGAGGCCAACAACATCGTCTGGGCCCGCAAGCTCGAGAAGGCCGGCGTACACGTCGTCTACGGCCTCGTCGGGCTGAAGACGCACTGCAAACTCGCCCTCGTGATCCGCGAGGAGAACGGCGTGCTGCGCAGCTACTGCCACGTCGGCACCGGCAACTACAACCCGAAGACCAGCCGCATCTACGAGGACTTCGGCCTGTTCACCGCGAGCGACGAGGTGGGTCGCGACCTCACCCGCCTGTTCAACGAGCTGAGCGGGTACGCGATCGAGAAGAAGTTCAAGCGTCTGCTCGTCGCGCCGCTGCACCTGCGCAAAGGTCTTGTCCGTCTCATCGAGCGCGAGCGCAAGCACGCCCTCGACGGCAAGAGCTCCGGCATCCGCATCAAGGTCAACTCGATGGTCGACGAGCAGATCATCGATGCGCTCTACCGGGCGAGCCGTGCCGGGGTGCCGGTCGAGGTCTGGGTACGCGGCATCTGCAGCATCCGCCCCGGCGTCGAAGGGCTGAGCGAGAACATCACGGTGCGCTCGATCCTCGGCCGCTACCTCGAGCACTCGCGCATCTTCGCGTTCGACAACGACGGAGATCCCGAGACCTTCATTGGCTCCGCCGACATGATGCACCGCAACCTCGACCGCCGCGTCGAGGCGCTCGTGCGCATCACGGCGCCCGCGCAGATCGCCGAGCTGAGCGATCTGTTCTCCCTCGCGATGAGCGACAACACGAGTTCCTGGTGGCTCGAGGGCGACGGCACGTGGACGCGGCATTCGACCGATGCCGAGGGCAAGGCCCTGGTCGACCTGCAGGACAAGACGATGTTCCAGGTGCAGCGTCGCCGTCGTTCGAGGGCGGTGCGATGACGAATACCGCCGTCTATGCCGCGGGCGGAATCGTCTGGCGCCGGGTCGAGGACAAGCTGAAGATCCTCCTCATCCACCGCACCCGGTACCGCGACGTCACCCTTCCGAAGGGAAAGGTCGACCCGGGTGAGGCGCTGGTGGAGACGGCCGTTCGTGAGATCTTCGAAGAGACCGGGATCGCCGTCTCGCTCGGGCTCCCGGTCGGCGTCTCCCGCTACACGCTGCCCAGCCGGCGCGAGAAGATCGTGCACTACTGGTCGGCCGAGGCCACCGATGCGGCCATCCGCGCGTCCGCGTTCGTGCCGAACAAGGAGATCGCCGCCATCGAATGGGTCAGCCCGAGAAAGGCGCTCACCTACCTCAGCTACCCCGTCGACGTGGAGATCGTGGAGAACTTCCTCCGGTTCGTCGACGACGGCGTGCTGGAGACGTTCCCGATCGTCGTGCTCCGGCACGCGAAGGCCACACCGCGCGACGAGTGGTCGGGCTCCGATGCGTCCCGCCCCCTCACCGCGCGCGGGCGCAAGCAGGCGGAGGCGATCGTCGGGCCGCTCACCTCGTTCGGCATCCGTCGGATCGTGTCGTCGGATGCGGTTCGCTGCAGCGAGACGGTGTCTCCCCTGGCCGCCGCCCTCGGGCGGTCGGTCAAGACGAGCGAGCTCATCAGCCAGGACGCCTGGGAAGAGGGGCGTTCCGACGCCCGCACCGTCGTCGGCAAGCGGGTGCGCTCCCGCAAGCCGGCCGTGGTGTGCAGCCACGGGCCCGTTCTGCCCGACATCCTGCACGAGCTGGCCCTGGCGACCGGCACGCTGCGCGGCTCGTATCTCGGCAGCGCGTCCGCGCTGGAGGTCGGCGGCTTCTCGGTGGTACACCTGTCGCGGACGAACCCCGGTTCGGGCATCGCCGCGATCGAGACGCACCTTCCGAAGGTCTGACATGCCGGGCGCGGTCCGCGTGCTCTGGACGACGCGGGACGGCGCCGATCGTCGAACGGCTGCCGCGAGACTCGTCCGCGACGCGACCGGTCGCACGCTCCGTCACGGGCCGTGCTCCAGGTGCGGCGGCGACCACGGGCGTCCTCGCCTGGACGGAGGCGGGTCCGTCTCGCTCGCCTATGCGGGCGATCTCGTGGTTGCGGCGCTGGCCGAGGACGGCGACATCGGCGTCGATGTCGAGCAGGGCGCCGCGTCCGCGCCGGCGCGGCTCGACGGGCTCGCTCCCGGCTCGACGCTGCGGGACTGGACGAGGTTCGAGGCGGCGACCAAGGCGGTCGGGGCGGATCTCCGCGACGGTGTCCAACTGCCCGTGGTCACCGAGGAGGCAGATTGGGTGGCGGTCGTCGCCGGTCGCGTGGTGCACGGCCGTGAGGTCGACGCTCCCGCCGGGTTCGTGATCAGCGTCGCGCAAGCCGAGGCAGCGGAGCCCGATCGATCCACGAGCTGAGCACTGCCGCCGAATCGTCGTCGAGCAGGGCGCGGAAGTCGTCGGTGACGACCAGGCCGTGCCGGTGGGCTGCGGTCCAGGAGCGCAGCAGCTCGAAGAACGCCGTATCGCCCAGGTGCAGCCTCAGGGCGTGCAGCGCGAGCGCGCCGCGTTTGTAGACCCGGTCATCGAACAGCAGAGCCGCCCCCGGATCGGCGATCACCAGGTCCTGCGGCTCGGCCGCGAGCTGCCGCAGATGGGCACGCGCGCAGGAGTCGGCATCCGGTCCGCCCGATGCCTCCGACCACAGCCACTCGGCGTAGCAGGCGAAACCCTCGTTGAGCCAGATGTCCTGCCAGCGCGCGATACCCACGCTGTTGCCGAACCACTGGTGGGCGAGCTCATGCGCCACGAGTCGCTCGCTCGCCGCATCCAGGTGATTCCCACCGAACACCGCCATGCCCTGCGACTCGAGCGGGATCTCGAGGTCGTCCGCCGTCACCACCACGCGGTACTGGCTCTGCGGGTACGGCCCGAACCGCTCGGCGAACGCCGCCATCATCTGCGGGAGGTCGGAGAAGGCCGCGGCGGCCGGCGCCCGCAGCGGTGCCGGCGCCCAGAGCTCGACCGGCACGGGGGCGTCGATCTCCGTGCGCCCGTACCGGCCGATCTGCACCGCCGCCAGATACGTCGCGGTGGGAACGTCGCAGACGTATTCCGCGATGCGACGGCGCCCCTGCACCTGATCGAGGATGCGGGTGCCCACCGCGACGGCGGTGTACTCGCGGTCGGTGGCGATCCTCATCCGCATCCGGGCGCGATCGCCGGGACGGTCGTTGCAGGGGAACCAGGTCGACGCGCCCGTGGGCTGGTTCGCCACGAGAGCTCCGTCGGTCAGCTCTTCCCAGCCGATGGTGCCCCACGGCGAACGTCTCGGCGCGGGCGAGCCTTCGTAGCGCACCTCGAGCGTGAACGTCTCCCCCGCGGCGACGTCGCGTCCGAATCCGATCTGCAGATGCTGCGCGTTCTGACGCTGCACCGCGGGCGTCGCGTCGTCGACACGAACCCGGGTGACGCGCATCCCGATGAGATCCAGCCTCACGCCGCGCAGGTCGGTCGACGCGGTCGCCACGATCGTCGCGGTGCCGCTCAGACGGTTGGTGCGAACCCGGTAGTCGAGGTCGAGGTCGTAGGAGACGACGTCGTAGGTGACGTCGCCGCTTCGCGGTGCGTAGGCGTCGCCGGTCACGAGGTGGACTGGTACGCGCGCACCTTGACCGCACGCCAGGGGCCGATGGGATTGCCGCTCCAGCGGGTGCCGACCGGCACCGCCTCGCCGCGCATCACGAGGGATGCGGGTCCCACGGTCGCGTCGGCGCCGATGACGGCGGCGGGCAGGATCACGCTGTGCGGGCCCAGCGTCGCTCCGGGCTCGAGCTCTACGGTGTCCATGCTCATGATTCGATCATGGAACAGGTGCGTCTGCACGACGCAGCCCCGGTTGACCGTCGCGCCGTCGCCGAGCGTGACCAGATCCGGTTCGGGGAGCCAGTAGGAATCGCACCAGACGCCGGTGCCGATGCGCGCACCCATCGCCCGCAGCCACACCGCCAGTGCGGGTGTGCCGACGGCGCCACGTGCGAACCACATCGCCGCCACCATCTCGGTGAACGTGTCGACGACTTCCGTCCGCCAGACGAAGCTGGACCAGAGGGGCTGCTCGCCGGCACGGATGGGGCCGACGATCGTCCACTTCGCGACCACGGTGATCGCTGCCGCGGCAGCCCCCGCCGCCAGCAGCACGATCCCCGACAGGAGGAGCGCCCCCAGCCAGCCGAGCCAGACCGTGAGCCCGGCCAGCGCGAACAGCACCGACAGCCCGATCGCACAGGTCACGACCACCGGGACGAAGCGGCACAGCTCCCAGAGTGCCCGCGCGAGGCGCAGAGGCGGCGTCGGGCGGTAGGTGCGCGACTCATCCGCTTCGGCGACGGCGCGGCGCAGGCGCACCGCGGGCGAGCCGAGCCAGGACGACCCGGGCTTCGCCTTGCGCGGCGCCGACGACAGCACCGCCACCAGACCGTCGCGGGGCACGCGATGCCCCGGTGCCGCCATTCCGGAATTACCGAGGAAGGCGCGCTTGCCGATGCGGACGGTGCCCAGCCGCATCCACCCGGCGTGCAGCTCGTAGGAGGCGACCATCGTGTCGTCGGCGAGGAAGGCGCCGTCCTCGATCCGGGCCAGCGGGGGCAGCAGGAGCACCGTCGACGCCTCGACGTCGCGCCCGACGCGGGCCCCCAGCATGCGGAGCCACACGGGCGTGAACAAGCTCGAGTAGAGCGGGAAGAGGATGATGCGCGACGCATCCAGGAGGCGCTCGATCGTCCACGCCTGCCACGCCACCCGGCTGCGCACGGGGTACGTTCCCTCGGCGAGACCGATCGAGAGCAGGCGCACGGCGACCACGACGACGCCGGCCAGCACGAGACCGCACACGAGCACGGCCGGCGCGAGCCATGACATCGCCGCACCGAAGGCGGCCGGCAACGACGGGGCCCCCTGCACGCCGAGGGCCAGGACGACCGCACCGCAGAGGATGGCGAACACCGGGAGCAGGGCGAGCGCCAGTGCCGATGCGCCGTACGCCCACACCCAGCGGTGCGGCGTAGGCGGCCGTCCGGCTGGCCAATCCGACGCGACCGCGCCCACACGGACCGCGGGAGACCCGGCCCAGGTCTGCGCCGCACGCACCCGCCCGAAGACGGCGGAACCGGGGGCGATCTCCGCGCGCTGGCCGATGCGCGTGCCCGGAGCGAGGGTGCTGCGTGCGCCGATGGTCGCCGCGGCGCCGATGCGGATGGCACCCACGCGCAGGAGGTCGCCATCGATCCAGTAACCGCGCAGATCCACCTCGGGCTCGATCGACGCTCCGTCGCCCACCTCGAGCATCCCGGTGACGGGAGGCAGCGTGTGCAGATCGACATCTCGGCCGATCCGGGCCCCCAGCGCACGGGCGTAGTAGGTGATCCAGGGGGCGCCGGCGAGACCGACCGCATCCACCTGGTCGGCGATCTGCTCCGCCAGCCACACACGCAGGTGCACCGCACCGCCTCGCGGATAGTCCCCCGGGCGAAGCCCCGCGAGCAGGGCACGCGCGGATGCGGCCGCGAGCGCCATCCGCCCGAACGGCGTCGCGAACAGCAGCCACCCGATCACGAGCAGCCACACCGGGGCGGTCGGGAGGGCGCCGAAACCGGGGAAGAGGCTGAGGACGCTCCCCGCGGTGAGGATGTAGAGCAGCCATCGCACGCCGGACAGGATGAACAGCGGCGCTCCCGCCAGCGTCTGCAGCCACTGCGTCGCACGCGGCGTGGGTTCGGGGCGCCGGTACTCGCCGCCCTCCTCTTCGGGCAGGAACGGCCCGAGCGCCTTGGCCATCGCCGACAGACGGGGCATGTCGTAGATGTCGGCGACGGCGAACTCCGGCACGCGTGCACGGATGCGGGACACGAGCTGCGCAGCGGCCAGCGAGCCGCCGCCGAGGTCGAAGAAGTCCGCCTTCCGCCCGGGGACCGCAACTCCCAGCACCGCATGCCACTGTTCCGCCAGCCACGCTTCGGCGGGATCGAGCCCCGACGGCGGCGTCTCGACGCCCGGCAGCGGCCACGGCAACCCGCCCCGGTCGACCTTTCCCGACGTCCGGACAGGCAGCTCGTCGACGACGGCGAGCAACGGCACGATCGCCGCCGGGAGGCTCTCGGCCAGACGGGCTCTCGCCTCGGCACGGTCGAGCTCGGCACCCGGCTCGAGAACGAGATAACCCACCAGCACGGAGACGCCCGCCTCGCTGTGTCGCACCGCCGCCGCCGCGGTGTGCACCCCCGGGAGCTCCTGCAGCGCGGACTCGACCTCGCCCAGTTCGATCCGCCGCCCCCCGACCTTCACCTGGTCATCGGCCCGGCCCTGGAACACGAGTCCCGCGCTCTCGAAGCGGACGAGGTCACCCGAGCGGTAGGCGCGCTCCCACCCCAGGGAGGGCATGGGCGCGTACTTCTCCGCGTCCTTCAGCGGATCGAGGTAGCGCGCCAGGCCGACGCCGCCGATGATCAGCTCCCCGATCTCCCCCTCGCCCACACGCGCGCCATCGGTATCCACCACGGCGAGCATCCAGCCGTCCAGCGGCAGTCCGATCCGCACCGGAGCCGAGCCGTCCATGAGAGAGCCGCAGGCCACCACGGTCGCCTCGGTCGGGCCGTACGTGTTCCACACCTCGCGTCCTTCGGCCTGCAGGCGCGCAGCCAGTTCGGGCGGGCACGCCTCCCCGCCGAAGATGAGCAGCCGGACATTCTCGATGGCCTCCGCCGGCCACATCGCCGCCAGCGTCGGCACCGTCGAGACGGCGGTGATCCCCTGACGGATCAGCCACGGTGCGAGATCCTCCCCCGAGCGCACGAGCGAGCGAGGAGCGGGCACGAGACAGGCGCCATGGCGCCATGCCAGCCACATCTCCTCGCAGGAGGCGTCGAAAGCGACCGACAGGCCCGCCAGCACCCGGTCGCCCGGACCGAGCGGTGCGTCCTGAAGGAACATGCGCGCCTCGGCATCCACGAAGGCCGCGGCGGACCGGTGGCTCACCGCCACCCCCTTCGGCACACCCGTCGATCCTGAGGTGAAAATGATCCAGGCGTCGTCCTCCGCCGTCACGACGGGAACCGCGTCGAACGCGCGCGTCGACGGATGCGGGGCGTCCCCGTCATTGAGCTCCACAGCGGACGTCGACCCCTCGGACGCGACGTACACACCGCCGCCACCGATGACACCGGCCACCCGCGCCTCACCGAACACGAGGCGCGCACGCTCGTCCGGGTCGTCCGCATCCACGGGCACGTACGCAGCTCCCGCGACCAGCACCCCGAGGATCGCGACGTACAGATCCTTCGATCCCGAGGGCATACGCACGCCGACCCGATCGCCGGGGCGCACACCCGCGGCGATCAGGCGCGCAGCGGTGCGCCCGACGCGGGCCAGCAGCTCTGCGTAGCTCAGGGCGCCCGAACCGTCGTCGATCGCCGACGCCTCAGGATGGCGCCCGGCGCTCTCGCGGAGGATGTCCACCAGGGTGCGGGGCGCCGGGGCCTGGGCGGATCGGTCCAGAACGGCCTGTGCGTCGGAGAGCATGCGCCGAAAGTAGGCAGCGCGGGTGAACGGATGGTGTCGCCACGCGCTCGCACGACCGCATCCGCCTCGCTTCGTTCACCTTCCGTTCACCCCGCACAGCGGACGCTGGTAAACGCGCCTGCTTAGCGTCTTCGGCGAGCCCTGCACCGGGCCCGTAAACCCTGACACGTGAAGGATTTCACAGTGAAGATCACCCGCATCGCCCAGGTGGGCGCCATCGCCGCCATCGCGGCACTCGCGCTCGCCGGCTGCGCCGCGAACGAGGCGCCCGCAGGCAACGAGACCTCCGCCGGCTCCGAGTCGTCGCTGCCCACCGGTCTCTCCGGCACCCTGAACGGCTCCGGCGCCACGTCGCAGCAGGTCGCCATCCAGTCCTGGACGCAGCTGCTGCAGACGGCCAACGCCGATCTGACCGTCAACTACGACCCGCAGGGTTCGGGTACCGGCCGCGAGTCGTTCCAGTCGGGCGCCGTGCAGTTCGCCGGCTCCGACCGCGCCTTCAAGAAGGACGAGATCACCGCCGGCCCGTTCAGCGTCTGCGCACCCGACTCGGGCCTCGTCGAGATCCCGGCCTACGTGTCGCCGATCGCGATCATCTTCAACGTCGAGGGCGTCAAGGAGCTCAACCTCGACCCCGCCACGATCGCGGGCATCTTCGCCGGCACGATCACCAACTGGAACGACCCGGCCATCGCCGCGACCAACAAGGACGCGAAGCTGCCCGACCTGGCGATCACGCCCGTGCACCGCTCCGACAAGTCGGGCACGACCGGCAACTTCACCGACTACCTCTCCAAGACCGACGCCGCGGGCTGGACCTACGGCTCCGTCGAGGAGTGGCCGATCTCTGGCGGCGAGGCCGCTCAGGGCACCTCGGGCGTCGTCAACGCCGTCAAGGGCGGCAACGGCACGATCGGCTACGCCGACTCGTCGCAGGCCGCGGGCATCTCGTCGGTCGCCGTCAAGGTGGGCGATGACTTCGTCACGCACTCCGCCGAGGGTGCGGCCACGGCCGTCGACGCGTCGCCGTTCGAGGACGGCCGCGGCGACAACGACCTCGCCATCACGATCGACCGCACCACGACCGAGGCCGGCGCCTACCCCGTCGTTCTCATCAGCTACCTGATCGGTTGCGAGAAGTACACCGACGCCGCTGCGGCGAAGCTCGTCCAGGGCTTCTTCACGACGGCGATCAGCGAGGAGGGCCAGCAGGCCGCTGCCAAGAACGCCGGCAGCGCGCCCATCTCCGACACGCTGCGCGAGCGCGCTCAGAAGGCCATCGACGCCATCTCCTGACACGCACAGAGCGGCCCCGGGTTCTCCCGGGGCCGCTCTGGCCCGTCCTGACCCGAACACGACGAGAAAGCGATAGATGACAGCCACAGCCGCGGGACCCACCCGCCCCGCTGCCAAACGGCGCCCCGGAGACATCTGGTTCTCGGGCTCCGCTCTGGCCGCCGGCAGCATGATCCTGGTGACGCTCGCCGCCGTGGCGATCTTCCTCATCATCCAGTCGATCCCGGCTCTCGGAGCAGACTCCTCCCAGGCGTCCCTCCTCTCCTCCAACTTCTGGGCGTATGTCGCGCCGCTGCTGTTCGGCACGGTCTGGGCCGCCTTCCTCGCCCTGCTGATGGCCGTTCCGCTGTCGCTGGGCGTCGCCCTCTTCATCACCCACTACGCACCGCGCCGTCTCGCGCAGGGTCTCGGCTACATCGTCGACCTGCTGGCCGCGGTGCCTTCCGTCGTCTTCGGCCTCTGGGGCATCCTCGTGCTCGCCCCCGCCGTGCAGCCGGTCTACTCGTGGCTGAACGAGAACGCCGGGTGGTTCCCGCTCTTCTCCGGTGATGTCTCGGCCACGGGGCGCACGATCTTCACCGCCGGCATCGTGCTCGCCGTCATGGTGGTCCCGATCATCACCGCGATCTGCCGCGAAGTGTTCCTGCAGACGCCGAAGCTGCACGAGGAAGCCGCTCTCGCCCTCGGCGCGACCCGCTGGGAGATGATCCGGATGGCCGTGCTGCCCTTCGGCCGCTCCGGGATCGTGTCCGGCGCGATGCTGGGCCTCGGCCGTGCTCTCGGCGAGACCATGGCGGTCGCCATGGTGCTCTCGACCACGGGCGCCGTCACGTGGCAGCTGTTCACCTCTCAGAACCCCTCGACGATCGCCGCGAACATCGCGCTGACCTTCCCCGAGGCCTACGGCACGAACATCAACGTGCTCATCGCGACCGGCCTCATCCTGTTCATCGTGACCTTCGTGGTCAACGCCATCGCGCGCTGGATCGTCAGCCGCCGCAAGGAATTCTCGGGGGCGAACTGACATGACGATCACCGAATCCGCTGCACCCGCGCGTACCGCATCCGGCGCACAGCTGCGCGCCGGCCGCCTGGCCGGTTGGTTCCCCTGGGTGCTGCTGGGCGCATCGCTCGCCGCGATGTTCGCCGTCTTCGCCATCCTCGGCACCGCGACCGGCGAAGGGGTGAACGTCGCGGGCTGGCTCGTCTCGGCGGCGCTCGTCTACCTCGCGCTCATCACGGTCATCTCCACGATCGTCGAGGGCAGCCGCAAGGCCGTCGACCGTCTCGTCACCGGCATCGTCACCAGCGCCTTCCTCATCGCGATGGTGCCGCTCGTGTCGGTGGCCTGGACCGTCATCGCCAACGGTGTCGCCCGCTTCGACGCGACGTTCTTCTCCTCCTCGATGCGCAACGTCGTCGGCGAGGGCGGCGGCATCGTGCACGCCATCTGGGGAACGGTGCTGATCACGCTCGCCGCGGCGATCATCTCCATCCCGATCGGGCTACTGACCTCGATCTATCTCGTCGAGTACGGCCGCGGCAGACTCGCCCAGGCGATCACCTTCCTCGTGGACGTCATGACCGGCATCCCCTCGATCGTGGCGGGTCTGTTCGCCTACGCGCTGTTCGCACTGTTCTTCGGGCCCGGTATCCGCATGGGCATCATGGGCGCTGTGGCGCTCGCCGTGCTGATGATCCCCGTCGTCGTGCGCTCCAGCGAGGAGATGCTGCGACTCGTGCCCAACGAGCTGCGCGAGGCGTCGTACGCCCTCGGTGTGCCGAAGTGGCTGACCATCGTGAAGGTCGTGCTGCCGACCGCGATCGCGGGCATCACCACGGGTGTCATGCTCTCGATCTCCCGCGTCATCGGTGAGACCGCGCCGCTGCTGATCACGGCCGGCTTCACCGACTCGCTCAACTACAACCTCTTCGACGGCCGCATGCAGACACTGCCGGTCTTCGTCTACACGCAGTACGCGAACCAGGGCATCCCGCCCGAGGCGTACTGGGATCGGGCCTGGGCGGCCGCCCTCACCCTGATCCTCATCGTCATGCTCCTCAACCTCGTCGCCCGGATCGTCGCGAAGGTCTTCGCGCCGAAGACCGGCCGCTGATCTCCCGAGAGAAAGAACCCCTTCGTGTCAAAGAGCATCGAAGTCAACGACCTCAACGTCTACTACGGCGACTTCCTCGCCGTCGAGGGCGTCGGCCTCCACATCCAGCCGCGCAGCGTCACGGCCTTCATCGGCCCGTCCGGATGCGGCAAGTCCACGTTCCTTCGCACCCTCAACCGCATGCACGAGGTGATCCCCGGCGCGCGCGTCGAGGGTGAGGTGCTGCTGGACGGCGAGAACCTCTACGGCCAGGGCGTCGACCCCGTGCTGGTGCGTCGCCAGATCGGCATGGTCTTCCAGCGCCCCAACCCGTTCCCCACGATGTCGATCCGCGAGAACGTGCTGGCCGGCGTGAAGCTGAACAACAAGCGCATCTCGAAGTCGGACGCGGATGCGCTCGTCGAGAAGTCGCTGCAGGGCGCCAACCTCTGGAACGAGGTCAAGGACCGCCTCGACAAGCCGGGCTCCGGCCTCTCCGGCGGTCAGCAGCAGCGTCTGTGCATCGCGCGTGCGATCGCCGTCTCCCCCGACGTGCTGCTGATGGACGAGCCCTGCTCGGCCCTCGACCCGATCTCGACCTACGCGATCGAGGAGCTGATCGACGAGCTCAAGAGCGAGTACACGATCGTGATCGTGACGCACAACATGCAGCAGGCGTCGCGCGTGAGCGACAAGACCGCGTTCTTCAACATCGCCGGCACCGGCAAGCCCGGAAAGCTCATCGAGTACGACGACACCTCCACGATCTTCACGACGCCGAGCGTGCAGGCCACCGAGGACTACGTCTCCGGCCGCTTCGGTTGATCCGACGGCACCCGTGAGGGGCGGTCGCGCTTCGGCGTGACCGCCCCTTCCGCGTGGGGCCCCGTTCTCCTGCCCGCGCCTGTGCCCCGGTGCCTCTGCCCGAGTTGCGTCGCATGTGCGCAGATGCACCACTTCTCCGCATCCGCCACAGTTGATCACTGTCGCGGGTGCACAGAAGTGTGGCACCTCCGCACCGACGAAGCCGTGCAGCGGCCGAGCGGATGGATGCGGGTCAGTCGCGCGGCGACAACAGGTAGGCGTTGAGCTCGGCGGTGAAGGCCGCGTCGTACGACAGCGGCGCGCCGTCGACGGATGTGATGCCGGCGGCGAGGCGCACGCTGGAGACGAGCCATGCCGCATCCGCTTCGCGTAGCGCGTCGACGCCGAGCGTGGCGTAGTCGGTCTCGAAACCGCGCTCGGCGAGGTGCGCGAACAGGCTGAGCTGCGTCGTGCCGTGCAGGATGCCCGCGCCGGGCGCGGGAGTGACGAACCGGTCCCCCTGACGAAGCACGAGAGAGGATGTGGGGCCCTCGAGCAGCACGCCGTCGCTGGTGACGAAGACCGCGTCATCCGCATCGCGACGGCGGGCCTCGCGAATCGCGGCCATGTTGGTCGCATACGACAGGGTCTTCGCGCCGAGCAGGAGCCACGGTGCACGCTCGGGGGCGCCGCTGTCGTATCCGCGGTCGAGCAGGACGACCCGGATGCCGTCACGGCGCACACGGGTGTTGTCTGGCGCCTCGGCGACCGTCACCCAGGCCGTCGGCGTGGGGCCGTGCTCGACCCCCCGGCTCAGGATGAGCTTGATGACGCACTCCCCCGCCGGGCATTCGGATGCGGCCGCCGCGACGGCCTGCTCCCACTGCACGAGGTTCGGCACGGGAAGATCGCACAGCCGCGCCGAGTGCGCGAGCCGCTCGAGGTGGGCGGACACCTCTTGAGCATGGCCGTCGACGACCCCGATCGACTCGAAGATGCCGTCGCCGCGCTGTGTGCTGAGCTCGCCCACGCTCAGCGCCGGCGCCGACGGATCGATCGGCGTGAACGTGCCGGAGTAGTCGGTGCGCGCGTCCTCGGATGCGGCGGGTGCGAGCAGGAGTGCGTATCGCCAGGCCATTCCCCGAGCCTACGCGGGCGGAATACCTCGCTGCGAGGCTCCGTTACACTGGAACAGCCGGGCCGCAGTAACCCCGGGCTCCAACTTCTGCCGCTGCGAGCGGCCTTGCGCCGAGAGGCGTTTCTGCGGCCTGGCACTTACTTTTTCTCGTCGCAGTCCTGCCGTCTCAGAGGGCTGACGGGATCACTAGCCTGGTCCCGTGCTGACGATCAAGGTCGACCGCGACTCCGTCGCGATGGGAGACGATGTCCAGAGCCATGCCGAGACCTGGGCGATGCCGGACGACGCAACGCTCGGCGAAGTGATCGTCCGCGCCGTGGAGGAGCTCTACCTCGCGTCTGTCGCGGGCCGCGTCGCCTGGACCTTCGAAGACAGTACGGGGCGACTGTTCGCCGTGATAGAGATCGACGGGGTGTCGCGGCCGCCCCGAGCGACCGTGCAGTCCCTGTGGTGGGCGGGACTACCGCGGCAGATCAGCGACGACGCCCGAACGAACGACGCCGGAGAGTACGCGTTCTTCTTCCGTTACCACTCCGGCGGTCGCAGTCTCGCCTGGGATGAGTTCCGTACGTGGGTCGTCCCGCACCGCAGCTAGCGCGCGGGGCGGACCGCTCACCTGGTCATGCGTCCTGCTCCAGATTCACCGGCTCGTCGTGGCGTTCCGCTCGTTCGGAGCGCGTCTGCAAAATCACGCGGAGCACGTTGATCACGTCATGGGGGTCCGTGTTCGTGGCGACCGCTTCGTCGACGAGCTCGCGGAGCTTCTTGATCACCGATCGCGGCAGCACCGCCGCGGAGTCTGCCACGCGGGTTCCGGCGGCGGTCCGGCTGATGACAAGTCCGTCCTGCTCGAGCATCTTGTATGCCTTCGCCGCAGTTCCTTGCGCGACCTTGAAGTCTGCGGCGGTTTGACGAACGGTGGGGAGCCGCTCGTTCGCACCTAACTGGCCGGAAACGATGAGTCCGCGAAGCTGCCGGTAGATCTCGATCGCCGAGCTGTTCTCATCCGTCGCCGCGGCTGTCGAACGAGCAGTCATCGTGTTGCCTCCGCTGTCGCGGGCAATACGTCTGCTTCCGTCAGGCTGCGCGTCACCCGCCGACGGCGCAGGCCAGCACCTGCGCCGAGCAGAAGCAGCGTGAAGCCTACGATCTCCAGGAGCGGGGCACCCCAGCCTGCGACGACCGCGAGTTCGGCGTATCGCCAGGTGACTTCGTAGGGGTTGTCGCCGTTCTGGCCCATCACGGTGAGTTGAGAGCCGGATCCTGCCCTCGCGACGAATCGCCAGGCTCCCGCGAGCGTGAGCAGCATCGCCGCAGCCGTCACGCGCGTGACGTTACGCGCGGTCTCGCGACGCGCTGACCGTTCGGCGACGAGGGTTTCCGTACGCAGATAGGGACGTGCAGCGTTGCGATCGAGCGCGAACCAGGCAACAGCGAGGAGGGCACCCAAGCTGACGAGCACCGGGACCCCGTAGGTCCATCCGTAGAACGGCAGACGAATCGGGTCGATCGCGCCTTCGTTGGGAACGGGGATGACCAGCCAGGTGTACTGTCCCCGCCCGTTGGGCGACGAAGCGATACCGGCCGAGACGGTCGTCGCGGTGAGGATGAGGGCGATGACTCCGAGGCCGATGAGCGCGAACCGGGAGCTGAAGCTCCCCCAACTTCGACGCTCAACGGAGACGACGGCAGCCTCCGCCGGCGTCGTCCCCCGAATCACGATGAGGGCAAGGAGGACGCCGACGCCGATGGCGGCGCATGCGATCGGGGTGGCGAACCGCCACCAGTGAAGCCGATCGACACCGGTGAGGATGTAGCCGCGGAGCACGTAGTCCGCGAAGAACACGACGATCAGCATGACCGCCACCACGCCGACTGCACGTTGCTCGGGAACATATCTTGCTCGAACCGATCGCGGTTCGACCACAGGCAGCCGGCCCGTTCCACCAACGCGTTCCCCTGCGAGGAGGCCGATGCCTCCCGCGAGCACCAGCGCCAAGACGAAGGAGACCGCAGGTTGCGAGAGGGCGGCGCCGATCAGCTGAGTCGGGTCGAACATGTTCGCGCTTGTCGAGGGCATCGCGCATCCAATCTCTCTTGTGCCACTTGTCTATCACAACTTGTGTCATGACAGCAGCACAATGTTGTCGCGTCCCGCCGGATCACCCGGAGTCACCGATCAGGCCGAGAGGCTCCCCGCGATGGGCCCGATCCTCACGCAGTGAAAGCTATGGCAGGCGCCAGATGCACTCGCCCTCATCGGTCGACTCTCCTGAGGGCTGCAGTCCCAACCAAACCGCGACGGATGCGGAAGCCGCGTGCTGCGGGTGGATCGACGCGGTGAACCGATCGACACCACGATCGCGCAGCCATGTCTGCATCATGAGGGCACTCCGAGTTGCCAGACCTCGACCCTGCCACTGGGTCCCGATCACCCACGCCAGTTCTGCGACGACCCGCCCCTGTCTCGGCGCAACTGTCGCTTGGACATACCCCACGGGCTCATCAGACATTCGGATGATCCAGTTCAACCACAGCTGCGAACCATCCGGGGAGACACCACCGGCTTGCCGGGCGTACCGCGCACGCAACGCATCGATTGTCGCCGGCTCACCGCCGGTGAAGGAATACAGTTCCCGGTCCTGCAACACGACGAACATCGCGTCCGCATCCACCGCCTGCAACGGGGTCAGAATGAGATCCCCCGACGTGATCGACTCTGCAACCATCACGAGCTGTTCATCCGGGGAAGCGCACACTGAATCGGCCTGACTTTCGTTCCGTTCTTCAAGCAAGGATGGAAGACGATGAACAGGAAGTATTCGCCGGAGATGCGTGAGCGGGCGCTCAGGATGTTGGCGGAGACGCGGCCGTCGCACCCGACCATGATGAGCGCCGCGCGGCATATGGCGGGGCTGTTGGGGATGAGTCCGGAGACGTTGCGACCGTGGCAGCGTCAGGCGGAGGTCGACGCGGGTGCCAAGGCCGGGCTGACAACGGATGCGGCGGCGGAGATCAAGCGGCTGCAGAAGGAGGTCTCGGAGTTGCGCAAGGCGAATGAGATCCTCAAGGCTGCGAGCGTGTTTTTCGCGAAGGAGCTCGACCGCCCCTGACCGTGATTATCCGGTTCATCAACGAACATCGGGATCGTTTCGGGGTCGAGCTCATCTGCCGGGTTCTCCGCCCGGCAGTTCAGGGGTTCCTCACCTCCCGCGGCTACGTCGCCAGGCTGCATGCGGAGAACTACGGCGTCTACGGGCGTCGGAAGATGCATGCGCTGATGCGCCGGCAGGGGTGGGGCATCGGCCGCGACCAGACCGAACGGCTCATGCGCCTCGCGGGGGTGCGTGGGGTGCGCAAATCGAAGCGGGCGTTCACTACGCGCGCCGACAAGACGGCGGTTCTGCCGAGTGATCTCGTGAACCGCCGCTTCACCGCTCCTGCGCCCAGGCGACTCTGGGTCTGCGACGTGACCTACGTCGCCACCTGGTCCGGTTTCGCCTATGTCGCGTTCGTCACCGATGTGTACTCGCGGCGCATCGTCGGGTGGAACGTCGCCTCCACGCTGCGGTCGGAGATCTTGCCGATGCAGGCACTCGACATGGCCGCCTGGACCGCAGGCGGTGATCTCACCGGGCTGATCCACCACGCGGATCATGGGTCGAACTACACCGCGATGGTCTACACCGAGCGGATCGTCGAGCTCGGCGCGGTCCCGTCCACGGGAACGGTGGGCGACTCGTTCGATAACGCGATGGCCGAGGCGGTGAACAACCTCTACAAAACCGAGCTGATCCGCCAGCGCGGCCCCTGGCGGACCGTCGAGCAGGTCGAGTTAGCGACCCTCGAGTGGGTGTGGTGGTGGAACAACTCCCGCCCCCACGGCGAGCTCGACATGCGCACCCCGATCGAGGTTGAACAGGCGTATTACGCTGACCTCAAATCAGCCAAACCGGCACCTGCCAGACAAGGCTCCCGATAGGAACGAAAATCAGGCCGATTCAGTCGTCCGCGACCAGTCCCGCACCGCGGAGGTACTTGAACACTGGAAACCAGCTACGAGTCGGAAACGTTGGCAGCAGCCGTTCTACGATCTCCGCTGCAGGGTACGCGCCGTCTGGGTTGTCCAAGACGTCCGCGAAGAGCTTGAGGCGCGGAAGACCGACGATCCCCTCGATCGCCATTTTCGCTCCGACTCCAAAAACCACCGATATGTCCTCGGCGGTTGCGGAGTCAATGTCCGCATAGGCAACGAGCCGGTCGCGCGGGTCGTTGGAGAGGACGATCTCGTAGACCTGCTCCTTGAGAATCCGCAGCCACTTCGCGGGAATCGCGCGTTCGCGCGCCCCCAGCGCGCCGAACACCTCGCGAAAGTCCGGAACGATCACGCGAGTGATCGGGATGGTCACACCATCCACCATGACGACCGTCTCCGAGATGGTCGCATCCCCGTTCTGCTTCCACTCGACAAAGATCAGCCGCTTCTGGAGCTTGTCGATGTTCTTCGCTCGGAGCCCTTGGACCAGCGAATGAAGGATGCCGTTGACGTTCGCGTCACCAAGGCTGTAGCCGAGGAACAGAACTGGGTGCTCTACGAAGATGGTGAGGAGTTTGGCGGCAAGATATGGGTTGCGGGCCTGATAGTCCTTGTAGTCCTCCTGCGTGAGAACGAGCGATTCGGGTTCCGCGGCGGAGCCGTGGATCATGTAGGTCTCCGCGATGCCTTGCGTGTCAGCAAACAGCAGTTGCTCTTGACCTACGAAGACCTCGAAGTCAGGAAACGCCTCCTTGAGCAGGCCGTCGTAGTTCGTTGTGATGATTCCGTCTACCGTGGCTTGGCGCAGTAGCTCCCACTCATCTGCAAGCTCCGCCGGGATCGTCGACTTTGCGAGCTCGTCATCAACGAAGCGAGACACTTCAATCTTCAGCGCCGATGCTCCATCCGTCTCAGCGCCGGAGTTCTCTTGCCGAGATGCCTCGTACTCGGGGGCGTTCCACCAGACCTCGTAGAACTCCTCTGCGATTTTGGATGCCGTTAGCGGCAGGTCACTTCCCGCGGCGCCGAGGTAGTACTCGTAGGGTTTGTCGGTGAAGCCGGCGAACCTCCGCAGCAGCCCCTCCCAGTTGGGCAGGCCCGCGTAGCGGCGCGTCAGACCGGCTCCGACAAAAAGGAACGGTCCTCCCAGCGGTCGAAGGTGCGCTTCCAGAGCGTCTCTTACATCCCCCACGGCAGAACACTATGGCTGTTTGGTCGGCGTCCCTGGCGCGACACGGTCCGCTCTGGACTGCCGGCCTAGTGAGGTACCCAGTACAAGACGTCCGCGTTTGGAATCGACTAGTGAAGTAGCGCCCAAGCGGCTGCAAAGACGGCAGGGGAGGTGATACCCATAGTGATGCGAACAGTCCGGGAGCGGAACAGCTCGATGAGAATCAACCGAACGGTCACACCCCAACCAGCCTGAGAGGCAAGGAGGCCAATCTCAGCATCTGATGTTGACCAATTCTTGTTCCGGGTCATCGGAACCTCCCAGTACACACATGAAGAAGCAGCTCGTTCTTGGACTCTGCATTTCGGTCCAGATGTGTGTTGGTGAGATTCCCGATCTTCACACGCGCCCGGCGTGCCAACGCCCCCATGATGCCACGTAGCGGTTCACTGAGCAACACGCCGGGGGAAGCGAATGTGAGTGACCAAGTACGCGCTTGGATCAGACCATCGCTGAGGCGCGAGGCCGCGAAGGACTGGCTGAGCTGACTTACTTCTGCGCCTCCTCCGGCGTGTCGGAGTCGTCGCCGGAGTATTCGTTGAGCTTTGCGAACAGGTTCTTATAGATCTGCTTGTACACGTGGGACCTGATCTCTGTTTTGGGCATGGGGTGGAAGCCTCGATCGCGGATGTATTTCGTTCCGCCGACTTCTTTGCCCCACAGCATTCGCGTCAACGGCGGGAAGATCTCGGAGGCGACGACCTCGGTCCCGCTACCGCCCGCCGCGTTGACGCAGTATCGAAAGCCGCCCAAAGCAATGTCGACAGCTGAACTTAGATGAGACGCATTGTTCGCCGTCATGCCGAACAGGAAGACGCGGTCCGACACGGGCACGTAACGGCCGTCGCTCATCTGTGGCCCGTTCTGGAAGAGGGACGCAAGATGAGTGTGCTGGTCGTCGTCCCGATCCATGAGGAACACCCCACCTGCGTTTTCTTCGGCGAGCAGACGGTAGTAGGCGTACGTGACGGTGTTCAGCGCCCACTTCTGTCGCGTATCGGTGGACTGGTGTTGTGCGATGTCGTGAAGTATCACGTACACGATTAGCCGAGCTCCGATTCGCTCTAGGGCCTCAACTCGCTGTGAACGGAGAACCCGCTCTTGATAGCCCGGCACCCGCGGTTACGGAGAAGAGTTCTCCACGCGCCCCGTTGGCTGCGCAAAGTCTCCGCGCTAACGGATGTGGAACATGCGGGAGGGCAGGGGGCAAAGAGCCCCCTGCCCTCCGGTGCAGCATTCTGCCTGCAGCCAGGTCACACGTCGCTGCCGTGTGGATTGAGCGTCACAGGTTCCAGCGCAGGCCGATGCTGAACGTCACCTGCTGAGTTCCGGGGCAATCCACTCCCTGAATGCAGAGGGTCTCGAGTCGGGTCGTGATCCAGAAGTTCCCTTGGGGGATCTCCGAGCTTCCGTTCGGTCTCGTGAAGGTCCGCCAGATTCCCTGGTTGACGCTGTTCGTGAGGTCGGCCCGCGCGATCTGGGTGGCTCCACTGGAGCTGCCGTTGCGAGCGCCCACTGCGAAGGCCGTCCAGGCCCCGCCCCAGCCTGACGTCGAGATCGACCGCGCCTGCATGCCGTTTGCCTGACGGCTGTTGTACCGAGGGTCGCCCCAGTACACGATCGACTTCCCCGACTGGGTCCCGCTGGTGTTCACCTCGTCTGCTGTTGCCGCAACGCTGCCGCCCACCGCCATGGTGGTGAGCAGCGCACTGACAATGGCCACGCGGGCGAGCTTCGAGATCTGAGAACGAATGGTCATCACTTCACCTCTCCGGTGTACAGCACACAGTTGTCGGCGTACTCGAGTGCGGAACTCGAGACGCCTTGACTGACCGCTTCGTCATCGATCACGCGCCGGTACTCCGAGTACTCGGAGCTCGACACCTCGGGAAGCTGTTCCTCGAACGACTCCGTGAGGGCCGCAGACAGCCGAGAGGAGGTTGCCGATCGAGCCTCCGCACTCGCGCTGCCGCTCAGTTCGCTCTTGAGCCACGAGCAACGCCAGTACTGCAGCGCGACCTGGTCGAACATGGTGTCCTCGTAGTACGTGTCGTCGCCAGCATCGTCTGTAGAGAAGATCCACGGAGGCGTCGTCGGGAACGCCTCGCCCGCGGGCAGCGCGAGCTCAGAGTTCTCGATGGCCGCAGTCCAAGCGTCGGCGACGTCAGCTTGCGCAACAAGGTTCCCCTGGACAGGCGCGGCCGGAATGGACGTGGCCGATGCGCCGGCGGCGATCGCTACTGTAGCGCCGAGCCCCGCCCCAACCCCCACAACCGCAGCGATCGAGAATGAGAGGACCTCACGAAGTGAGCCTCTCTTATCAGCAGGTTCGTTCCCTGAACTACTCGACCGCCTATTGAGAATTCGCATGCGTATGTTTCCCCCATATCGATGTGATTAGTCGCCCAATAGGCTTGAGGTCACCCTGCCAGAAAAATCGACCACGCGGGGATAAAAGTTGAAAACCGCTCAGATTACGTTCGTGCTTCGGTGCGCGCGCCGAGTCGCTTCGTGCTGTACCGTTCGGGGCATGATGTCTACCAAGCGCCTGAGTAAGCTTCTGTTGATTCCTTGTGTTCTCGCAGCCACCGTCATCACCGCAGCTGGATGTGCGAGTAACACGCCCGCGGAAGCTACGACACAGTCTGCTCCCGCGCCCTCCCCGACAACCGCCCAAGCTCCGAACCCGGAAGCTGACGGGCTGCCGAGCGCGTCTTGGGAGTGTGGAGAATTGAGCACCCTCGACGGCATGCTCGTACGCACAGAGTTCCAGCACAACGCGGGTGAGCTTGACGATGCCTCGTATGAGGCGCGCCTGGGAGCGATCCAGGAAGCCTGGCTGTATCCAGTTGTCGGGCAGACCAAGGTTTCCAGTGCAATCACGGCGGTGAGTGCGGCTGCCAAGGAGGGCGTCGGCCCGGAGAACGCTTCGTTCCAGACGGCGATGGAGTCGGCAAAGGCCGCCTGCGCCGGAGCGGGATCCTTGACGTCCTTTGCTGCGCTACCTGGCATGGGTGGATAGCGCATCTTGGCGCGAACTCAAGCACAAGTTCGTCCGGGCATGTATCACCGCAGTGCCGGCCGTGTCCCCCAAACGGCCTACAGACGGGGCCGTCGGATTCTCGGTAGAGATGTTCTGGGGGTCAGATCTTATGCATTCATGCACAAGGGATCAGAGGCTTATACTTCACAAATCGTCGAGCATGGATTTTGGATTGTTCGGTGCGCTCCCGTGAGGACCTACGTACTCACGCTCATTGGTTCGTGAGTACGAGTGGTCGTCTACTTCGGGCCCTTTAGCTACGTCGACAACGTCACCGAGAACGTCGGCAGGATATCGGGAGGGTATCGATATGGATCGTCTTGCACATGCACAAATCTCGAGGCGCGCACTTCTGCAAGGTACAGCCGTCGTTACGGCCGGCGTTGCCGTGAGTCTTGGCGGGGGCTCCTCGGCTTCTGCGTCCACACGTCCGACCACTGCGACCGATCCACTGGCGGATCGCCTGACGCTTGCAACAGCCGACCTGTTCAACCAGAGCTGGACGCAACGCTTCGTGCCGGGAATCCCTGTGCGGTACGTGCTCGCGCCACTGGCCGCCGCAGCGACGCTCACCATGTCATGGGATCAAAGGTTGTTCAGAGTTCGCAGCGTCATCGCGACCACCATCTCCACCGTCAGGCAACTCCTGCCAAAGAGTTCGGTCTTGGGAGCAGTCGAGGTGCAGGTGACTCCGGACGTTCTGGAGATCGCGTTCCAAGTCGAGACGCTTAACGCCTATCCGAACGAGAACCTTTCGGACCCGAAGCCCGCAACGTTGGTTCTGCGCGATGGAGATCGAAACGAGCTTGAACGGTGGACGGATCCATTGACGGGAAGCGATTGCCTGGCGTGGGGCGTCGAAGGCTCTGTGAGCTGGATCTGTCACGAGGGATGGATCGTGCCCGCACGCGTCGCGCTCGTGAGCGTAGGCCCATTCGATGCCCCTGCCAACCTTCGGGTGGACGTCTCCTACCCAGATGTGCCCAGCGCGCCCGTACTCGTCGACCCCTCCTCTCCCGAAGCGCTGAACCCACGTGCTGTTGACGCTGTCGCGGCGCCGCTGCCTGGGACGTTTGAAGTTGTTTCTGCCGATGGCATCAGCTATCTCAGCCTCACAACTACCGCACCGCTTCCACCGGATACGGGGCTGGACCTCTTGTTCGAGATCGACACCTCCGACGCCAGTCCCCGAACGTTCGAGTTCGTGCCGCGGATGATCATCAGTGCGCCAGAGGGAGGACACGACATGCGCAATACGGGGAGACTCTCTGACTTTCCCGTGACGCCCTCTGGCGAACAGCTGAGTAGCTACGAGCTACCCCCGACTGCATAAGCAACAATCGTCACGAAGATCAGGACGCACAATGGCAGATCCCTGGGTTCAGAATACTCAGTTGTGGTACAACACCACCTACGGCAACAGGGCCGGCTTTCAGACGATCACAGTCGACGGCCAATCTGGCTGGCAGACGATGTATGCACTCACGCGAGCTCTTCAGTCTGAGCTGGGCATCACTACTCTCTCAGACAACTTTGGTGCCGGCACTCTAGCGGCCCTCACTTCGTTCGGCGCGATTACCGCCGCGAACCCTGCCTCCACCCCCGCGAACATCGTCAAGATCGCTCAGGGCGCTCTGTACTGCAAAGGCTACAATGCAGGAAACGGAGCACTCACCGGCGTCTGGGACGCGATGTCGCGTTCAGCGGCTAGTAGCCTGCGCGGCGACCTGGGTTTGAGCTCAGGATCAAGTGACCTGCTGCCCAAACTATTCAAGTTCTTGCTAACCATGGACGCGTCAGTTATGACCAGTGGTGGCGACTCCGTGATCCGCGCTGGACAACGGGCCATGAACGCCCGCTACTTCTCACGCAGAGACTTCTACATCGTCGCGGCTGACGGTCATTTCACGCGCGACATACATCGAGCGCTCATGTTCTCCCTTCAGTATGAGTTAAACATGGATGATGGCGTCGCCAACGGAAACTTCGGCCCAGGCACGAAGTCCGGACTGCAGTCGAACGCGAATCTCTCGGTCGGTTCCACTGATACCTCCAAGTACTTCGTGCACTGGTTCAACTTCATCTTGAGGATCAACGGATACGCCACGACGTTCTCCGGCTCGTTCACGTCGTCGACGGCGGCCCTCGTCAGCGACTTCCAGTCCTTCGTCGGCCTTCCCTCTTCCGGAACTGGAAACTTGGCAACTTGGGCTTCATTGCTGGTCAGTACCGGGGATCCTGACCGAGCAGGGACAGGGGCGGACTGTATCACCACCCTCACAAGCGCTCGATTGAGCACGCTTCGGAGTGCGGGGTACACGCATTTCGGTCGTTACTTGACTAACACACCCGATGATGATCCGGACAAGTGCCTCAAATGGGGAGAGGCGGAGCGAATCCTGCAAGCGGGCGGGCGCATCTTCCCGTTGTTCCAAACGGGGGGCGGGACACCTTCGCACTTCACTTACGATAGGGGTAAGCAAGTCGCCGAAGAAGCGGGAAATGCAGCCTGGGCATACCGCCTCCCAGCCAATTCCATTGTGTACTTCTCTGTTGACTACGATGCGTACGATTGGGAGGTAACGGATAAGGTCATTCCATACTTTCAAGGCATTCGCGATTTCCTTAGCGGATCCTCAAGCGTTTACCGCGTTGGCATTTATGGCCCTCGAAATGTATGCGCTCGCGTATCGAATGCAGGGCTCGCTGTTTCCAGTTTTGTCTCGGATATGTCAACCGGATACAGTGGAAACCTTGGGTACCGGCTCCCGGAGAACTGGGCGTTCGACCAGATACAGACTCGCACGGTCGGCAGCGGTTCCGGTGCAGTCGAGATCGACAAGAACATCGTGTCGGGAAGAGACAGTGGCGTATCCGGGCTTGCTCCCCAGATTGGGGTTGGTAACGACCCACTGATCCCTTCAAATCGTATGAACGCCTTCGAAGAACAGTGGTTCGGCGCTTGCACGAGGTATCCCGATTCGGCGCCTCAACTACAAGTAATGCTGCTCAACAAACCGACCGTGCGGGCGCGAGTTGAGCAACATGATGCATTTATCACGTCGCTCGCGGCACAGTACGGAGTTTACAAGGCGTTGATCATGACTCCGCTGATATGGGAGTCGATGGTCATTAACGCACTAGACGACGCTGCAGATGCTGCAGTTCGCACCCACTACGCGCTCCTTGAGCAAACTGGAAGCGCGGATCCAGCGACTCCTGATGACAGCTCGACCGGACCGTGCCAAGTTTTCGCGAGGACAGCCATCGCGGCACGCAAGTTCGCCGTCAACAACGGCTTGCTGAGCGAGCCGATCTACAACTCAGACGTGTGGCAGGACGTGTGGGAGGTGTGGAGGAAACTCAACACCGATGAGGAGTACAACATCGCGACAGCGATGTTCGTAATGATGCATGCCGCAAACACGATGTCTGGACTCGTCCCGTCGGAGTTGCGGCAGATGACGCCCAGTCAGGTGATTCGCATGTGCTACGGATACAACGGAGACATGTTCTACGGCCGCAACAGAGCCCAGCTCTACTACCAGATTCACAGGTGGCATGACTCGTTCAGATGACCGCTCAAGCACTTCCAGCGATAACGGCTCCACTACCTGGACCTCGGACACCGCGCGGAGCATCTTTTGGAGCTGGTCAGTAATCGGTCTCATTTTGCTGACGGCGGCGTGGTTCTGGTATGGCGCGTCCTACTTCGAAGAGATGTCCGACGCGTGTAAGTCACGCGTGGCGGGATCGTCGGGAGCCGGAACCGGGCTACTGCTGGGGGCTGTGCCTCTTGTCCTGGCATATTTCGTAGCCTTCGTGCCTCTGATTTTCATTGGGGCGACGCGTAGAGTGCGTCGGCTCAATGGCGTGTGGATGTCCTTTGCTGTGCTTCTGGCTCAGAGCGCGGTTGCAGTCGCGCTTAACGAGCTGTTCTGGGCGGGGCAGTTGTTCCAGATGTCGGCGTCCGCGGCATCGTGTGGCTAACGCAGACGCATGACGGCGCACTTCGGTTATCGCCTTCGACTCGTAAGCCCGTTCCCGTTGGGGCTGACAGAGGCGTTGACTGTTGGGGCCACACGGTGCCGCATCTCGGCGTCCGTGACTTCGTTCACGAGCACACCTGGTCATGACCCGGTTTCCCGGAACTGCAGCTGAGGAGTGGCGGCCTGTTGTTGGTGTCTGTTCTCGAACTCTAGTGGGGTGGCCCAGCCGAGCGATCCGTGTCGGCGTCGTCGGTTGTGGAAGCCCTCGATGTACTCGAAGATCGCGTTGGCGAGTTCGACCTTGGTGGACCATCGGCGGCGGTTGAGGAGTTCGACTTGCATGCGTGCCCAGAACGACTCGACCACGGCGTTGTCGTACGGGTCGCCGACCGTGCCGAGCGAGGGCAGGAGGCCCGCGTTTCGGGCGCGCGAGGTGAATGCCCACGAGGTGAATTGCGTGCCGTGATCCCCGTGGATGATGGTTCCCGGTTCCGGCCGGCGGGAGTCGATCGCCATTCCGAGCGCGTTCGTCGCGAGCTCTGCTCGTTGCGTGGTGTCGATCGCCCATCCCACGACGCGTCGGCTGAACACGTCGAGAACGACGCAGCAGTAGAGCTTCCCTTCTCGCGTCGGATGCTCCGTGATGTCGGTCACCCAGAGCCGGTTCGGCCCGTCTGCGTGGAAGCGACGGCGAACGAGGTCGGTGACGGTGACCTGACGCGGGACGCGCTTGGAGCGGCGACGTAACGGGAGCCCGACCAGCCCAGATCGCCGCATCAGCAGGGCGACCGTGTTCTGGCTGACTGTGATCTCGTGGGAGCGTTGCAGTTCCGCGCGCACCCGCATCCGCCCGTAGGTGCCGTAGGACGCTTCGTGGATCTGCCCGATCAGGTCGGTCAGGCACGCGTGCCGGATCGACCGTGGTGAGGGTGCGCGGGACTTCCACTCGTAGTAGCCCGACGTCGAGACACCGAGTGCGAAGCACGCTTTCCGGATTCGGACTCCGTCAGTGTGGAGTTCGTCCACGAGACGGAACCGGTCTTTTGGGGGCACCACCTGCTCTACCGCCGCGGCCGCTTTGCGGAGGATCTTATTCTCTTCCTCCAGCTCGCGGATGCGCCGGTTCGCGGCAGCCAGCTCAGCCGACGGTGCACGACCAGACGCGGGTTTCACGCCGCGGTCGACAAGGTCTTGCTGCTTCCAGCGGTAAAGGCAGGATTGCGCGATGCCCAGCGTCGCGGCGACGTCGACGACGGTGCGCCCCGATCTCACCAGCTCGAGCGCGCGCTCACGGAACTCGGACGGATACGGTCTCGGCATACGACTACTTCTCCTCTCAGAAGCAGCCACATCCTCTCAACCAATCGTTCCGGGAAACCGAGGCAAGACCAAACCGTCCGGGAAACCGGGTCAGGCTCCAATGATCGTGGATGCCATGTGGCCGTCGCTCCACATCGACGATGAAGAGGGCGGTGTCGTGGCTCATGGAGAACTGCACGAGCCCGTCGCGCGGCTCGAGAGGGCTGCAGCGGAGTACAAGGCGGACAAAGTGAAGAGCGCCAGCCAAACGGCTGACGCTCTCGATGAAACAGCAAGCGACCTTTATCTTCAGGTCGTTTGTTCGAATAGTGCGGATGTGGTGGGCCCCGTGGGGCTCGAACCCACGACCCGCGGATTAAAAGTCCGATGCTCTACCGACTGAGCTAGAGGCCCGTGACCTCCAGCCTACTGTTTCGAAAGAGCTCTGTTCGCCGCATCCGCTGCCCGTCGGTCGCGCACGGAGCGCGGGTACCCTTGAGGGGATGACTGACGAGCAGCGGCCCTTCCACAAGCCCATTCGGCGTCCCGCCGAACTGTTCGACCGCCTGTTCTCGGGCGACGATCCCGCCGAAGTGTCGCGCATCGCGCACTCGACGGCCGCCGCTCTCCTCGCCCGCGTTCGCGCGGATCCGGATGCGGAGGTCGTCGACCGCTTGGTGTCGTTCGCGACCGAGCACGGCATCGACGACGTCGCCGAGTTGTGGTCGCGTGCACCTGCGCGCTCACTGCCGGGCGCGCTCTGGCGCCTCTACCTGCTCCAGGCGATGATCCACGACGACCCGCGCACCGCGGCGCTCCTGTACGAGCGTGGCCGCACTGCCCTCTCATCGATCGACGACCTGGTCGCGGGCGCGCCGGCGCCGGCAGGCCCCGAGGAACTGGTGGCGCTGATCGACATGATCCTGCGCGGGCTCTTCGAGGGCGACTTCGCCGTCGCTCTCGAGCGTGCCGCAGCGTTCTGCCGCGTGACGGCGGCGGGCGCGGTGCAGCTCGCCGACGACTACGAGACGAGCGAGCCGGAGCGGGCTTCCTCCTTCACCACGCGGGCCCTTCGTCTGACCACCTACGCGGAGGACCTCACCGCATCCGCCTCGCTCTGGCGTCGCGACAACCTCACCTGACCCCTCCTTCACCGCGAGACTGCGTTTCGAGCACGAGATCACGGTGTTTACCCGTGATCTCGTGCAGGAGATGCAGTCTCGCGGGGGCGGAGACGCAACCGACCCAGCGCCCCCGAAGTTGCGGCGGGTCGCAGCGCACCCGTATCGTTCTGTTTTCAGAACGGTGGTGAGACATGGACGACTCGGTGGGCACGCGCCTGCGACGGCTCCGCGAGGACCGCGGCATGTCGCTCTCCTCGCTCGCTCGCGTGAGCGGGATCGGCAAGGGCACGATCTCCGAGCTGGAGAACGATCGCCGAGGTGCACGCCTCGACACCCTGTTCGCCCTGACGACCGCACTCGACGCACCCCTGGGCGCCCTCGTCTCCGGCAGCGGGGCCGACGCTCAGCCGGTGACCGGCGCCTCCGTATCCGCGACGCTGCTCGGCAGATGGACGGTGGGCGCGACCCTGGTCGAGGCCTACCGTGCCACTCTCATGCCCGATCGCCAGGAGTCCGCCGCGCACGCTCACGGCATCGAGGAGACGGTCACCGTCATCCGCGGGCGAGTCCGCGTCGGGCCGAGAGGTGGCGAGCAGGAGCTGGGCGTCGGCGAGAGCCTCCGCTACTCGGGGGATGTGCCACATCGGTTCCAGGCACTCGACGACACCGCCGACGTGATCCTGCTCATGCACTATCCATCACACACCGGCTCCGAGGAAGGACATCTCACCCATGACCGATGACCAGCAGAACCTGCCCGAACGGAGCCGGATCGTCCAGCAGCACCTGGCGGATGCGGGGATCGCCTCGCGGGTGCGCGAACTCCCCGATTCGACCCGCACCGCCGCCGACGCCGCTGCCGCACTCGGATGCGTGGTCGGAGCGATCGCGAGCAGCCTCCTGTTCCTGGCCGACGACGAACCGGTGCTGGTGATGACCAGCGGTCGGCATCGCGTCGACACCGACATCCTGGCGGCTCAGCTGGAGGCCGCGACGATCGTCATGGCTTCGGCGAAGCAGGTTCGCGCGATCACCGGCCAAGCCATCGGCGGCGTGGCGCCGGTGGGACATCCCGCACCGATCCGAACCGTGATCGACACGGCTCTGAGCGACTACGAGACGATCTGGGCAGCGGGCGGCACGCCGCACACGGTCATGCCGCTGACGTTCGAGCAGCTCGCAGCGCTGACCGGCGGGTCGCCGGTGCGGGTGGCGACGGACTGATCGGCGAGCATGCTCGGCGCTAGGCCCGGGCGGCCTCGCCGAGTATCTCGCGCACACTCGTCTCCGGCCGCAGATCCAGACGGCGCAGGAGCTGCGCGTTGACCGCCACCACGACGGTCGACGCCGACATCAGGATCGCTCCGACCGACATCGGAAGCACGAATCCCAGAGGCGCCAGCACCCCCGCCGCCAACGGCACCGACAGCAGGTTGTACCCCGCCGCCCACCAGAGGTTCTGCGTCATCTTCCGGTAGGACGCACGAGAGAGCTGGATGACGGACAGCACCGAACGCGGATCAGAACCGGCCAGGATCACCCCGGCCGAGGCGATCGCCACGTCGGTCCCGGCACCGATCGCGATGCCGACGTCGGCCTGCGCGAGAGCGGGCGCATCGTTGACGCCATCGCCGACCATCGCGACGACCCGCCCCTCGGACTGGAGCTCTCTCACCCTGTCACCCTTGTCCTCAGGACGGACGCCCGCGAAGACGCGATCGATGCCGAGCTCCCTGGCCACGGAGTTCGCCACGGCCTCCGCGTCGCCCGTGATCATCACGACCTCGCGCCGCAGCGCGTGCAGCGCATCGATCGCCTGACGAGATTCCGCACGCACGGCGTCAGCGAGGCGCAACGCGCCGATCACGTCCCCATCGGCGAGCACGTGCAGGATGATGGCGCCTTCCTCTCGCCAGACATCGGCGACAGGCAACTCCCGCGCGTCCTCTTCGGTCAGAAGATTCGGTCCACCGACCCTGATCGTCCTCCCGTCGACCGTCGCCGAGACGCCGACGGCCGGAGAGGAGCTGACATCCGAAGCGCTCGGGATGCGTGCGCCACGTTCGCGGGCTGAAGCGACGATGGCACGGGCGATCGGATGCTCGGATTCGGACTCCGCAGCGGCCGCGAGGGCGAGCACGTCGTCGCGGGTCAGGTGCCCTGTGCTCTCGATGCCGGTCACGGTGGGCTCGCCCTTCGTCAGCGTGCCGGTCTTGTCGAACAGCACGGTGTCGACGACGCGCATCCGCTCGAGCGCGAGGCGGTCCTTGATCAGGACGCCACCGCGGGCCGCGCGCTCCGTCGCGATCGAGACGACGAGCGGGATGGCGAGCCCGAGCGCATGCGGGCAGGCGATGACGAGAACCGTGATCGTCCGCACCACCGCCTCATCGGGCAGCCCGACCAGGCTCCACACGACAGCCGTCACGACCGCAGCGCCGAGCGCGAACCAGAACAGCCATGCCGCGGCCCGATCCGCGATCCGCTGAGCCCGCGACGACGAGTTCTGTGCTTGGGCGACGAGACGCTGGATACCGGCGAGAGCCGTACCGTCGCCGACCGCAGTGATCTGGACCCGGATCGACGAGTCGGTCGCGATGGTTCCGGCCACCACCGCCGCGCCCTCGGCGCGGGGTACTGTGCGAGATTCCCCCGTGATCATCGATTCGTCCATGCTGGCCGAGCCGGCGACGACGCGACCATCGGCCGGAACGCGTCCGCCGGGGCGCACCACGACGACGTCGCCGACCCGGAGGTCGGAGGGGGCGACCGTTCGTGTGTCATCGCCGTCGACGACCTCAGCCTCGTCCGGCAGCAAGGCCGCCAGGGAGTCGAGGGCCGACGTCGTCTGCGCAAGTGAGCGCATCTCGATCCAGTGGCCGAGCAACATGATGACGATCAGAAGCGCCAGTTCCCACCAGAAGTCGAGCTCGTGATCGAGGAGCCCGAGGCTCGCACCGAGTGATGCGACGAACGCGACCGTGATGGCGAGTGCGATCAGCAGCATCATCCCTGGTCGGAGCGCTCGCACCTCCGGACACCGCGCCGGTGAGGAACGGCCATCCGCCCCAGAAGTACATGACCGCACCCAGCAGTGGGGAGACCCATCCGACCCAGGCGCCGTCGGGAAGCGGATAGCCGAGCAGCATCGAGAACATGCCCGAGAAGGCGACCACCGGCACCGCGATCACGAGCATCACCCAGAAGAGCCGACGGAATCGAGTGACATGGTCACCGTGACCTGCGTGCCCACCATGCGCGTGCCCGCCGTGCGTCATACCGGCGTGCTGATCGTGCACCTCGGTTTCGTGACGTGCCGCTTCGGTGCGATGCGGCATGTGCTCGTGCGACATCCTGCCCTCCCTCCGCGGACGGCGCCCGCGGGTTCAGGATACCCCCCTGGGGTATCCTAGGGCCGCGCGGCACTGATGACCGCCCTGGCGGTCACCCTTGGACGCAAGGACGGGCGACTGATGGACAGCCCGGGGACGAGAGCCATCACGCCAAGGGTGTCCGACAACGGTCCGCGTCGGTAGGCGCGACTCTGGGCCGACACCCAAAGACTGCTCGACAGTGAGAGAGCGCTCCACGGTCCCAATCGGTCATCGCGGACGAGTCATACCACCCGCGTCGCACGCGCACTCATTCGGAGCGCTCGATCCCGTTCACGATGAGGTCGATCGCGAAGGCCCGGCGAGCCTCCTCCCCCGGACCGGTCAGCAACGCGGCGGATCGCGCGACCCGGGGGAACCGTTCGGAATCAGCCTGCTGGTACGCCGCCCGTACGCGTCCGCGCTGCGCAGCACCGCGAGAATCCTCGTGACGCACAGCTCGTTCGACGGCGGTGGATGCGGCGAACTGGGCGATGAGATCGACCGCCAACGCGGCGCGCTCGTCCGACACACCCCCCGCATCCATGAGAGCCAGCTCGTGCTCTGCGAGCCGCAGCGCACCCGGCAGCGTCGGAATGGTCCCGAGCGCGACGGCTCCGAGTCCGGGGTAGCGGCCAAGGGCGTCGATGGTGTTGCCGATCGTGGCGGCGAGCGCATGCTTCCAGCCGTCGCCGGCGATCTCGACGAGCTCCACCTCGCTGTAGGCCGCGTCGAGAAGGTGTTCGAGCAGCACGTCACGGTTGGCGAAGTACGCATACAGGGATGCGGGCCCCGTCTCGACGCGATCCGCGACCCGTCGAAGGGTCAGCTCGTCGACCCCGTGATCGCGCACCAGTTCCTTCGCCGCATCCAGAATCGCCTGCCGAGACAGGGGAGCCTTGGCGGATCTGCCGCGGCGGGTTCGCCCATCGCCTGTCGAATCCATGCGCCGAGCGTATCAGTTGACACGAACGTCGTTCGTAACGAATACTGTTCGCGAACATCGTTCGTTATCGAGAGGAGTACGTGATGTCGGTTCTGGTGGTGGGTGCGAGCGGCGCCGTGGGCGGTGCGGTGGTCGAAGGCCTCCTCGAGCGCGGAGCGGAGGTTCATGCCACCAGTCGTTCACCCGAGAAGCTGACTCTGCCCGTCTCCGTGCCGACCTTCGCCGCGGACCTCGACGATCCCGCATCCTTCGCCGACGCTCTCGCGGACGTCGATCGGGTGTTCCTCTACGCAGACCTCGCTGCACCGAAGCCACTGCTGAACGCACTTGCCGCCGCCGGCGTCCAGCATGTCGTGTTGCTGTCATCCAGCGCCGTCACACTGCCGGGGGCGGCAGAGGACTTCAATGGCGGCCGCTTCCTTCGTGTCGAGCGAGCGGTGGAAGAGTCGGGACTCGCCTACACGTTCCTCCGACCCGGCGGGTTCGCCAGCAATGCGGCGCGGTGGAGCTGGAGCATCAAGAGCGACGGTGCGGTCCCGCTCCCCTACCCGGATGCGGTGCAGGCCCCCATCCACGAACAGGACATCGCCGATGTCGCTGTGGTCGCCATGACCTCGGACACTCTGATCGGGCAGGCGCCGTCGCTCAGCGGCCCCGAGCGCCTCACGCTGCGCGAGCAGATCGAGATCATCGGCGACGTCATCGGACGGCCGCTCTCGGTGACCGAGCAGACGGAAGCGGAGTCGGCAGCGATGCTCTCACGTCATGTTCCGGAGGTCTGGGTGCGCCAGATCATCAAGGACTGGCGCGAGGCGGTCGGCGCCCGTCCCGCGCTGTCCGACGAGTACACGCGCATCACCGGCAAGCCGTCTCGCACGTTCCACCGATGGGTCGAAGACAACAAGCACCTGTTCGAAGGGGAGCACCGCTGACGCCGCGGCGTCAGCGGTGGCGGGTCCGCCCTAGATGGAAGGACACCATGATCACACCGAACCCCACGAACGCGAGCAGCGCACCGCCGACGAGAATGAGCACCGAGGGGACCATGACGTCGAGGTACTCGGGCCCGAGTCGGATCAGCCAGGGAAAGAGAGCCGTCTGAGCCAAGAGATAGGCCGCCCCCTGCCCGGCGATGACGAACCCGCCTGCGATGCCGGCAAGGCCAGCGACGATGAGCAGTACTCGCGCGACCAGGCGGGAGCGCCCGTCGGTCGTCGCCTGCTCCAACGGCTCGGAGACGCCCCCGGCATCATCGTTCTGGATTCCCCACCCAGCCAGCACCTCGTGTGTCGCAAGAGCGTCCTCGTCTCTCACCTCTCCCCCCCGTTCCGGCTGATGCACCGCATCGAGTTCAGTGTGGCGCGACCCGCGCGTCACGGCAATGCACAGGGCAACCCACCCCTCGCACGCCGTACGATCCGGGTATGCAAGAGCGAACGGTCCGCCCGTGAGCACCCCGGCCACGGACTTCTCCGCGCGCCGCCACCGCGCCGGCTGGCGGGTCACGGTCCTGTTCGGTGTGTTCGTCATCGTCACCGTCGCCGTGGGACTGACGGCCTCATGGATCTACGCACCCGCCATCGGCTGGATCGCGGGGGCCGGCACCTTCTCACTGTGGGTGTGGCTCGGCATCCTGCGTCTGGATGCCACCCAGACCGAGCAGCACGCGACCCGCGAGGACCCGACCCGGACGACCGCGCAGACCCTGCTCGTGCTGGCCAGCCTCGCGAGCTTCGGCGCCATCGCGCTCGTGCTGGTGGAGGCGGGCACCGTGAGCTCGAACTCGGCCCGGCTCGAACTCGCCGGCATCGCGGTCGTCACGGTGGCCGCGTCATGGTTCCTCATCCACGTGCTCTTCAGCCTCCGCTACGCGGCGCTCTACTACGCGCAGCACGGCGGCATCGACTTCAATCAGCCCGATCCCCCCGCCTATCGAGACTTCGCCTACCTTGCCTTCACGCTCGGCATGACCTACCAGGTGTCGGACACCACAATCACCAGCAGCACCATCCGGCGCGAGGCCCTTCGCCACGCGCTCCTGTCGTTCCTGCTCGGCGTCGTGGTCGTCGCGGCGACGATCAACCTCGTCTCGAGCCTCGCCCACTGATCGATCGGATGCGGCAATCCACAGCGGTTCTGGACCCCGAATCCACGGTGTTATCGTCTGATCAGGACGCAGATCGCGCACGGGCGCACCGGCACGAGGCATCCGATTCCCCCTCGGACCCGACCGACTCTCCTCAGGAGTGACATGTCTGAACACGTGCCGTTCACCGACAACTTCAGCGACCTCTCCAACGCCGACGGCTATCAGTTCGAGTTCCGCTGCGAGCGCTGCGGCAACGGCTACCGCTCGGCGTTCCGTCGCGACCCGCGAGCAGCCGGACAGAAGATCGCCCGCGGTCTCGGCAACCTCTTCGGCGGCCAGCTGTCGCAGTTCACCTCGATGGCGGAGAACCTGCTGGACCGCAGCACCAACTCCCCCGCGAAGGACGAGGCGCTGCGCGCCGCCACCGCGGAGATCGGCCCACGATTCCACCAGTGCCGCGGTTGCAGCGACTGGGTATGCGGCGACGTGTGCTGGAACGACCAGGTCGGCCAGTGCGTGCGCTGCTCCCCCGCCCTCACCGAGGAGCTCGCGCAGCTGCAGGCCGAGGCTCGGCGCCAGCAGATGCGTCAGCGGCTGGAGACAGTGGACCTGGTCGGCGGCGTCGACCTCGGCCGTCAGGCTCAGCCGCGCTGCCCTTCGTGCGGCGCGCAGTCGCACGGCGGCAAGTTCTGCGGGGAGTGCGGGGCTTCGCTGGTGAGCGTCCGCGTGTGCGGGGGTTGCCGCGCGGAGAACCCGGGCACGTCCCGCTTCTGCGCGGAATGCGGAACGAGCCTCATCGCCTGACACCAGGTCGGCGAAGCGATCCCGCCCTGCTGCGCAAGCCCCACCAGCCGGCGGACCCCATCGCGTACGTTCGTGACATGACGGCACGTACCCCGACGTCCGCCGCCTCGATCGACGAGCGGCGCGAGCGTGCCTGAGCGCGTGAACACGGAGGTGCAGCGGCTGCTCGGGCTCGACAGCGCCATCGTCGTGTACTACACCGACGCCATCACCCCCGACAGCTTCTCTCTGAGCTACCGCTCCCTGTACCTGCACAGCTCCCACCGAGAGGCCATCGAGGCGATCTGCGCGGCGCATCGTCAGAACGGAGGGGCCGCATCATGACGACGGATCCGAACGCCGCGGGCGTCGTCTGGGCGCGCGTCGAGGACGGCTTCCACGTCGGAAGCAGGTGGGGCGAGTTCCTGGGCTACATCGAGCGACAGAACGACGGCGTGTTCGCCGCCTTCGACATGCACTCGCGCCCCGCGGGGCGCTTCACCGTGATCACCCACGCGATGAGCGCGCTCACCGCGCAGCCGCCGCGCCCGCATCCCGTCCGGCGCTGAAGGAGCCCCCACCGTGACCGACCCGTTGATCTCCGTCGTCTACACCAGTCACGCGCGCGCCCCCTTCACCGACCCCGACCTGGAGCAACTGCTCTCCATCAGCCGGGAGTCGAACGCTCGCCGCGGGATCACCGGCATGCTTCTCTACCGAGCGGGACACTTCATCCAGATCCTCGAGGGCCCGGATGCGGCGGTGCGCGAGCTGATGCGGGTCATCCAGGCCGACCCGCGGCACGGCGATGTGCGGATCGTCCGGGATGAGGAGATCGGCGAGCGACGGTTCTCGGAGTGGAGCATGGGGTACGAACCCATCTCGCCGCCCTCGCATCCCGCCCCCGACGGCTTCAGGGACACGTTCGACGACCTCGGCGACGAGGACGACCCGGACAACGTGCTGCGGGCGATCGGGGAGCTCACCCTGTGGTTCCGGGTGCGCAGCCGGCATCGGGGGGACTGACGCGCCGCACGCTCCGATGTGTCAAGCCCCCTTCGCCTCAGCGCGGGAACGGGTGAGATGCAGACGTTCCCCCGAACGATCGGAGCACTCGTGTCACTGACCGCCATGCCCCGGGCGACGCTGCCCGGCCTGCCCTTCGCCGCCCGCGGCCCGCTGAGCGAGGCCGTCGCACTGCGCCTCGCCGCCGCTGCCGGAGACGGGGATCTGGCCGCACTGACCGCAAAAGCCCTCTCGATGACGACGGACGTCGTCCGCGACGACGACATCCAACTCGCGCTCTTCTGCCTCTATGCGAACGCCTACGGCTCGCTCGACGGCCTCGACGCGACGCTGGAGTGGGATGCGGAACTCCTCACCGTCCGGCAGCTCCTCGAGTCGACGTTCGAAGCCGCCTTGCGTCGAGAGGTCTCCGTACCCGCCCTTCCTGCCCCCGACGCGGCCGACGTCGCACAGGCGCTCTTCGCGCTGACCTCCGATGACGACGGCCCGAGCCTTTCCCGCTACCTCGCCCGCAAGGCGACCGACGAGCAGGCGCGCGAGTTCCTCATCCAGCGCACGATCTACACACTGCGCGAGGCCGACCCGCACTCGTGGGCGATCCCCCGGCTACGCGGGCGCGCGAAGGCTGCGCTCGTGGAGATCCAGTCCGACGAGTACGGCGGAGGCCGCCCCGACCGCGTGCACGCCGAGATCTTCGCGCACACCATCCGCGCGGCCGGCCTCGACGACCGCTACGGCGCGTACGTCGACGACGTCCCCGCCGTGACCCTGGCCTCGCACAACGCGATGTCGATGTTCGGGCTGAACCGTCGCCTGCTCGGCGCCATCGTGGGCCACCTTGCCGCCTTCGAGATGACGTCGTCGATCCCCAATCGTCTCTACGGCGACGGCCTGCGCCGGCTCGGCTACGGCGACGACGTGACCGACTACTTCGACGAGCACGTCGAGGCCGACGCCGTGCACGAGCAGATCGCGGGCCGCGACCTCGCAGGCGCCCTCGCGGAGGACCGGCCCGACCTGCTCGCCGACATCATGTTCGGCGCCGCCGCATGCCTGGCCGTCGACGGCTGGGTCGCGCAGCACATGCACGACGCGTTCACGAACGGCGTCTCCTCGCTGCGTGGCGGTGCCGCATGAGCGATGAGCCCGTGACCATCACCGCGTATCCCGACGGTCCGCTGCTCGTGCGAGGTGCGGCGCGGATCGTCGATGCGGCCGGCAATGCCGTCGAGCGCCGTCGCCGCACGGTCGCGCTGTGCCGCTGCGGACTGTCGAGCATCAAACCGTTCTGCGACGGCACGCACAAGGCGGCAGGCTTCCGCACGGACGAGTGACCCGTCCGCCGCGAGAGGATGGGGGCATGGACACCGCACCCGCCGACGACGAGGTCGCTGCCGACTATCTGAGCGCGGCGCTCGTGCCGCGACCCTCGAACTGGCTACGCGCGGGGCTCGATGCCCTGCTCGGTTCCGGCGTACTCAACATGTACGACGTCGAGGTCCGCCGGCTCGACACCCAGGCACTCGTGCTCCGCATCCCCACCGACGCCAGCATGGCGTCGCATCTGTTGGGCAAGATCGAGCTGGAGATGGAGACGCTCACGGTCTCGGCATTCCTGGAGTCCTGGCGTCCGATGCAGCGCTGATCAGGAGCGACGCCGCAGGGTGGGGCAGGCGGGGCCCCTCTCGCCCGCCCCGGCCGGCCCCGGATGCGGCAGACTTCCTCCTGGGCATTCGCCCGTGGTCCCGCATCCGCGACCGGGAGGAGCCCGATGACCAGCGTCGAACTGCACCGCAGCGGCCCCGCCAAGAAGAAGCGCCGCCCGATCGCCCCGGACCGCCTGTCGGCAGCCCTGATGCTGATCGCCACCGCGCTCGCCATCATCTGGGCGAACAGCCCCTGGGGCGCCGGCTACGAGCACTTCTGGGAGACGCCGATCACGATCGCCGTGGGCGATGTGCAGATCGACTCGAACCTCCACGCGCTCGTCAACGACGGGCTGATGACGCTCTTCTTCTTCCTCGTCGGCCTCGAGGTCAAGCGCGAGCTGACCATCGGCGAGCTCACCGACCGGGCTCGTGCCACGCTTCCCATCGCGGCGGCGGTCGCGGGCCTCGTGGTCCCCGCGGCGATCTTCATCCTCTTCACCCTCGGCACCGACCAGACGCACGCATGGGGCGTCGTGATCTCCACCGACACGGCGTTCCTGCTGGGAGCCCTCGCCATCATCGGCCCCAAGTTCCCCGCGCGCCTGCGCGCGTTCCTGCTGACCCTCGCCGTCGTCGACGACATCGGGGCGCTGCTGGTCATCGGGGTCTTCTACTCCGACAGCCTCAACCTCGTGGCCCTCGTCGTGGCCGCAGTCCTCATGGGACTGATCGCCCTCGTGCGATTCCTGCCCTACGGCCGCGGCTTCTCCTACGCGGCCCTGGGCATCGCCCTCTGGATCGTCGTGCTTCTCTCGGGCGTGCACGCGACCCTCGCCGGCGTCGCCATCGCGCTCCTCATCCCGGTCTTCCCACCTCGGCGCAGCGACGTCGAACGCACGGCGGAGCTCACCCGCGCCTTCCGCGAGTCGCCCAACACCGTCTATGCGGCCGCGGTGCAGCGCAGCGTCCGCGACTCGCTCTCGATCAACGAACGCGTGGATGCGGGATGGCGCCCCTACATCTCCTTCGGCGTGCTGCCCCTGTTCGCCCTGGCGAACGCGGGCGTGCACCTCGACCCGGCGACGCTGAAGGAGGCCTTCACCTCGCCGTTGACGTGGGGCATCATCGTCGCGCTCGTAGCGGGCAAGTTCGTCGGCATCACAGGAGCGACCTGGCTGCTGCGCGCGGCGGGCAAGGGTGTTCTCGCCCCCGGTCTCGGGATGACGCGGATCGCCGGCGGCGGAGCGCTGTCGGGCATCGGGTTCACGATCGCGCTCTTCCTCGTGCCCATCGCGATCGACGACCCGCACACGCAGGATCTCGCCCGCGTCGGCGTGCTCACCGCATCCGTCCTCGCCTTCCTCGCAGGATGGGCGATCATCTCGGTCGGCGACCGGGTGCGTCCGCCGGTGGCCGTGGGCAAGTACCTGAACCGGCCCGTCGACCCTTCGCGCGACCACATCAAAGGGCCGAAGGACGCGCCGCTCACGATCGTCGAGTACGGCGACTTCGAGTGCCCATTCTGCGGCCGCGCGACCGGCTCCATCGACGAGGTGTTCGCGGCGCTGGGCGACCAGGTGCGGTGGGTATGGCGACACCTGCCGCTCGACGCTCCGCATCCGCATGCGCAGCAGGCGGCGCAGGCATCGGAGGCTGCGGCGGCGCAGGGCCACTTCTACGAGATGACGCGCAAGATGTTCGCCCATCAGGACCAGCTGGAGCTCTCGGACCTGATCCGCTACGCGGACGAGCTGGGCCTGGACACCGATCGCTTCGCCGACGATCTGCGCTCCCCCGCTGTGCTGCGCCACATCCAGGACGACCGCTTCGACGCGGAACTCATGGATCTGCACTCGACGCCCACGTTCTTCATCGGCGGGATACGCCATGTCGGCCCCTGGGACTCGGCCTCCCTCATCCGCGCCCTCGAGGCCTCCCGCGGTCGGGTCATCGAGCCGCACCCGTAGGTCGATCCCCGGCTCCGTGCGGTTGCCGCGCGTTCGACAGCCGTTTGCCCGCCGCCCCTAGGGTGCGCGTGTGCCTATCACCGTCATGCGTCGCGCGCGGGAGAACCGCCTGGCGGCCATCGCAGTCGCGGCCCTCATGCTGGTCCTCGTCCTCGTTCTCCTGCCCACGCAGCGCGCGGCGGCGCATCCCACGGGATCGACCGGCGTGTTCCTCACGGTCCGGCAGGATGCGGTCGATGTGAAGATGCAGATCCAGAAGGCCGGCTTCGTGGCGGCCACGGGCTACGACATCGCCACCGAGCAGTCGGAGCTCGACGCGATCTCCGACAATCTGATGACGTTCTTGCTCCACCGCGTACACATCTCCGACGAGCAGGGCGCACTGACCGCCTCCGTGCTCGAGAAGCCGACCTTCGCGACGGTCAACGACGAGGATGCGATCGAGACGACGCTCCGCTTCACCGCGGACCGCCCGCTGCGGGGTGCGCTGGATTTCACCGACGACTTCATCATCGATGTCGTCCCCTCGCATCAGGTCTATGTCGCGCTGATCAGCGACTGGGACGACGGCCAGATCGCCGAGGGCGACCCGAAGGTCATCGGCGTGCTGGGCGCCGGCGTCACGCACCTCACGTGGGAGCGCAGCGACACCGACCCGCTGCACGGCCTGCTCGCGGTCATCCGCCTCGGGATGCTGCACATCGCCGAGGGCACCGATCACCTGCTGTTCCTCACGACGTTGCTGATCGTCGCCCCCTCGCTCGCCACGCGGGCGCGGCGAGGCTGGCGCTGGCAGCAGCCGATCCCCGTCAAGAAGACCGTGGGCAGGGCGGCGCTGACGATCACCGCGTTCACCCTCGGGCATCTGATCACGCTCGCGCTCGTGTCGCTCGGGCTCATCTCCTTCCCCGAGAAGCCGGTGGAGATCCTCGTCGCCCTCTCCATCGCCGTCGCCGCCGCGCACGCGCTGAAGCCGCTGCTGCCGCGAGGGGAGCTGCTCATCGCGGGAGTGTTCGGGCTCGTGCACGGCACGGCGTTCGCCACGACGATCCTCGAGCTCAACCTCGGATTCGGCGAGACCCTCGTCGCCATCATCGGCTTCAACGTCGGGGTGGAGCTCGCACAGCTCATCGCCGCGGTGCTCGTGCTCCCGCTGCTCATCTGGCTCTCCCACGCGCGCGCGTTCGGCGGCTTCCGCACCTCGGTGGCCATCGCCGCGATCCTGGCCGCCGCCGCATGGATCGGCGGCATCCTGACCGACCAGGACTCGGTGCTGCAGCCGGTGTTCACCGGGATCGCGAGCTACCCCCTCGTGTCGTACCTCCTGCTGGTGGCCCTGGTCGCGGCGCTCTGGTACTTCACGCGCACCACCGCATCCTCTGGACGGATCGAGGTGGGACGGTGACCGCGTCCCGGCAGCGCGCCCGGACGTCGCGGCTGGGACGAGCCTCCGTCGCCGTGACCGTCGCGACGCTCCTCCTGGGCACGGGAGCCTCGGTCGCCCACGCCGCAGACGACGACCCGGATGCGGGTGCGACGACGGGCGGGACCATGGTGATCACCGTCGACATCCCCGAGCATGCCGTGGCCGCATCCCCCTCCCCGACCGCCACGGCACCACAGGTGCCCACCGGCGCGCTGCCCGCGACGGGCGACGACCTGCAGCGACTTCTCCCCTGGCTGCTCGGCGGGTTGGCCGTCACGAGCGTGGGCGCCGCCCTCCTCGCGCGCCGCCGCCGCGCCTGAGCGCCGCCCACGACGGAGCGCCCCCGGATCTCTCCGGGGGCGCTCCGTCGTGGGCACTCAGTCGAGCGGTGCGGTCCCGGCTGCGGCCTTGGCGCGCTCTTCGGCGAGAGCGCGGGCGACCGCATCCTCCACCCGGGCATCGGCGCGCTGCTGCGCGGCTTGGCCACGCCGGCGGCGCGAGCGCAGCAGCAGGAACACCGCGACCGCCACCAGCAGGACGATCACGAGCAGCGTCCACGGAACGGCGGCGCCGATCGCCTGCCCCGTCACCGTTTCGAGCGGAGTCGTCGAGCCGGACGCATCGGTCACGACGGGCACCACGTCGACGCCGGCGATGAGAGCGAACACGGGGGGAACGCCCGGAACAGAGACGGTCTGGGTCCACGACTCTCCCGGAAGGAGCACCGGCACGTCCTGCGCAGCCGCGGCATCCGTCCCGAAGAGGCCGAAGACTCCGCTGACGCGCGCCGCCGGCTGGGCTGCGATCGCGGCGTTACCGGTGTTGTGCAGGGTGTAGGTCACGGTGGCGTCACCACCGGCGAAGGGGTTGAGGCCGCCGTTCCAGGCGACAGACATGTTCTCGACCGCCAGGGACGGCGCGAGTTCGCCACCGACCCGCAGGTTGACGCGGATCCCCAGTCGGCGATCGACGGTGACGCCGTTCTGCGCGTCCGGCGCGCTGAGCGAGGTGACCACGCCGCCTGCGTAGTCGCCGGGTGTGGCGTCCTCCGGGATGGAGAGGGTGAACGGGACGGTGACCGTCTCACCGGCCGCCACCGTCACGGTCGTCTGCTGCGGCACGATCCAGGCGCCGATCGCGTGGGACGGCTCCCCCGCGACGAGCAGCGACAGCTGGCCCTCGTCGGAGGTCGAACCGTCGGCGGCGTAGACCTTGAGATCCAGCGTCTCGTCACCGTGGTTCGCGATCGTGACGGCGTCCGAGACGGACCCGCCCGGATCGACCGTGTACGTGTAGTTCGTGCGCTCCGAGCCCAGATTGTTGGAGGCGGTCCGGACGGTCCAGGTGACCTCATCGCCCTCGGCGGCCTGAGCGGGTGCGGCGAAGGCGAGGACCGCGAGCACGGCGAGCATCGCGGAACTCAGCGCGATGAGGCGAGGATGCGGAGGAGTCGAGCGTGGGTTCACGGAGATCTTTCGGGTCGTGGCGGAACGGGGATGTCCGTGGGAGAGGGCAGGTGCCCCCTCCCACGGACGGAAGGTGCCGCGGGCGTCAGCCGGCGAGCGCGGTGAGGGTCAGGGTCGCGCGATAGCTGCCCTTCGCCGTCTCGGTCGGGAGCTTGAGATCGAGCGCCGCTCCCAGCAGCGCCGATCCCTTCGTGTGCCCCTGCGCCGCAGAGCCGAGCACGCGGCTGACGGCCAGACCGTCACCGGTGTCGTAACCCGAGGAGACGGATGCACCGGCCGTCGCTCCGGCACCGTCGGTGACGACCTTCGGCGTCCAGCCCAGGTAGCGGCCGGAGAACGTCTTGTCGCCGTCCTTGAAGTCGCCGAGCACCGAGGTGAGCGACCACGGAGCCAGCGAGGAGCGCGTGTCGGTGACGCTGATCGGGTTGATCTCGCCCGTCGCCTCGAAGTAGTCGCCCTTCTCCTCGGCGGTCCCGAGGTCGACGAGGCCGTTCTGTCCGTCGATCGTCCAGCCGAACTCGCCGGGAGCCTGGTTGGGAACGTCGACCTGGATGTCCTGACCGTCGCCGTGGAAGGGGTGGATGGTGACCGAGTCGATCAGGGACCCGACGCCGTCGACCGCCGTGCTCGAACCCGGCGTGCCGCACCAGCCGACCTTGCCCTGCTCCACCGCAGCGTTGGGCGCGTCGCAGGTGCCGGAGCGGATGCCCTCGACCACGAGCTGATCGGCGCGCACCTGCACCTTGACGTAGCTGCGCACGTGCTCCTGGTTCTGCACGGAGTTGTACCAGTAGTCGCTCGGCTTCAGCGGGTCGGGACCGTTGCCCGCTCCCGTGGTTCCACTGTTGTCGGGCGCCGTGATGTCGTAGTACTTCGAACCCGATGCGGAGTTCGCCGTCATGTAGATGACGCCGCCCTCACCGACGAAGACGTCGTTCTGGCCGGGCTGCTCGGCAGGATTGGCCTTCTCGCCGTTCTTGATCTCGTAGCTGCGGGTGTAGACGTGGTCGTGGCCCTGGAGGACGAGGTCGACGCCGAGCTTCGAGAAGGTGGTCGGGAAGTCCACGCGACGCACCTTGTTGTCGGCGTCCTTCGCGTGGTCCGCGGCGGAGTAGATCGAGTGGTGGTACACGAGCACGGTGTACTTGGCGTCGGCGCCGTGCTGGTTCACCACATCCGTCACGTACTGCACGTGGGCCGCGTCACCGCCGCCGTTCGCCGAGTTGTAGCTGTTGCTGTTCAGGTCGATGAACAGCACGTCCTTGTAGATGTACCAGTAGTCGCCGCCGGACGTCGTCGCCGTCTTGGTCGGGTCCTTGTAGTAGGCCGAGGAGTAGTCGGTGTTGGGCGTGTAGAAGTGCTGCTCGTACGCCTTGCCGCCGACGTCGTGGTTACCGATCGTCGCGGCCCAGGGGTACTGGCGCAGCTGGTCGGGAGCGAGGAACGCGTCCCACTGCGGCTCGGTGTTGGCCGTCTCGACCTGGTCGCCGCCGGAGACCAGCAGCTCCGCGTTGGGGTTGGCGGTCAGCGCGACGTTCATGGTGTCGGCCCAGCCGGCGCCGTCCTTCGCGACGTTGCCCGAGGACCCGATCTGGGGGTCGCCGAAGAACAGGAAGTCGAAGTCGCCCTCGAAGGACTGCGTCTTGAACGAGTAGGTCGGCGACCAGTTGCCATCGGATCCCACACGGTACGAGTACTGCGTGTTCTCCTGCAGCCCCGACAGGACGGCGTGGCGGTTGTATCCCGTGGTCGAGACGTTGGCGGCGCCGGTGGCGGCGAAGGTCGTCACGGAGGCGACGAACTGACCGTTCACCACGGCAGAGGTGGGGGCCAACTGCACGACCTGCGACGTGTCGGCGGAGGTGTACCACGACACCGTGCGCTGCGTCTCGTTGGAGGCCACGCCCAGCACGATGCCGGTGTAGCCCGCAGGGTCGTCGGCGTGCGCCGCGGGGGCGACGAGGGCGCCGCTGAGCATCAGCGCGGCGCCGACCGCCGCCGCCGAGGCCCACAGGGCCGCGCGACCCGTGGGTCGCGAGGGTGCTGCAAGGAGCATGTGTCTTCCGTTTCTGGAGAGGAAGTGGATGTGGGTCAACCAGGCAGACGCACGGATCCCGGCGCCTGGAAGCAGACTGGCCCGACGAACTTTCCTGGGAGTGAACGATCGATGGCTTACGAATCGGCTGTCGGGAGAACAGATGAGGATCGCGGGGTGTCCCGCCGGTGCGCCCGTCCGGTGAACGCCGACGGCAGATCCGAAGAACAATGCGCGAACCGGGGCTCGAGGATGCAGCGGCGTGCGCCGCGACCGGCATCCTGGTCTCGCCCCTCCCACTTCTGCAAGGAATCTCCGTGCCGCATCGCCCCGCATCCCTCCTCCTCGGCGCGACCGGCCTCGCGCTCGCACTCGCACTGACCGGATGCGCGAGCGCCGACTGGAACGTGCCGCGCGACGCGATCGGCGTGGTGGGGTCGCCCGCGCCGGGTTTCGCACCCGAGGTCGAGCCGACGCCGGAGGCGACGGTCGATCCGCGCAGCGGGTCGTGGGACGACGTGCATCCCGCTCCCGGCTACCGCGTCGTGCTCGTGACCTCCGGCGATGACGCAACGACCCAGACGCTGCGCGAGGCCGTGAGCGCATGGGCGGCCGACGAGGACGTCGACCTGCGAACGGTGGATGCGGGCGGGGACGCGATCACGGGCATCGTGCACGCGATGGACCTGAACCCCGAGCTCGTGGTCGCGGCCGGCGAGGATCTCATCGATGCGATGGCGATGGTGACGCCGAACCATCTCGACATCGCGTTCCTCGTGCTCGGAGCCGAACTCGCCGAGCCCACCGAGAATGTCACCGCGGTCGACTGGACCGGTGCGGGGTTCCGGGGCGAGGGCCTGGGATCGGCCACGCACTTCGACGAGGCGTCCTTCACCCCGGAACGCTGCGACGACGCCATCCGCGCGGGCGTCGCCGCCGTGTTGACCGGGATGACCGGAGTGGTGCTCTGGATCTCGTGAGCGCCTGCGCGCTCAGCGCGACGCCGTCACCTCTGCGCCGGCGTGCGCGATCTCTGCGAGGGCCTTCTCACTCGACTCCGCGTGGACACCGGCGACGAGGTCGGTGAACACGCGCACGTGCCGCCCGGCCGCGATGGCGTCGAGGGCCGATGCGCGTACGCAGTAGTCGGTCGCGAGACCCACGACGTCGATGTCGAGGATCCCGTGCTCCTCGAGCAACTCGATCGCCGTGCGCCCGTCCTCGGCGCGTCCCTCGAAGAGCGAGTACGCGGGTTCGCCCTGCCCCTTCTTGAGGTGGTGGGTCACGGCGGATGTGTCGAAGACCTCGTCGTACTCGGCACCGAACGTGCCCGCCACGCAGTGCGGCGGCCACGTGTCGATGAAGTCGGGCTCTGCGGCGAAGTGCCCGCCGTTGTCACCCTCGGCGTCATGCCAGTCCCGGGACGCGACGATGAGGCCGTAGTCGCCCGCGTGCTCGGCGAGGTAGGCGGAGATCCGCTCGGCGACGGCGTCGCCTCCCGCCACCCCGAGCGCACCGCGCTCGGTGAAGTCGTTCTGGACGTCGACGATGAACAGCGCCTTGGTCATGATCCGAGCGTACGCCGGTACTCGGCACGCGTCATCGGCGCCGCATCCTTCGTCTCCGGTCCGGCGCGCCACAGCTTGGAGGGCCACCACACCGCCCGCCCGATGTCGGAGGCGAGCGCGGGCACCAGCAGCGAACGGACGACGAAGGTGTCCAGGAGCACGCCGAACGCGACGATGAAGGCCAACTGCGCGAGGAAGAGGATCGGGATGACACCGAGGGCGGCGAACGTCGCCGCGAGCACGAGGCCCGCCGAGGTGATCACACCGCCCGTGGAGACGAGGCCGCGCACGATGCCCGCGCGGGTGCCGTGGCGAAGCGATTCCTCCCGCACGCGCGACATCAGGAAGATGTTGTAGTCGATGCCGAGGGCGACGAGGAAGACGAAGCCGTAGAGCGGCACGGCGGGGTCGGCGCCGGGGAAGTCGAAAACGTGGTTGAACACCAGCGCACTCACCCCCATCGCCGTGCCGAACGAGATCACCGTGCTCGCGATCAGCAGCACCGGCGCCAGGATCGAGCGCAGCAGGAGCATGAGGATGAGGAAGACGACGGCGAGGATGACGGGGATGATCACCGTGCGGTCGCGGATCGAGGTGGCGTTCGTGTCGACGTCTATGGCGGTCTGGCCGCCGACGAGCGCCGCTCCTTCCCCGAGGTCGCGGTCGAGGGTGTCGCGGAGCGCCACGACGGCGTCGTCGGCCGCCGCGGAGTCCGCCGCATCCGAGAGCGTCGCGATCAGCAGGACGTCGCCGTCGACGGTGGTCGCCGCAGGAGCCGGGGTGCCGGGCGGACCCACCGCTGTGAGCTCGAGCGCACCTGCGGAGACGGTGACCGACGCCTGGCCCGTCGGCGAGTCCGCGGCGGCGATCGCCACGCTGTCGATGCCTTCGGCATCCGACGCCGCGGTGACGGCGGCGGCCGCATCCGTCTCGGAGACCACGACGTACACGGGGCTGCCGGAGCCTGCAGGGAAATGCTCCGCGAGCACGTCCTGACCGTCACGTGCCTGCGAGTACCCCAGCACGAGGTCGCTGGAGGGCACGCCGTCAGCTTTGAGCTGGGTGATGCCCGCCGCGCCCACGAGCAGGACGACGGTGCTGATGATCCACACCGGACGAGCGCGCCGCGTGACGAATCGCGCCACCCGCGGCCAGAGGCCCGACACGGGGGCGGTCGGGTCGTCCGACGGCACCGCGGCGGGGTGCTTCGGGATGAAGGGCCAGAACGCGGCGCGGCCGACGAGCGCGAGCAGCGCGGGCAGGAAGGTCAGCGCGGAGAGCATCGCGAACGCGATACCGATGGCCGCGATCGGGCCGAGAGCACGGTTGCTGGCGAGGTCCGACAGCAGCAGGCACAGCAGTCCCGCGATGACCGTTCCACCGGAGGCGAGGATGGGTTCGAAGGCGCCCCGCCAGGCCTGCACGGTCGCCGGCCACCTCTTCTGCCCTTCGGCCACCGCCTCGCGATACCTCGCGACGAACAGAAGCGCGTAGTCGGTGGCGGCACCGATCACGAGGATGAACAGGATGCCCTGCACCTGACCGTTCAGCACGAAGATCCCGGCCTTGGCGAGCCACCACACGGTCAGCAGCGCGACGCACAGCGCGAAGACGCTCGTGAGCAGCACGAGCACCGGGAGCAGCGGGGATCGGTAGACGATGACGAGGATCACGAAGACGGCGATGAGCGCGACGCCCAGCAGCAGGCCGTCGATGCCGAGGAAGCCCTCGACGAGATCGGCGGTGAATCCGGCGGGACCGGTCACCCATCCTTCGACGCCCGAGGGCGCTTGGGATGCGACGACGTCGCGGACCGCTCCGACCGTGTCGGGCACCTCACCCGAGGCGTCGATGGGCACGAAGATCTGCGCGGCGAGGCCGTCGTCGGACACGATCGGGGGCGAGATCCCGTCGAGGACCCCGGGCGTCTGCGCGATGTCGTCGGCGACGGTCTGCAGCTCACCGAGCTGGCCGTCGGTGAGCTTCTGGTCTGCCGAGAACACCACGACGGCGGGGATGCTGTCACCGGCGAGGAAGTCGGGAAGCCGCTCGTTGACCTGCGTGGAGGCCGCGCTCTGCGGCAGGAACGTCGACTGGTCGTTGGTGGAGACCTCGTCGACCTTGCCGAAGTACGGACCGCCGATCGAGCCCACGACGAGCCAGACGAGCACGAGCAGCGCGGGAATCCCTACCCGGAGCCAGCGTGAGGGTCGAGTCGGTGTCGAGGATGCGGCCATGTTGCTAGCTTATCTAGCTATATGGCCTCCGCGCCACCCTGTTTCTGTCCCTCGCCCTCTCAGGACGCGAACATGGTCACCAGCGACAGGACGAGCGCGAGGACCCCGACGCCGAGCAGCCCCACGGTGAACCACCCGGCCAGGCGCACGAGCGGAGACCGCGCGACGAACCGCATCCGGTCGTCCGTACCGGGGCGGTAGTAGATGGACGCCTCATCCGCGCCCGCGAGATGCGCCTCGTCGGCGTCGCTGAGCGCCGCGCGCCCCACGCCGCCCTCCGCGGTGAACCAGTGCGCGACGCGTCCGGTCTCGCCCGGTTCGATGACCGCCTGCGCGGGAGTCCAGGTTCCGTCCACCAGCAGCAGAATCAACCAGACGACTCCGACGGCCGCCGCACCGAGGAAACCGACCCAGGTGAACGTCTCCAACAGCACGTCGACGGTGTGACCCACCATCCGATCATCCCATCCCCCTCCCGCCCTTCAGCCCGCATCCGCCGCCACACGTCCGCCCCAATCCCGCGAAACCGCATCTTTCGCACGAGATCACGGGTAATCACAGTGATCTCGTGACGAAAGTGCAGTCTCGCGGAACCGACGGATGCGGGGGCCGGGGAAACAGAAGAGGGGCCCCTTCCGGGACCCCTCTTCTCGTGCTGAGCCGCCTAAGGGAATCGAACCCTTGACCTATTCATTACGAGTGAATCGCTCTGCCGTCTGAGCTAAGGCGGCGCGCGTCGCTTCCGCGATGCACAAGCAACGATCTTACATGCTCGAACGGGCGGCCGCGAACGCTCGCAAGGCGCTCACTCGCAGCGCAGGCCGTCCTGGGGCACAGTGCCGTCGACGAAGTACGCCTCCACCGCGTCGTCGACGCAGGTGTTGCCCTTGTTGTAGCCGGTGTGCCCCTCGCCGACCCGGGTGATCAGCACACCGGAGGCGAGCTGATCCGCCAGGGCGACAGACCAGTCGTAGGGGGTGGCCGGGTCGTTCGTCGTGCCGATGACCACGATGGGCGCGGCACCCTGAGCGGTCAGCGCCTGGCGCTCACCGCTCGGCGGGAACGGCCACGAGGCGCACGAGTCGACGTCGCTCGACCAGTACGGTGCCACGGTGGGCGCGCGCTCCGCCAGCAGAGCCTTCGAGGCGGCCTCCTGCTCCGGCGTGGCGTCGTCCGGGTAGTCCATGCAGTTGTAGGCGATGAAGGCCTCGGTGGAGTTGTCGCTGTAGGCACCACCGCTGCGGTTGTAGTAGAAGTCGGCGAGCTGGAACGCGACCGACGGGTCGCCCTGCAGCGCGTCGGACAGCGCCGTGGTCAAGTACGACCAGCTGTCCTGCGAGTAGAGCGCGGCGACGATCGCGGTCATCATCGAATCGGCGCCCATGCGGCGACCGTCCGCGTTGGGGAGCGGGCTGCGATCGGCGCTCGCCAGCAGCGTGCTGAGATCCGCCATGCCATCATCGACCGTTCCGGTGAAGGGGCAGTCGGAACCCTGGAGACACGAGGCCATGTAGGCCCGCAGCGCCGACTCGAATCCGATGCCCTGCGTCGTCGACACATCGAGCTGGGAGGTCTCGGGATCGATCGCGCCGTCGAGGACGAGGCGGCCGACACGCTCCGGGAAGAGCTGCGCGTAGGTTGCGCCGAGGAAGGTGCCGTAGGAGTAGCCGAGGTAGTTGAGCTTCTCGTCGCCCAGCACGCCGCGCAGCAGATCCATGTCGCGTGCGGACTGCTCGGTGGTGATGAACTGCAGGATGCCGTCGCTGTTCGCCTCGCACGCCTGGGCGAATGTCGCGTTGCGCGCTTCGAGCTGGCCGTTCCACTCCGCGGAGCCGCGGGTGCCCGTCGGGATGTCGAACAGGTAGCGGTCCATGTCGGGGGCGTCGAAGCAGCGCACCGCGCTCGACTCGCCGACACCGCGCGGGTCGAAGCCGATGACGTCGTAGTCGCGCTGGAGGGCGTCTCCCACGGCGAACGAGAGCGAGTCGCGGATGAGCGCGACACCTGACGCACCGGGGCCGCCGGGGTTCGTCAGCAGCGAGCCGAGGGGCTCTCCGTCCGCGGCGAGGTGCCGCACGACCGCAAGGTCGATCTCGCCGGCCGACGGGTTGTCCCAGTCGAGGGGCGCCGTGACGGTGGTGCAGTCGAGTCCGGTGCCACACGCGTTCCACGAGAGCTCCTGCCCGTAGAACGGCAGCAGCTCCTCGGAGATGCCGGTCGTGTCGGGTTCTGCACTACGGGTCGGTGACGGCGCGACATCCACCTTGAAGGCGCACCCGGCGAGGGCGGCGAGGGTGACGACGACACCTGTCACGGCGATCACGCGACGGATGCGGGGGGCGGCGCTCATGACGAGCTCCTTCCGGTGGCGACGGCGACCAGCAGGCTCTCGAGCGCCAGCGCCGGGGCGGCATTGCGCTCGAGGTTCCGCCGGGTCAGGGCGATCTCGTCGAGGACGAGAAGGGTGCGGGCCGGCTCCCATGCCGCCGCGAGGGCGTGCAGGTCGTCGGACAGTTCGGTGTTGATCAGGCCGTCGGTGCGGCCGAACTGCACCATCACCACGTCGCGGAACAGCGACTGCAGATCGGTGAGGACGCGGTCGATGCCGTCGCGGAGGCTGCGCGTCGCGCGCCGCTTCTGCTCGTCGGCCAGCGCGTTCAGCTGCGATCGGACGGCGGGCGGCACGGCGGCGCCCTCGGCGAGCCCCACGGTGCGCAGCAGCGATGCGCGTTCGGCCTCGTCGCGCTCGACGGTGAGGGCCTTCGCGTCGTCGGTGGCGACCTGCACGATGCGGGCGGCCGCATCGACTGCGTCGCCGACGCCGCGCACGGCCAGTGCGCTGCGCAGCGTCTCGTCGCGCCGACGGCGCGCATCGGCATCGGTCGCCAGGCGCTGCGCCATGCCGATATGGCGCTGCGCGTGCCGCGCGGCCTGCTCGGCGACGCCTGCGTCGACCCCGGTGCGCTGGGCGATCAGACGGGCGACGTCGGACACGTCCGGCTCGCGCAGCCGCACGGTGCGCACGCGGGAACGGATGGTGGGCAGCAGATCCGCGTCGCTCGGCGCGCACAGCACCCAGATCGTGCGCTCGGGCGGCTCTTCGAGCGCCTTGAGCAGCACGTTCGAGGTGCGCTCGGCCATGCGATCGGCGTCTTCGACCACGATCACGCGGTATCGACCCAGCGACGGCGAGTAGTACGCGCGCTCGACGAGCTGGCGCGCCTCCTCGATGCGGATGACGACCTGCTCCGTGCGCAGCGCGGTGAGGTCGGGGTGGGTGCGGGCGAGCACCTGGCGCACGGCCGCGTCGTCACCGGGCTCGGCGATGAGCGCCGCCGCGAATCCGTAGGCCAGCGTCGAGCGACCCGAGCCGGGAGGGCCCGTGATCAACCACGCGTGCGTGAGCTGAGCGGGATCGGATGCGGCCGCCTGCAGCAGCTGCACCGCGTCGTCCTGCCCCCAGACGTCTTCCCAGGGGAGAGAGGACGTCGCGGTGTGCATGCGCCCAGCCTATCCGCGGCCGTCGACGCTCCCGTCAGCGTCCACAGGAGGCAGCAGGCTCCCGACACGCTCGCGGATGACGGCGGCGATCTCGTCGACTCCCGCCGTCGCATCGATCACGAGGAAGCGCTGCGGCTCACCCGCCGCAAGGTCGAGGAAGCCGGCGCGTACCCTCGCGTGGAACTCGTCCTTCTCCGCCTCCAGGCGGTCGAACGGCTTGTCGGCGGCGTCGAGGCGGGAACGGGCGGCCTCGGGATCGAGATCCAACAGCACGGTCACGTCCGGCAGAGCGCCACCGGTGGCCCAGAGCGACAGCTGGCGGATCTCCCCCGCATCCAGCACGCGCCCGGCCCCCTGGTAGGCGACGGACGAGTCGAGGTAGCGGTCCTGCACGACGATCTCACCGCGTGCCAGGGCGGGCCGCACGAGCGTCTCGACGTGCTGAGCGCGATCCGCTGCGTAGAGCAGCGCCTCGGCCCGCGCCGCCACCTCGCCGCGGTGATGCAGCACGATGTCGCGCACGAGAACGCCGACCTCCGTGCCGCCGGGCTCGCGCGTGCGCAGAACCGTGCGGCCGGACTCGCGCAGCCACTGCTCGAGCAGGCCCGCCTGCGTGGTCTTTCCCGAGCCGTCACCACCCTCGAAGGTGATCCACAGACCCGACGGCGTCGCGGCGGTCACTTCTTCGCGGGCGTCTTGCGGGTGGTCGTCTTGCGCGCCGAGGTGCGCTTGGGCGCGGGACCCTTGGCGCGCTTGTCGGCGAGCAGCTGCTTCGCCCGCTCGAAGTCGACGTCGTCGACCGTCTCGCCGCGCGGGATGGTCGCGTTCGTCTCGCCGTCTGTGACGTAGGCCCCGAAGCGGCCGTCCTTGATCTTGATCGGCTTGCCGCTGACCGGGTCCGCGTCGAACTCCTTCAGAGCGCTGGACGCGCGCCGCGCGCCGTACTTGGGCTGCGCGTAGCGCTCGAGCGCCTCCTCGAGGGTGATGTCGAAGATCTGCTGCTCGGAGTCGAGCGAGCGCGAGTCGGTGCCCTTCTTCAGGTACGGACCGTAGCGGCCGTTCTGCGCGGTGATCTCCTCTTCGGTCGCGGGATCGACTCCCACGACGCGGGGCAGCTCGAGCAGTTTGAGCGCGGTGTCGAGATCGACGGTGTCGACCGACATGCTCTTGAAGAGCGATGCGGTGCGGGGCTTGGGCGCGGCTTCCTTCTTCGCCCCGCGCTTCTTGGGCGCTTCGGCGACTTCACCGGTCGCCTCGTCCACCGCATCCGGGTCGACGGGGTCGACTTCCTGGACGTAGGGCCCGAAACGGCCGTCCTTGACGACGATGAGCTTGCCGTTGTCGGGGTTCTCGCCCAGCACGCGGTCGCCGGCGATGGGGGCGTCGACGAGCTCCTGCGCCTTCTCGGCGGTCAGCTCGTCGGGCGCCAGCTCATCGGGGATGTTGATGATCCGCGGCTTGGCCTCGGGATCCGCCGGGTCGACCACCTCGAGGTAGGGCCCGTACTTGCCGAAGCGGAGCGTCGCGGTGTCGGTGATCCGGGTCGCGTTGAGCTCCCGCGCGTCGATGTCGCCGAGGTTGTCGACGATGTGACGGAGTCCGACGTGGTTCTCGGAACCGAAGTAGAACTCCCGCAGCCACTGCTCACGCCGCTGCTCGCCACGGGCGATCGCGTCGAGGTCGTCCTCGAGCGCCGCGGTGAAGTCGTAGTCGACCAGATCGGAGAAGTGCTGTTCGAGCAGGCGCACGACGCTGAAGGCGAGCCAGCTGGGCACAAGGGCCTGACCCCGCTTGGACACGTATCCGCGGTCGAGGATCACGTCGATGATGCTGGCGAACGTGGAGGGACGGCCGATGCCCTTCTCCTCCAGCGCCTTCACGAGGCTCGCCTCGGTGTAGCGCGGCTTCGGCGACGTCGAGTGCCCCTTGGGCTCCACCTCGCGCGTGGCGAGCTCGTCACCGACGCTCAAGGCGGGCAGCGACTGGTCGTCCGCCTTGTCGGCATCGGCGCGCTTCTCGTCGCGGCCCTCCTCGTACGCCTCAAGGAACCCCTTGAAGGTGTAGACGGTGCCGGATGCGGTGAACTCGAGCGCCTTCTCGTCCGCCGTCAGCGACAGGGTCACTGTGGTCGTCTCGTACTTGGCGTCGGCCATCTGACTGGCGACCGTGCGCTTCCAGATGAGGTCGTACACGCGCTGCTCGTCGCGGTCGAGGTGCGACGCGACGGATGCGGGCGTGCGGAAGTGCTCGCCCGAGGGGCGGATCGCCTCGTGCGCCTCCTGCGCATTCTTGCTCTTGCTCGCGTAGACGCGCGGGTTGGCCGGCACAGCACGGTCGCCGTACAGGCTCACGGCCTGCTCGCGCGCCGCCTCGACAGCCTGCTTCGAGAGCGAGGTCGAGTCGGTGCGCATATAGGTGATGTACCCCTTCTCGTAGAGACGCTGGGCGACACTCATCGTGTGCTTTGCGCTCATCGAGAGCTTGCGGCCGGCCTCCTGCTGCAGGGTCGAGGTCGTGAAGGGCGCGCGCGGGCTGCGGGTTCCCGGCTTCGATTCCAGGGCAGAGACCTGTGCCGTCCCGACGGTCTCGATGGCCGCGGCGAGCGCGCGCACATCCTCTTCGGTGAGGACGACGACGGCCTTCTTCAGCTGCCCCTTGTCGTCGAAGTCGGTGCCGCGGGCGAGCGGCGCGCCGTCGATACGGGCCAGGCGCGCGGTGAACGACTGGTCGTCCTTGACGGCGAGCGTCTCGATGTCCCAGTAGCTGGCGGAGACGAACGACATGCGCTCGCGCTCCCGGTCGACGACGAGACGGGTCGCCGCGGACTGCACCCGGCCGGCGCTCAGGGCGGCGCCTTCGCGTCCGCTGCCGACCTTGCGCCAGAGTACGGGCGAGACGTCCCAGCCGTAGAGGCGGTCGAGCACGCGGCGGGTCTCCTGCGCGTCCACGAGGGCGAGATCGAGCTCGCGCGTGTTCTCGGCGGCGGCGCGGATGGCGTCCTTGGTGATCTCGTGGAACACCATGCGCTTGACGGGGACCTTGGGTTTGAGCACCTCGAGCAGGTGCCACGCGATGGCCTCGCCCTCGCGGTCTTCATCGGTGGCGAGCAGGACCTCGCTCGCATCCTTCACCGCCCGCTTGAGCTCGGCGACGGTCTTGGTCTTGCGGTCGTTGACCACATAGAAGGGGTCGAAGCCGTTGTCGACGTCGATCGAGTACTTGCCGTACGCGGCCTTCTTCTCGGCCGGGATGTCCTTCTTGCTCGCGAGGTCGCGGATGTGCCCCACGGAGCTGAGCACCTCGTAGTCATCACCCAGGTACCCCTGGATCGAGGTCATCTTGGTCGGCGACTCGACGATCACGAGCGTCTTCCCGCTCTTCGTCGTGGTCTGAGAACCCTTTGCCAACGGTGGTCCTTTCGTCGCTGTCACCATACACACCTCGGGTCGGTGGTCGGCTGGAGGGCCGGTTCACCCGTCGTCGCGCGGCTCGGGCGCGGGACCCGCGCGGGCTGCGGCCTGGGCGGGGAACGGACCGAAAGCGCTGCTGAGGCGCACGGTCGCGATGAGACCCTCCACCTCGCAGGATACGACCTCCGCGGATGCGGTGGCTGCCAGCTGGGCGGCGCGCTCGCACGGGACGCCCGTCACGGCGCCGGATGCGGCGTCGGCCGCAGCCAGCGCCGCCGCATCCGTGGCGGCCGACAGTCGTTGTGCGTGCACACTCGCCGCGCCGACCACGCCGAGGCCGGCGACGAGAGCTGCGAGCGCGCCGATCATCCCCGCCGTCGCTGCGGTGCCGGGCATCAGCGTCCGCCCGAGAGCGCGCACGAGCGCGCGCTGAGGGTGATCGCCGGTAGCGGCGCGGGGGCCGACGCCGTCACGCACACGAGGTCTCCCTCCTCCTCGATCGCGCCGCTCGCACCCGCGCCGGCGTGCGAGAGGAGTCCGAGCGCTCGCGCGGAGTCCTCACCGCGAGCCGCCAGCCGCGCCGCGTCGGCAGCCGCATCCTGCAGTCGCACCTGAGCGGATGCGGTGGCGAGCCCTCCGACGCCGAGTGCCAGCACGAGCAGCACCGCCGGCACGGCGACCGCGAACTCCGCCGCGGCCGAGCCGCGGTCGCCCAGCCGGGATCTCATTCGACCGTGAGAGCGCGGCGCACGAGGTCCTCCAGGATCCCGCGCACCTCGTCGGATCGCATGATGACCACGAGCAGGCCCGCGAAGGCGACGGCCGCCATGGTGGCGATCGCGTACTCGGCCGTTGCCGCTCCGGAGTCGTCGCCGAACAGCTCTGCCGCGCGGCGGCGGGTGAGAGCGGGAAGGCGGGTGCGGTCTCTGGCGGTGGGTGTCATGTGTTGCTCCTCTCTGATGGGCACCGGCGGGTGGGCACGCGGTCACAGTGGGAGTGCGGAGGCGCCGAGCACGCTCATGAGCATCGGCGCGACCCCCAGCAGCAGGAAGGCGGGAAGGATGCAGACGCCCAGCGGCAGCAGGAGCGCGGCGCCGAGCCCGGCAGCCCGCATCCGGCCGTCCGTGCGGGCGCGGTGCCGCGCGAGGGACGCACCGGCGCGGAGCATCTCGACGGCGGGGACCCCGGCGGAGCGCGAAAGCTCCAGCAGCGCGTCGAGCCCGTCGTCGGTGGTCTCGACCTCCGGATCCGCCAGAGCCCGGGCGCGCTCGATCGACACCCCTCCCGACAGCGCGATCGCGACGAGCTCGGCGTGCAGGCCCGGCATCGCGGGAGCAGGCGTCGCGCGGCGAGTGAGCGCACCGGTCCAGACACGGGCCACGATCATCAGGACGATGCCCGCGACGAGGCATCCGAACCCGATCGGAGTACCCGTGAGGACGCCGACCGTGTCGAACCCGAGCGCGACGCCCAGGCCGATCGACACGAGGGGCAACCAGGCCATCAGCCGCGCGGTGGCCGCGGGCTCGGCGAGGGCGACACGCACCTCGTCGTTGCACTCCTGCACGTCGCGCACCGCCGCGGCGACGGCCCGGAGGCTCTCGGCGAGCGGAGCGCCGACCGCGGTGGCCACCCGCCAGGTGGCGGCCAGCGGACGCCACCTGGCGCCGCGGGCGGCGATGGCAGCGGGGATCGCCTGTCCGCCCGCGTGCGCCGCGTGGACGGCAGCGGCGTCCACGTCACCGGCCGCGGCGAGGAACTCCCAGGCCGACGCCGGAGAGATTCCCGTGCGCAGGAGCACCGCCAGGCGCTGGGCAGCGTCGCCGACGCCGTCGGAAGCGGGTCGACGCCGCGCGATCAGCCCCATGGGATCGACTCCATCCCCAGCCGTCCGTCGACCAGGACCGGACGCGCGATGCCCGCCACGCGCCGCACGCCGCCAGCGTCGCGGGCGACGTGCACGACGACACCGATCGCGCTGACCACCTGCCGCGCGAGCGCGGCGTCGTCGAGCCCGGCGAGCGCTCCCAGGGCCTCCAGCCGTGCCGGCACATCGTCGATGCCGTTGGCGTGGAGCGTTCCGGCTCCCCCGTCGTGTCCGGTGTTCAATGCCGTCAGCAGCTCGCGCACCTCGGCGCCGCGGCACTCGCCGACCACGAGCCGGTCCGGCCGCATCCGCAGTGCTTCGCGCACCAGGCGGGCGAGATCGATGCCGCCCGCTCCCTCGAGATTGGCCTGGCGCGCCTCGAGGCGGATGTGGTGCGGGTGACGGATGCGGAGCTCCGCCACATCCTCGATCGTCACGATCCGCTCGCGCTCGGGCGCAGACGAGAGAAGTGCGGCGAGGAGGGTGGTCTTGCCGCTGCCGGCCGCTCCCGTCACCAGCAGATTCTCGCGGGCGTCGACGAGCCGCTGCAGCGCGCGCTCGCTGCGGGCGTCGAGCATGCCCGCCTCACGGAGGGCGGCCAAGGAGCCCAGATGGCGGCGTGGAACGCGGATCGAGATCGTCGTGCCGTCCGCGCTGACGGGTGGGAGCACGGCGTGAACCCGCACACCTCCGTCGAGGCGCACATCCACGCACGGGGTGGCATCGTCGATGTGCCGACCGCCGCGCGCGATGAGGCCGGTCGCGATCTCGCGCACTTCGCTCTCCGCAGCATGCCAGTGCGGCACCTGTTCGGCGCCGCGGCCGCGATCCACGAAGAGGCCATGCTCGCCGTTGATGAAGATGTCGGTGACCTGCGGATCGCTGAGATGCACACGCACCGGATCCCACGCCGCAACCGGCAGTCCGCCGAACGTCGGCGACTCCTCCGGCTCCCTCTCGACCGCCCGCGTCTTCGCATCGCCGGATGCGGGCGCGCCCCGCGGCGTGACGACGAAGGGCTGCGGCATGACGACGACGCTAGGCGCGCACGCGCCGCCGGAGCCGCGTCCGCCCGCCCACGGTTGAGGAACCGCGGCGCCCGAGCGTCTGGGGAGATCCGAGCGCGCCGGGCGTCGCAGACGCAGGTGCACCGTGCTCCGGGCAGAAGAAAAGGCGGCATCCCATTGGGGGGTTGGGATGCCGCCGAGCACAGCCCCGCAAATTGGGGGTGATGAGGGCCGTACTCCCCGCCACGAGGGCGGGCGCACACGAGCATACGCAACCTCACACCGGCGGCCAAACGGCAGGCCGGACCAATCCGATTGATATATCGGTGACCGTCGCCCACCTTCTAATGGAGGTATCCGCCTCGACCGGAGCGGGTCATGATGTGCGAGACGTCCCGCACGTCATCCCGAACAGCGCGCAAAGGAGCGAGCCATGAGCAGCCAGATCGACCACCTGCTGAACGAGACCCGTCGTTTCGCCCCCAGCGCCGAGTTCGCCGCCGGCGCGGTCGCCACCGCCGAGCTCTACGAGCGGGCGGCGTCCGATCGAGAGGCCTTCTGGGCCGAGCAGGCACGCGAGCTCCACTGGCACACCCCCTTCTCCGAAGTGCTCGACTGGTCGAGCCCGCCCTTCGCCCGATGGTTCGGCGACGGCGAACTCAACGTCGCCTACAACTGCCTCGATCGGCATGTGCTCGCGGGCAACGGCGACCGCGTCGCGCTGCTGTGGGAAGGCGAGCCCGGCGATGAGCGACGCGTCACCTACGCGGAGCTGACCGAGGAGGTCAAGCGCACCGCCAATGTGCTGACGGAGCTGGGCATCGGGGAGGGCGATCGCGTCGCCCTCTACCTGCCGATGATCCCGGAGGCGGTGGCGGCGATGCTCGCGGTGGCGCGGGTGGGTGCCATCCACTCCGTCGTCTTCGGCGGATTCTCCGCGGACAGCCTTCGCGCTCGAATCGACGACGCCGGCGCGAAGCTCGTGATCACGGCGGACGGCGGTTACCGCAAGGGAAAGGTCTCACCCCTGAAGCCCGCCGTGGACCAGGCGCTCGCCGACCGGGGGTCGGGCGTGCAGGAGACCGTCGAGCACGTGCTCGTCGTGCGCCGCGGCGGCAATGACGTGGACTGGACGCCGGGGCGCGACATCTGGTGGCACGACGCGGTCACGGCCGCATCCGCCGAGCACGAGGCGAAGCCGTTCGGCGCCGAGAACCCGCTCTTCATCCTGTACACCTCCGGCACCACCGGAAAGCCCAAGGGCATCCTCCACGCCTCGGGCGGCTACCTCACCCAGGCCGCCTACACGCACCGCAACGTGTTCGATCTGCACCCCGAGCGCGACGTCTACTGGTGCACCGCCGACATCGGCTGGATCACCGGCCACAGCTACGTCACGTACGGCCCACTCGCGAACGGCGCCACCCAGGTGATCTACGAGGGCACCCCGGACGCGCCGCATCCGGGCCGCTGGTGGGAGATCGTCGAGAAGTACGGCGTCACGATCCTCTACACGGCGCCCACCGCCATCCGCTCGTTCATGAAGATCGGACGCCAGGTGCCGCAGGAGTTCGACCTCTCGTCGCTGCGCCTGCTCGGCTCCGTCGGCGAACCCATCAACCCCGAGGCGTGGATGTGGTACCGCGCGGTGATCGGCGCCGAGCGCACCCCCATCGTGGACACCTGGTGGCAGACCGAGACCGGCGCCATCATGATCTCGGCCCTCCCCGGCGTCACTGAGACCAAGCCCGGATCGGCGCAGGTGCCGCTCCCGGGCATCTCCGTTGACGTCGTCGACGAGTCGGGCGAGGAAGTGGGCAACGACGCGGGCGGACTCCTTGTGGTCACCGAACCGTGGCCCAGCATGCTGCGCGGCATCTGGGGTGACCCCGACCGCTTCGTCGAGACGTACTGGGAGAAGTTCGCCGACCGGGGCTACTACTTCGCCGGCGACGGGGCCCGCCGCGACGAGGACGGCGACATCTGGCTGCTGGGCCGCGTCGACGATGTCATGAACGTCTCCGGGCACCGCCTGTCGACCGCGGAGATCGAATCGGCGCTCGTCGGCAACGAAGCGGTCGCCGAGGCCGCTGTCGTCGGGGCAAGCGACGAGACGACCGGTCAGGCAGTGGTGTCGTTCGTGATCATCAAGGAGAGCTACCTGCGCCAGCACTCCCCCGAGGGCCTCGCCCAGACCCTGCGCGCCTGGGTCGGCGAGCAGATCGGTCCGATCGCCCGCCCCCGCGACGTCTACATCGTCACCGAGCTGCCCAAGACCCGCAGCGGCAAGATCATGCGGCGCCTGCTCCGCGACGTCGCCGAGGGGCGCGAGGTCGGAGACACGACGACCCTCGCCGACACCATGGTGATGTCCACCATCCAGGCCAAGCTCTCCACGAAGTAGCAGCAGAACGAACGAGCCCCGCATCTCTCGGAGAATGCGGGGCTCGTTCGTTCGCAAAGGAGACTCAGGGCACGTACTCGGACACCGTGTAGATGAGTTCGCCGCCGGTGAGCAACGGCATTGCGGCGCTCACAGGACGGATGCGCGGCGCACGGCGACGCCGATGTGCCGAGCCGAGGACGGGCGCGCACCGGCGAACAGGGCGACGGGCGGAAGGTCCGGCGACGGCGTCCGGTCCCTCGTGATCCAGAGCCGGACGGTGCCGGCCAGCGAGAGCGCCACGAAGCTGGCGATCAGCTTGTCCAGCAGCGACGTGATCAGGTTGGCGGTCGCGATCGCGATCGGGAGCACCATGCCCGCATCCCGGAATCGCGCCGTGAGAGAGTTTCCGGCCACATGGGCGCTGAAGCCGCCGTAGACGACATCCATGATCGGGGCGGCGACGATCGTGCAGCCGACGGCGACGACCACGCTGAGCAGCAGGAACCGCGAGAGCGAGCGCCCCCATCCCCAACGGTGCACGCCATAGCCCCACAGGAGGGCACCGACCACCGCCACGGGCGTGAACGGGAGACCCAAGGTGCTCTGGTTGACCACGGCGACACCCAGCTGGGTGATGATCGCCGTCGCCACCGCGTACCAGGGTCCGAGAGCCACGGCGACCACGGCGGTGCCAGCCATGTCCAGGTACAGCGGCAGGTCGAGCCAGAGCACGACGCGACCGCCCGCCGCGTTGACGAGCACGGCCGCGATCATGACGCCCAGGACGATGCCGACGCGTCGCCCGCCACGACGAGTGGCATCAGCGCGGAGCACGGAGGCCGCGGTCACCGGCGGCGCTTCGGCGCCGGTGAGCACCTGTGACCGTGTCGTAGCCCGTGGAACGGCCGGCTTGGCCGCGACGCACCGGGCACGCCAGCTCTCCGCATCCGCCTCGGTGACGCCGAGACTGCGCACGATGTCGACGACGAGATCCGCGTCGAGTCGCGTACGCCCGGGTCGGAAGGCGTCGTACACCGTCGAACGGGACACAGCGACAGCGGACCGCCCGGACCGGACCGCCCTCGCGCTCGTGATCCGCGCTGCGATCTCGGCGTAGCTCACCCCGCCGGCCTCATGACGCAGGCGCTGGAGATCCTCCGCGACGGAGACCAAGGATCCGATCCCTGCGACACGATCGACGCCGTCGCCCTTCATCCTGCCCCCCGCATACTCAGACGCTCATTGTGACGCACCGGCTCGACGCGCGACAAACAGACGACCCGGACTGTCCGGGATCGTCTGGGAACGCCTGACGGCGCGGATGGACGGACCTCGCGCCCATAGCGTCGTCGCGAGGTCCGCTCACGATGCCGGGCGCGCGATCCTCCGGGAGCGCAGGAGCCCCGCGGCCTTGGGGGGCGCGGGGCTCCTGCGTAGGTCGTTGCTCAGGCGACGGTGAAGACGACCTCGACCTCGACGGGACTGTCGAGCGGGAGCACGGGCACGCCCACGGCGGAGCGGGCGTGGCGGCCGGACTCCCCGAAGATCTCGGCGAGCACGTTGCTGGCCCCGTTGATCACGCCGGGCTGTCCGGTGAACTCGGGCACCGACGACACGAATCCCGTGACCTTCAGCACACCGGTCAGACGGTCCACGCCGCCGACGGCGGCTGCGGCCGCGGCCATCGCGTTCAGCGCGGACTGACGCGCGTACGTCGCAGCATCCTCCGGCGCGACGAGCCCCTCGCCCTCGCCGACCTTGCCGGTCGCGGGGAGCTGTCCCGCCACGAACGGCAGCTGGCCGGCGGTGTGCACGAGGTCACCGAAGGACTTGGCGGGGATGTAGGACGCAACGGGCGGCACGACCTCCGGCAGATCGATCCCCAGTTCCGCGAGTCGCTCGGACACCGTGCTCATGCGTTCTCTCCTTCGAACTGACGCGCGGCGACCTGCGCCGCACCGAGACCTGCGTTGGCGGCGGCATCCGTGCCCACCGGGCGCTTGAAGTAGGCCACGAGACCGCCCTCGGGTCCCTGCACCACCTGGACGAGCTCCCAGCCCTGCTTGCCCCAGTTGTTCAAGATGGCGGCGGTGTTGTGGATCAACAGCGGAGTGGTGAGGTACTCCCAGGTGGTCACGGCGTCTCCCGTTCGTGGGTGAGGACGGGGTCTGAGCCCCGGAAACAGCGGGAACCGGATGCCGCGCCATCGAGTGTTCGCCCAGCATCCTGGCTTACGATCACCCTATGCCCGATAAGAAACGCACGGCCACCGGTGTGCTCTCCGGCCTGGCCGGACTCGTCGGCTTGAGCGTCGTCGCCGGTGTTCTCATCACCGCCACGGTCACGCCCGCCATCGCCGTCACCGGCGCCGCGACATCGCAAGCCATCAAGCTGTTCGACAACATGCCGAACTACCTCGAGATCGACGACATCATGGAGCCGTCGACGATCTACTGGAAGGACGGCACGGGCAACTACGCCCCCCAGACCTCCTTCTACGACCAGAATCGTTCGCCGGTGAAGTTCGACCAGATCGCGACCGTCATGTACGACGCGATCCTCTCCAGCGAGGACCCCCGGTACTACGACCACGGTGGCGTCGACCTGATCGGCACGACGCGTGCCGTGCTCTCCAACCTCGAGGGCGGCGGCAACACACAGGGCGGATCGACGATCAGCCAGCAGTACGTGAAGAACATCCTCATCCAGCGCTGCGAGTGGAACGCGCAGAGCGAGGATGAGCGGCAGTCGTGCTTCCTGCAGGCGACGGACTCCTCCGGTTCGAGCGGTATCGAGCGCAAGCTCCAGGAGATGCGCTACGCGATCGGCCTCGAGCAGAAGTACTCGAAGAACGACATCCTGCTCGGCTACCTCAACATCGCCAACTTCGGCGGAATCACGTACGGCATCGACGCCGCCGCCCGCTACTACTTCGGCGTTCCTGCCGCCAACCTGAACCTCAGCCAGGCGGCGACGCTCGCAGGGATCGTGCAGAACCCGAACACGTACCGCATCGATCAGCCGAGTCGCGAGACCAACGGCGCGGCCGACGGCTACGCGTTGACCAAGAAGCGCCAGACGTACGTGCTCGATCGGATGCTCACCGACGGCAAGATCACGCAGGAGCAGCACGACGCCGCAGTCGCCGAGCCCATCACTCCGCAGATCACGCAGCCCACCTCGGGCTGCGCGAGCACGCACGCGCCCTACTTCTGCCAGTACGTGGTCTCCGTCGTGAAGAACGACCCCGCCTTCGGTGCGACGGCCGAGGATCGCGCGCTCGCTCTGCGCCGCGGCGGCCTCCAGATCTACACGTCGCTCGAACCCAACATCCAGTACACCGCTTCGACGACGATGTCCGAGAACGCGCCGCAGTACGTCTCCGGGATCGACTTCGGTGCGGCCACCGCGAGCATCGAGACCTCCACGGGCCGCATCCTCGCCATCTCTCAGAACACGCAGTTCTCCGAGGAGGCGAACGCGGGACAGGGTTACAGCTCGCTCGTCTACGCGGGTGACTCCACGTTCGGAAGCTCCGGGGGGTTCCAGGCGGGGTCGACGTTCAAGCTGTTCACGCTGGTCGACTGGCTCGAACAGGGTCGGTCCGTCAACGAGGTTCTCGACGGCCGGATGCGGGTGTTCAAGAACTTCACGAACTCGTGCACCGGCAACATCGTCAACAGCACGCCGATCAACAACTTCGGCAAGGTGGGAGGCTCCGTCGGCACGCCCATGGCGTTCACCGCACAGTCGCTGAACACGGGCTACCTCGCGATGGCGGCGGAGCTCGACATGTGCGACATCGCCAAGGTCGCCAAGAAGATGGGCGTCACCAAGGGCAACGGCAGCGACATCACCATGGAGAACCCCTCTGAGGTGATCGGTGTCGACTACGTCTCGCCCATCGCCATGGCCGGCGCCTACGCCACTGTCGCCAACAACGGCGTCTACTGCCAGCCGCAGGCCATCGACCGCGTGACCGACGCTTCCGGCAACGAGCTTCCTCGACCGGAGCGCACCTGCACGCAGGTCATCTCGCCCCAGGTCGCCGCCACGGCCGCCTACGCCCTGCGCGGCGTCATGAACGGCGGAACCGGCTCGGGCGCGAACCCCTACGACGGCACGCAGCTCATCGGCAAGACGGGCACGCACGAGGGCCTGCAGACCTGGATGATCGAGTCGAGCACGCGCGTCACCAACGCAGCGTGGGTCGGTACGATCCAGGGCGAGAACGACATGTTCGGTCGTGGTCTGCAGAACATCCGCTACACACTGGCCAAGGCGTTGCAGCGCACCGCCGATCAGGTCTTCCCCGCGGACAACTTCCCCGATCCCGACCCCAACCTCACCAAGCGGGTCCTCAAGGAGCTGCCGAACGTCGTCGGCCAGACGATCGACCAGGCGCAGACCACCCTCCAGGAGGCAGGTTTCGAGGTGACCGTGGGCGACCCCGTCGACTCCGACCAGCCGACGAACATCGTCGCCGCGCAGAGCCCGGGCGCAGGACAGGTCGCGGGCGGCACGACCGTCACGATCAGCCCCAGCAACGGCCAGGGCGCGACCGTTCCTGCCGTGAGCGGCAAGGTGCAGGACGCGCAGAAGACGCTCCAGGATGCGGGATTCACCTCGATCGCTCTGGGAACCTGTACCCCGGACGACAAACTGCCCGACAACGAGAGCCGCGCCACCGGCACCAACCCCGCCGCGGGCACGGCCGCCAACCGCGGTTCGCAGATCCTGATCAACTACTCCAAGAAGAGCTGTTGACCGGCATTCCGAGCCGTTCCGCCCTCACCGCTGTCGCAGCGGTGGGGGCGGTCGGCGTCGGCGCCGCAGTGTGGGGCATCGGGGTCGAGCGGTACCTCTTCACGTTGCGCGAGCACACGCTGCCCATCCTGCCTGCGGGCGCGCGCGAGCTGCGCGTCCTCCACCTGTCCGACGCCCACATGGCGCCGTGGCAGCACCGTAAGCAGGAGTGGATCGCCCGCCTTGCGGAGCTCGAACCGGACCTCGTCGTCAACACCGGCGACAACCTCGGCCACGCGGAGGGGCTCGCCGGCATCCGCCACGCCTTCGCCGGTCTGCGGGGCGTACCCGGCGTGTATGTCCACGGCTCGAACGACCTGTACGCGCCGTCTCCCCGCAACCCGCTGCGTTACTTCACGGGACCCTCGAAGGCGCACCGCTCGGCGGAGTCCCTCGACACAGGTGCCCTCGATCGCTTCCTCACCGACGAGCTCGGCTGGCACGCACTCGACAACACCGCGACGACGCTCGAGGTGGCGGGACTGCGTGTCAACGCCTTCGGCGTGAACGATGCCCACCGGCGCTGGGACGACACGGCAGCCCTCGTTCCGCAGCGCGCCGAACAGCGTGCAGCAGGCGGGGCGGATCTCGTGCTGGGCGTGACGCACGCGCCGTATCGGCGGGTGCTCGACGCCTTCGTCGACCTCGACGCCGATCTGCTGCTGGCGGGGCACACGCACGGCGGTCAGGTCCGCATCCCGTTCTCCCCCTCCGCGCTCGTCGCGAACTGTGACATCCCGCTCGATCAGGCACGAGGCCTCAGCACCTGGACGCACGGCGGCCGCCGCGCGCCGCTGAATGTGAGCGCCGGCATCGGCCACTCGATCTTCGCGCCGGTGCGCTTCGGCTGCCGCCCGGAGGCTTCGCTGTTGACGCTGGTCCCCGTCGCCTGACGGAGGGACTCCGGTTCTCCACAGCCGGACGCGGTGCGCGCGCCCTCCCCCGTTCGCGGGTATCGCCCGGCGCTGGACGCGGGTGCGCCCGAGCATCGGGGACATGAAACGTGTGCTCGCTGCTCTCCTCGTCCTGGCCGCCGCCGTCGTCGCCGCAGTGGTGTCGATCATGCCGGCATCCGCGGCCTCTCCGGGAACGGGATTCGGTGAATGGGCGAGTTCCACCCGCTACGGCTGGCACGGCTCGATGGCGATCAACGGCATCCACACCTACTGCATCTTTCCGGGACGGCCCCTTCCCACCGGCGACAGCGTCGACAACGGTCTGAGTCCGAATGCCGCGGGCCTCGACCCGCAGCGGCTCACCGCGATCAACATGCTCGTCTCCACCTACGGGCAGACCGATGATCCGGTGCAGGCGGCGGCGGTCGCCTGGGCGGTGAAGGCGATCGCGAACTGGAACGAATCCCTGCACCACTTCGGCTACCCCGGCGACAGCCTGCAGGGCGCCATCGACTGGGTGTTCCGCCATGTCGCGCCCGACCACAACGGCGCCGTGCAGAATCTCGCCGCCGCGTACTACGCCGAGGCGATGGCGCTCCCGGCCGGACAGACGACGGCCACCGGCTCGCTGCAGTTCGCGACGGATGCGGCCTCTCCCCTGCGCGGCACGGTGACGGCCGTCGCGGACGCCGCCGGCGCGCGCGGACGGATCACCCTGCAGAACGCGGTCTTCGCCGATACCGGTGCGTCTACGCGAGACGACGCGCAGATCGGTGTGGCGTACGACATCCTCGCGTCCGCTCCTGCCGGAGGCACCCGCTTCCGCGTCTCGGGCGAGGGGCACTTCGTCGGCGGTTTCCTGCCCGTCGTTCGACACTTCACGACGGCAGGCGGACAGGACACGGCGGGGCCCGGCGGCCGCCTCGAGTTCCCGCTCGAGGGCGCCGACGAGCAGGAGCGCGACACCACGTTCGATCCGTTCGTGACGACGCAGGTGGTGTCGAGGTACATCCCCGGCGGCGCCTACGTCGACGACGTGACGTTCGCCAGCGCCCGCGGCGCCTGGGGCCGCACGGTCGACGGCGGCTACCTTCCGGTGAGGGCGACCGCGACCCTGTATCGGACCGAGACGGAGCCGCAGCTCACAGACACTCCCTCCGCCGACGCGGCCGAGGTCGCCGCGCTCGAGGTGACCACCGACCCCGCCATCGGGCCGACGGCGCCGTACCGGGTCGAGTCGAGCGAGCCCCTGCCCGGCCCCGGTTTCTACACCGCCGTCTGGCGCATCGAACGATCGCGGCAGAGCCCGGAGACCGCCGCGGCATTCACCGCCGACTACGTGTGGCAGGAACGCTTCGGCGTGCAGAGCCAGATCACGATGGTTCCGCAGCTTTCATCACGAGCCGACGCCCTCGTGGCGGTCGGCGACCGGATGTCCGACGAGGTGATCGTGGCGGCGACTCTCCCCGCGTCGGGGGTTCTCGTGACCGCATCCGTGTTCCGCGTTCCCGACGGTGTCGCTGCGGCGGACGCCTGCACAGCGGAGAACCTCATCTGGCAGGGTCCGGAGGAACCGGTGCGCGTGACGGAGCCCCGCTCGGCGCGCATCGCCGGGCCCGTCGTCCCCGACTTCGGCACGTATGTGTGGCGTGAACGCGCGACCGACGTCGAGGGCCGGCTCATCCACGAGGGCGCATGCGGCGTCGAGAGCGAGACGACCCGCGCACCCGTGCCCTCGGTGTCGACGCGGGCCGTCCCTTCCGTGGGGCTCGGCGGCGCCGCCATCGACACGGCGGTCGTCGAGGGCCTCGTTCCGACATCGGGCACCACCTGGCTGAGCTTCGAGGTGTTCCAGGCACCCGACGGCGTCGCTCCGGCGGAGGCCTGCACGGCAGAGACGCGGGTCGCCGAGACGTCCGCTTCCCCCGTCGCCGTCACGGCTGCGGGCGAGTACGGCTCCCCTGCGGTGCGGCTGCACGGCGCGGGCGTGCACTACTGGATCGAATCGCTCTGGCACACGCCCGAGGGCGGCGAGGCCCGCCTGCTCGCTCGCGGAAGCTGCGGGCTGGCCGAGGAGACGACAGTGGTCGAGCAGCCCTCGGTGGCCACCCGCGCGACCGAGCACGCGGGCGTCGGCGATCCCTTCGTCGACCGCGCCACGGTCACGGGGCTGGGCGAGGGCGTCGATGCGCAGCTGGTCTTCTCGGTCTTCCACAACGAGGCAGGCACCGAGCCGCGCTGCGATGCCGAGACGCTCGAGCACCGGACCGCTCCGGTCGCGGTCTCCGCATCCGGCGAGTACGTCTCTCCGGACGTGATCTCGGATGAGATGGGGACGAAGCACTGGATCGCAGAACTCGCCTATCGGCCCGCGCCGGGCGCGGACCTCGTCGTGCTGCACACCGGCACGTGCGGCGAGGAGGGTGAGACGACCTTCGTCGACACGCTGGCGATCAGCGGCGGACCCTCGATGCGCACGGTCGCGGGACTCGGAGTCGGCGCGCTCGCGCTCGGGTTCGCGGCGGCATCCGTGGTCGCGCTGCGACGGCACCGGGAGCAGCGCCTCTGACGCGCCTGCGATTCGGGGAATCCGTCGGGCTGGGGTAGACTCGAACGGTTGCCACGGGGTGTGGCGCAGCTTGGTAGCGCGCTTCGTTCGGGACGAAGAGGCCGCAGGTTCAAATCCTGTCACCCCGACCATTTGATGGATGTTCAAACCTTTGGACGAAGAAATCGTCTCAAGGCTCGAAGCAAGAAAGCCCTCCGCGGAATCGCGGGGGGCTTTCTTGCTTGGTTCCGAATTGCGTCGGGCGTGGTTTCGAGCATTGAGCTGATGAACCGCCTCGTTAACGACAGTTCGCTGCGCCGCGATGGAGACTCCCTGATCAGGATCGGCAAATATGGTCAGGCCGGTGAAGAGCCCTGAGAGGATGTCGCGCTTCACGTGGTCGGGCGCTCCCCCGTAGAGCGCACCAGGCGTCTCAAGAAGGCAAATCTGCGACTGAGCATGTTGCGCCCCGACTTCAAGCGCTGCGACCGTGTGGGTGATCTTCTCCGCAATCGCTCCTTTCTTGATGGCGACCTCCGCCAGCTTCTGCTTGAGCTTGGGCGTCGCGACACTACCGTCAGCAGCGAGCTCTGAATCGGCCTGACTTTCGTTCCGTTCTTCAAGCAAGGATGGAAGACGATGAACAGGAAGTATTCGCCGGAGATGCGTGAGCGGGCGCTCAGGATGTTGGCGGAGACGCGGCCGTCGCACCCGACCATGATGAGCGCCGCGCGGCATATGGCGGGGCTGTTGGGGATGAGTCCGGAGACGTTGCGACCGTGGCAGCGTCAGGCGGAGGTCGACGCGGGTGCCAAGGCCGGGCTGACAACGGATGCGGCGGCGGAGATCAAGCGGCTGCAGAAGGAGGTCTCGGAGTTGCGCAAGGCGAATGAGATCCTCAAGGCTGCGAGCGTGTTTTTCGCGAAGGAGCTCGACCGCCCCTGACCGTGATGATCCGGTTCATCAACGAACATCGGGATCGTTTCGGGGTCGAGCTCATCTGCCGGGTTCTCCGCCCGGCAGTTCAGGGGTTCCTCACCTCCCGCGGCTACCGCGCCGCCGTCGGCCGCGCGCCGTCTGCGCGGCAGCTTCGCGACGACTTGCTCGTCCCGGAGGTCGCCAGGCTGTACTCGCGGCGCATCGTCGGGTGGAACGTCGCCTCCACGCTGCGGTCGGAGATCTTGCCGATGCAGGCACTCGACATGGCCGCCTGGACCGCAGGCGGTGATCTCACCGGGCTGATCCACCACGCGGATCATGGGTCGAACTACACCGCGATGGTCTACACCGAGCGGATCGTCGAGCTCGGCGCCGTCCCGTCCACGGGAACTGTTGGCGACTCGTTCGATAACGCGATGACCGAGGCGGTCAACAACCTCTACACGATCGAACCGATCCGCCAGCGAGGCCCCTGGCGGACCGTCGAGCAGGTCGAACTCGCGACCCTCGAGTGGGTGTGGTGGTGGAACAACTCCCGCCTCCACGGCGAGCTCGACATGCGTACCCCGATCGAGGTTGAACAGGCGTATTACGCTGACCTCGAATCAGCCCAAACCGGCACCTGCCGGACAAGGCTCCCGATAGGAACGAAAATCAGGCCGATTCATACTTCCTGTTCATCGTCTTCCATCCTTGCTTGAAGAACGGAACGAAAGTCAGGCCGATTCAACCAACGAGCGGTCGGTGGCTGGATCGAGGCGGTCGATCTCCCCGCGTTCGGCAGCACGCTGTTCGTGAACGAAGAAGGACTGCTCCGCGGTTTGCCGTTCAACCGGCGCGCCACCTTCCTCTGGTGGTTCCATGTCCCGAGCGCACGTAACGAGGCTCGGCTCGTTGGCGATGCGCTGCTCGTCGGGTTGCCCGAGGGGGACGGGGAAGCTACCGACCTGCCCGACGCGGCTCTGCGGGCACTGCTGTCCGATGAGCTATGGCATCTTGAACTCCGCCACGGTCCAACCGAGACGTGGAGCCGCGATCCAAGCGGCGGGCAGAGCTACATCGAAGCGGTCGTGTGGAGTGTGCTCGTAAGCGACATCTCGGACGCCGAAGTACGGCTCGTGCGGCGCCAGTAATCACCAGGGCGGTGATCGCCGAGCTCCAGCGTCAACGCTGTTGAGCTCGACGGTCGCCGCCCTTTTTCAAGCCAGGCGTGTCTCCGAGGTGCCAGTCCCTCGCAAGCTGATCACTGCTCTCAGATAGGTGCCTACGAAGGCGCGCTACGCGAGCCATCGCCCCCCGCGCTCTTCTTTCGCCGTACGTGGAACGACGATATGAAAAGCCCGAGGCCGGCAAGACCCACCACCGCGGATACAGCCATCCACGCGATCTGGGCGAACAACGCTTCGATAGCTGCAAACCCGGCGATGCTCGTAATCATTGGGCTGACTGCCACGTTGAGGAATACGTAGGCAGCCAGGTAGACAGCATTCCCGAAACCTCCCACCATGAGGATCAGCCCACAGACCACCAGGATGGTACGAAGTGCGGCAGTTGACATGAGGGCTGACTTCCTTTGGGCTGTCTACCAGTAAAGCGCACCGGACCACGACTGGCTCGTTCCGCTCGCGCAAGTTGAGACCAGCCTCGCATTCAGAGCGTAGAAGCCCGCGGGCAGCTCGGGGGACGGCACCGTGTCCGATGTCCGGAACGTTTGCATGCCATATGGCGAGGTCCATGACAAGGATTGCGTTGACTGCTGCCCGAGGACTTGTTGCACTCCGTCCGGCGATCGGTGGAGGCCGATCCGAAGCTCCCCTCCGCAACTACTGAACGACGACACGTCCATCGAAGCCGGCCCGCCATCGTGGAGACGGAAGGTTGCGTAGTAAGTGGTAGGAGCTCCCCCCGCAATCCCCGCGGAGAGCGGCACCCGTTGGCTGCGAAGCGCGTTGTTCGCGACCAATGCATAGCGCGAGGTCCCGTAGGGAGTCGGATGGATGCTCTGTGACGAGACGCCGACGGGGATGCTCGGGCTGTCCGGGGTCGGGATGTAGAACCACGGCCGGTCGCCAGGCGTCAAGTCCCACAAGATGGGGGTGATGCCCGGGAGGTCTGTGCAGAGGTTGTGCCCTTCGAATCTGTATTGCGGATCCTCATAGGTCACATACGTTCCCGCCTGAGACGCCGCCTTGCTCAGCTCCTTGTTGAGCGCGCGTGCGACATCGTTCAGCCACGGCCGATCCTGGTCGAGTATGCCCGCGCACGTGCCCCCACTTCTCCCCCAATTGTGTCGACCTGTTAGCACGGCATGTCTAACAGCGAACTCATATAGAGCGCACGTCAGCCGTTTGGGTTACAGACCGAACCACGGCGCGATGTGTCAGCGCTGCGGCGGCAATTTGAAGGGTGGCGCAGGGTTGTCGTGCACCACTCCGTTCTGATCTCCGACCGTGAAGATTGTGTGCGCGTCGAGATTGAGCACGTCCCCGACGAAGAGGTCTTGCCCACTACGTCTGACGGAGTTGATCCAGGTCAGCCAGATCGGGCCCACGCAGAACCGCGCACTCACACCCTCCCAGCTGTCACCGGAAGCAACTTCATATGAGACTGGCGACCCCGACGTCATCGAAGGTTGCTGTCCCTTCAGCGAATGGCATCGGCCCGCGATCGATGGGCACCAGCAGCGACATGCCGCCCAACTGCTCCTCAACATCGTCTGCCACCGGGAGTTGACGGACCTGAGTACACGGAGAGTCAAGCTCCACAGGACCGGCGTCCGCAGATGTCGGCGACGGCATCGGTGACGCACTACTCCCGGAGGGGCTCGGAGCGGGAGTTGGAAGCTCAAGACCGGCGGCACAGCTCGTAACCACGATCGCGCACACCAAGAGCGCGGGCACCGCTGACAGTCTCGAACGCATGGGACGGATACTAACTCGCTGACGACATCGACGCAGCGCATCGCGGCGGCCAGCGAGCATCAGCAGGATCGAGTCGATTTCAAGACGCTGCCTCGCCCGGCGCACGGGCGATCTGAGCTATCAATAACTCGCACGCCATGAACCCGGCGGCGAAGAGCACTACAGGAGTATGCGGACGCCGTCTCCAGAAGGGGGAACGTTCGACCCCGTGTACGTCGCGCACGGTATCTAGATCTGCAAGCGGACTGCTCCTCTCGCCGCTCGTCGGCCACGTGTACTGAACACCACGAACGCGCCTATGACGAGCGCTGCGAAGACAGAGAATCCGATCACCGGAATCAACCCTGCGCTGGTTGCCAGGACGGATCCGCCAGCACCCGACGAGCGCGCGTAGGCGGCGGCGATGTCTGGCTGAGCGTCCGCCATGGGACGAGGCGTAGCCGCGATCGTCAGCGCGGGCTCGTTGAGCCCGAGGATGGTGTCGTACTCGACGGCGTAGAACGCGCCGCCTGTCATTCGCAGTTCGACCAGGCCAGCATCGGGGTGCGTCACGATGCCTGTGGTGAAGGACTCACGAGTGTCGAGCGGATAGAGCTGCCATGCATCATTGGCCGGGCGCGCGGCGACCGTGCCGAGCACCTCGTTGTTCGGGCTATACGCCGCGGCAATCCAGTAGTCCGTATCACCGACCGGGTTGTCGCTCTTGCCGTCGATGTACCCCTGACTCATGAGGTGAACCGGACGCGGGGCACTGAAGTGAATCCCCTGTGCGCAGAGATCGTCTTCCAGCCATACGCTCGCAGATGCGGAGCAGGAGAACGCGCTCTCCACCTCCACGGGTGGGACGGTGTCGTCGGCAGATGCACTCAGTGCCGGCGTCACGACGGCCAATGTGATCGCGATGCTTGCGGTCACTGTTCCAACGATGCGTTGAGTCAGTCGGCGTCCCATTGGCCCCCAATCCTCGGGCTCATTCTCGCTCGGTGCACCTTCGCCGCTCAAGAGAGGTCTCGATCGGCGTGACTCCAGCGACTCAAGCCGTGTTATCTCTCCGACGTGGCGCACACTGCAGCGCGGCCTTCTGGACAACCGACCGCAGATCACCCCGCCAGGGTAGTGGGCGGACATGCCTCGGTGAGCTGGCCCCCGGGTCAAATGGGACGGAAATCTAGCGACCCGTCGCGGGACGCAGCCTGACACTCGCCGCCTTCAGCGCGAGCCGGATCGTGTCCTGCTTCAGCGTCAGTTGGGCCGCAACTTGCGACAGCGAGAGGCCCGACTCGTAGAGCTCGCGGGCCCGGTCCACCTGTTCTGAGGTCAGAGGCTGCCGACGCATCACGACGTTGGCATCACGAAGGATGCCAAGGATAGTCGACTTCGCGACGCCGAACTCGGCAGCCAAGGACGTCGACGTCTCCCCCGCTTCATACCGCACCACCACCGCGGCACGCGCAGAAGATGACAGCCGGCTCCATCGCCGCGGAGCATGGGCGGCCTCTCGACCACCAGAAAGTCCTGATCCAGAAACCTTCTCATCCCAGTCAACAGGGGTTGATGAGTTTCGGGAACAGAGGTGGACTAGGTCGACCGCACAGCAGAAGAGGTCGACCTTCGGGTTGGCCTCTTCTTGCGTTTCCGGCATCCGCGGACTCAAGAAGAGGTCGACCTTCGGGTTGGCCTCTTCTTGCGTTTCCGGCATCCGCGGAATCAACCGACCTCACCCCGCGAGACTGCATCTCTCGCACGAGATCACGGGTAATACCCGTGATCTCGTGGCGGAAATGCAGTCTCGCGGGGAGGCGGAGACAAGGGGCGCCGAGCGGGCGCGGGGAGGGACGAGCGCGCACGGCGGATCCGGCGGCCCCGATAGGATGGTAGGAGCCGCGCCGCCGCGCTCAGATCCTTCCGCCGCGCCGCCGGCAGAACCCGAAACCCGCTGGAGAGCCGTCATGACTCAGCCGCCGAAGCTCGTTGCGTTCGATCTGGACGACACGCTCGCCCCGTCCAAGAGCGCGGTCGATCCGCGGATCGCCGACCTGCTGCTCGCACTCGCCTCCCGGGTCGAGGTCGCGATCATCTCCGGCGGCCAGCTCGCCCAGTTCCGCGCCCAGGTCGTCGAGCAACTGCCCGAGACCACCGCCGACATCCTCGACCACATGCACCTGCTGCCCACCTGCGGCACCCAGTACTACCGCCTCACTCCCGCCGGCATCACCACCGTCTACGCCCACAGCCTCACCGACGACGAGAAGACCCGCGCCCTCGCCGCCGTCGAAGAAGAAGCCAAACGCCTGGGACTGTGGGCCGAGCAGACCTGGGGCCCGATCCTCGAAGACCGCGGCTCGCAGATCACCTTCTCCGCCCTCGGCCAGTCCGCCCCCCTGGACGCGAAGACCGCGTGGGACCCCACCGGCGAGAAGAAGAACACACTCCGCGAAGCCGTCGCCGCCCGCATCCCCGACCTCGAAGTCCGCTCCGGCGGATCCACCAGCGTCGACATCACCCACCGCGGCATCGACAAGGCCTACGGCATGCAACGCCTCGCCGAACACACCGGCATCAGCCTCGACGACATGCTCTTCATCGGCGACCGCCTCGACCCCGACGGCAACGACTACCCCGTCCTCGCCCTCGGCGTCACCTGCCACGCCGTCCACGGCTGGCAAGACACCGCCGACTACCTCGACACCCTCATCCCCACCCTCCCCACCCGCTGAGCCTTCCCTGCGCCGCCGTGCGCGCGCTACGGTGACGTCATGGGCGCTCTGGGGATGGTCGTTGTGCTCGCCGGTGCGGTGTGCGCGCTGTGCTGGGTCCTGTCGCTGATCACGAAGGACACCTCGTGGGTCGACCGGATCTGGTCGATCGTGCCGGTCGCCTACGTGTGGATCTTCGCGGGCGTGGCGATCGCGGGCGGTCTCGACGCGGCACGGCTCATTCTGATGGCCGCGCTCGTCACGCTCTGGGGCGCGCGCCTCACCTTCAACTTCGCCCGCAAGGGCGGCTACAGCGGTATGGAGGACTATCGCTGGGCGATCCTACGAGCCAGGATGCGGCCGTGGCAGTTCCAGGTCTTCAACCTGCTGTTCATCGTGCTGTACCAGAACGCGTTGCTCGTGCTGATCACCCTGCCCGCGGCGGCCGCCCTGCTGAACGCGACACCGCTGAACGGCTGGGATGCGGTCTGGGCGCTGCTGTTCCTCGCCTTCCTCGCCGGCGAGTGGCTCGCAGACCAGCAGCAGTGGAACTTCCATCGAGCCAAGGCCGCAGCCGGCGGCGAGCTGGCACCCGGCTTCGTGACCACGGGACTGTTCCGCTACAGCCGCCACCCCAACTTCTTCTTCGAGCAGGCCCAGTGGTGGGTGCTGTACCTGATGGGCGCCAACGCGGCCCTGAGCGCCGGCGCCGGCATCCTGGGCGGAGCGATCAACGTGACGATCGCGGGCCCGATCCTGCTGACTCTGCTGTTCATCGGCTCGACCGTGTTCACGGAATCGATCTCGGCCGGAAAGTACCCCGCCTACGCGGAGTACCGACGCACGACCTCGATGCTGGTGCCGTGGCCGCCGCGCAGCCGCCAGACGGCGGGAGCGCTCAGCTGAGGCGTCCGCCGGATGCGGTCAGGTAGCACTGCGCGCACATCGACTCGTACGTCACCTTCTCGTGGCTGAGCTCGTCGATGGCGACCTGGTCCCCCTCGAAGACGAAGCGGCCGCCGACCAGCCGGGCATTGAAGAGAGCTTTGCGACCGCAGCGACAGATCGTCTTGAGTTCCTCCAGGCTGTGTGCGAGTTCCATGAGGCGGCGTGAGCCCGGGAACGCATGCGTCTGGAAGTCGGTGCGGATGCCGTAGGCGAGGGACGGCACGCCGTCCAGCACCACGATGCGCAGCAGATCGTCGACCTGAGTGCGCGTGAGGAACTGCGCCTCATCGATGAGCAGGCACGCCACATCCGTGCCCTCCGCGGCGAGAACCCGTGCGCGGTGGGTCGCGAAGAGCTGGCGCAGGTCGTCATCGGGGCGGATGAGGAAGTCCACACCGCGGGACATCCCCAGGCGGCTCGAGATGCGATCGGCGCCTTTCGTGTCGATCTCGGGCTTGGCCAGCAGAACGTGCTGTCCGCGTTCCTCGTAGTTGTACGCGGCCTGCAGCAGCGCCGTCGACTTACCGGAGTTCATCGCCCCGTAGCGGAAGTAGAGCTTGGCCACATAGCGATTCTAGGCGGCGCGGGACGCCCCCCTCGGGTCGGCGCGAAGATCAGACCGTGAGGTGCAGATCCTCGGCCGTCGCGGCGAGGGAGGCCTCGGCCGCAGCCGGATCCTGGTTCAACGTCGTGCCGTAGCTGGGGATGAGCTCTCGCAACTGCGGCTCCCACTCGTCGATGCGGTCGGGGAAGCAGGACTTCAGCAGGCCCAGCATGATCGACACGGCCGTCGAGGCGCCCGGGGAGGCGCCCAGCAGGCCGGCGATCGATCCGTCCGCCGCGGCGACGACCTCGGTGCCGAACTGCAGCTTGCCGCCCTTCATCACCTGCGCACGCTGACCTGCGTTCAGAAGCTCCCAGTCCGCGCCGTCGGCCGACGGCATGAACTCCCGGAGGCTGTCGACCTTCTTCTTGTGCGTCTTCAGCAGCTCGCTGACCAGGTACTTGACCAGGTTGAGGTTGGTGGCGCCGGCTGTCAGCATGCTGCCGAGGTTCGAGAGGCGTACCTGGGTGACGATGTCCCAGGGCGAGCCGTTCTTGAGGAACTTCGGGCTGAAGGTCGCGAACGGACCGAACAGCAGCGAGGTCTCACCGTCGACGACACGGGTGTCCAGGTGCGGCACCGACATGGGCGGTGCTCCGACGGATGCCTGCGAGTAGACCTTCGCCTTGTGCTGCGCGACGAGGGCGGGGTTGCTGGTCTTCAGCCACTGTCCGCCGATGGGGAAGACGCCGTAGCCCTTCGCCTCGGGGATGCGCGAGCGCTGCAGCAGCTTGATCGCCCAACCGCCCGCGCCGATGAACACGAAGCGCGCGTTGATGCGCCCCGGAGTCCGGCCCACCGTGTGACGGTAACCGACCTGCCACGAGCCGTCCTTCTGCCGCTTGAGGGAACGCACCTCGCGGCCCGTGAGGACCTCGGCGCCGCCCCGCTGCATCGAATCCAGCAGCTGACGCGTGAGCGAACCGAAGTCGACGTCGGTGCCGCTGGGCACCCGCGTCGCGGCGAACGGCTCGCCCTTGCGACGCTGCTGCATCAGCAGAGGTGCCCACTGATTGATGACGCGGGAGTCCTCGCTGTACTCGATTCCCTCGAACAGCGGCTGCTGCTTCAACGACTCGTACCGGCGCTTGAGGTAGGCCACATCCTTCTCACCCCGCACGAACGTCATGTGCGGCGTGCGGTTGATGAAGGTCTCCGGCGCGGCGAGAACACCGCGCTCGACGAGCGTCGACCAGAACTGCCGACTCTGCTGGAACTGCTCGTTGATCGCCACGGCCTTGGCGGGATCGACCGAGCCGTCGGGGGCGGCGGGCATGTAGTTCAGCTCGCACAGGGCGGCATGTCCGGTTCCGGCGTTGTTCCACGCGTTGGAGCTCTCCTGGGCGACCTCGCCCAGGCGCTCGAACACCGCGATCTTCCAGTCCGGCTGGAGCTGCTGCAAAAAAGTCCCGAGTGTGGCGCTCATGATGCCGCCACCGATCAGGAGGACGTCGACGTTTCCTGTCACCCGACAAGTCTAGAGCGGCGCGCGCGGCCCCTCCGCCAGTGGGAGGGGCCGCGCGCGGGAACTTTCGCGGTTCTTGCCGCAGGGGCGACTCAGGCGGTGACGCCCAGGCGGGCGGCGACGATCTCGGCGATCTGCACCGCGTTGAGCGCGGCACCCTTGCGGAGGTTGTCGTTGCTGATGAACAGCACGAGACCCTTGCCCTCGGGCGCCGACTGGTCGCGCCGGATACGACCGACGTAGCTGGGGTCGCTGCCTGCGGCCTGCAGCGGCGTGGGGACCTCCTCCAGCGCGACGCCGGGGGCTGCGGCGAGCAGCTCGCGGGCACGCTCGGGGGTGATGTCACGAGCGAACTCGACGTTGATCGACAACGAGTGCCCCGTGAAGACGGGGACGCGCACGCAGGTGCCCGCGACCCGCAGCTCGGGCAGCTCTAGGATCTTGCGGCTCTCGTTGCGGAGCTTCTTCTCCTCGTCGGTCTCGTTGTCACCGTCGTCGACCAGGTTGCCGGCGAAAGGGATCACGTCGAACGCGATGGGCGCGATGTACTTCTCCGGCTGCGGGAAGTCGACCGCCGACCCGTCGTGCACGAGACGCAGGGTGTCGCCCTGGGCGAGGACGCCCTCGACCTGTCCGAGCAGCTCCTGGGCGCCGGCCAGCCCCGACCCGGACACGGCCTGATACGTGCTGACGATGAGCCGCTCGAGGCCTGCCTCGGCGTCGAGGACCTTCAGCACGGGCATGGCGGCCATCGTGGTGCAGTTCGGGTTGGCGATGATGCCCTTGGGGCGCTCGTCGATCGCGTGCGGGTTGACCTCGCTGACCACGAGCGGGACCTCGGGGTCGTTGCGCCAGGCGCTCGAGTTGTCGATGACGACGGCGCCAGCCGCGGCGAACCGCGGCGCGTGCGCACGGCTGCCGGTGGCGCCCGCGGAGAAGAGGGCGATGTCGATGCCGGCGGGGTCGGCCGTGGCGACGTCCTCGACGATGACCGTCTGACCACCGAACTCGACGGCGGTGCCGGCCGAGCGCGCCGTAGAGAACAGGCGCAGCTCGCCGATCGGGAAGGAGCGTTCCGCGAGAATCTCCCGCATGACGGTGCCGACCTGACCGGTGGCGCCGACGACGGCGACGGAGAGTCCGGATTCGGAGATGCGGGTCATGTCTGTTCCTCGGGAGGTCGCGGGGCGCGCCGCATCGAACGGAGACGGGCGCAGGGTTGCCCGATTCTACCGTGCGGCAGGGGCTAAGAATCCCTGGGGAAAGCGCTGCGTGACGGCGCACCGTGGCAGACAATGGCGAGGGACGGAAGGGGATGCCGTGGAGGATCCGGTCATCGACGCTCTCGCACGTGCGGTCGCTGCGGCGCCCGCGGACGCGGAGCTGCGGCTGCACCTGGCGACGGTGCTGCTGGATCGGGGGCACACCGAGCGCGCGCTGGCCGAGGCGAGCACGGTTCTCGCCGCCGATCCGGGCAACGCACGCGCGCGCGAGATGCTCGCCCGCATCCTTCAGACCCCTGCAGCTCCCGAGGCGACCGCGCCGGTGTCCGCCGCATCCGACTCGCAGGCCCGGATCCCGACGACGAGCGGCACCGGATTCGACTGGTCGGCGGCGGAGGCCGAGCTCGACCACATCGCCCAGCCGATGTTCGTCGGCGACGGCGCACCCGCATTCGACGAGCACGACGTGCAGCGGCCGACGGTGACGCTGTCCGACGTCGGGGGGATGCGGGAGGTCAAGGAGCGCCTCGAGTCCGCCTTCCTGGCCCCGCTGCGCAACCCCGAACTGCGCGCCCTGTACGGCAAGAGCCTGCGCGGCGGGCTTCTGATGTACGGCCCACCGGGCTGCGGAAAGACGTTCCTGGCCCGCGCCGTGGCCGGCGAGCTCGGCGCCGCGTTCGTGAGCGTCGGGCTCAGCGACATCCTCGGTCAGTTCATGGGCGACAGCGAGCGCAACGTGCGGGAGCTGTTCCGGCTCGCCCGCAGGCAGGCGCCCACCGTGCTCTTCATCGACGAAATCGATGCGATCGGACAGCGCCGATCTCTCGCCCGCCAGAGCGGGATGCGCGGGGTCGTCGTCTCGCTCCTGGAAGAGCTGGACGGTCTCGGAAACGACAACGAAGGCGTGTTCGTGCTCGCCGCGACCAACCAGCCGTGGGATGTGGACCCGGCGCTTCGCCGCCCGGGCAGGCTCGACCGCACGCTGCTCGTCCTGCCGCCGGACGCCGAGGCGCGCCAGGCGATCCTGCGACACCACCTCGCGGGGCGCCCTGTCGAGGGCGTCGACCTCGCCTCCCTCGCCGCCGGCACCGAGGGCTTCAGCGGCGCCGATCTGGCCTACGTCTGCGAGCTGGCGAGCGAGAACGCGCTGCTGGAGAGCAGTAGGAGCGGTGTGCCGCGCCTGATCGGGATGTCAGACCTCCGGCAGAGCGTCGCACAGATCACGCCGTCCACGGGGCCCTGGCTCGAGTCGGCACGCAACGTGGTCCGTTTCGGGGAGGATGACGGAACGTTCGCCCAGCTGCGCGAGTATCTGCGTCAGAGCGGGCGGCGATGAGCGAGGCGTCCGACACGGCGCTGGCGCGCGCGCAGACGCTCCTCGACCTCGGCCGTCACGATCAGGCGCTCCGCGAGGCGGGGCGCGAGCTCGCCCAGCAGCCGGAGTCGGCGCCGGCCCTGCGGATCAGCGCCGAGTGCCTGCGGCTGCTCCAGCGGGTCGACGAGGCGGACGACCTCGCCCGTCAGGCCGTGGCCCTCTACCCGGACGAGTCATGGGCCTGGCGTCTGGCGGCGCTCACAGCGCTGGACCTGCACCGCTGGGATGACGCCACCGAGGGCGCGGACGCCGTGCGGCGACTGTCCGGCGAGACTCCCTGGGCGCTCTCGGTGTACGCCGAGGTCATGCTCGGATGTGGTCGGGCGAACGACGCGATCGAGGCGCTCGAGGCGGCGCTGCGCCAGCAACCCGATGACCCCGACCTCCACGCGCAGCTGGCCGCCGCCCTCGTGCGCGCGGGGCGACGCCGAGAGGCCGAGACGCACGTGCGCGCGGCATTGGCGATCGATCCGACGCATCCGTGGGGCCGGCGCCTCTGGCCCGCGATCAACCGCGGATCGGATGACGCGGATGCAGCGATCCAGCTCGCCCGGATGCTGGGCGAGTCGCCGCAGGACACCGACACGGAAGCGGCGTTCGAGATGGCGAGCACGCGCCTGCTCCTGCCGCCGCTGGCGATCATCGCGGTCGCGAGCGCCCTGATCCTCGTGCTCTGCGCGCTCGGAGCGGGCCTGTTCGGCTGGCGTATCGAGACCACCACTCCCGCCGTCGCCGGCGTCGTGGCGCAGATCTGCGTGTGGGTGACGTCGCTGGGACTTCTCGCGCTGTGGACGAGCCGCCTGCGCCGACGGCTGGGCTCGCTGTTCGAGCCGATCGTGCGCTCGCGACTGACCGAGGGGCCGATCGTGCTCTTCTCCTCGATCTACCTCGCAGGAGCCCTCGTGCTGAGCGGCATCGGGATCCTGATGGGCGCGCTCGCGGGTGATCCGACCGGCACGATCATCGTGGTGGGAGGCGCCTTGAGCGCGTACACGGCAGCGGTCCTCGTGGCGGCCCTCGCGCTCGTGGCGAGAGTGACCTACCGCCGGGGCCGCGCGCTCGCGCCGCTGCTCTATCTCGCACTGGCACCGGGCGCTGTAGTCGGCGTCGTGCTGCTCGCACTGTTCCTGGCGGGGGCGGTGCTCTACATCATCGCGTGGGGGCTGTCGGGACAGCGGCTGCCGGAGCCGTTCTGGAACCGGCTGCCGGACCGACGGCGGCAGGCGCCGTCGTCGCAGCGGGCGTAAGCCCGATCAGCGCCCGCTGCCGGCGTAGACGACCGCGTCGCCCTCGCCGTCGAGGCCGTAGGCCGTGTGCACGACCCGCGCAGCCTCCGCGATGTCGTCGGCACGCAGCACGACCGAGATGCGGATCTCCGAGGTGGAGATCATCTCGATGTTGATGCCCGCCGTGCTCAGCGCTTCGAACAGGGTCGCGCTGACTCCCGAGTTCGTGCGCATACCCGCACCCACGACAGACAGTTTGCCGATCTGGTCGTCGTGCACGAGCGCCTCGAAGCCGACATCCAGCTGGTCGGCCGCCAGAGCCTTCAGCGCGGCGGCGGCATCCGATTTGGGCAGAGTGAAGGAGATGTCGGTGCGGGCGGTCGCTGCAGCCGACACGTTCTGCACGATCATGTCGACGTTGGCACCGGACTTGGCGACGATCTTGAAGATCTCCGCGGCCTTGCCGGGCACGTCCGGAACACCGATGACGGTGATCTTGGCCTGGCTGAGGTCGGTGGCGACGCCGGCGACGATCGGCTCTTCCATGGCTTCTCCCTCGGGGATGTAGGCGGAACGCTGCTGCGCGTCGAGCACGTAGGTGCCCTCGCTCGAACTGAAGGTCGACCGCGCATGGATGACGACGCCGTGACGGCGCGCGTACTCGACCGCGCGGATGTACAGCACCTTCGCGCCGTTGGCGGCGAGTTCCAGCATCTCCTCCGTCGAGACGACGGGGAGCTTCCTCGCGCGCGGGACGACACGGGGGTCTGCGGTGAAGATGCCGTCGACGTCGCTGTAGATCTCGCAGACGTCGGCGCCCAGGGCTGCGGCCAGCGCGACGGCTGTGGTGTCGGAGCCGCCGCGGCCGAGGGTCGTGATGTCGCGGGTGTCGCGGTTGAAGCCCTGGAATCCGGCGACGATGACGATCGCCCCCTCGTCCAGCGCTTCGCGCAGGCGCACCGGGGTCACATCGACGATGCGGGCCGCGCCGTGCTTGGCATCGGTGATCATGCCGGCCTGGCTGCCGGTGAACGAGCGCGCCTCGAAGCCCATGGAGTGGATCGCCATGGCCAGCAGCGCCATCGAGATGCGCTCGCCCGAGGAGAGCAGCATGTCGAGCTCGCGGGGGGCGGGGATCGGTGCCACCTCGTTCGCCAGGTCGAGGAGCTCGTCGGTCGTGTCGCCCATCGCGCTGACGGCCACGACGACGTCGTGGCCGGCGCGACGGGTGTCGACGATGCGCTTCGCGACGCGCTTGATGCTCTCGGCGTCGGCGACCGACGACCCGCCGTACTTCTGGACGATCAACGCCACTGTGCTGCTCCCGGGGATGCGCCGTGTCCGGCGCGACGACGATGGAACGCTCGGATGCGGCGTCCAACGCTCCATCTTAGGCAGCCCGGCATTCCATCCCCGCCATGTGACGGCGGGCTCAGAGCTCGCCGGTTACGCTCGAGAGGACACCGCTGACACGGAGGCCGACGCACTCGATGTCCCCCCGCCCCGCCCTGCCGAGGTTCTTCAGGCCCGCCCGCCGACGCGTGGAACCGCCCGTGGACACGACGGATCTCCTCCCCGTCGTCGACGACGCCCTCAGCGTCCGCATCCTGGATCTCGCGGTACGGATGGGCGAGACGATGCTCGTCGCGGGCGCTCCCGCGAGCGAGGTCACCCTGACGATCGTGCGCGTGTGCGAGGTGTACGGCCTGACACCGGTGCACGTGGACGTCACGTACAACTCGATCACCGCGGCCTACCACCGCTCGGGCGCCGCCCGCCCAATCACGCTCCTGCGCGTCGTGCGCGGCAGCACCCCCGACCACGATCGGCTGATGCGGCTGCAGGCGCTCCTTGCCGACATCTCCGCCGGAATGGGCCTGGATGACGCACAGACGGCGGCGCGCCGCATCCGACGCGCGCCGTTCCGCTATCCGCCCGCCGCCGTCATCACGGCCCAGGGCGCACTGGCGGTCGGTGTCGCGGTCATGTTCGGCGCCAACTGGCTGCTCATCGCACTCGCGTTCACCGGGGCGGCCTGCGCCGCCCTCACGCAGTTCGCCCTCGCGAAGGCGCGCGTGCCGTACTTCTTCAGCCAGGTCGCCGGCGCCTTCGTACTCACCGTCATCGCGGCGATGAGCCGCTTTCTCGCGGTGCTCGGCGTCCCCGGCGCGGACGACATCCGCCCCTCTGTCATCGTGGCCGCCGGGATCGTGCTCATGCTCGCGGGCCTCACCGTGGTCGGAGCGGCGCAGGACGCGATCGACGGCTTCGCCCTGACGGCCACCGGCCGCATCCTGGAGCTCGTCACGCAGACGATCGGCGTCGTGATCGGCATCCTCGCGGGGCTCGAGACCGTGCGGGTGATGGGACTCGCGATGGAGCCGCCCGACACGGCCCTGCCGCTCGGGCCGCCGGTCATGCAGTTCGTCGGCGCGTCGATCATCGCGATCGCGGTCGCCGTCTTCAACGGCGCCGGCGGACGCGTGGTCGCCGTGAGCGCGCTGCTGAGCCTGGTCGCGTGGGGCGGCTACACGGCCGCTTCCGCAGCGGGACTGGAGGTCGCCGCGGCGAGCGGCATCGGAGCCTTCGTGGCGAGCTTCGTGGGCATCGTGATCGCCTTCCGTCTCCACGTTCCGTCGGTGGCGGTGACGACGGCGGCGATCCTGCCGATGGTGCCGGGCGCCGCGGTGTTCCGCGGGCTTCTCGGTGTCGTCGAGTCCGCGGGCGACACCGCGGTGATGATGACCGGGTTCGCGACGCTCGTGAACGCGGCCGTCATCGGGATCAGCCTCGCCGTCGGCGCGTCACTGGGCCTGTACCTCGGGCAGCCCGTGCGGGCGTCGCTGTCGGGTGTGACCCGCTCGCGCGCGAGGCTGCGACGCTACGACGGGCCAGGACGCAGCGGCTGACGCCGGTCGCTCAAATGGCGCGGCGGCCCTCGAAGGCCCGTCCGAGCGTCACCTCGTCGGCGTACTCCAGGTCGCCGCCGACGGGCAGGCCGGAGGCGAGCCGGGTCACGCGGATCGACAGTGTCGTGAGCAGACGGCTCAGGTAGGTCGCGGTCGCCTCGCCCTCCAGGTTCGGGTTGGTGGCGAGGATCACCTCCTGCACCGTGCCGTCGGCAAGGCGCTGCATGAGCTGCGTGATGCGCAGGTCGTCGGGACCGACGCCCGCGATCGGGCTGATGGCACCGCCGAGCACGTGGTAGAGCCCGCGGAACTCGCGGGTGCGTTCGATCGCCGCGACGTCCTTCGCGTCTTCGACGACGCAGATGAGCGTCTCGTTGCGTCGCGGATCCCGACAGATCGCGCAGCGGTCCTGCTCGGACACGTTGCCGCAGATCTCGCAGAAGCGCACCTTCTCGCGCACCTCGACGAGGAGCTGCGCGAGCTGGGAGACGTCGAAGTTCGGCGTCTGCAGGATGTGGAACGTGATCCGCTGCGCGGACTTCGGGCCGATCCCCGGCAGACGGCCGAACTCGTCGATCAGGTTCTGGACGATGCCGTCGTACATCAGGAGAACCTCGTCGGCTGCTGGTAGGGCTCTTCACGCACGAAGCGGGCGTCGAGCACCTGGCGCACCACGGCCTCGCCGTAGCGCTGGATGCCGTCGGCCGGCGCGGAGCGCGCGGGCGCGGGCGGCGGGACGACGGGCGGGATGGCCGCCACATCCGTCGGGTACATCTCTTCGTCCGCCGGATCGACCGGCTCTTCCGGCTCGAACGAGGTCGCGACCTCGGCGGCGGGCAGCACGGCCCCCGCGGGCGGCGCCACCGTCAGCGTGCGCGTCGCGGACGCCTGGGCGTCTTCGGGCTCCTCGTCGACGGCCAGCTGGGCGACGGGCGCCGCGGGCGACTCCCCCGCATCCGAGGCGGGGATCGGTGCCACGGCCCACTCGGTGACCGGAGCCGCGGAAGACGCACGAGCAGGACCCGGGCGCTCGGCCGGCGCAGCGGGCGGTTCCGCGCGCGGCGGCGCGGACGGCGCGGCGGGAGCCGCATCCGAGGACGGGGCGGGGTCGGTGTCCTGGTCGTGGCGCGCGATGTACTTGACCCGGATGCCCAGCACGCCCTGGATCGCCTGGCGGAGATCTTCGCTGGGTCCGGCACCCGCCGTGCGCTTCTTGAACGCAGCGATGTCGCTCTGGCTTCGGAAGCTGAGGGTGAGGATGTCGCCCTCGAGCGCCGCGACGCGAGCCGCCGTCGCGATCAGCCACGAGCTGCGGCTGATGGTCTCGAGGCGGCCGAGGACCTCGGGCCACGCGTCACGCAGTCGTTGCACCGTGACGGGGCCCGCAGGAACGTCGACCGCGGGCGCGGCCTGCGGCGCCGACTCGGCGACGGGGGCGGACGGAGCAGGCGTCTCAGGCGCGGACGGGGCGGGGGCGGGCTCTGCGACCGGCACGGGCGCCGGCGGAACCGGCACGGCCGCGGGCTCGGCCGCGCGGGGGGCGACGGCCGGGGCAGCCGAGGCGGGACGCGCCGCCGCGGGGGCGGCGGGAGCCGCACCGACGGTGGGAGCGTTCGCGAGGACCCGGGCGACCATGAGCTCCAGCTGGAGGCGCGGCGAGGTGGCTCCCGACATCTCGTCGAGGGCGGCCACGACGATGTCGGCGGTGCGCGAGAGGCGCGCGGTGCCGATGATCTCGGCCTGACGCGACATGCGCTCGAGCTCGTCGGACGGGATGCCGCGCAGCACGGCGGACGCACCCGCACCGGTGGCGGCGATGACGATGAGATCGCGAAGACGCTCGAGCAGGTCTTCGACGAAACGCCGCGGGTCCTGCCCGGTCTGAACGACCCGGTCGACGGCGGCGAACGCGGAGGCGGCGTCGAGGTCGCCGAAGGCGGTGACGACCTCGTCGAGCAGTTCGGCGTGCGTGTAGCCCAGGAGGGCGACCGCACGCTCGTAGCCGATCGCCGCATTCTCGGATCCGGCGATGAGCTGGTCGAGCAGCGACAGCGTGTCTCGCGGCGACCCGCCGCCCGCGCGGACGACCAGCGGCAGCACCCCGGGCTCGACCGAGACGCCCTCGGTCTCGCACATGTGCTGCACGTACTCGAGCATCGCCGCGGGCGGAACCAGCCGGAACGGATAGTGGTGGGTGCGCGAGCGGATGGTGCCGATGACCTTCTCGGGCTCGGTCGTGGCGAAGATGAACTTGACGTGCGCGGGCGGCTCCTCGACGAGCTTCAGCAGCGCGTTGAACCCCTGCGGGGTGACCATGTGCGCCTCGTCGAGGATGAAGATCTTGAACCGGTCGCGAGCCGGGGCGAAGATCGCCCGCTCGCGCAGATCGCGCGCGTCATCGACACCGTTGTGGCTGGCCGCGTCGATCTCGACGACGTCGAGGGATCCGCCGCCGCCGCGGCCGAGCTCGACACAGCTGTCGCACGTGCCGCACGGGGTGTCGGTGGGACCCTCGGCGCAGTTCAGGCAGCGCGCGAGGATGCGGGCGCTCGTCGTCTTGCCGCATCCGCGGGGGCCGGAGAAGAGGTAGGCGTGGCCGATGCGGTCGCCGCGCAGGGCCGTCATGAGCGGGTCGGTCACCTGGGACTGCCCGATCATCTCACCGAACGCCTCGGGACGGTACCGGCGGTAGAGGGCTGTGGTCACCCCAGTAGCCTACGGCGTGCCACCGACGTCGCGGCGGGTGCGTTCGCCCGCCGCGACGTCGGGTCAGGCATCGAAGTGCGCCTGGTCGTCGCCGATGAGCGTGGGCCCGGTCACGACGGGCAGCGAAGCGGTGAGCGTGGGCACGGATGCCGACAGCAGCGTGCCGTCCTCGAGCCTCACATCCGCGAACATCTGCAGCGTCGGCCGCCCTGCGCGCACGGGACCCTGCGTGGCCAGCGGCACGACGAGCTCCTCGTCGGGGGAGATCGTGTAGGCGGTACCGCGCACGGAGAAGGCGACGTCCTCTCCCCCGGCGCGGTTGCGCACGATCATCTCCTCACGGCGCAGCGTGATGTCCAGGTGCGACGCGTGCCACGTGAGCGCGTAGGAGAGCTCGGGCCACGCGGCGGGCAGCCGCGGGTCGAACGTGAGCTCGCCGTAGTGGTCGCGCATCCCGCCGAAGCCGGAGACCAGCGACGCCCACACGCCGCCCGCGGAGGCGACGTGCACACCGTCCGCCGCGTTGTTGTGGAGGTCGGCGAGGTCCACGAAGATCGAGTCCAGGAAGTACTCCAGCGCGAGGTCCTGGTAGCCGACCTCCGCCGCCAGGATCGACTGCACGACGCCCGACAGGGTCGAGTCGCCGGTGGTCAGCGGGTCGTAGTACTGGAAGTCGGCGAGCTTCTCCGCCTCGGTGAAGTGGTTGCCCTGCAGGAACAGCGCGAGCACCACATCCGCCTGCTTCAGCACCTGGTAGCGGTAGATCACGAGCGGGTGGAAGTGCAGCAGCAGCGGACGCTGCTCGTCGGGGGTGTTCTCCAGGTCCCACACCTCGCGCTCGAGGAACACGGCGTCCTGCGGATGGATGCCGAGCGCCGGGCTGAAGGGGATGTGCATCGCATCGGCCGCCTTCTCCCAGATCTCCGGCTCCTCCGGGTCCAGTCCCAGCCGGTCGGCCATGAGGCGGTACGCCTCGGGAGCGGCGAGCTCCATCTCGCGCACGGTGCGGGCTGCGAAGCGCAGGTTGAAGCGCGCCATGACGTTCGTGAAGAGGTTGTCGTTGACGACCGTCGTGTACTCGTCGGGACCGGTGACGCCGTGGATGTGGAACGAGTCCGCACCGTCGACCTCGTCGCGCCAGAACCCGAGCGAGTTCCACAGCCGCGCGGTCTCGACCGCGATGTCGACCGCCTCGCGGTAGAGGAAGTCGACGTCGCCGGTGGCGCGCACGTACTTGGCGAGCGCGAAACTCACGTCGGCGTTGATGTGGTACTGCGCGGTTCCGGCGGCGTAGTAGGCCGAGGCCTCCTCGCCGTTGATCGTGCGCCACGGGAACAGCGCGCCCGCCTCGTTGAGCTGGAACGCGCGACGACGGGCGTCGGGGAGCATGTGCACCCGCATCCGCAGGGCGTTGCGCGCCCAGTGCGGGCTCGTGTACGTGAGGAAGGGCAGCACGTACACCTCGGTGTCCCAGAAGTAGTGCCCGCTGTATCCGGAGCCCGAGACACCCTTGGCGGGCACCCCCAGCCCGTCGGCGCGAGCCGCGGCCTGTGCGAGCTGGAAGAGGCACCAGCGCGTGGCCTGCTGCAGGTCGTCGTGACCGGCGATGCGCACGTCGGAGCGGTCCCAGAAGGCGTCGAGCCAGGCCCGCTGCACGGCGTACTGCGTCGCCACGCCCTCCTGGCGGGCGCGGTCGAGGGTGCGGCGGCACCGGTCGACGAGCTCGGCCGCAGGCACGCCGCGCGAGGTGTGGTAGCTCACGAGCTTGGTGACCTTGACGGGAACACCGGCCTTCGCCTGCACGCGGAACACGTTCTTGGCGATGTCGGGCTGGATGAGGGTGCGCGCCGTGTACTCGTTCGCCGTCTCGACGATGTGGTCGGCCGCGACGGCGAGGGTCATCTCCGAGTGCGTCACCTTGTAGCTGAGCACGGAGCGCGCGCCGTCCTGCCAGAACTCCTGCGGCTGCAGCACCCGCTCCTCGATGCGCTCGGCGCGGCGCGGGTCGAAGCCGGCTTTGAGCTTGCTCGCGGGGCGGCCGCCGTACACGTCCTCGCCGTCCTGGCGGTTCACGAGCTGGCAGCTGATGGTCACGGGGGCGTCGGCGTTGAGCACCGTGACCTCGATGCTCATCAGCGCGAGGTGCTTCTCCTCGAACGACACCATGCGCTCGAAGTCGATGCGCACCTCTTTGCCGGAGGGCGTACGCCAGAGCAGGTGGCGACGCAGGACCCCATCGCGCAGGTCGAGGATGCGCTCGTACTCGAGGATCTCGGCGAGATCGAACGAGAGCGGCTCGTCGTCGACGTAGACGCGCATGACCTTGGCGTCGGGGGCGTTGATGATCGTCTGGCCGACTTCGGCGAACCCGTACGCCTGCTCGGCGTGACGGATCGGGAACACCTCGTGGAAGCCGTTGATGAAGGTTCCCTGCTCGTGGCCGAAGCGCCCTTCGGGCTGGTTCCCCCGCAGCCCCAGATATCCGTTGCCCACGGTGAACAGCGTCTCGGTGACGCCCGCCTCGTCGATGTCGAACGAGCGCTCGACGAGTCGCCACGGGTCGACCGGGAATCGGTCTCTATCGATCATGAACATGCCTTCCGCCGATGACACGGCCGGGGATTCGGGTGAGGGAGGTGCGATCGGGTATCGCGACAGAACCGGCTCAGTCTACGAAGGCGGCGAGGTCGTCGACGACCACATCCGCACCGGCGGCGCGCAGCGCCTCGGCGCCGACGCCGCGATCGACGCCCACGACGAGGGCGTAACCCGCAGCCTGGGCGGACGCGGCGCCGCTCAGCGCGTCTTCGACGGCGGCGCTGCGGGCGGGAGCGACCCCCAGCATCCGCGCACCGCCGAGGAACACGTCGGGCGCGGGCTTGGACGCGAGGTTCTCGCGCTCGGCGACCACGCCGTCCATCACGACGGCGAACCGGTCGCGGATGCCCGCGGCGGCGAGCACCTCTTCCGCGTTCTTGGAGCTGGAGACCACGGCGACGGGCACGCCCCGCTCGCGGAGCTGATCGACCAGGCGCAGGGAGCCGGGGTACGGCGCGATCCCCTCACTGCGCAGCACCCTGGCGAAGACCTCGTTCTTCCGGTTGCCGATGCCGCACACGGTGTCCTCGGAGGGATCGTCGTCTGGCTCGCCCCACGGCACCTCGACGTCGCGCGAGCGCAGCAGGCTCGCGACGCCGTCATAACGCTTCTTGCCGTCCAGATGCAGGAAGTAGTCCTGCTCCGTGTAGGGCGGGGTGATGCCCCACGCCGCGAACAGCTCCTCGAACATCGTCTGCCAGGCGTGCATGTGCACCTCGGCCGTCGGGGTGAGCACCCCGTCGAGGTCGAAGAGCACGGCGTCGTAGGAAGACAGATCGGGCAGGTCGGTCACGAAGCCTCCAAAGTTGCGCTCGACCGGGCGCACCCAGCGTAGTCGCGGCAGGTTACGCGTCGGTGTCGCGGGCTCAGGCGACGCGGGCGACGGCGAGCGCCTGCCGCGCGATCTCCAGCTCCTCGTTCGTGGGCACCACGAGCACGGTCACCGACGAGTCCGGGGTGGAGATGGTCCGGATGCCCTTGCGTCGCTCCTCGTTGGCGGCCGCATCCAGCTCGACGCCGAGGAAACCGAGCGTCTCCAGCGCCGCGGCGCGGATGAGGGGAGAGTTCTCGCCGACGCCCGCCGTGAACGAGATCACGTCGACGCCGCCGAGCTGCGCGATGTAGGAGCCGATGTAGGCGCGCAGGCGATGGATGTACACGTCGAAGGCGAGCGACGCGGGTCCGTCACCGGCCTCGCGGCGGTCCTCGATGTCGCGCATGTCCGAGACGCCGGCGAGCCCCAGCATCCCGCTGCTCTTGTTCAGGAACGCGTCGAGCTCTGCCGGGGACATCTCTTCGCGTCGAGCCAGCACGAGCAGGATCGACGGGTCCAGATCGCCCGAGCGGGTGCCCATCACGAGCCCCTCGAGCGGGGTGAGCCCCATTGACGTCTCGACCGAATGCCCACCGTCGATGGCGGTGATCGACGCGCCGTTGCCGAGGTGGAGCACGATCTGCTTGAGACTGCGCAGCGGGCGGTCGAGGTACTGGGCCACGGACTCCGAGACGAACTTGTGGCTCGTGCCGTGGAACCCGTACCGGCGGATGCGGTGCTTGCGCGCGATGGCGCGATCGATGGCGTACGTGTAGGCGGCGGGCGGCAGCGTCTGGTGGAAGGCCGTGTCGAAGACCGCGACGTGGGGCAGGTCGCCGAAGGCCGCGCGCGCCGCACGGATCCCCTGCACCGCCCCGGGGTTGTGCAACGGCGCCAGCACCGAGAGCTCATCGATGTTGATCTCGACGAGGTCGGTGATGAGCGTGGGCTGGAAGAAGCGCGCGCCGCCTTGGACGACGCGGTGCCCGACGGCGACCGGGGCGTTCTCGGTGAGCGACGGACCGTGCTCGGCGAAGGCGTCGAGCATCACCTGGAAGCCGACGGCGTGGTCGGGGATCGGCAGCTCCTGCGTGTAGGTCGCATCGACCGCTGCGGCTCCCACCCCGGTGAAGTGCACCTTGTGGCTGGCTGCTCCCATGCCCTCGCCGATGCGCTCGACGAGCCCGGACGCCAGCGCCGTCTCGGTCTCGACGTCCAGCAGCTGGTACTTGAACGAGGACGAGCCACTGTTGATGACGAGAACGACGCTCACGTTCATGCCTTCCCTTCGGATGCGGGCTCATCGCCCTGAGCCTGGATCGCGGTGATCGCGATGGTGTTGACGATGTCCTCGACCAGCGCGCCGCGCGACAGGTCGTTGATGGGCTTGTTCAGACCCTGCAGGACGGGGCCGATCGCGATCGCCCCGGCCGAGCGCTGCACGGCCTTGTAGGTGTTGTTGCCGGTGTTGAGGTCGGGGAAGACGAAGACCGTGGCGCGACCGGCGACGGGCGAGCCCGGCATCTTCTTGGAGGCGACGGCGGCATCCGCGGCCGCGTCGTACTGGATGGGCCCCTCCACCGGGAGCTCGGGCGCGCGCTCCCGCACGATGACGGTCGCCTCGCGCACCTTCTCCACATCCGCTCCGGAGCCGGATTCGCCGGTCGAGTAGGAGAGCATGGCCACGCGCGGCTCGATGCCGAAGCGGTCGGCGGTCTCGGCGGAGGAGACGGCGATGTCGGCCAGCTGCGGCGCCGTCGGGTCGGGGATGACCGCGCAGTCGCCGTAGACCAGCACGCGATCGGCGAGCGCCATGAGGAAGACGCTGGAGACGACGCCGACACCGGGACGCGTCTTGATGATCTCGAAGGCCGGCCGGATGGTGTGGGCCGTCGTGTGCGCGGCGCCCGAGACCATCCCGTCGGCGAGGCCGAGGTGCACCATGAGCGTGCCGAAGTACGAGACGTCGGTGACGGTGTCCGCGGCGCGCGCCATCGTCATGCCCTTGTGCTCGCGAAGACGCGTGTACTCCTCGGCGAACTTCTGCACCAGGACGGGATCGAACGGGCTGATGACCTGCGCCGCGGCGATGTCGATGCCGAGCTCCAGAGCGCGCGAGCGGACCTCGACCTCCTCGCCGAGGATGATGAGGTCGGCGATGCCGCGGGCGAGGACGGTGGCGGCGGCGCGCAGCACGCGGTCGTCGTCGCCCTCCGGCAGCACGATGCGGCGGCGGTTCGAGCGCGCCCGTTCGACGAGCCCGTACTCGAACATGAGGGGGGTGACGACGGTGGGCTTGGCGAGCCCCAGCAGACGCGTCAGCTCGGCGCCGTCGACGTGCCGCTCGAACAGCGAGAGCGCGGTGTCGTAGGAGCGCTGCGAGTCGGCCGCCAGCCGGCCGCGCGTGTTCATGATGCGCACGGATGTGTCGTAGGTGTCGCGGTCGGTCGCGATGATCGGCAGCCGCGAGCCGAGGCCGTCGATCAGGCGATCGATGTCGGCCGGCAGCGGGAACGGACCGTTGAGCACGATCGCCGACAGCGACGGGAAGGTGCCGGACGCGTGCGCGAGCAGGGTCGCGAGCAGAACCTCGGTGCGATCGGCGGGGATGACCACGACGGCCCCGTCGCTGAGCCGCGGGAGCACGTTGGCGGGACTCATGGCCGCGACGATCACGCCGAGGACCTCGCGGGTCAGCAGCTCCTCGTCGCCCTTCACGAGCGTTCCGTCGACGGAGCGCATGACGCCGCGGACGGTCGGGGCCACCAGGAAGCGGTCCTCGGGAAGCGCCCACACGGGCACCTCGATGCCAGCGGGGACGATGTCGCGGACGGCCTCGATTGTCTCGTCCAGCATGGCGGGGTCGACGCGGGTGGCGACCACGGCGAACAGCTCCGCACGCGCCTGGCGCAGCTCGCCGACCGAGAGCTTCGCGATCTGGGCGATGTCGGCCGGCGTGCGCGGATCGCTCGTTCCGAGCTGCTCGCTCTGGCCCTGCTGGGCGCGACCGCCGACGACCAGGAGCACGGGGGCGCCGAGGTTCGCGGCGATGCGGGCGTTGTATCCGAGTTCGGCGGGGCTGCCCACATCGGTGTAGTCACTGCCGAGGATGACGACCGCGTCGCACTGCGCCTCGACGGTCTTGTACCGCTCCACGATGCGCGCGAGGGCCGCATCCGGGTCGGCGTGCATGTCGTCGTAGCCGACGCCGATGCAGTCGTCGTAGGCGAGGTCTACGCCGTCGTGGTCGAGCAGCATCTCCAGCACGTAGTCGCGCTCCGTCGTCGAACGGGCGATGGGACGGAAGACGCCCACACGCGCGGTCGCATGGCTGAGCGCTTCGAGCACTCCCAATGCGATCGTGGACTTTCCCGAATGACCTTCCGCGGACGTGATGAGGATGCTCTGAGCCACCCGATCAGCCTAGGCGCGCCTCATGTGAGGAGCCAGATGAGGCGTCCGTGAATAAAATCCGCTCCCCCGGCAGCCTGTCTCCCCACTCACTCCCCGCGAGACTGCATCTTTCGCACGAGATCACGGGTAATGACAGTGATCTCGTGCCGGAAATGCAGTCTCGCGGGCGGGGCGGGATGCGGGGGTCAGAGCCAGGCGGGCGGGGCGCCTCCGAGGCGAGTGGCGACATGGTCGAAGCGCAGGGTCGCCTCGCCCACCCGGAACGGCGGCGGCGCGAGCAGAAGCGCGCCGTCGGTCGTCTCGATCCGCCGCTGCGCACCGAACACGGAATCGGCACCGAGAACGGAGTCGGATGCGGACGCGGCGCCCTCCCCCGAGAGCGTGGTGAGCGCCCGGGCGGTGCGGGCGAGGGACAGTCGCCACATGCTGCCGCGACCCGAGACCTGACGGCGGGCCAGCCCGGAGACGGCGGCGGCCGCCGCGAGGTACCCCGTCGTCCAGTCGAGGGCCTGCACGGGCAACGAGACGGGCGCCGCCGCATCCGCGTGCCGCCTGCCGATGTCGGCGATGCCGGTCGAGAACTGCACGAGCGAATCGAATCCGCGTCGACCGGCCCAGGGTCCGCTCCATCCGTACGCGCGAACCCCGACCTCGATGAGCCCGGGGCGCAGGCGCAGGCGTTCGCCCTCGCCCAGCCCCAGATGGTCGATGGCGCCCGCCCGGTAGCCGTGCACGAGCACGTCGGCGGCCGCCAGCAGATCGGTGAGCGCACGCCGTCCGGCGGGTGCGGTCGCGTCCAGGCGGGCGGAACGTTTGCCGGCCATCACGTACGGGAGCACGGCGGGCTCGTCCCAGGTGTCGGGATCGATGCGGAGCACCTCAGCGCCGAGACCCGCCAGCACCTGCGTGGCGGCGGGCCCGGCGATGACGCGGGTCAGATCGAGCACCCGAAGCCCTGCGAGGGGTCTGTCCGGCTCGGGACGCCACGTCGAACCCGCGCGCGCCGTCGCCGTGTCGATCCGGGCGATGAGGGGTTCGGCGGCGACGGCGGAGCCGGGCACGGACCGCATCCACTCCGCCGGAGTGCGCAGCGCCGCCGCCGCGCCGCCCGCCGCGACGATCGCCGACTCGAGCTCTTCGGCCCCGCGCACGGCGATCGCGGCGGACAGCTCGTCGATGCACTTCGCATCGGGCAGCGCCAGTGCGACCAGAAGGGCCGCCCGATGGTGCGGCGCGTTGGCGTGCGTGCGGATCCACGAGCCGTCGGCGGTGGGGAATGCGCCGGAGAAGGGATCCCACGGCGAGGGGAACGACCCCTGCACGGGTCGGATGTGGCGGCCGAGCCACGCGTCCACGAGGGCTCGGTCGACCCGCACCTCTGCGCCAGGCTCGATGCCGGCGCCCCGAAGCAGCGCATCGACGGCAGAGGCGAGCGCACTCATCGCCGTGGTGGCGAGGGTCGAGACCGGCAGGGCGCCGTCGAGGCCTGAGGCCCCGCTCACCCGGACGTCGCCCGCGACGCCGAGGATGCGGCGGAGCTCATCCTGCAGGGTGTCCCGGTGCACGGCGCCACCCTACGCTGGAGGCACCTCGACGGGAAAAGAAAAGACTCTCCGCGAACCCGGCAGAGCCTGGTTACCCTTGCTACGTTTCCGTCCTGGGGGAGTTGGCCTGGATGCCGCCTCGCGGAGAGCTGGCACAAGTCTAACCCAGCCCGCACGCCGTCGCTCACGGCGAATACCCCGCCCCACGCTCCGCGGCGCGCGTTACGATCGGGACACGATCGCGCCGACGGGAAGGCATCCGGCATGACCGATACCGCACGAGTCCTCACCGACGAGGTCGATTCCGCGATGGACGCCGAGCGGTTCACCCGCTTGACGCGCGCGATCGGCAAGAGCGTCGCCACCGTCATCGACGGCAAGCCCGATGCGGTGCGCAGCGCCCTCGTGGCCCTCCTCGCCGAGGGCCACCTGCTCATCGAGGACGTCCCCGGCGTCGGGAAGACGATGCTCGCCCGCGCGCTGGCGGCATCCGTCGACGCGACCGTTCGCCGCATCCAGTTCACGCCGGACCTGCTTCCCGGCGACGTGACGGGCGTGTCGGTGTTCGATCCCGTCGCCCGCGAGTTCGAGTTCAAGCGCGGCGCCGTGTTCGCGCACATCGTGATCGCCGACGAGATCAACCGCTCCTCCCCCAAGACGCAGTCCGCGCTGCTGGAGGCGATGGAGGAGCGCCAGGTGACGGTCGACGGCGAGGCCCACCACCTCCCGGATCCGTTCCTCGTGGTCGCGACGCAGAACCCCCTCGACATGGAGGGCACGTACGCGCTGCCCGAGGCGCAGCGCGACCGCTTCATGATGCGCATCTCGATGGGGTACCCGGATGCGGCGGCGGAGGCCCTCATGCTCCGCCAGCGCGAGACCGAGAACCCGCTGTCCCACATCCGTCCCGTCGTGCACGCGGACCAGGTGCTGGAGCTCATCGCCTGGGCGCGGCGCATCCACGTCGCTCCCGCCATCGAGGAGTACGCCGTCGCCCTCGCCCAGGCAACGCGCACGCATCCGGAGGTGCGCCTCGGAGCCAGCCCCCGGGCGACCCTGCAACTGGTGCGGGCGGCGAAGGTGTGGGCGGCTCTCGAGGGGCGCGCGTTCGTCATCCCCGACGACATCGCGGCGCTCGTCGTGCCCGTCTTCGCGCACCGGATCATCGCGACGCGCTCCTCCAGCACCCGGGGCTCGGATTCGCACTCGGTGCCGAAGATCCTGGAGCGGATCATCGACAGCGTCCGCGTTCCCCTCGCCGCGCGCGCCTGAGCGCATGAGACGCAGCTGGCCGCTCACGGCCCGAGGAACCGGGGCCGTCGTGCTCGCGCTCGCCTGCTTCGCCACCGCGAACCAGCTGGGCCTGGTCGAGCTGGTGTTCGTGGGACTGCTCCTCGTCTCGCTCGTGGTGGCGGCGCTGGTGGCCGTCTATGCCGCGCGCGGCCGTGCCGACGTCACTCGCACCGTCGTGCCCGCCGTACCGGATGCGGGCGACGAGGTCGAGGTGACCGTGCGGGTCGGGGCGCGCACGGCGCTGCCGACCTCCGGCGGGCGCTGGCGCGACACGATGCCGGAGGGCATCGAAGGCGGCGGTCCCGGCACCTTCCCCGCCGTCTCCTCGGGGTTCAGCCGTGATGACCGCGAGGTCGTCGTGGGATATCGGGCCCGGGTGCTCCACCGCGGCATCCATTGGATCGGCCCCTTCGAGCTGAGCTCGCTCGACCCTTTCGGCATCGCCCGTCGGACGGTCGCCCAGGGCGAGCTGACCCGTCTCGTCGTGACACCCGCGGTCGAGGAGCTGCTCTCACTGGCGGGCGTCGCCGGCGCCTCCGGCGGCAGTCTCTCGCGCGCGACGAACCGGCTCGGACAGGGCACCGACGACGTGATCGCCCGCCCGTGGGCTCCCGGCGACTCCATGCGCCGCATCCACTGGCGCGCCTCCGCGCACCGCGACGAGCTCATGGTGCGCCAGGAGGAGCAGGAGAGCTCACCCGAGGCGACGATCGTCTTCGATCGCGCCCTGGCTCGGTTCTCCCCCGAGGCCACGGAGGCCACCGGATCCGATCCCGCCTTCGAGGCGGCTGTCGGCGCCGTGGCTTCGGCGCTGGCACGACTCGTCGCCGATGGGTACACGGTGGCGCTCGTCGAGCCCGACGGCGTCGCGCTGTGCGACCACGTGGAACCCGCGGATGCACCGGCTCTCGAGGCGGCGATGCTGATGCTGGCGACGGTGCAGGCACGGTTGGATGACCGCCTCGGTGCGCTGGCGGGTTTGTTCGCGGGCGAGACGACGGGTCCGCTCGTGCTCGTCACGGGCGCGCTGTCCCCCGCGGATGCAGCCACGCTCGCCACCGTGGGCCACCACAGCGCCTTCCCCGTGCTGCTCAGTACCGCCCCCGCGCCCGGGGCGTTCGACGCGGCGACCGGATGGACGGCGGCCGCGCTCGGCCACGACGTCGCCGAAGCGTGGCGCGATGCGGTGTGGGAGAGGCTCCCCCATGCCGGCTGAGAAGACGACGCGTGCCCACGGGCAGGCGGCGCTCGCCGTCGGCGTGTTCGTCGCGCTCGTCGCCACGACGCTTCCGGTCATGCGCGTCATCGCGCCCGGCGCCTGGGTCGCGGCAGGGTTCTCACTCGCCGCCGTCATCCTGGCTCTCGGAGCCGTGCTGCGCCGCGTCGGCGTCGCAGGGCTCGCGGTCACCGGCATCGACATCGTCGTCTGGGTGCTCGCGCTGACCCTGTTCTATCTGCGCGACAGCGCCTGGGGCGGGCTCGTTCCCTCCCCCGCAACCTTCGACGCGGTGGGCACGCTCATCTCATCGGCTGTCCAGGAGATGGCGGTGGGGGCGGCGCCGCTGGCCGCGACCCCCGCGCTGTCGTTCTTCGTGGTCGCCGCGATCGGGGCGCTGGCCATCGTCCTCGACCACGTCGTCATCACGACACGGATGCCGCTGCTCGCCGCTGTCGCGCTCGTCGCCGTCGCCGTCGTTCCCACGATCGCGGTGCCGGCGCCGATGGATGTGTTCGCCTTCGTGCTGCTGGCCGCCGGCATCCTGTTCCTGCTCGCGACCGACACACGCACGCGCCGGGGCAGGACCGGCCCGCGTGGCGCACCGGCCGCCGCGTCGGCCGCCCTCATCGCGGTCGCGTCGATCGCCGTGGCGGTCATCGTCACACCGCTGCTGCCCGCCCCCGACGGCGAGGCGGCCGTCAGCGGGGCGGGCAGCAGCGGCATCAACCCCACCCTGCGCCTCGGAGACGACCTGCGCCGACCGAATCCGGTCGAGGTGCTGCGTGTGCGCTCGTCAGAGTCCCGTGCTCCGTACTTGCGCGCGGTGACCCTGTCGAGTTTCGCGGGCGAGGTCTGGCGACCGGACGAGCGCGACGCGACGCCGGTGGGCGAAGGGCCCGGGTTCGGTCCGGTACGCACCGACCCCGACATCGCTCGCACCAGCGCCGACACGAAGATCGACATCGTGAAGCTGAACACCCCCTACCTGCCCATCCCCTTCCCCGCGACGGCGATCGGCGGGCTCACGGGCGAGTGGGGCATCGTGGCCGATAACCGCACGGTCGTCAGCCAGGACGGGGATTCGCGCGGCCAGAGCTACGAGGTCATCACCGAGACCCCCGCCCCCACGCTGGAGCAGATCCGTGCCGCGACCTCGCGCGGCGCCGATGTCGATCCCGAACTTCGCGAGATCCCCGACGACACCCCGGCGAACGTCTCCGAACTCGCCCGGGCCGTCACCGCCGAGACGAGCAACGATTACGACGCCGCCTTCGCGCTGCAGCGCTGGTTCCGCTCGAGTGAATTCACCTACTCGCTGGATGCGCCCGTCCAGGAGGGTTTCGATGGTGCGGGTGTCGACGCGATCGGACAGTTCCTCGAGGTGCGCAGCGGATACTGCGTGCACTTCGCCTCCGCGTTCGCCGCCATGACGAGGTCACTGGGGATGCCGACGCGCATCGTGATCGGCTACCTGCCCGGCACGGCCACGACGGATCGGATCGACGGCGATCTCGTGTACTCGGTCTCGAGCGACCTGCTGCACTCCTGGCCCGAGGTCTACTTCGAGGGCATCGGCTGGGTACCGTTCGAGCCGACCAACAGCCTGGGCGTGCCGACCGCGTTCTCCAGCGGCGTGGGCACTTCGCCCGATCAGATCGACTCCGCATCCCCGGAGCCGACCGCTGCGGCGACACCCACCACGGCCGCGACCGAGCGCCCCGACACCCCAGACAGCCCGCAGGCCGGCACCGCCAGCGACAGGGTCGGCACCGGCGCGATCGTTCCCGCCGTCTGGGTGACGATCGCAGCTCTTCTCCTGCTCACAGCCCCCGCGCTGGTCCACGCGCTGCGTCGCCGCCGGCGCCTGATCCTCGCCGCTCGGGGCGATGCGAGCGCCGCGTGGCTGTTCGTCGAAGAGGCCGCGATCGATCTGGGGCTGCCCGTGCCCGCGAGCGCGTCCCCGCGCGCGTTGGCGGAGCGCCTCATCGCGGCAGGGGCCCCGGCGGAGGATCTGCGATTGCTCGTCGACGCCATCGAGCGCGCCAGCTATGCGCCCGCATCCGCGGCATCGATCGATGACGGCAGCGGCCTCGCCACCGCGGCCTCGCGCGTGCGTCGGGGGCTGATGGACGCCGCCGCGGCCCCGCGCCGCGTCATCGCCGTCGTCGCGCCGCGCTCTCTCGTCATCCGCCCCGGCACGACCGCGGCCGGCACCGGCTGGCACGAGCACGCCCGCACACCTCTGTAGACCAGGGGCTTCCTAGCCGAGGCTGGCGATGAGTCTCTCGACGCGGCCCTTGATGTCGTCGCGGACCTCGCGCACGACCTCAACAGGCTGGCCCGCCGGATCCGTGAGCTGCCAGTCCTCGTAGCGCTTGCCGGGGAAGATCGGGCACGCATCCCCGCATCCCATGGTGATGACGACATCCGCCTGGCGAACGGCATCTGTCGTGAGGATCTGCGGGGTGGCGCCGGAGAGATCGATCCCCTCTTCGGCCATGACGGCGACGGCGGCGGGGTTGATGGCGTTGCCGGGCTCGCTCCCGGCGGAGAAGACGTCGATGCGATCGCCGGCGAGGGCTCGGAGGTAGCCCGCGGCCATCTGTGAGCGGCCGGCGTTGTGCACGCAGACGAACAGGACGGCGGGTTTGGCGGAGTCGGTCATGGCGTTCTCGGTTCGGATCAGGAGCGGACGGACGTGGTCGTGGCGAGGGAGATGAGGTGTGCGGCCGGCGCGCAGCATGCGCCGCCGATCGGTCCGTCAGTCGCGTCGAACTGACCGGCCCCACCGCACACCCCGGTGTCGGGACGAATCAGCTCGACGCGTCGTGCGGCCTCGTGGTCGCCCGCGAGTTCCGCGACGACGCTGCGCACCTGCTCGTACCCGGTGAGCGCGAGGAAGGTCGGAGCGCGGCCGTAGGACTTCGCACCGACGATGTAGAAGCCCGGTTCGGGGTGTGCGAGGTCGGCGGCGCCCGTCGCCGCAACGGACCCGCACGAGTGCACGTTGGGATCCACCTCGGCGGCGACACGGAGGGGGGCTTGCAGCACCGGGTCGAGCTGCAGGCGCAACTCCGAGAGGAACGACAGGTCGGGACGGAAGCCGGTGAGCACGACGACCTGGTCAGCGGCGAGGCGACGACCGTCTTCGGCGATCAGGGCCACGCCCTCGCCGTGCGCGGTCACACGGTTCGTGCGGAACCCGGTCACGAGCGAGACCAGACCGGCGTCCACGGCTTCCTTCGCCCGGGTGCCGAGGGCCCCGCGCGCGGTGAGTTCATCCGCGTCGCCGCGCCCGAAGACATTCCCTGCGCTCGCGCGACGCAGCGCCCACGTGACCGTGGTCGAGGGGTCACGACGAGCTCTGCGCGCCAAGGCCGACACGGCGGCCGCCGCGGAGTGTCCGGAACCGACGACGACGGTGTGGGAGCCCTCGAACCCCGGGTCGGTCAGGAAGTCTGGAATCCGGTAGGACAGCCGCTCGGCCGCGTCTCGTTCACCGACAGCGGGCAGGCCGTCCGCACCTACGGGGTTGGGAGACGCCCACGTGCCCGAGGCGTCGATGACGGCGCGGGCGAGCACCCGATACTCCTCGCCCCGGGTCGGCCGGACGTGGACGGTGAAAGGTTGGTCACCACGCCCGGCATCGACGAGTCGGTCGCGGCCGAGGCGGGAGACTCCGACGACGCGCGCACCGTATCGGACACCATCGCCGAGGACGCCGGCGAGCGGGGCGAGATAGTCACTGACCCACTGCGCTCCCGTGGGGTGGCCCGTGGGCGGGGCGGTCCATCCGATCGTCCCCAGCAGTCGGGCTCCCGCGGCATCGACGAGCTCGGACCAGTCCGAGAAGAGACGCACATGGCCCCACTCGGACACGGCAGCGGCGGGGCTCTCCTCGGCTTCCAGCACAACGAACGGAACCTTCCGATCGGCCAGGTGGGCTGCAGCGGCCAACCCCTGCGGGCCGGCGCCGATCACGACGACGGGAAGTGCTTCGTCCACCACTGCTCCTCGGTCATATCGACGTTCGTCGATGAGATCGAGGTTCCGGCATCCATCGACAGATGTCAATACGAGGTGCAGAATCAAAGCATGCCGACTCTGCTCCCTCTTCTGACGACCGATGCCGGCGAGTGCTGTCCGACCCTGGCCGGAGACGCGCTGACGTCGGCGGAGGCGGAATCGATCGCCCGCATCTTCAAGGCGCTCGGCGACCCCACCCGGGTACGCCTGCTGTCGCTGATCGCCGCATCCCGCGACGGCGAAGCATGCATCTGCGATCTGACGGAGCCGGTCGGACTGTCTCAGCCCACCGTCTCGCACCACATGAAGGTCCTGGTCGACGCCGGGCTTGCCACGCGTGAGCAGCGCGGCCGATGGGCCTACTTCCGCGCCGTCACCGACGTCCTCGACCACGCCGCGAGCCGGCTGCGCCCGTGAGCACCGGCGGCATCCGCGCGATGCGGCCCGGGGACTGGCCCGCCGTCGAGGCGATCTACCGCGAGGGTCTCGCGACGGGCAACGCCAGCTTCGAGGCCGAACCGCCGAGCTGGGACGCGTTCGATGCCGGTAAGCGAGACGCCGGCCGGCTCGTCGCGGTGGACAAGGAAGGCATCGTCGTCGGCTGGATTGCGGCATCCGCCGTCTCGACCCGCGCGGTCTACCGCGGAGTCGTAGAGCATTCGGTGTACGTCGCGGCGAGAGTCCAGGGAAGCGGCGTGGGCAGGGCGCTGCTCGGATCGTTCCTCGACGCCATGGACCACGCGGGCGTCTGGACGGTGCAGTCGAGCATCTTCGCGGAGAATCTCGCGAGCCTCGCGCTCCACGAACGCGCCGGCTTCCGTCGCGTCGGGCAGAGGGAGCGGATCGCTCTCATGACGTACGGCCCGTGGGCCGGTCGATGGCGTGACACCGTCCTGGTCGAGCGCCGCCGGGACGATTGATCCCCGGCTCCATGCGAGAACCCCGCCCAGGCTTCGCGTGGACGGGGTTCTCCGTGGCGGAAGTGACAGGATTTGAACCTGCGAGGCGAGTTACCCCGCCTACATGGATTCCAGCCATGCTCCTTAGGCCGCTCGGACACACTTCCAAGGAGCGATCCTAACACGGGCAGTCATGGTCACCCGCGCGCCGTCGCCGCTCAACCCGCGTCGTCGCCGGGTTCCGCACGCTCCGGAAGGAGCACGATCCCACCCGAGGAGTGCGCCGATCGTGCGAGCTCCTCGATCCACTCCCGGCTGATCTCGGCGGGCTCCGGGTCGTCGAACACGAAGCGCAGCGGGATGGAGGGAGCGAACCAGAGGGTGCTTCGCCCGCCCTCCTCGCTCTCCGGATGCGTGAGCGAGACCGTGAAGCTCTCGCCGCGGCGAAGCTTGGTGGCGATGACGACTTTCAGATGCGCGAGGGCGCGATCCTCGATCTCCACCGCCGTCTCATTCGCCCCGTAGAAGATCTGTCCCATGCCGTTCACGGTATGCGAGCACTCTCGCAGGCTCGAGGACTCCACTCCGAGCGCGCACGAAATGTCCCCGACGCGCGCTCAACGACGTAGCGTGTGCGACGGCGGCTCTCCATAGGCCTCCGCATACAGGTGCGCGAAGCGGCCGGTATGGGCGAAGCCCCATCGCGCGGCGATCTCCCGCACCGTTCGGGCGCCCGCATCCGCCGCCATCAGATCGGCGTGCGCCCCCTCGAGCCGGATGCGGCGCAGGAACGCCGACGGCGACATCTCGTACGACCGCCGGAAGGCGAGCTGCAGACCGCGTACCGAGGTGCCGGCGGCGACCGCGACGTCGCCGATGGTGATCGGATCGGCGACGTGCTCCTCCATGAACGCGATCGCCCGCCTCACGGTGCGCGGCGACGTCTGCGCGCGCGTGCGGGAGTGCTCGCCCAGCAGCGGGAACGAGGTCGCAATCGCCGCCACGAGCTGGTGCGTGAACTGGGCCCGTAGAAGCGGTGACGTGGCGACGGTCTCGTCGGCGAGCAGCGTCGCTTCGATGAAGCGCAGCGTCTCGGCCACGATCGAGTGGTGCTGCGCACTGCCGTTGACCCGGTCCGTGCGAAGCCGCGGCGGCTCCTCTCCCAGCATGCCGCGCAGCACCCGATGGAAGGTGTGGGCGTCGAGGCTGACCGCCCGCATCTGCAGCTGAGTGAAACGCGCCGAGAATGCGGTCGCCGGCGGCACGAGGAACGGGATGCGACCGTCTCCGCTCTCCTGCCCCACCGACCACCGATGACGGCCCGCGACCGCATGGGCGACGATGAACTCGGGGAACTCCTCCGCGCCCGTGCGGCTCGATCCGCCGAATCGGAGCGCCGTGGCCATGAGGCTGCTGTCGCTCACGGCGGCCATCTGATAGCGGAATCCGGTCGGGGGATCGGCGGTCAGGACCATCGCGGTGTTGAAGAGCTCGCTCACCGATTCCTGCGCGCGTTGCGGGTCGTCCGTCTGCAGTCCACGGCGAGAGGGCGCCCCCTCCCTCACGCCCCGTCACCCGAAACGGCGACCGTGGAATCCAACCTGCCCAACTGCCCTCCTCGCGCGCCGATCACGGCGCATCCCCACCCTGTGCGATCACCCGCCCACGGGTTCGGTATCGATCCGATCCACGCGGGAAGTATCCGCCACACGCAGCCGCGTGGCAACAACGAGAATCGAGGTCGTTCGTGCACGAATGAAGAGGGTTGACACCGGATACGCGATCTGGCATATGAGCGTCGAGCCGCGCCCGAGGGGGCACCGTACGAGCAGCGTGCGCTCAGCGGGAGGAGCGCTCGAGAAGCTCCGTCACCCGGTCGAAGTCGAGCGTCTGCGCGATCTCCTCCGCGCGGTCGTAGCGCGCTCCGGCGAGCACGACGAACACGGCGCCGACCACGTCGACGAATCCGACGCACTCCTCGCCACACAGGGCCCGATAGCGTTCCGGAGCGATGCGCTCCCAGCGCAGCTCGAGGACATCAGGGGTCTCGGCGGTTCCGGCTGCGGGCGTGCGGTTCTCCGGCATCATCTGCAGCGTCATCGTCGCCTCCTGCTCCGTGGGGTTTCCCCCACTGTGCGCCCGGGCGGTAGCAAACAGCTGAGGCTTGACTTATCGTCTGCTGCTCGCCTACGCATGCACGGGCGACCCGGACGAGCCGCCCGTGCAGCGCCTCAGCCGAGGAAGGGGCGCAGGTCGGGGTAGCCGCTGGTCTGCCAGGCGCCGTCGATGACGACGTTCTCGCCGTTGACGTAGGAGGCGTCATCCGACGCGAGGAACAACGCCACGCCGGCGATCTCCTCGGGCTCGGCCGGACGGCCCGCCGGGATACGCGCCATGTACGCCTCGGGAACGCCGGGCATGCTCATGAGACCCCCGGTGAGGGGCGTCGCCACGAGCCCCGGCGAGACCGCGTTGACCCTGATGCCGTCACCGGCGAGCTCGAGTGCGGCGTTCTTCGTGAGCATCACGACGCCGGCCTTGGCTGCCGAGTACCCCGAGCCGAAGTGCATCGGGACGAGCGAGTTGAGCGAGGCGATGTTCACGATGGCACCCGCCTGTCCCTCGGCGAGGAAGTGCTGCGCGCCGAGCTTCGTACCGAGGAAAGCCCCGTAGAGGTTGAGGCGGATGTTGAAGTCCCACGTCGCGAGGTCCATGTCCACGACGCGGCCCGGCCGGGATCCGCCCGCGACGTTGTAGACCGCGTCGATGCGCCCGAAGCGCTCGCGCGCGCCGTCGAAGAGCGCCGTCATCGCGCCCTCGTCGGTCACGTCGGTCGCGAGCCCCGCCACGCTGTCGCCGAACGTCGCACCGGCGGCGGCGACCGCCTCGGCGTTGATGTCGGCGACGAAGACCCGCGCGCCCTCATCCACCAGGCGACGCGTGATCGCCGCGCCGATTCCGGAGACGCCTCCGGTGACGATCGCGACCTTGCCGTCGAAACGTGCCATGACTGCCTTCCCGCGACGACCGGGCGGCGTCGCTGCTCGACAGCAGTCTAGGCAATCTATCTGACATATGTCTTATAGATCGCGGATCGGGTCAGAGCTGCCACCAGCCGGCGGACGCGGCCAGGATGACCGTCACCGCACGATCGAGGTCCGCCATGTCGGTGCGCAGCCACTGTTCGATCGCGCCCACCGTGCCCGCCGCGGCGTAGGCGACGGCGAGCGAGACGGCGGCGGCATCGCCCGCGATCGTGGCGGGCAGGATGCCGGGACGCTGCTGGATCCACTGCTCCAGTCCTTGCCGCAGGCCCCGCTCCAGCCCCGCACGCACGGGCGCCGCCAGGAGCGGCTCCATCGCCGACCGGTACACAGCGGCGCGCGTACGGACGTGCTCCAACAGCATCCGCTCGCCGTCGCCGATCGCCGCATCCGCACCGAGGGTCGCGGTCACCTCCTGCAGCTCCGCCTCGAGCGCGTCGGCCATGAGCTCTGCGACGCCCGCGGTATGCCGATAGAAGGTGTCGCGCGTGACGCCGGCGGCACGGCAGAGATCGGTCACGCTGATCTGCGACAACCGCGTGGTGGATGCAAGCTCGAGCGCCGCGGCACGCAGGCGTTCCTGTGTGCGACGCACCCGCGGATCCATCCGCCCATGCTAAGCGCACGCACGGAGACGGCCGCCCGGTATCCGGACGGCCGCTTCCCCCGCGAAGGTCAGTGCACCGGCATCCCGCCCGTCACGGCGATCGTCTCGCCGACCACGTAGCTGGATTCCTGGGAGGCGAGGAAGACGAACGCCGGGGCGAGCTCGACGGGCTGGCCGGCCCGTCCGATCGGCGTCTGCGAGCCGAACTCCTCGATCTTCTCGTTCGGCACGTATGCGGGCTGCAGGGGCGTCCAGATCGGACCGGGAGCCACACCGTTGACGCGGATCCCGCGTTCGATCAGCTGCTGCGACATCGCGCGCGTCCAGTTGGCGATACCCGCCTTCGAGACCGCGTACTCGGCCAGCGAGGGCGAGGGCTGGAAGCCCTGCACACTCGAGGTCGTGATGATCGCCGCGCCGGGCTTCAAGTGCGCGGAGGCGGCCTTGGTCAGCCAGAACAGCGGATAGATGTTGGCTTTCACGACGTGGTCGAGCGTGTGCGTCTCGAAGTCGTCGATGCTGTCGACGGTCGGCATCGTGCCGGCGTTGATCACGAGGATGTCGAGGCCGCCGAGCTCGTCGACGGCGCGCTCGACGACGTCGATGTTGATCTTCTCCTGCTGGAGGTCTCCGGGAAGGAGGACGGCCTTGCGACCCTCCTTCTCGATGAGCGCCGCGACCTCCTCCGCCTGCGCCTGTTCCTCGGGCAGGTAGCTGAGCGCCACATCCGCACCCTCGCGGGCATAGGCGATCGCCACCGCGCGGCCGATGCCGGAGTCGGCGCCGGTCACGAGGGCCTTCCGCCCGGGCAGGCGCCCGAAGCCGATGTAGCTGGTCTCGCCGTGGTCGGGCGCGGGATCCATCGCGTGGATGTCTCCCGGCGCGTTCTGCTGCTGGGGCGGGAAGGGCGGCCGGGGGAACTGGGTGGTCGGATCCTGGGCGTCGTACATGCTCATCGCGCGGCCCCTCTCAGCGCGCCGCCGGCGCGCGGTTCTCGGCACTGACCATCCACGCGAGCTGCTCGAGGCGCTCGAGGACCGCGTGCAGGATGTCGGCGCTCGTCGGGTCCTCGTCATCCACCTCGTCGTGCACGTCGCGGCAGGTGCCGATCGTGGCCTCGAGACGTTCGGTGATGAGGTCGATGACCTCGCTCGTGTCGATCTCTCCCTGCGGGAACTCCGGCAGCGTGGTGGTCTCGGCGACCGTGTCGCTGCGGCCGTCCGGGAGGGCGTGCAGCGCCCGCATCCGCTCCGCGACGGTGTCGCTGAACTCGCGGGCGGCGTCGATCACCTCGTCCAGCTGCAGGTGGGTGTCGCGGAAGTTGCGGCCGACCACGTTCCAGTGCGCCTGCTTGCCCTGCAGCGACAGCTCGATCAGATCGACGAGCACCTTCTGCAGGTTGTCGCTGAGTTTCTGGGATGCGGTGAACCCGCTCTCCGCGTTCTGCTCCTCGGTGAGTCCGGCTCCTGCTCCACCCTTCGCGGGGCGGCGGCGGTTGCGCGTGGTGCTCGATGCTTTCGTGGCGGCCATGTCGTCCTCCTTCGTCGTCGAGGACGGGTCGTGCCCGTCGCTCGGTGTCTGACGGATGCGACGCTAACCCCGGCGCTGCACACGCCGGCGGGGGTTGTCCACCCCGCCGCCGGTTGCTAGCGCTCGTGCGCCCGACGGCGCTTAACCCGACCGCGCGCCGCATGCAAGCCTGCCCCCGCGGCGCGGGAGGGCGCCTAGCGTGACTGACGTGCCCCGGCCCTCCTCCGACCTCTCGTCCTACGCCGCGATCGGCGACGGACGGACGATCGCTCTCATCGATCGCCGCGGCAGCATCGACTGGCTGCCGCTGCCCAACCTCGACTCCGTGCCGGTCTTCGCACGCATCCTCGATGCCGACAACGGCGGATGCCTGGAGATCACGCCGGTGGGCGAGTTCGAGGTGCGTCGTCGGTACGTCGCGCGCACGAACGTGCTCCAGACGACGTTCGTCACTCCGACGGGCACCGCGCGACTGACGGACGCGATGGTGACGGGCGTCGCCGGGCGTCTTCCCTGGGCGGAGCTGGCGAGGCGAGTGGAGGGCATCGACGGCGAGGTCGCCTTCACGTGGCGCGTGCAGCCGGGGACCCGTCTGAACACGGCGGCTCCCTGGGCGGAGCAGCGCGACGGTGCCACCATCCTCCGTGTCGGCGAGACATCTCTGGCCGTGGTGGGTCAGGGACATGGCACGCCGACCACCGTCGATGACGGCGCGGGCCCGCGGGTCGAGGGATCCTTCACGACCTCGCCCGACTCGCGCCACCTGCTCGTGGTGGTCGCGACCGACGGCGAGCCGCTTCACCTGCCGCATCCGGAGAACGTCGACCGCAGCATCGACCGGACGATCGAGGGCTGGCGCGCCTGGTCGCGGGAGTTCGGCTACGACGGCCCGTGGGCGGCCACCGTCCAGCGCAGTGCGCTCGCCCTGAAGCTGCTCGTCTACTCCCCCACCGGAGCCATCGCCGCGGCCGCGACCACCTCGCTGCCGGAGAACCCGCGCGGCGGCAAGAACTGGGACTACCGGTTCGCGTGGGTGCGCGATCTGGCCTACACCGCGCACGCGCTCGTGCGCTTCGGCCTCCGAGAGGAGACGCACGCTGCGATCTCGTGGCTGCTGCGCACCATCCGCGACAACGGGCCCGACCTGCACGTGCTGTACACGCTGCGCGGCACGCTCGCGCAGAACGTCACGGAGCACGAGGCGCCGGGCTGGCGCGGGATCGGCCCGGTGGTCACCGGCAACCCGGCACACGGGCAGCTCCAGCTGGGGGTCTACGGCGACCTCTTCGCCATCTGCCGCACCTACGTGGATTCCGGCAACGTGCTGGATGTCGCCACCGGTCGCATGCTCGCCGCCATGGCCGACCGCACGTGCGACGAATGGCGACAGCCGGATTCCGGGATGTGGGAGCTCCCTGAGATCCGCCACTACACCTCCTCGAAGATGGGCTGTTGGCAGGCGCTGCGCGATGCCGTGGTGCTCGCCGAGGCGGGCGCGATCCCGGGCAGCGCGGAGCGTTGGGCGTCCGAGCGGGACCGCATCGCGGCGTGGATCACCGAGCACGGCTGGTCGGAGGAGATCGGGGCGTACGTCATGCATCCGGGCTCCACGGATGTCGACAGCTCGGTGCTCCTGCACGCCGAGAGCGGATTCGACCGCGGCGAGCGGATGTCACGCACGATCGACGTGCTCACCGAGCGGCTCGGCGCCGGAGACCTGCTCTATCGCTACACCGGGATGGACCAGGAGGAGCACACCTTCGTCGCCTCCGCGTTCTGGCGTGCCGGCGCGCTCGCGTGCGTGGGACGCCACGACGAGGCCGTCGCGGCCATGGACGACCTGGTCGCCCGCGCCAACGACGTGGGCGTCTTCGCCGAGATGATCTCGGAGCACGACGGCTCATCGTGGGGCAACATCCCCCAGGCGCTCAGCCACCTGGCGGTGATCGGCGCCGCACTGACGATCCGCGACCTCGTCCCCGAGGAGGAGCTCGATGGACACTGAACCTCGCGTCTTCCGCCGCCTCGACGCGATCCTCGTCGAGAGCATCTTCTGGGACGACCGCACCGACCAGCTCGTCTGGGTCGACATCACGCGGGGCACGATGCACCGCGCGCGGCTGGAGGACCCGGAGGACGGGTCCCGCGACACCCTCGTGCGGCTGCCGGCGCCGGTGAGCGCCGTGCAGCCCGCCGCATCCGGTGGGTTCGTCGCCGCGTTGAAGGATCGTGTCGTGGTACTGGATGCGGACGGCACCATTCGGCGGACCGTGGCCGTGCTGCCCCACGCGCACGCGGGAATCCGCAGCAACGAGGCCAAGGTCGACCCGTTCGGGCGTTTCGTGGTGGGAGCGATGAACGTGACCACCGGCGAGCCCGATGCGGGTCTGTACCTCGTCGAGCCCACGGGCTCGGTGCGCGTGCTCCGCGGCGGGTTCGGCGTGGCCAACGGCTTCGAGTGGTCCGACGATGCGCAGACGATGTACGTCACCGACACGGCCACGCGGACCGTCTACCGCGGCGCGTACTCCCCGGGCCCCGAGGCACTCGGCGAGCTGACGCCGTTCCTGATCGGCGAGGACTCCGACGGTCTCGCCCTCGACACCGACGGACGGTTCTGGAACGGCGTCTACGGTGCGGGGCAGGTCGTGCGGTGGAGTCCCGACGGAGGCGTCGAGGCCCGCATCCCGATCCCCGCACCGCAGGTGACCTCCGTCGCCTTCGGCGGGCGGGCGCGGAACCTGCTGTTCGTGGGGACCGCTCGCGAACAGCTCACCGAGCAACAACTCGTCGCCGCACCCCTCAGCGGATCGATCTTCGTGATCGACACGGACGCCGAGGGGCGCCCGGTACACACGTTCGGACCGATCCCGTCCGACGGGGAATGAAAGGACACCCACATGGATCTCGGCATCGCAGGCAAGAAGGCTCTCATCACCGGGGGCGACTCGGGCATCGGCTTCGAGACCGCGAAGCTGCTCCTCGCCGAGGGGGTGACGGTCGTGCTCACCGACCGCGATGCGGACAAGCTGGAGGAGTCCGCCGCCGAGCTCGACGCACCTGAAGGCCGACTCCACGCGTTCGCCGCCGACATCACCGACCCCGCATCCGTGGCGGAACTGCACCGCAAGACGACGGATGCGGTGGGCGCGATCGACATCCTGGTGCAGTCGGCGGGCATCACCGGCGCGCAGGGGCTCTTCCACGAGATCGACGACGAGGGCTGGACGTCGACGATCGAGACCGACCTGCTCGGGCCGGTCCGCGTCATCCGGGAGTTCCTCACGGACCTGCGCTCCGGCGGATGGGGGCGCCTGGTGCTCCTCGCCTCGGAGGATGCGGTGCAGCCCTACGACGACGAGCTACCGTACTGCGCGGCGAAGGCCGGCATCCTGGCCCTCGCGAAGGGGCTCTCACGCAGTTACGCCTCCGAGGGGCTGCTGGTCAACGCCGTCTCCCCGGCCTTCATCCACACGCCCATGACCGACGCGATGATGCAGAAGCGCTCGAAGGAACGGGGCGAGTCGTTCGACGAGGCGATCGCGTCGTTCCTCGACCAGGAGCGGCCGTACATGGAGCTCGGTCGTCGCGGCGAGCCGGAAGAGGTCGCGTCGGTGATCGCGTTCCTCTGTTCGGCGCGCGCCTCCTTCGTCAACGGCTCGAACTACCGCGTGGACTCGGGGTCGGTCGCCACCATCTGACGCTCAGTCGTCGGCGGCGCCGGAGTCGGCGAGGTCCTTGCGCAGGAAGACCTCGTCGGCGCCTCCGGCGCCGCCGGCGGCCTCCGCGACCACATATCCCTGACGCTCGTAAAGGCGGATGTTGGCCTCGCTCAGCCGGCCGGTGAACAGTTCCGCCGTACGGGCGCCCGAGCGTCGTCCGCACGCCTCGACCGCGTCCAGCAACGCGGACCCGATGCCCTCGCCCTGCTGGTCGGGCGCGATGGCGAGCCGCCCGACCAGCAGCACGTCGCCGTCGATACGCGCGCGGATCGCGCCGACCATCCTCCCGGAGCGCCGTGCCACCTGGCCGAGATTGTCCCGCAGCTCGTAGGCGACCTCCTCGAGCGTCTGGGTGAACACCGGCATGTCCACGTCGCGGTAGATCAGCGCCTCCTGCACGAAGGCCGCACGCTGCAGGGTCAGCACCTCTCCGGCATCCTCGGGCGCGATCGGTCGGATGTCGATGTCGTCGGCGCTCATGCGTTCTCCTGTCGGTCGAGGGTCCCCACCATCCTGCGCGGACGCACCGGGGCCGGGCCAGCTATGTGCTGACCCGGCCCCGGTGGTGTAGGACGCTCCCTAGCCGCAGGTGGTCGACGGCACGAGCGCGCTCTGCGTCGTCGTGCGCCCGTCGGCGGCTTTCGCCGTCACCGTCACGGTCTGCGCCGGCGTCGCCGTCAGCCGGGTCGTGAAGGCTGCCGATGCCGAGGCGCCGGGAGCCAGCGTCAGCACCTTGCTGCCGTAGGCGCCGACGATCGTCGCCGTGATCGTCGACGGATCTGTGTTGACGACCGCGACCGAGTGCACGACCTTACCGGCCAGACACTTCGCGGCGACGGTGGTCGTGAACGCGACACCGAGCGACACCGTCGCCGAACTCGACACGCTCACGCGTCCATCCCGGTATCCGTCGTAAGTGGCGGTGACGGCACCGACCTGGGCGGGAACCTCGATCGAGGCCACCCCGTCGGCGAGGGTCGCGCTCTGGCTCCAGCCGCCGCCGGCGAAGGTCACCGTGCCGGCGACCTGACCGGCGTCCGCGGCGACGACGTGCGCCGTGGCGGTGCGGCCGGAGGCGGTGAGCGTCGTGGTCGAGGCGACGGCGGCCACATCCGTCCATCCGTGCAGAGCCGTCAGGACGGCCTGCGACACGTTGACGAAGGAGCCGTGGCGGGGGCTTGCGGGCAGACCGCCCACCGGGCGGACGTTCCAGTCGGCGCGGCGCGAGAGGCGATCGTCGCGGTTGCTGCTGGCGATCTCGTCACCGGTCGTGACGAATGCGCGGTAGCCGCCGGAGCCGTAGTTGTCGACGAGGAAGACGTACCCGTCGTCGTCCGCGGTGTTGTTCGGGTCGCCGTCGTTGAGCTTCACGATCTGCGGTCCCTCACCCGCTTGCCCGGTCTCGAGGCTGGTCATGGCGGTGTCGATCAGCTGCCAGCCCGTCTCCGGGTTCGCGTTCCAGTCCGAACGGGTGGTCTTCGCGGTGAGCACCTTGGACCGCTCCAGGAAGATGTCCTTTCCGCGTTCGAGACCGTCGGCGGCGCCGCCGTCCTCGTTCTTCGTGAACCGGTAGTAGTAGTCACCGATCTTCTGCACCGTCGAGTCGATCCGCGCGTAGCCGGTGTTCTGCCACTCGGCGGGCGGGTAGGTGAAGGTGCGGAAATCGCGGGTGAGGACGGTGAAGACACGGGCGTGCAGGTTGTCGTTGTTGGTCTTGGACGCGTCCGAGTACAGCCGCGACGAGAAGTGCACGACGTAGGACTGCAGCTCGTCATCCCAGTACGCCTCGGGCGCCCACGTCATGCCTGCGGCCGGCTGGTTGACCGTGATGCCCGTGTTCGCGTCGTTGGTGCGCTTCCAGTGCACCATGTCCGTCGACTCCCACACCTCGATCTTCAGGCTGCCCTCGGACTGGGCGGGACCCCAGCCGGTACCGCAGCTGATGCAGAGGTCGGTCGCGACCATGTAGTACTTGTCGCCGTCCTTGGACCGCAGCACGTACGGGTCGCGGAGGCCCTTCGTGTCGGTCGTCGACGTGATGACCGGGTTTCCGCCGTTGACCGCGGAGAAGGTGAAGAAGTCGTTCCCGCTGGTGGCGGCCTGATAGATCTTCTCGTCGCCGTCGGACTTGAAGTAGGCGGCCGCGTAGCCGGCGTCCGGTGCCCACCGACCCTGCTCGGCGACGGTGACCTGGAACGTGCGCTCTGCGGAACGGCCGTTCAGCGTGGCCGTCGCGGTGAGCGTGACGCTGCGATCACCCGAGCCGTATGCCGGCCGCGAGACGATGCCGCCGCCCGCGTACGGGTCCGCCGAACCGGCCGCCGGCGCCGTGTAGGCCGGGTCGGTGGCGGTCACCAGGGCCGGGTCGGACGAGGTCCAGGTGAGGGCGGCGCCGTTGACAGCGCCCTTCGTCGCCAGCGGCAGGTTCTCGGTGGTGCGCGTCGCCAGCACGATCGCGTCGAGATCGCTCGATACGGAGGGGGCGACGACGGTGACGTCGAAGGTCAGCGTGCCCAGCGAGCTCGTGGCCGTCAACGTGACGGGGGTGTCCTGGGCGATGGAGCGGGAGACCACGCCGGTCGTGGACACGATCTGCGGCGAGGATGAGGCCCAGGTGAGCGCGACGCCGTTGACCGTGGCCGCGAGCGTCAGGTTCGTGGACACCCGGTCGAGCGAGGGGTTGGCTCCCAGCATCGTTGCGAGCACGTCGCCGCGGAGCAGCGCGGCGGTGGCAGCGCTCTTCTCCTGGGCGGTCGGCATGCTGGCGCGCACATCGTCCGCCGTGAGCGCTGTGTCCCAGAACTTCACGTCAGAGACGTCGGCGCGCAGCAGTGCGTCGCCCTGGTAGAGGGAGCGTCCGAGATATCCGAGGACGTTGCCGCTCGGGATGATCGAGCTCAATGAGCGGGTGTGGGTGAGCGTCGAGATGACGGCGCCGTCGCGGTACAGCGTCAGCGTGTTGCCCTGGCCCACCATCGTGAGGGTCGTGAACCCGGGGTTCAGCCCGCCGCCGGCCGGCATACGCGTCTCGCCGTTGTCGCTTGCGGACTTCACGCGGATCGCGGCGAGCGCCTGGTTGACGTAGCCGCCCTGCGACGAACGCGGGCTCAGGAAGATGTGGTTGCCCAGCTGGGTCGTGTTCCACGGACCCACGCCGTCGCCGATGACCCAGCCGAAGTGGTTGGCCGCGGTCTGCGTGGCGACGGTGTACTCGACGGTGAAGTCGTTGTCGGTGCCGGTCACGAGCCCCTTGGGCAGCGATGCGTAGCCGTCGGCCCGGAAGCGCAGCACGGCGTCGCCCGCCGCATCCGCGAACGACGCGTCGGTGAAGCCGGTGAGTGTGGCGTTGCGGCCGTTGCCCGACACATCGATCAGGGACTGGCCCTGGTGGGACATGTCGTAGTGAGCCGTGGGGGCCGGGATCTCCGCGGCCTGTGCGGCGAGGGGGACGCCGAGACCGGTGACGGTGAGCGCTGCGCCGAGCACGGATGCGGCGAACGCGCGGGCGCGCCGACGGTGCCGTGTCGGGGTGACGGATACGGGCGGGGAGTTTCTCGTCATCGAGAGTCCTGTTCGTCTCGAGCGACCGGGCCGCGTCGCGGCCGACGTCGCGTCGGATGCGGTGTTCAGTTGTGGATCCGCCCGCGTGCGGGCGCGACACGGCGTCGGAGCGGGCCGGGCGCCCGCCCCGACGCCGTGTCGGGGTTCATCTGCGTCGTCTGGCCGTCAGCACGCGCTGCAGGAGCACGAAGACGAGGAGGATGCCGCCGGTGATGATCGTGAGGTACTCGGGGCGGATGGTGCCGTCCTTCGTGATGATCATCCAGAGGGTCGCGAGCACGAGCGATCCGACGACCGAGCCGAGCACGTAGCCCGCGCCGCCGGTCAGCAGCGTGCCGCCGATGACGACGGCCGCGATCGCGTCGAGCTCCCAGCCGATGGCCGTGACGTTCTGGGCCTTGCCGCCCACCTCGGCCGTGTAGACGACGGCGGCGAGGCCTGCCAGCGCACCGCTGATGATGTAGATCGACACCCGGGTGCGGGCGACCGGGAGTCCCATCAGCTGCGCCGACGATTCGGCACCGCCGATGCCGTAGATCGTGCGTCCGGAGCGGGTGCGGTGCAGGAAGAAGAACGCGCCGATCACGACGAGCACGGCGATGAAGAACCCGGGCGTGAGCACGAGGTCGTTCACCTTGGGGCCGTCGATGAGCTTGAAGTCGGTCGCCAGCAGCAGGATCGGCGAGTCGTCGGGTGCCTGGACGGGCACGGTCGACAGGATCGACGCGAGCCCACGGGCCAGGAACATCATGGCCAGCGTGGCGATGAACGGCTGCACGTTGAAGTACTGGATGAGCACTCCGGAGACGAGGCCGAACATCGCGCCGAAGACGATCATGAGCACGATCGCGAGCCACCCGTTCACGCCGATGTCCATCAGCATGACGCCGGCGACCGAGGTGAAGGCGACGACCGCGCCGACCGAGAGGTCGATGCCGCCCGAGAGGATGACGATCGTCATCCCGACGGCGAGGATGATCGTCGGCGCGAAGCTGACGAGCAGGCTCGACATCGTGCCCATGTGGAACACGCGGCCGTAGGCGAGCTCCGCGTACACGAGCATGGCGATCAGCAACAGGACCGCCGCGAGCGACGGGATCACCGACTGGCTGCGCCCCCAGATGCGGGCGAACCCGCGGGAGGGGACCTTGTCGAGGTCGATGGACGAGGTCGAGACGGACGCGCTCACGCGACGGCCTCCTTTCGGGAACGGGTGCGTCCGAGTCGCAGGACGTAGCCCCGCACCCGCTCGGACTGCAGGAGAACCAGCACCACGATGACGATCGCCTTGAAGGCGGGCGTCGCCGCGGCCGAGATCCCGAGGAAGAGGACGGTCTTGTTGAGCGTCGCGATCAGAAGGGCGCCGACCGTGGAACCGAGGATCGAGAACTTTCCGCCCGCCAGCGATGTCCCCCCGATCACGACCGCGAGGATCGCGTCGAGCTCCATCTGGTAACCGGTGCCCGAGACGTCGACCGTCATGACCTCGGAGACGGTGAACAGGCCGCCCGTGGCCGCCAGGACACCCGAGAGGATGTACACCGCGATGAGGATGGGCCGCGGCCGGATGCCGGCGAGACGGCTGGCGGCGGGGTTCACACCGATCGACTCGATCATGAGCCCGAGCGCCGTGCGTCGCATGATGACCGAGACGAGGACCACGATCACGATCGCCGCCACGAAGCTGATCGGCAGTCCGAGGATCTGCCCGTTCGCGATCTGGCGGAACGGCTCGTTGGTGGCGTTGGTGTTCTGGCCCCCGGTGATGACGCGGGCGATACCGCGTCCGGCGAGCATCATCACGAGCGTGCTGATGAAGGGCTGGAGTCCGATGACGGACACGAGCAGGCCGTTGACGAGACCGAGGACCGCACCCAGCAGGAGCGCGATGCCGATCGCCGTCAGCATGGCGCCCACCGATGTCGGCGCACCGGCCGCGGACAGGCTCTCCATGGCCGCGGCGCCGCCGACGGCCATGATCGATCCCACCGACAGGTCGATGCCCTTGGTCGCGATGACGAAGGTCATGCCGAGGGCGATCATGATGATCGGCGCGGACACGCGCAGGATGTCGAGGAGGTTGCCCGCCAGCATCCCGGTCGTCGGGTTGATGCCGAGCGACAGGTAGTTCGGGTCTTTGATGACGTTGAGCGTGAGCAGCAGGACGATGCCGACGATGCCCCAGAACCAGGGCGTGCGCACGAGCGTCTTCAGGAAGGACGTCATGAGAGCTCTCCTTCGGCGAGCGCCTCGGTCTGGGCCTCGGCCTTCTCTTCCGTTTCGGCGGCGATGATCGAGACGATGCGCTCGGCCGTCACGTCGGGTCCGTTGACGACCTCGCCGATCTTGTCGTGGTCCTTCAGGATGACGATGCGCTCGGACAGCCGGACGACCTCCTCCAACTCGGAGGAGATGAAGACGACTCCCATGCCGCCCTCGGCGAGCTCGGCGACGGTCTCCTGGATGTCGGCTTTCGCACCGACGTCGATACCGCGGGTCGGCTCGTCCAGCAGCAGCAGCTCGGGCTCCGTGGCCAGCCAGCGGCCGAGGAGCACCTTCTGCTGGTTGCCGCCCGAGAGCAGCCGGATCGGCCGGTCCGGGTCGTTCGGTCGAACGCTGAAGCGCTCCATGTAGGTCTTGACCAGCGCGTCGACCTCGCGGGCGGGCACGCGACGCAACCAGCCGCGCTTCGCCTGCAGCGCGAGCATGATGTTCTCGCGGACGCTCAGGTCGCCGATGATCCCGTCGTCACGGCGGTTCTCGGTCGAGTACGCGATCCGGTTGGCGAGCCCCGCGACGGGCGAGGCGATGTTGGCCTTCTTGCCCCGGATGCGCACGGTGCCGGAGTCGGCACGGTCGGCGCCCACGATGAGCCGGGCGAGCTCGGTACGGCCGGCGCCGAGCAGACCCGCGAAGCCGACGACCTCGCCCCGGTGGATCTCGATGTCGGTCGGGTTCAGCGCGCCCTTGCGACCCAGCCCCTGCGCGCTGTAGACGGGGGTGTCCGTGCGGTCGCGCTCGTCGACCTGACGGTTCGAGCCGAGCGCACGCAGCGCGTCGAGGTCCTTGCCGATCATCTTCGAGATGAGCTGCGTGCGGTCCAGTTCGTGGGTGAGGTACTCCCCCACGAAGGCTCCGTTGCGCAGGACCGTGATGCGATCGCTGATCGCATACACCTGGTCGAGGAAGTGCGAGACGAAGAGGATCGCGACGCCCTGGTCGCGGAGATTGCGGATGACGCCGAAGAGCACCTCGACCTCGGCGGAGTCCAGGCTCGAGGTCGGCTCGTCGAGGATGAGCACCTTGGACTCGGTGACCATGGCACGGCTGATGGCGACGAGCTGCTGCAGGGCGATCGAGATGGAGGCCAACGGGGCGCGGGGGTCGAGATGACCGAGGCCCATGCGCGCGAGCGCTTCGGCCGCGCGGGCGTGTGTCTTGCGCCAGTTGATCCCGAGCGCACCACGCACCTCGTGACCCAGCATGACGTTCTCGCCGATGGTGAGGTTCGTGCAGAGGTTGACCTCTTGGTAGACCGTCGAGATCCCGGCGTCCTGGGCGGACTTGGTGCCGGTCAGGCGCCGCTCGACGCCGCCCACGAGGATCGATCCCGAGTCGATCTGGTACACGCCGGTCAGCGCTTTGATCAGCGTGGACTTGCCTGCGCCGTTCTCGCCCATCAGGGTGTGGACTTCTCCGGGGAGGAGTCGGAAGTTCACGGCGTCGAGGGCCTTGACGCCGGGGAAGGTGATCGATGCGCCGCGGACTTCGACGATCGGGGGTGATTCGGTCATCACTGACGAGCTTCCTCGCTACGGGGCTGATGCCCTGGGGGGCCGGACAGAGAGCGGGGATCGCCCGGGGCGATCCCCGCTCTGCCTGCCGGCGCGGTTTAGTGCGGGCTTCCGGCGCTCAGAAGGCGAGGCCGTCGGCGAGTGCCTTGTCGGCCGCCTCGGGCGAGTCGAACGTGGCGCTCTTGACGATGATGGTCGAGTCGACCTTGTCGCCCGCAAGGGCCTTCTTGACGGCGTCGACGGCGTCGGTGCCGAAGAACGGGTTGTACTGAGCGACGAAGCTCAGGTCGCCCTTGGCCAGAGCCTCGAGCGCCCCCTTGGTGCCGTCGATCGTGGCGATCTTCACATCGGTGCCGGGCTTGAGACCCGCCGCCGTCACGGCCTGCGCCGCGCCGATGCCCATCTCGTCGTTCTGAGCGAAGATGAACTGGATGTTGTTGTTGTTGGCCTTCAGGACGGTCTCGATGACCGACTTGCCCTCGTCCGTCTTCCAGTTGGCGGTCTGCGCGCCGACCTTGTTCCAGCCGGATGCGCCGCCGAGCGCCTCGTCGAAGCCCTCGTTGCGCTCGTTGACGACCGAGAGACCCGGAACGCCCTCGAGCACGAAGTAGTTGGCACCCTCGGGGAACGCGGTGGTCGCCCACTCGCCGACCGACTTCGCGACCTGCACGTTGTCGGGCGCGATGCGGGTCACGTAGAGGTCGTCGGGAGCGTCGACACCGCGGTCGAGCAGGATGACCGGGATCTCGGCCTCCTTGGCGAGCTTGAGCGAGTCCTCCCAGCCCGACGCCTCGGTGGCGGTGAGCAGGATGACATCGACCTCGTCGTTGACGAACGTCGAGAAGGCATCCAGCTGCGACTTCTGGTCGCTCGGGCTGGCGGCCGGGGCGTACTTGAGCTCGAAGCCGGCGTCCTCGGTGAAGGCGTCCTTGATGGCCTGCTCGTTGGCGTTGCGCCAGCCACCCTCGGGGCCCACCGCGACGAAGCCGACCGTGGTGAGGTCGCCGCTGCCGCTGCCGCCGGTCGCGTCGCCGCCGGCCTCTGCGTCACCGCTCGAGCAGCCGGCCAGACCCAGCGCGAGAGCCCCCACGCCGATGAATCCCAGCATGCCCAGTGCGCGCTTGTTGTGTGCCATGTGATCTCCTCCTTGAGACTCCCCGACGCTCATCGTCGAAGAGGTGGTCCGTGTGCCCCCAGCGGGAACGTCGGGTAGCCACATTGTGCGCGCTAACAATGCGACTTCGCAACTCTTTCGGGGCGATTCGTTATTTTTCCGTTACCGCGAACATTTGTTGCGCCTAACAACGCATGGCAGCGACTCAGTCGCGCGGCGCGGACGCCGTGGACGAACGCACGACCAGGACCGGCGCGATGCGATCGTGGCGGGTGTGGTCCTCGCCGTCGATGGCGGCGATCACGAGTTCCAGAGCGAGCTCTCCCAGGGCGGAGAAATCCTGGCGGACGGTCGTCAGCGGGGGCAGGAAGTGCCGCGCATCCGGGACGTCGTCGAAGCCGACCACGCTGACGTCCTCCGGCACGCGCAGGCCCTGATCGACCAGGCCGTGCACCAGACCGAGCGCCATCTGGTCGTTCGCCGCGAAGACGGCCGTCGCACTGCCGGGGTCGAACGCCTTGCCCACCTCGTAGCCGTAGTCCGAGGTCCAGTCGCCGATGATCGCCTCGCCGGCCTCGAGGCCGGCAGCGGCCAGCGACTCGCGCCAGCCCTGCTCGCGCTCCCTCGCGTCGTACCAGTCCAGCGGTCCCGCGAGGTGCGCGATGCGTCGGTGGCCGAGCTCGAGCAGGTGGTCGACCGCCAGTCGCGCCCCGCTTCGCTGGTCGACGGCCGCGGTATGCCAGACGTCGTCGGGCTCCGCCTTGATGACGATCGTGGGCAACCCCGTGCTCTTCTGCCGCAGCAGCTCGAGCGACGATGCCCGGGGGGCGATGACACACAGGGCGTCCACGCCCTGGGTGACCAGCTCCACGACCCCTGCATCCAGCTGAGAGTCGTCGTCGTCGTCGATCGAGAACGCGCTGATCGCGTAGCCGACGTCGCGTGCGGCGGCCTCCAGGGCGCGCAGCGTGCTGTTCGGACCGAACTGCACCGGCCCGTCGACCAGCACGCCGATGCGCATCGCCCGCCGCGTGGCCAGCGCTCGCGCGATCGAGCTGCGGGTGTAGTTCATCTCCTCGATCGCCTTCAGCACGCGCTGACGTGTCGAGTCACGGATGTTGGGGTGGTCGTTCAAGACCCGCGAGACGGTCATATGAGACACGCCCGCATGTTTGGCGACGTCGTAGATGCTGGGTCGCTGCCAGCCGCGCGTCAGCTCTGACACGCACCGTCTCCGGAATCGGATGCGGGCGCCGGCTTCGAGCGGCGGACGACGATGGTGCGCAGGGCCAGGGCGGTGCCCAGTCCCAGAAGCAGGGTCGCTGCCCACAGGACCGGCTCCATCGACGCCAGACCGCTGGCGGCCAGGGAGCCGACGCCCTCGACGCCGGCGCCGCATCCGCTCGCGCACTCGATCGGGGTGATCTGGACGCTGACGCCGACGCTGCCCGGATCGGCGTCGACATCGGCCGCGTACGCGGGCGCGGTCGCCGCGGCAGCCGCGAGCGCACTCATGGCCGTGGTCAGCACCGCGCCCCAGCGCTTCATGATGCTCCCACCCGATCGGTCATCTCGTTGCGTCCCTCTTCACGCCCTCGTCGGAGCGCGTCGTCGATCATGGCGGAGATCCGCCTCCGGGACCGTGATCGTCGCCACAGGATAGCCCAGACGACGAGACCCGCCCCCAGCAAGATCGCCAACTGCGGCCACGGTACCGCCCAGATCGCCACGTCGGCGGAAATCGGAGCCATGGTCGCATCCGTGTCGGAGAGGGTCAGGACCTCCGGCGCGAGCGTCACGGTGGCGCTCAACAGAACCCAGGGCCACACCTCGTCGACCGTGACGGTGATCTCGCGACGGTCACCGGGCAGCAGCTCCTGCGCCTGCTGGCCCGGAGCGGGGAAGGCGACGCTTCGTCCGCCGACCGACACCGTGCCGGCAGCCGCGAGGCGCGTGTTCCCCTCGTTCACGACCTCGAACGAGACCTGCGCCTCCCCCGGGCGCAACGGGTTCCACGACAGGCGGTAGTCGCCGGCGAGCGCGTCGAGCGAGGCCGCCGGGGTGATCTCGCCCGTCACCCGCGTCAGCACGCGGAAGCCGACCCTGCTCTCGACCCCGACGCTCGCCCCTCCCGCGCCACTGCCCGCCGAAAGAATGGATGCGGTCACGCCCGCTGCATAGTCGCCGGGCTCCGCACGCTCGGGCACCGCCATCGAGAACGGGACGACCACGCTCTCGCCCGCCGGGACGGTGACCGCGTCGGGCACCGTGATCCACGTACCTGCCGCGCTCGACGCGGCCGCATCCGCGAGGATGTCGAAACGGCCCGTCTGCGTGAAGAAGCCGTCGGCGGCCGTGATCCGGAAGGTGATCTCGTGCTCACTGAGGTTGCGCACCGCGAAGTACTCGTCCACGTGCTCCCCCGGCGCCAGCTCGTGTTCGACGGCGCGCCGCCCGTCCGCCCCCGCGGCATCCGCGGGCGCGACCGACCAGCGGACGGGATCGTCATCGGCCGCGGCGGCCGCGACAGGGGCGAGGGGCGCGAGCAGGGCCGCGAGAGCGGCGACGGACAGCACCGACGCCCTGATCGCGGACGGCGGGGTACGGAAGCGTGGGAACACAGCGGTCATCCTGGGGGAAGGGGCGGAGGAGCCGTCGCCGGCTCCTCCGCATGGGGCATGCGCGAGGCGGGGACGCGACCTCAGGAGAGCTCCTCCCACAGGGTGAGGGTGATCGTGCCGGAGTAGCTGCCCGGCGTGACGTCCTTCGGAGTCTTGAGCAGCAGATCGGCCGTGGCCTGCCAGGTGCCGGCAGCGCTCTCGGCATCGAAGGCGATCGCGAGGAACTCGGCATCCACGAGCCCGACGTTGTTGGGGCCGCCATCCAGCACGGTGTCGACGTCCGGACCTTCCGCGACGTCGGCGCTCTGCGTCAGCAGCTTCGGCTTCCAGCCCAGATGGCCGGGGGCGATCGAGGCGTCGCCGGACGCCAGCGCGCTCGCCTGGCCCGTCACGTACCAGGCGGAGCCGGACGGGATGGTGTCGCGATCATCGGTGACGGTGACGGTGGGCAGCGTGCCTTCGAAGACGCGCTGGTCGGGGTCGGCGGACTCCCCCTCGGTCAGCACGGCGGAACCGGGAGCGACGCTCAGCGTCAGAGCGCCGGCATCGGGCAGCGCCGCGATGTCGACGGTGACGTCGACGTCGTCGTTGCCGATCTCGTCCGCGACGGCCGCTCCCGCGGCGCCGATGAGGAGTGCGCCGCCGACCAGGCCGACGGCGGTCCGGGCGAGAAGGCCTTTCTTCATGGTGTGTCTCCGATCTCCGGCGAGGCGACAGCGCTCAGCCGAGTTCCAGGACGGCCGGACTCTCCGGTCGCCAGATTGCCCGAGAGGGATGCGGCCGCAGCCGGATGCCTCCCGGTGAAAGAGGCGCTCTGCCGCCGCGCGCGGTCGCGACGTCGGGCCGGGGGCCGGCGTTCGCAGCGAGCATCGTGCACCTTTGCTGTGACCCGACGATGGGTCACTCACTCGTTCTTCGACTTGATCAGGTCGTCATCGGCGCACGTCACAACGCGCGCAAAGGATTGCGGAGGCGTCGAGCGGGATGCGGATACGCGACATCGCGTGTTAGCGGTACCAATGACTTGTGCTCGATGTTAGCGCGAACGCATGGTCTGTCAAGCGCGGCTGCACCGCCCGCTCTCGGCGAACCCCGAGCATCGCGGCCGCCCGTCCCCGTACGCTGATGCCATGACGCACTCTGCCGATTCCTCCGACAGTCATAGTCCGCGCGCCCGGGTGACCCCGGGCGTCTGCCTGCACATCGAGGAGGTCGGCCGTTGAACGGCGACCTCCTTCTCAATATCGCCCTCGTCATCGTCTTCGTCCTCATCGGCGGCCTGTTCGCCGCCACGGAGATGGCCCTCGTCACCCTGCGCGAGAGCCAAGTCAACGCCCTCGCAGCACGGGGCAAGCGCGGTCGCAAGGTCGCCGATCTCGCCCGGAACCCCAATACGTTCCTCTCCGCCGTGCAGATCGGCGTGACGGTGGCCGGTTTCGCCTCGGCCGCCTACGGCGCCTCGTCGATCGCTCCGTCTGTGACGCCGCTGTTCGTGTCGCTCGGACTCGCCGAGTCCGTCGCGGCGACCGTCGCGACGATCGTGCTCACGCTGGTGATCGCGTATCTCTCGCTGGTGCTCGGCGAGCTCGTGCCCAAGCGCCTCGCGATCCAGCGCAACGCGCAGTTCGCCTACGCCGTCGCCCCGGTCCTGGGCGGATTCGCGCGATTCATGCGTCCCGTCATCTGGCTGCTGTCGGTGTCGACGAACGCCCTTGTCCGCCTGCTCGGCGGCGACCCGGACAAGACCGCCGACGAGCTCACCGACGAGGAGCTTCGCGACATCGTCTCCAGTCATGAGGGCCTGCCGGAGGACGAGCGCCGCATCCTCGACGACGTGCTCTCGCTGCGCGACCGCCAGATCAGCGAGGTCATGCGACCGCGCCCCGAGGTGATCGCGCTCGATGCCCACGAGCCGGTCGAACAGGCCGCGGCGCGGGTGAAGGACCTGCCGCACTCGCGGTACCCCGTCATCGACACGTCGATCGACGACATCGTCGGGTTCGTCCACGTGCGCGACATCTTCGACGCCGCCTCCGCATCCGGCAGCGGCGAGCTGGTCTCCCTCGCCCGCGAGATCCCCTACCTCCCCTCCTCCGCGCGCGTGCTGCCGACGCTCACGGGGATGCGGGCGCAGGGGCATCACATCGCCGTCGTGGTCGACGAGTACGGCGGCACGGACGGCATCGTCACGCTCGAGGACCTGGTCGAGGAGGTCGTCGGCGAGATCTTCGACGAGTACGACACGGATGCTGTCGCCGCAGCCCTCAGCGCCGAAGGCGGCGCGGTCGACGGCCGGCTCAACCTGCAGGACTTCGAAGAGGCGACCGGCATCGCCATCCCGCGCGGCAGCGCAGACACCGTCGCCGGCTACGTGGTCGAGCGGCTCGGACGCCTCGCCCGCGTGGGCGATGTCGTCGAGGTCGACGGCGCGACGATCCGCGTGAGCGCGATCGATCGACGCCGGATCAGTGAACTGCACGTGACCCGCGCACCGGCTTCCCTCGAAGAGATCGCGAACTGATCGCCCTGGCGGGGGCCGAGGCGCCCGGCCCCCGCCAGGTGATCTACCGTTGTAGAGGCAGGATCCGCGCACCCGAAGCGCGCCTGCCAGGAAGGAACCCGTGAGGATCGCATCGTCATCGGACTGGCGGCAGAACATCCCCTTCGAGACACCGCTGCTGGTCGCCGACATCGCCCCGGGCGAGCCGGGGCGCTGCGCCTCCTGCCCCTCCGACGCGCCCGCGCGGGAGCGGACGGAACTGTGGGCCGTCAAGCATCGCCACCCCAACAACCACGACGGATTCGTGCGCTTCTACTGCGCCGAGCACCGCCCCGAGCCGCCCCGCGCGCCCGCGCCCGCGGCGCCCGCGGTGCGGGCGAAGCGCAGCACGGCCCGTCAGGCCGCGCCCGCCCGCACGAGCACACCCAAGCCCGTGATCCCCGAGCGTGTCCGCGCCGTGTGCCCCACCTGCTTCCTCGAGGCGAACGCCAACGGCGTGTGCGGCATGTGCGGCGAGCAGATCGCCTGAGCCCGCTCAGCGAACGCGCAACGCTGCGGGCTCGACGCTGACCGCGAAACCGGTCACCTCGCCGACCTCTTCGCCGTCGATCTCGAACGCGCACGGCTCGGACAGCTCGACGCTCAGCCGCCGGGCCTGCGCGTGCCGCGCCGACTCCGTGCTCGTCGCCGAACGCTCGCGATCGAACAGGCGGAGGATGCCGTTGTCCCACATCGCGGTGCGCAGCGTCTCGAGCCAGTCGCCGACGCCGGCCGCGCTCATCACGAGCACATCGAGCAGCCCGTCGTCGAGCTGAGCGTCCGGGAAGAGGGTAACCCCGCCCTGGATGGCGCCGCAGTTGCCCACGAGCAGCGTGTGCGCCTCGACACTCTGCGCCGGCTCGTCATCCAGCGCGAGCCGGACATCGATCACGCTCGATGACGACAGGGCGCGTCCCATCGCCGCGACGTAGGCGAGCCATCCCGCCTTCGACTTCAGGTCGTCGTCGGTCTCGGCGAGCATCTGGGCGTCCAGGCCGAAGCCCACCATCACGACGAAGGCGTGGCGCTCGGTGCCGCGCTCCCGCGTGAGATCGACCCAGCCGATGTCCATCGAGCGGGATTCCGACGTCAGTGCCCGGCGCATGGCGGCCGGCAGACTCAGCAGCGGCACGCCCAGATTGCGTGCCAGCAGGTTGCCGGTTCCGCGGGGCACGATGCCGAGCGCGACATCCGTTCCGGCGAGCCCCTCCGCCACCGCGCGCACCGTGCCGTCGCCGCCCGCAGCGATCACCAGATCGCATCCGGCTTCGATCGCGGCGCGTGCGGGGCCCTGACCCGGATCCTCGGGGGTCGTCTCGAACCACTCTGGCTCGGCTTCCGCGCTGACACCCGCCCACGCGCGCGCGAGATCCTCGCGCTTCGTCTTGCTCGGGTTGTAGACGACGGCGGTGCGGGATGCGGACATGCACACATGCTCTCACCCCGACGCGACGCACGGCTCCGCTTGCACGACGACGCGAAAGACGACGCTTTCCCGGCGGAGCCGTGGAAAACCCACAACACCGGCCGCGCGAAAGCGCGACGTGAACTGTGGAACCTCGGAAATGTTGTGGTCTGACCTTTCAATTTCATCCGAGAACATGAACAATGAAGACATGACCCGCCCCGGCTACAGCGCGATCTCCAGCTACTCGCGCGTCCAGATCCTCCACGTTCTGCAGAAGCGCGGACAGCGCACGGTCGCCGAGCTGTGCGAGGCGACCGAACTGCATCCGAACACGGTTCGCGAGCACCTGCAGCGCCTGCTCGACGGCGGCTACATCGTGGCCGAGACCGAGCACCGCACGACCCGCGGCCGCCCGCGCGTGCTGTACAGCACCACCTCGGACCGCCAGGGCATCAGCGTCATCTCGCAGCGCAAGGTGCGCGAGGCGGCGCAGCGCGGAGACCTCATGCGCCGCATCATGCCGTGGACGAACGTGTCGGACACCGGGCTCACGCCGGATGCCGTGCATCAGATCGACGCCCTCGTCGAAGATCTCGGCGATGCCGGCTTCGAGCCGATCGTCGACGAGGCCGAGCTCACCGTCGACATCTCCCCCTGCCCCAACGCGGGCGCGGATCCCGACCACCGCGAGACGCTGTGCGATGTGCACCTAGGGCTCATGGACGGCGTTCTCGCCGAGGCCGGAGGCCCGCTGCGCGTGGACAAGATGGCCGCATCGTGCGACCCGCGCAACTGTGTCGTCAAGCTCATGCTCGCGCAGCGGGTGACGCTACCGGCATGAACGAGCGGCCCTCAGCCGCCGATCGCGTTCATTCCCCGCGACGGCTGCAGGAACGAGGGGTCATCGATGGCGTGCCCCGCGAGCTTGCCCGCGATGCACGAACGCAGCATGGCGTCGACCTGTGCGTCGGAGGCACCCCCGCGCAGCAGCGGCACGAGGTCGTACTCGGTCGTGGAGAACAGGCAGTTGCGCAGCTGCCCGTCGGCGGTCAGCCGCATCCGGTCGCAGTCGCCGCAGAACGGCGCCGTGACCGACGCGATGACGCCCACCGTGTGCGGTCCGGCATCGAGCGTCCAGCGTTCGGCGGGCGCGCCGCCGCGGCCCGGGACAGGGGTCAGCTCCCACCGACGTCCGAGCGCTTCGAGGATCTCTTCGCGGGTGACCATCTGCGATCGGTCCCAGGTGTGGCCCGCATCCAGCGGCATCTGCTCGATGAAGCGCATCTGCGCGTCGTGCGCGACGGCGAACTCGACCAGGTCGACCAGTTCGTCGTCGTTCACCCCGCGCATCGCGACGGCATTGAGCTTGAGCGGGCGGAGCCCGGATGCGGCGGCCGCGGCGATCGCCTCCCGCACCTCATCGAGTCGGTCGCGGCGCGTGAGCTCGGCGAAGCGATCGCGCCGCAAGGTGTCGATGGAGATGTTCAACCGGCTCAGTCCCGCCGCAACGAGGTCGGGCAGCAGCTCCGGCAGGCGGATCCCGTTGGTGGTCATCGCGATCGCGACCGGTCCCTCGGGGGATTCGATGCGCGCCAGGCGCGCCACGACGTCCACGATGTCGCGGCGCAGCAGAGGCTCACCGCCGGTCAGCCGGAAGGTGGTGATCCCGTCGGCGGCGGCGACGCGGGCGACGCGTTCGATCTCGTCGGTGGTCAGGATGCTGTTACGCGCGAGCCACTCGTTGCCCTGCTCGGGCATGCAGTACGTGCAGCGCAACGAGCAGCGGTCGGTCAGCGAGATGCGAAGGTCCCGATGCACCCGGCCGAACGCGTCGACGAGCGGATCGCCCTGCCGCTGCTGCCCCGCATCCACGGGCGGTGTGCGGCGCAGCTGGAGCGGAATCGCCGTCATCCGCTCACCTCCACCGCTCGATCGCCCATGACACGAGGGTACGTGCCGCGCTCGGACCCCCGGCGCGCATCGGCGCGGAAACTCCTCGCCATTATTCACGGCCGCCCCCCGCGGCCATCTCATTTCGAACTGCGACACTGTGCCGCAACCTCCCATCCGGCCGGTCCCGCGGCCTGGAGTCGAGGCGAGGGCTCTGAAGGGGACGCTCATGGATTTTCTTGATCCGCTCGCGCTCGCGCGCTGGCAATTCGGTCTGACCACGCTGTACCACTACCTGTTCGTCCCGCTGACGCTGGGCATGGGCCTGATCGTCGCGATCTTCCAGACCTGGTGGGTGCGTACGGGCGAGACCAAGTGGCTCCAGCTGACACGTCTGTTCGGCAAGATCTTCCTGATCAACTTCGCCATGGGCGTGGTGACCGGCATCGTGCAGGAGTTCCAGTTCGGCATGAACTGGTCGGCGTACTCACGCTTCGTCGGCGACGTGTTCGGCGCTCCCCTCGCCTTCGAGGGTCTGCTCGCCTTCTTCTTCGAGGCGACCTTCATCGGGTTGTGGATCTTCGGCTGGGACCGCCTGTCGAAGCGCGTGCACCTGGCCACGATCTGGTGCGCCTGGATCGGCGCGACGCTGTCGGCGTACTTCATCCTGGCCGCGAACTCCTTCATGCAGAACCCCGTCGGCTACACCATGTCGCCCGACGGCACCCGCGCCGAGATGACCGACTTCTTCGCGGTGCTCACCAACCGCGTCGTGCTCGCGACCTTCCCGCACACGATGTTCGCCGCCATCATGTTCGCCGCCGCCGTCGTGGTCGCCGTCGCCGCCTGGCATCTGGCCCGCGGGAAGCACTTCGACTCGATGCGTCCCGCCCTGCGCTTCGGGATGTGGACGGTCATCATCTCCTTCGCCGGCACCGCCATCTCCGGCGACCTGCTGGGCCTTCAGATGGTCGCCACCCAGCCGATGAAGATGGCGGCTGCGGAGGCGCTGTACAACACGGCGTGCGGAGCGGATGCCTCGTTCTCGATCTTCTCGCTCGGCACCCCCGACGGGACGAGTGAGATCTGGTCGCTGCGTGTGCCCTATCTGCTCTCGTTCCTGTCCACCCACACGCTCGACGGCTGCGTGGAGGGCATCAACAACCTGAACGCCGAGTACACCCAGAACTGGCCCGTGTTCGCCGACCAGCTGGGCGGCGACCTGCCCTTCGCGCCCACCATCTGGATCACCTACTGGTCCTTCCGCTGGATGATCGGCTTCGGCGGCCTCGCAGCGGTGATCTCCGTGGTCGGCCTGTGGCTCACGCGCAAGAAGGCGAAGCGCGCGGTCCCGCAGTGGGCCTGGCGCGTGGCGATCTGGTCGGCACCGCTGCCCATGTTCGGCAGCCTCGTCGGCTGGCTGTTCACCGAGATGGGTCGTCAGCCCTGGATCGTGTTCGGCCTCATGCTGACCCAGGACGGCGTCTCGCCGAGTGTTCCGGGATGGAACGTGCTGATCTCGCTGATCGCCTTCACCCTCACCTACGCGGCTCTGGCCGTCGTGGAGTTCGGCCTCATCCTGAAGGCCGCGAGGAAGGGGCCCGAGCCGATCCCCGAACCCGGGGACGGCGAGAGCGCCGACGACGATGCCCACCGCATGACCACGGTCTACTGAGGAGCTCGCCATGGATCTCGCATACCTCTGGTTCTTCATCGTCGGCGTGCTGTTCGTCGGATACTTCGTGCTCGACGGCTTCGACTTCGGCGTCGGGATGTCGCTGCCGTTCCTCGGCAAGGACGACATCGGCCGCCGGCAGATCATCAACACGATCGGCCCCGTCTGGGACCTCAACGAGACGTGGGTCATCGTCGCCGGCGCCTGCCTGTTCGCGGCCTTCCCGGAGTGGTACGCCACGCTGTTCAGCGGCTTCTACCTGCCGCTGCTGCTCATCCTGCTCGCCCTCATCGCTCGCGGAGTCTCTTTCGAGTACCGGCATCAGCGCGACTCGCTGCGGTGGAAGAAGGGCTTCGACACGATGATCGTCGTCGGCTCCGCCCTTCCGGCGCTGCTGTGGGGCGTGGCGGTCGCGAACATCGTGCAGGGCGTGCCGCTGGATGCACACCACGAGTTCACGGGCTCGCTGTTGACGCTCCTGAACCCGTACGGCCTTCTCGGCGGTCTCACGACGCTGCTGCTCTTCTTCACGCACGGCGTGTACTTCGTCGCCCTGAAGACCGACGGACAGGTGCGTACCGACGCCCGCAAGCTCGCGCGCACCTCGGGACTGCTGACCGTCGTGGTCGCCGCCGCGTTCCTCGGCTGGACCGTCATGAACGCGATGGGCGCCCAGGCTCCCGCGCTGCCGCTCGTGATCATCTGCGCCGTTCTCGCAGCCGTGCTGCTGATCGCCTCCGTGCTCGCCAACGCGACCGACCGCGAGGGATGGGCGTTCGCCTTCGGCGCGGGCACCGTGGCGTTCGCCGTGCTCACGCTGTGGCTTGCGCTCTTCCCGAACGTCATGCCGTCCTCGACGGACCCCGCGGGCACCCTGACGATCGAGAACGCCTCGAGCACCGATTACACCCTCACGATCATGACCTGGGCCGCGGTGGTCTTCCTTCCGCTCGTGCTGCTCTACCAGGGCTGGACCTACTGGGTGTTCCGCAAGCGCGTGATGCGCTCCCGGATCGAGAAGGCCGCGGCGGTCGTCCACTGACCGCCTTCATCCGCTCCTCCCCTTCGGAGCGGATGAAGGCACACCCCGTCGGACCGGCGGATGCTCGCGAGCATCGGCCGGTCCGACGGCACATGAGGCAGGATCGAAGAGTGAGTACGGACGCCGCCACCCGCGCGTCGGGCAGGAACCGCCCGATCGATCCGCGGCTGTTGCGATACAGCTCCGCGTCGCGCCACTTCCTGCTGATCACGGCCGCGATCGTGCTCGCACAGACCGGCGTGATCATCGGCTTCGCCTGGCTTCTGACGACGGCACTGGTGGGCGCCATCGCCGGCGAGCCGGTCGAGACGCTCCTTCCGGCGCTCGGAGGCGCGGCGGCACTCGCGCTCGTGCGGGGGCTGCTGATCGCCGCATCCGAGCGCACCTCGGCGGTGGGTGCTGCGCGCGCATCGCTGCAGCTGCGCGCGGCCCTGGTGTCCGCCGTCGACCGGCTCGGCCCCGCGTGGCTGTCGCGCCGCAACAGCGCGGCGCTCGCGGTCACGGCGGGCCACGGCCTCGAGGCGCTCGACGCCTATTTCGGCCGCTATCTGCCGCAACTGGTCGCCACCGCGATCACCATGCCCGTCCTGATCGTGACGATCCTCGTCTCGGATCCGCTCTCGGGCCTCATCGTCGTGCTCACGATGCCCCTCATCCCGCTGTTCATGGTGCTGATCGGCCTCGCCACCCAGACCGTGCAGCGCCGCCAGTTCGGCACCCTGCAGCATCTGGCGTCCCGTTTCGCGGATACGGTGGCGGGCCTCGGGACGCTCAAGGTCTTCGGACGCCAGCACCGCGCCGCGCGCAGCATCGAAACCGTCACCGGTGACTACAAGCGCGAGACGATGGCGGTGCTGCGCGTCTCGTTCCTCTCCGGTTTCGCGCTCGAGTTCCTGGCGTCCATCTCCGTCGCGATCATCGCCGTCGAGATCGGCTTCCGCCTGCTGGGCGGCCAGATGCCCCTGCTGGTGGGACTGTTCGTGCTCCTGCTCGCACCGGAGGCGTACCTGCCGCTGCGACAGGTGGGTGTGCAGTTCCACGCCGCGGCCGAGGGCGTCGCCGCGACCGACGAGATCTTCCAGACCCTGGACGACGCCCGCGCGCTGACACCGGCAGCGCCCGCCGCGCCCGCCGCGACGTCGCCGGCGACAGGCGGCCCTCTGCTTCGCCTGCATGATCTGCGCGTGCCGCGGGGGGATCGTGAGATCGGCCCGATCGATCTGGAACTGTCGGGCGGAGAGGTCGTGCTGCTCGAGGGTCCCAGTGGCGCGGGCAAGTCGAGCATCCTCGCGGCCCTCCTCGGCTTCGCCGACTACACGGGTCGCATCGAGGTCGCGGGTACCCCGGCGACGGATGCGGCCGCGCGCGGCATCGTGGCGTGGGCGGGTCAGCGGCCGGGACTGGTGACCGGCACCGTGGCGGAGAACGTCGCGCTCGGCGACGACCGACCCGACTGGGCTCTCGTGGCGCGATGCCTCACCGACGCGGTCGCGGACGTCGACGGCGCCCTGGCGCTCGGCGTCGCCGGGGCGGGGCTGTCGGGCGGACAGGCGCAGCGCGTCGCGGTGGCACGCGCCCTCTATCGGATGCGGCGCCGCGGGACGCCCGTGCTGGCACTGGACGAGCCGACGAGCGCCCTCGACGCGCAGACCGAGGCCGCTCTGTGGCAGACCGTGCGTCGCGCGGCCGATACTGAGGGCGCCGCCGTCCTTCTCGTCTCGCACCGGCCGACGGCGCGGACGATCGCCGACCGCGTCATCGTCGTGTCGTCCGGCGCCGCTCTCGATTCCGCGCTGGATGCGCCCGGGGAAGGGGGCGCGGCGTGAGAACCTCCGACGTCCTGCGGGCGGCGCAGCCGCCGCTGCGCAGCTTCTGGTGGGCGCTCGCGGCGGGCACGGGAACCGCCGTCAGCGCGATCGCCCTGCTGGCGGCCAGCGCCTGGCTCATCACGCGTTCCGCCGAGCAGCCCGCCGTCATGTACATCACCGCGGTGGTGGTGGCCGTCCGCGCCTTCGCGCTCGGACGCGGCGTCTTCCGCTACCTCGAGCGGCTGAGCGGGCACGATGCCGCGCTCGGACGCCTCGCCACCGTGCGGGCCGACCTCGTGCGCCGCATCGTGCCGCTCGCCCCCGATGGGCTCGGGACGACCCGGCGCGGGGCGCTGCTGTCCCGCCTGGTCGACGACGTCGACGAGTTGCAGAACCTTCCGCTGCGTGTCGTCATGCCCCTCGCGACGGCCACCCTCGCCTCGGTCGCGACGGTCGTGTTCACCGCCTTCCTGCAGCCGATCGCCGCCGCCGTGCTCGCCGTATGCCTCTCAGCGGCCTTCGCACTGGCCGCGTGGGTGGGCTGGCGCACCGGCGCACGGGCCGAGAACCGCATCGCACCGTTGCGCTCCCACCTCTCCGACGCCCTCCTCGACCAGCTGACGGCCCTCGACGTGCTCACCGCATTCGAGGCGACGGATGCGGCCCGCACGCGCATCCGTCACGCCGACGAACAGCTGCGCCGGGCCACGGTGCGCCGCGCGGGCGCGCAGGGGCTCACTTCCGGCGCCGTGTCGCTCGTCGCCGGAATCGCCTCGCTCGCCACACTCCTCGCTTGCGCGGCGCTGCTCGGGCAGGGCGGCTTCGACGGACCGGCCCTGGCCGTCGTCGTGCTCCTGCCGATGGCCGTGTTCGAGGTCTTCGGAACGGTCCCGCTGGCCCTCGCGGCGTGGCGCCAGGTGCGCACGGCCGCGCAGCGCGTGGCGGAGACGGTGCCCGACGAGGTGCCCGCCGGGCTCCCCCGGGACGAACCGGTGGCCACGGGAGACGCCCCTCCCCTCGGGGACGGACTGCGTCTGTCGGGCGTCTCGGCGCGTTGGCCCGACCGCCTGGGCGCGCAGACGTTCCCGGACGACGCCGCGGCCGCATCCGTCGACGATGCCGGCCGGCTGACGGAGATCGATCTGGACGTACGCCCCGGCGAACGCGTGCTCGTGACCGGCCCGAGCGGCGCGGGCAAGACGACCCTCGCACACGTTCTCGTCCGCTTCCTCGACTACGAAGGCTCCTACCGCATCGGCGGCCGCGAAGTGCGAGAGATCTCCGGCGACGATCTGCGCCGGACGATCGGTCTCTGCGAGCAGTCCCCGTACCTCTTCGACGAGACGCTCCGGCAGAACCTGCTCTTCGCCCGTGACAGCGCCGACGATGCGGAGCTGTGGGATGTGCTGGGGCGTGTCGGGCTCACCGACTGGGCACGCGAGCGAGGCGGGCTCGGCGCCGACCTCGGCGAGCGGGGTGCGCTCGTGTCGGGCGGACAGGCGCAGCGGATCGCGCTCGCACGGGCCCTGCTCGCGCGATTCCCCGTGCTCGTGCTCGATGAGCCGACCGCGGGGGTGGATCCCGCGGCATCCGATCTGCTGCTGCGCGACCTGCTCGGTGCCGTTCAGGAGGACAGCGCCGTCGTGGTGATCTCGCACGTCGCGCCCCCGGACGGGCTCGTCGATCGGGAAGTGCGTCTGGAGAACGGCCGGCTGGCCGCATCCGCCTGACTCAGAGATCGAGCGTGAACAGCTGGGCCCCCTCGGGCGACGCGGCACGAGCGAATCCGAGACGGTCGTAGAACGCGAGCGCGCCGGCGTTGCGCGCGTCCGCGCCCAGGTGCAGACCGCGCACGCCGCGCTCGCGCAGCGCCTCGACGAGCGTGTCGACCAGGCGTCGCCCTGTGCCCTGCCCCTGCAGCACGGGCAGCAGATCGATGTGCAGGTGCGCGGGGTGGGTGGCCCGCAGCGCGCTGCTCTCGGTGCGCGCATCCGCTTCGGCGACGATCGCCCATTGCCTGGCGTTCGCGTCGGCGTGCGCATAACGGGCACGGTGGGCCGGCCACCAGCGCTTCGCGAACCACGCGTCGAAAGCGATCGTGTCGTCCGTTGCGACGATGTATCCCGCGGGCCGCGCCTCGGCATCCTCGGCGACGAAGGCGAGGTCGGGATGCCGGTCGAGGTAGGGCAACAGGTACAGGTCGGCCCAGAGGCCGTCGTCGGTCAGGATCCCCGCGCCGTCGGAGCCGGCGGCCGCCGTCGCCAGACAGACCGCCGCCAGTGCGTCTTCGTCACCCGGGCGGAACGGACGGATGACTCCCATGCGCCGAGCGTACCCACCCCTCCTGTGCACCCGCGGGCAGGCGTGCCCCGTGTCACTCGGCGAAGATGAGGGGACGCGGGTCAGGCGGGGACGACGCGCACGCTGCGGGGGTCCACGGACAGCGCGATCTCCGCCCCCGCACGCAGGCCGCGCGCCGCGAGCTCATCGAGCGACACGTCCACGGCGATGCCGCCCGTCGCGGTGTGCACGCGCGCGCCCGCGATCGTGGGCTCGACCCGCACGATGCGAGTCACCCACGATCCGGGCGTCCCGTCGCCCACGATCCGCACGTCTGCGGGGCGGAACACCGCCGCGCCCTGCGCCGCGTCACCCACATCCCCACGCCCCTGGATCAGCATCCCGTCGACCCGCACCCCGCCGACTGCCGCGGCGCCCACGATGCGGTTGAGTCCGGCCAGCGAGGCGACGAACGCCGTCGCCGGCGCGCCGAGCACGTCACGCACCGCACCCTCCTGCGTGAGCCTGCCCGCCTCGATGACCGCGACGCGATCCGCAAAGGCGACCGCATCCACCGCGTCGTGCGTCACCAGCACGCACGTGCGCCCCGCGAGGTGCTCGGCCAGCAGCGCTCGGATGCCGTCAGCCGTCACGGGATCGAGCGAGGTCAGCGGCTCGTCGAGCAGCACGAGCCGAGGGGATGCGGCGAGCGCACGCGCGATGGCGACGCGCTGCTGCTGTCCTCCGGACAGGTCCGCGGGTCGCCGTTTGCCCGCGTCTGGGAGCCCCACCCGCACCAGCCACTCCTCCGCCAGCGCCCGCGCCGCGCGGGCCGGCATCCCTGCGGCGCGGGGCCCGAACGCGACGTTCTCGCGCGCGCTCAGGTGCGGGAAGAGGTGGGGGTCCTGCCCCAGCAGCACGGTGCCCCGGCGGGCGGGCGCGAGCTGGAACCGCGGGGTCGAGACCTCGTCCTCGTCGAGCACGATCCGCCCCTCACTCAGCGGCACGAGACCGGCGAGCGCGTCCAGCATCGTGGACTTGCCGGCACCGCTCGGGCCCATGATCGCCACCGTCTCGCCGGACGCCACCACCAGGGGGACCTCCAGCTCGAACCCCGGCCGCGAGACACGGATGCGGGCCCGCACGGCGGTCATCGCACGGCCCCCGGACGCCACGCGCGAACGAGCAGCAGCACCAGCACGGCGGTCGCCAGAAGCAGCAGCGACAGCGCGACGGCGGCGCCCTGGGACACGCCGGCGCCGTTGAACGCGGTGTAGATCGCAAGCGGCATGGTCTGGGTCACGCCCGGCGCGTTGCCGGCGAACAGCGCCGTCGCGCCGAACTCGCCGATCGCCCGGGCGAAGCAGAGCACGACGCCGGCGACGAGTCCGGGGGCGGCCAGCGGGAGGGTGACGCGGCGCAGCACCGTCCATCGGCCGGCGCCGAGGGATGCGGCGGCACGCTCGTAGCCCGTGCCGATGGCACGCAGCGACCCCTCCACGGCGAGCACGAGGAACGGAAGTGCGACGAAGACCTGCGCCATGACGACGGCCGTCGTCGTGAACGGCACGCGCACCCCGATCGCACCGAGAGCGTCGCCGAGCACCCCGTTGCGTCCGAACAGGTACAGCAGCGCGACACCGCCGACCATGGGCGGGAGCACGAGAGGCACCGTCACCAGCGCGCGCAGCACGGCGGCGGTGCGAGGCGCCGCACGCGCGATGAGCAGCGCGAGCGGCACCCCGACGACGACGCAGACGGTCGTGGCGACGACCCCTGTGCCCAGCGACAGCGTGAGCGCGCTCAGCGCAGCCGTCGACGTGATGTCGGAGAGGAAGGTGGCCCACTCGACGCGGGCGATGAGCGCGAGCAGAGGCAGCAGCAGGAACGCGAGTCCGACCGCCGCGGGGAGGGCGAGGGAGCGCGGCAGGTGGCCGCGCGGGGCACCGCTCACGGTGCGCCGAAGCCGTGCGCGGCCAGGACGGCCTGCCCCCGCTCGCCACGGACGTACGCGACGAAAGCGGCGGCGAGCGCCGCGTCCGGCGCGTCCTTCAACACGGCGATCGGGTACCGGTTGACGACGGCTCCCGCGCCGTCGGGCGTGAGCGAGTCCACATCGTCGCGGCCCTTGACGTCGGTCGCGTAGACCAGGCCCGCGTCGGCCTCGCCCGCCGCCACCTTCGTCAGCACCGCGGTCACGTTCTGCTCCTGGCTGACCGGGGTGACTCTCACACCGGCCGCGCTCAGCAGCTTCTGGGATGCGGCGCCGCACGGCACCTCCGGCGCACACAGGACGACGGTCGCACCGGGCTTGGTGAGGTCGCCGAGCGACGCGATGCCGGCGGGGTTTCCCCGGGGCACCGCGATGACGAGTGTGTTCGTGGCGAAGATCTGCGGATCCCCGGCGAGGCCCGCATCCACCACCTTGTTCATGTTGTTCTCGTCCGCCGACGCGAACACGTCGACGGGCGCGCCGCCGATGATCTGCGTCGCGAGGGTCGACGATCCGTCGTACGAGATCGGCGGGATCTGCACGCCGGGGTGCTCCGCCTCGAAGCCCTGGGCGATCTCGTCGAATGCGGCACTCAGAGATGCGGCGGCCGAGATCGTGAGTGTTCCGGTCAGCTCCGCGGCTCCGGACGCGCTCGGTGCCGACGTCGGCTCAGCGGTCCCGGCGCAGCCGGCGAGCAGCAGGGAACCGGCGACGACCAGGCCGATCAGGGAGAGGCGACGAGCGGGCATGTCAGTCCTTCGGGGTCTCGACGATGACGGTGGTGGCCTTGACGACGGCGACGGCGAGGGATCCGGGCTCGAGAGCGAGGTCGCGGGCCGACTCCGCCGTCATGAGCGAGACGACCCGGTGCGGCCCGGCCTGGATGTCGACCTGCGCCATCACCCCGTCGATCTGAACCCGCGTGACGAGGCCCACGAAGCGGTTGCGCGCACTCGAGAGAACGTCGCTCGGGTCCTCGGATGCGGCAGCGAGCTCGCTCGCTCGCGCGGCGAGCGCGTCGCCGGGGACCTCCACGGGGGTGGCATCGGTCGTCGGCAGGATGCCCTGGTCGATCCACCGCCGGACGGTGTCGTCGCTGACACCGAGCAGCCGAGCGGCGTGGGATACCTTGAAGGAGTGCATGCCCGCAACAGTAGCCGCATTCGCGGACAATCGGAGCCTATTACTCCGCATCCGCGTCTCAGTCCACCTTCACTGGGGTGACTGCGCCAGCTTCTCCGCAGCGCGCCGCGATCTCATGGCTCCGGTGACCGGTCGCGCTCGCCATCCGTCAGGAATCCCGGCCGCATCCGGCGCTGATCGAGCGATTCCAACTCCTGGAAGAACGTGAGCTGCCACCCCGCTGGACCCTGCACGCGTGCATTGAGCGACCGGAACGGCGTGCGCGTGGGCGGAGCGAGAACGATCACGCCGTCATCGACGACCCGTGCCACGGCGGCGACGGTGTCCTCGACTTCGAGCGCCAGCCGAAGCGGCGAACCCGACTCCGGCGGTATGCCCTCGACCGCGTCGATGTTCCTCGCGTGAACGCGGGTGGCCAGTTCGATGGTCGCCACGCCCGCGTGGAGGATCGCGACCCGGTCGTCGCCCGCCGTCGCGAACGCCGCCTGCTCCGGCATGCCCAGAATGTCGCGGTAGAAGCGCAGGGCTTCATCGAAGTCGTCGGTCTCGATGATCAGACGGAGTTGCTTCGGGACCGTGGGATGTGTCATGGCTCCCACCCTCGCCCCTGACGTGCACGTGAGGGGCAAGCCCCCATCTCGTGCGAAGCTCGGCGAGCGCGCTCATCTCCTGCTCGATCTGCCGCCTCTCGCTCGCGAGTCGCGCCTCGGCGGCGTCGAAGACCGCTTCAAGATCTGCCGCGGACGCGGCCGGTGCGCTCACGGCCGGCAGGAGGGTTGCGATCACAGAACTGCAGAACCCCGCGTCGAAGAGCTCACGGATGGTGCTGACCACGCGTTCGTCAGACGAACGATAGAGACGCTGGCCGGCGGCGGTGCGTCGCGGCTCGATCAGGCCCTGCTCCTCGTAGTACCGAAGCGCCCTCACGGACGTACCCGTCCTCGCCGCCAGCTCTCCGATCCGCATCCGGCAAGTCTGGCATCCGGCGCCGCGGACGGCACCGGCCCGCTCTCACCCGGCGATATCGTGAGCACATGCCCGACGAGTCAGCGAGCCTCCCGTCCCCGTGGGGTGTCTTCTCCCGTGATTCCGTGAGGTCGATCGACGGCGAGATCAGGGTCTTCGAGCGGTTCTCGGTCGCCGGCGATCCACACCTCACGCTCGAGACCGGCGACGAGAGGGTCGCCGCCGGGCTTCTGGCGCGTCTCGAGGCGTTCTTGGCGCGTCGCGCGCTGTGGGAGCGGGCAGCCACCGATGCGGTGGTCGTCGAGTTCAGCGCCGAAGACCCGACGCAGGACGAGCTCGACGAGGCCGCCGCCGATCTCAGAGCCGAGCAGATCGTGGTCTTCCCCGATGCCGCGGTCACGGTCCATCTCAACGACACGTGCGGACAGCACTTCCTGGACGGCTACTGGCCGGCCGTCCACTTCGACTCCCATGACGTCGTCGCGAAGGTGACCGTCGAGTCCTGACTGCACGCAGCCGCACCTGGCGCCGGCGCCCGCCGGGGCCGACGCCCACCGGCCGCGACTACCCTGGGGTCATGCCCCTGCCCGCGCTCGTCGAGCCGGTTGCCACGCTGTCGGAGTCCGAGCGCGCGCGCACCGCACGCCATGCCGTCCTCGCCGGGTTCGGTGAGCTCGGTCAACGCCGTCTCGCTGCCGGCCGTGTCGCCGTCATCGGCGTCGGCGGACTCGGTTCTCCCGTCGTGCTCGCACTGGCCGCCGCCGGTGTGGGCGAGCTCATCGTCATCGACGACGACGAGGTGGAGCTGACGAACCTGCAGCGTCAGGTGCTGCACCGCGTCGGCGATGTGGGCGCCGCGAAGATCGACAGCGCCCGCCGCGCCGCCGCTGAGCTGGGCTCGGCCACGGTGGTCACCGGCATCCGTGCGCGCATCGACCACACGAACGCGGACCAGCTGCTCGCCGACGCGCACCTGGTCATCGACGGCAGCGACACCTTCGCCACGCGCGCGGCGGTCGCCGCTGCGTGCGAGCGCCGCGGCATCCCGCTCGTGTGGGGGACCGTGCAGGAGTTCGCGGGCCAGGTGACCGTGTTCTGGTCGGCGCCGCCGGACGGCGTCGCCCCCGTCGTGCTGGCCGATCTGTACCCGCCGGATACGGTCGGCGAGGTACCGTCGTGCTCCCAGGTCGGGGTCCTCGGGGCCCTGTGCGTACAGGTCGGCGGAGCGCTCGCGATCGAGGCCGTCAAGCTCATCACGGGTATCGGAGAGCCGCTGCTGGGCCGCATCCTGCTCGTCGACGCCCTCACCGCCCGCGTCCGGGAGGTCCCGCTGCGCGCGAGCGGGCAGAGCCTGCCTCCGGCACCCGAGCCATTCCCCCAGATCGCCGAGATCGACATCGCTGAGTTCGATGCGCGCCGCGTCGCCGGTGTCGCCGTCCTGGACGTGCGCGAACCGGAGGAGACCGAGCTCGGCACGGTCCCCGGCGCGCAGCTCGTGCCGCTGGCCGCTGTCCTCGAGGATCCCGCCGCACTCGGCACCGGCCCCTACGCGGTGGTCTGCAAGGCCGGGACGCGGGCGCACCGCGCCGCCCGCGCCCTCGCTGCGGCGGGAGCCGACGTGGTGGTGCTCTCCGGCGGCATGGATGCGTGGAGCAGAGGCCGCGCATGAGCATCCGCACCGTCGAGGAACAGCTCGCCCTCGTGCTCGCCGAGGCCACGCCACTGCCCGCGGAGCGGGTCGCCTTGTCGGCTGCGGCCGGCCGTACGACGGCCGCGCCGGTGCACGCCGGCGTCGACATCCCCGTCTTCGAGAACTCTGCGATGGACGGCTTCGCGGTGCGCTTCGCCGACGTCCGAACGGCGACGGATGCCGAGCCGAGCCGGCTCCGGGTCATCGCCGACCTGCCCGCAGGCACCGCTCTCGACCCCGACCTGCGCCCTGGCGAAGCCGCGCGCATCATGACGGGCTCGCCCGTGCCCACCAGCGCCGACACCATCGTGCCGTTCGAGCACACTACGGGCGGTCTCGACGATTCGCTGGGCGAGATCGCCGTGCTGATCGCCCCGCCCGCGCCCGGTGCGCACGTGCGCCGACGCGCCGCCGACCTCTCCGCCGGGGATGTCGTGATCGGGGCCGGCGCGCTGCTCGGTCCGCTCCAGATCGCCGCGATCGCGGCGGCGGGTGTCGGAGAGATCGAGGTGACACGTGTCCCGCGTGTCGCCGTCGTGTCGACCGGCGATGAGCTCGTCGCTCCTGGTCTTCCCCTCCGACGCGGGCAGATCCCCGAGTCGAACAGCATCCTGCTGGCGGGACTCGCGTCGGCCGCGGGCGCCGAGGTCGTCCTGCGTGCACACGTCGACGACACGGACACGTCGCTGCTCGAGGTCCTTCACGATGCACGCGTCGCCGGCGCGGACGTCGTGATCACCTCCGGCGGCGTCAGCGCCGGGGCGTACGAGGTCGTCAAGAACGCGCTCAGCGGCGACATCGCCTTCCCCAAGGTCGCCATGCAGCCGGGCAAACCGCAGGGTTTCGGGCGGCTCGCTGCGGGCCCGCTGCTGTTCGCGCTGCCCGGCAACCCGGTCTCTTCCGCCGTCTCGTTCGAGGTGTTCGTGCGCCCGGCGCTGCTGCAGATGCTCGGTCGCACGAAGCTGCACCGCGACATCATCCGCCTTCCCGCGGCCACCGGCTGGCGCACGCCACCCGGGCGACGCCAGTATCTGCCGGCGGCGATCGACCGTTCCGATGCCGCGGCCTGGCGCGTCGGCCCCGCGACCGCCGGCGGCTCGGGCTCCCACCTCGCCGGCGGCCTCGCACGCGCCGAGGCTTACGCCGTCGTGCCCGCGGAGGTCGATGAGGTCCGCGCGGGCGATCTCGTCGATGTCATGCTGATCTCATGAGCTTCACCCACATGGATGCGGCCGGCCACGCGCGCATGGTCGACGTCACCGCGAAGCAGCCGACCGTCCGTTCGGCGACGGCCCGTGGCTTCGTCCGCGCCTCCGCCGACATCGTCGCGGCGTTGCGAGACGGCTCGGTCCCCAAGGGGGACGTGCTCGCCGTCGCCCGGATCGCCGGCATCCAGGCGGCCAAGCGCACTCCCGACCTGCTGCCGCTCGCGCACGTGATCGGGGTGCACGGGGCGGTCGTCGACCTCGCCGTCGTCGACGAGGGCGTCGAGGTCGAGGCGACGGTGCGCACGGCCGACCGCACCGGCGTGGAGATGGAAGCGCTCACGGCCGTGACCGTGGCCGCACTCGCCGTCATCGACATGGTCAAGGCGATCGACAAGTCCCCGTCGATCGAGAACGTGCGGATCGTGCGCAAGGAGGGCGGCAAGTCCGGGACCTGGCAGCGACCGGGCGAGGCATGAGCGACCTGCAGGCGATCATCCTGACCGGCGGTCGCGCCCAACGCCTGGGCGGGATCCCCAAGGCGCTCGTGCGCCTGGAGGGCGCCACCCTGCTCGAGCGCGCAGTCGACGCCGTCCGCGGCGCGGGCGCCGCCGACGTCATCGTCGCCGGCCCCGAGGTGGACCCCGCCCCAGGCGAGGTGCGATGGGTGCGGGAGGATCCGGCCTTCACCGGCCCGGCGGCGGCGCTGCATGCCGCGATGTCGACCGCAGCGGCAGACGCGAGCTGGACCCTCGTGCTCGCCGTCGATCTCGTCCGCCCCGCGGAGGCCGTCGCGCGCCTGATGGCGGATAGAGAGCTGCTGCCCGTCGACACCGACGGCGTCTGCCTCGGCGATGCCTCCTCCCGCCCGCAATGGCTGACCGGGCTGTACCGCACCGCCGCCCTGGCGCGCGGAACCGCATCCCTCGCCGACGAGGGCAGGGATCAGCCGGTGCGCCAGATCATGGCCGACCTCGCGATCGCGGTCGTGCGCGCGCCGGACGAGGTCGTCGCAGACATCGACACGTGGCAGGATCTGCAGGATGCGGGCGCCGTCGCGCCCCGTGCCGAGAAGGAGGACGACAGATGAGCGAGCACCTTCCGCCGGAGGCTCTCGACGAGTGGGCGGCGCAGATCGCCGAACGTCTGGGACTCGCGCCCGAGGACCTGCCGATCTCGGCCGTGCTGGATCTGGCGGGCGTCGTGGCACGCGGTGTCGCACGCCCCGCGGCGCCCGTGAGCACCTTCGCGGCGGGGCTGGCGGCCGGACGAGCCGGCGGCTCTGCGGAAGACATGCGCCGCGCGATCGCCGAGATCACCGGTCTCGTGACCGAACGCGAGGCATGATGGCGCACGTGCGCTACTTCGCCGCCGCCGAGGAGCTCGCCGGGCGGGCCGAGGAGCACCGCACGGAGGCGACGGTTGGAGAGCTCCGTCGAGCCCTGGCCGAGGAGCGCCCGGGGCTCGGCGGCATCCTGCCGCGGTGCGCCGTGCTCGTCGCCGGGGCGCGGCGCGACGACGACGCACCGCTGGACGCCGACACCGTGGTCGACGTGCTGCCGCCCTTCGCGGGCGGCTGAGCTCAGCCGCCCAGGCCCTTCCACGCGGTCGTCCCGTCGGACTCGACCTGGCGCTTCCACACCGGCAGCTCTCGCTTGATCTGCTCGATCACCTCACGGCACACGGTGAAGGCGGCATCGCGGTGCCCGGATGCGACGGCGATCACCACCGCCGCGTCGCCGACCTCCAGCCGGCCGATGCGATGACTGACGGCCACGAGCGCGCCGGTGTCACCGATGGCCTGCTCGGCGATCCGGCGGAGGAACTGCTCCGCATCCGGGTGGGCCGAGTACTCGAGCGCCACGACCGCGGTCCGCGCATCGGGGTCGTTGTCGCGCACGCGACCCACGAACGTGGTGAGCGCGCCGGATGCGGCGTCGTCCACGGCCGCGAGGTGCGCGTCGAGGTCGAGGGGCTCGGTGCTCACGCGGGCGATGACGACGGGCATCAGTGATCTCCTCCGGCGAGCTGGTCGACGACGTGGTCGGCGACGGCGAGGATCAGCGGCATCCCGTCCGCGACCGCTGCCGGCTTTCCCGGCAGGTTGACGATGAACGCGCCTCGCGCGGTTCCCGCCAGACCGCGGGTGAGCAGCGCCGCAGGCTTGCTCTCGCCGCCGCGGCGGCGCAGCTCCTCCGCGATGCCCGGCAGCTCCCGCTCGATCACTCGCGCGCTCGCCTCGGGCGTCTGGTCCCGGGGAGAGACGCCCGTGCCTCCCGAGGTGATGATCAGTCGGGCTCCGTCGGCGAGCGCCGCACGCAGGGCGCTCTCGACACTGTCGATCCCGTCGGCGACGACACGAGGCGGCGGGCACTCCCACCCGGCGGCCTGCAGGTGCTCGACAGCGACGGGTCCGGATGCGTCCTCGCGCTCGCCCGCGGCGGACCGATCGGACACGGTGATGACAGCCGCCAGACGCATACCGGTCAGCCTACGACCCGCATCAGAGCTCGCGCGCTTCGGCGGCCGCGATGATGTGCTCGGCCATCCCGCGGAAGACGAAGCCGTGGAACGGCAGGACGGCGAACCAGTACAGCCTGCCGCTGAGCCCGCGCGGGAAGAAGACCGCCCGCTGGTCGTACCGCGAACCGCTGCCCTCGGGCGTCACGGAGAGCTCGAGCCAGGCGAGACCCGGCACCTTCATCTCGGCGCGCAGCCGCAGCATCCGCCCGGGCTCCACCGCCTCGACCCGCCAGAAGTCGATCGCGTCCCCGACGGCGACGCGGGTGCGGCTGCGTCGGCCGCGTCGCAGGCCCACCCCGCCCACCGCGCGGTCCATCCACCCGCGCACGGCCCAGAGGATCGGCGTGGAGTACCAGCCGTTCTCGCCCCCGATGCCGGCGACGACGCTCCAGAGATCCGCAGGCGTCGCGCTCGTCACGGCGCTGCGCGCATCGGTGTAGACCGTGCGCCCCGCCCACTCGGGATCGCTCGGCAACGGGTCGCTGGGAACCCCGGAGACCTCGGCGTCCTGCCAGCTCGTCTCGATGTCGTCGGCATCCACGCGCCCCAGCGCGAGCTGCACGGCGCGCCGGTACGACGTCAGCCCGCCCTCCGGCGGCGGGATGACCTCGTCGATCGAACGGTCTTTGATGACGCACTCGTTCTGCAGCGAGGCGATGAGGGGCCGCGCGATCGAGCGGGGCACCGGGGTGACGACGTTGACCCAGTGCGAGGCGAGCCCCGGCGTCAGCACCGGCAACGGGGCGATGGGGCGCTGCGGGAGACCCGCTTCCACGGCGTAGCCGTTCATCATCTGGCCGTAGCGAGGTGCGTCGGGCCCACCGATGTCGAACGCGCGGTCGACCTCGGGGGCGAGACGTGCCGCCCCCAGCAGGTAGTACAGGACGTCACGCACCGCGATCGGCTGCACGCGGTTGCGCACCCACTTCGGCGCCGGCATGTACGGCAGTACCTCTGTGAGGTGGCGGATCATCTCGAAGGATGCGGAACCCGAGCCGATGACGATGCCCGCCTGCAGCACGGCGGTGGGAACCGGACTGTCGAGGAACACCTCGCCCACTTCGACCCGGCTCGCGAGGTGCGGCGACAGCGGAACACCCTCGGGATGCAGCGCCCCCAGGTAGACGAGACGTGAGACGGATGCGGCGGCCGCCGCATCCGCCACCGTGCGCGCGGCGGCGAGGTCGGTGTCTTCGAACCCCTTGCCCTGCCCCATCGAGTGCACGAGGTAGTACACGACGTCGACCCCGTCGCAGGCCTCCGCCATGGCGTCGGGGTCGGTGACGGAGCCCTCGACGATATCCACCTCGCTTCCCCACGCCAGGGCTCGCACGCGCTCGGCGTCACGGGAGAGCACGCGCACCCGGTAGCCGGCCGCCAGCAGGCGCGGGGTGAGCCGCCCGCCGATGTATCCCGTGGCGCCCAGCACCAGCACCAGCGGCGTCGTGCCGTCCTCGCGGTGCGGTGCGCGCAGGGCGGGCTCGTGCCCGGTGGGCGAGGAGAGCGTCGTCATGCTGTGAGGGTAAGCCCGCCCACGATCTCGGGGGTCGGCTCTTGACAGCTCGGACGCAGGCGCCGCCTCAGCGGCGCTCGGGTTCGAGGCGGCGCTCGAGGAGCGCGACGCACACCAGCGCGACACCGACGCCGACGGCGATGCCGCCGATCGCATCCGTGAGCCAATGGGCGTGCAGGTAGGTGCGGCTGAACGCCATGAGCAGCACCCAGGCGGCGGCGACGACGATCGTCCACACCCGGGGCAGCAGCACGACGAGCATGGTCGCAACCGTCGCGGCGTTCGCCACGTGACCGGAGGGGTACGAGCCGAAGTCGCTCAGCACCGTCATGTCGGCGGGGCGCCCCCGCGCGAACACGTTCTTCAGGATCTGCACGACCAGAGCGCTCGCCGCGATGGCGATCACGAGCGTCGCGGCCGACCAGGGACGTCGCGCCAGCATCAGGATCGTCACGCCGACGACGGGAACGACGAGCGAGCCGACGAGCGTTCCGCCGGCGACATTGAGGAACAGCGAGAGCTGCGTCAGAAACGGTGAGGCGATCGCGGCGAGCAGGTCGTTCCATGTCGTGTCGATGGCGAACGGCGCGTCACCGCTCAGCACGATCCACACCCCGATCGCCACCCCGATCGCGACGAGTCCTCCCCCGAGCCACAGGATGCCGCGGCGAGAGGAGGCGCGGGCGTGGCTCATCGCGTCAGTCTCGCACGCTCATCCGGGATCCGGCGGGTGGATCGCGATGGTGTATCAGGGCGCGAGCTGGGCGACCGTGCGCGGACGCACGATGAACCAGAGCGAGAGGGCGGCGATCACGCCGCAACCCACCATCACCGATGCCATGGTCGTGGGCGAGATGGGCGCCCCGTGCGACAGCCCGCCCACGAGAGGGGAGATGATGCCCGCGACACCGAAGTTCGTGGCGCCGATGATGGACTGCGCGGTTCCCGCGGCATTGCCGTGCCGGTCGAGCGCGAGCACCTGCACGCACGGGAAGGTGAAACCGCACGTGGTCATGAACAGGAACAGCGGCACGACGGTGCCCCACACGCCCAGGTGCAGTTGATCGCCGACGATGATGGCGGCGCCGGTCAGCACCAGAGCCGCGGTCGAGAACGCCAGCACCCACTGCGGCCCGAACCGGGCGGCGAGCCGGGATGCGGTCTGCACGCCGATCACGAGGCCGACCGAGTTGGCGGCGAACAGGAGGCCGTACTGCTGCGCGTCGAAGCCGTAACTCTGCTGGAAGAGGAACGAGGACGCCGACAGGTAGGAGAACAGCCCGCTGAAGGTCATGCCGCCGATGATCAGCACGCCCACGAAGACGCGGTCGCTGAAGACGCTCCGATAGCGCTGCCAGATCGTCGTCGAGCCCCGCTCCTGGCGGCGAGCGCGCGGGAGGGTCTCGGGGATGAAGATGAGCGCGGACACCAGCATGACGACGCCGTAGACGGCGAGCACGACGAAGATCCCGCGCCACGGCATGACCTGCAGCAGCCAGGAGCCGACGAGCGGCGCCAGCACCGGTGCCACCCCGGAGACGAGGGCAAGACGCGAGAGCATGACCACGAGCCGACGTCCGCCGAACAGGTCGCGTACGATCGCGGCCGCGACGACACCGCCGGCCGCGGCGCCCGCGCCCATGAGCACGCGGGTCACACCCAGGCTCACCAGATCCGGCGCGAAGGCGGCAGCCGCACTCGCCACGATGTGCAGGCCGGTCACGATCAGCAGCGGGACACGGCGCCCCAGCTTGTCGCTCAGGGGTCCGACCACGAGCTGGCCCAGCGCGAATCCGATGGTCGTTCCCGTCAGGGTCAACTGGATCATCGCCGCCGTCGTGTCGAAGTCCGCTTCGAGGATGGGAAACGCCGGCAGGTACAGGTCGATCGTGAACGGCCCGAGCGCGGTGAGCGCGCCCAGCAGCACGATGTACAGCACGCGACGCCACGTCGGCATGGCGTCGCCGGGGTGCAGCACGATGGGGGCGGTCGCCGGGTTCGAGCCGAGCGTGCGGATGGCGCCCGTGGCCGGGCGGGGTACGCGCACCGAACCGGTGGCGGTGGTCTCGTGGCGGTCGGGAGCGGGGGCGTCAGACACAGGGGTACCAGTTCGAGAGAGAGGGGCGCCGATCGGCGGGCCGCAGTCGAAACGATTCGAGCGGCACAGCGATTCTATCCGAGCTCCTCCGACACCGGCTCGAGCGGCTTCTCAGCCCCCACAAAATGCGTTCGCATAGAATCCCCCCGGGCCGGCAGCATGGCCCGTGTTCCGCCCTTCCGTGCCCGCACCCACCCGAGGACGTACATCACATGACCCCGACGCCCGACAAGCGCCAGAGCGGCAATCCCGCGACGCAGGCGAAGATCGCCAGCTCCCAGAAGCAGGAGCGCGAACAGCGCCGCCAGGAGAAGCTCGCCGAGTACCAGCGCCAGCTGGCCAAGCGCCGGCGCAGCAAGCTCGTGTGGTGGGTCGTCGGCTCGGGGGCAGCGGTCGTCGTCGTCGCGCTCGTGGTCGCCTCGATCGTCTTCACGCCGAAGCCGGTCACCTATCAGGCGCAGAACTCGACGGGCGCGGTCATCGAGGGCGTCGAGACGTTCTCGAACACCACGAACCACGTCGAGGGCCCGGTCGACTACCCGCAGACCCCGCCGGCCGGCGGGGAGCACAACCCGTTCTGGCTCAACTGCGGCATCTACACCGAGCCCGTCCCGAACGAGAATGCCGTGCACTCCATGGAGCACGGCGCGATCTGGGTCACGTACGACCCCGCCAGGGTGGGCGACGACGAGCTCGCGACCCTGAAGAGCTACTTCCCGCAGACGTACACGCTGCTTTCGCCGTTCGAGGGCCTCGACTCCCCCATCGTGCTGAGTGCGTGGAATGCGCAGCTGAAGCTGGACGCCGCGGATGACACCCGCATCCCCGAGTTCTTCACCGAGTACTGGCGCAGCCAGAACGCCCCCGAGCCGCTCGCCGCGTGCAGCGGCGGCGTCGACGCCCCCGGCCGTCAGTGACCCGATGACCGAACGCACGGAGCGCCGGCCGGGCCGGTGGATCGCCGCCGGGCTGGTCGCGCTGGCGGTGGTCGCGGTCGGCTTCGCCATCGGGCGCTTCTCGCTCTTCGACAACGCCCCGGCCGTGCCCAACGCCGCCGACATCGGCTTCGCCCGCGACATGCAGGTGCACCACGACCAGGCCGTCGAGATGGCGATGATCGCCTATCAGGGAACGCAGGACGACACCGTCAGGGCTCTCTCCTACGACATCGCCACGGGTCAGGCCGCTCAGAACGGGATGATGTTCGAGTGGCTGACGCAGTGGGGCGTGCCGCAGCAGGGCACCCTGATGAGCTGGATGGGCGACACCGATGCACACGGCTCGCACGGCGCCGGAGCCGACGCCGATCCCGCCGAGCTGCGCGCGTCCATGGGCATGGCCACCGACGCGGAGCTGGCGGAGCTCCGCAGCGCGAGCGGCACGGCCCTGGACTGCCAGTTCCTGACGCTCATGATCCGCCACCACGAGGGCGCGATCCCCATGGCCGAGGCCGTGCTCGAGCGCGGCAGCATCCCCCGGGTTCTCCAGGTGGCGGAGACCATGAAGACGAACCAGACGGCGGAGATCGACGCGATGCGCGCCTCGCAGGCGCGGCTGGGCTGTGCGGCCGGCTGACGCGGGCGGCCGCTAGGGTGGTCGCGTGAACCAGCATCACGTCCGGCGCCCCGTCGCGGTGACCCTCGCGGTCGTGCTGGTCTCCCTCACCGGGGCATACAACGTGGTGCTCGGCATCCTCGTGATGCTGAGCCGCTACGACGTCGCCGCCGATGACGTGCTGACCGTCTCGCTCATCGGCGCGGGCATCATCCTGTTCGGGCTCCTGACGCTCGCCGTCGCCTCCGGAGTCGCACGGGGCAGCCGGCTCTCCCGGCTGCTCGTGACCGTCTACATCGCCATCCAGCTCACGCTGCACGTGATCACCATCGTCACCAGCGACACCTGGGACGGCCTGCTCTTCGTGCAGGTCGCCCTGCAGATCGCCCTCTTGGTCGTCCTGTGGACGCCGCTGGGCTCGCGCTACTTCCGCTCGCGGGACGCGGCGCCGGACCCCTTCGCCCCCTGAGAACGCGCGAGCGAGGCGCGCACGAACCGCACGTGGAACAGGCGCACGATCTCGATCGCACCGATGGCGCCGATCACGAACAGGGTCAGGGCGTACGCTCCCTCGCGACCGGGATCGACCAGCTGGAAGAACTCGATCGACAACGGCACCGTGAACAGCGTGATCAGCGCGAGGAACATGACACCGATCACGATCACCTTGAAGCGGTTGAGCGGTCGCGACAGGATCGACAGGATCCAGATGCCGACGACGGCCAGGATGATCGTCGAGCCCGTACGCAGCTGGTCCTCTCCGACGCCGATCGACCGCGCGACGAGCGCGTATCCGGTGAGCGTGAGCGCCACGATGAGTCCGGACGGCACGGCGAAGGCCAGTGAGCGCGGCAGGAAGCCCGGGATGTAGCGCCGGGCGTTCGGCATGAGCGCGAGGAAGAACGCGGGGATGCCGATGGTCAGCCCGTCGGTGATGGACAGCTGGCGCGGCAGGAACGGGAACGACAGGACGAGCGTGCCGAACAGGATGGCCAACGCCGTCGCGTAGGCGGTCTTGGTGAGGAACAGCATCGAGACGCGCTCGATGTTCGCGATGACCTGACGCCCCTCGGCGACGACATCCGGCAGGTGCGAGAACCTGCCATCCAGCAGCACGAGCCGCGCGACGGCCTTCGTCGCGGCGGCACCCGAGTTCATGGCGATCCCCATGTCGGCGGTCTTGATGGCCAGCGCGTCGTTGACGCCGTCTCCCGTCATCGCGACGGTGTGTCCGCGGCTCTGCAGGGCGAGCACCATCGCCTTCTTCTGCTCGGGGGTGACCCGCCCGAACACGGTGTGCGTCTCGAGGACCTCGGCCAGCGCCTCCTGGTCGTCCGGGAGCATCCGCGCGTCGTAACCCTCGGCGACATCCAGGCCCACATCCCGGGCGATGGCGGCGACCGTGCGCGGGTTGTCGCCCGAGATGATGCGCACCCCGACCCCCTGTGCGTGGAAGTACGAGAGGGTCTGCGCGGCATCCGCGCGCACGCGCTCGCGGAACGTGACGACCGCGGCGGGGCGGAGCGCAACAGGAAGACGCTCCTCCGCCACGTCTCGGTCGTCGAGCGCGACAGGCGCCTGCGCCAGCACGAGCGTGCGCAGGCCCCGCGAGGCGAGTCCGGTCACGAGTGCGCCGAGGACGGATGCGGCATCGGTCGCCTCCTCCGGGAACACCATCTCGGGAGCGCCCAGCACCCACGTCGCCCCCGCCAGCGAGACCGCGCTCCACTTGCGGGCGGAGGAGAATCCGATCCGCGCGGTCGGAGGGGTATCGGGAGGGTTCGGATAGGGCTCCCGCAGACACCGCGCCGTCGCGTTGGCATCGGGAGCCGCGCCGTACCACGCGAGCGCGCCCTCCCAGCCTTCCGCCGCGTCCGGCAGGGGATGCGCGGCGTCGAAGGTGATCTCACCCTCGGTCAGGGTGCCCGTCTTGTCGAGGCAGATGACGTCGACCCTCGCGAGTCCCTCGACGGCCGGCAGCTCGTTGACGAGCACCTGCTTGGCGGCGAGCTTCGCCGCCCCGACCGCGAACGCGATCGAGGTCATGAGCACCAGACCCAGCGGGATCATCGCCGTGAGCGAGGCGATGGTGTTGACCACCGCCTGCTCCCAGCGTCCCTCGGAGAAGATCACCCCCCAGCCGCCGGCGACCATGACCTGCGCGTTGAGCACGAGCAGTCCGATCGGTCCGATCCCCCAGCTCACCCACCTGAGCACGCGGTCGATGCTGGTGCGCAGCTCGCTGCGCACCATCGAGAAGCGCTTGGCCTCGGACTGGAAGCGATTCGCGTAGGAGTCCGCGCCGACCTTGTCGACCCGCGCGTCGCCCTCGCCGCCGACGACGATCGACCCCGAGAGCACCTCGTCCCCGGGGCGTTTGTCGACCGCATCCGATTCGCCGGTGAGCATCGACTCGTCGACCTGCAGCGCCACGGCTCGCAGCAGCACCGCGTCTGCAGCGATCTGATCGCCCGCCCGCAGCACGAGCACGTCGCCGAGCACGACCTCCGCGGGCGCGATCTCCACCTCGCGCCCCTCGCGTCGCACGCGGGCGCGGGGCGCGTTCAGCAGGGCGAGACGGTCGAGGGCGAGCTTGGCACGGAATTCCTGCACCGTGCCGATGATCGCGTTGGCGAAGGCAGCCAGGCCGAACAGGGCGTCCTGCCACCGGCCGACCAGCAGCAGCACGAGGAAGCATGCTCCGACGATGCCGTTGAACAGGGTGAACACGTTGGCGCGCACGATGTTCCACACGCTGCGCGATGTGTCGGCCTCGACCGCGTTGCCCAGCCCCGCGGCGAGACGTCGGGCAGCCTCGTCCGCGTCGAGGCCCGTGTACGGATCGGCGATCGACAGTGCCTGCTCGGATGGGCCCGCCCCCTGGTGCATGCGCTCACCCTATCCGCCTGCCGCGTGAACGCATCAGGGGGCCGCACCCTGTCGGATGCGGCCCCCTGATCTGCGTCGCGCGGGGCGTCAGCCCTTCGTCGCGCCGGCCAGCAGGCCGCGCACGAAGAACCGCTGGAGGGCGAAGAACACGATCAACGGAACGATGATCGAGATGAACGTGCCCGCCGACTGGAGATACCAGCGGTCGCCCCACGATCCGGACAGCGAGTTCAACGTCTGCGTCAACGGCAGCGATGAGCTCGGCGCGAAGATCGTGGCCACCAGCAGGTCGTTCCACACCCACAGGAACTGGAAGATCGCGAACGACGCGATCGCCGGCATCGCCAGGGGCAGGATCATCCGGAAGAAGATCTGCCCATGACCGGCGCCGTCGACGCGTGCCGCCTCGATGACCTCACTCGGGATCTCCGAGATGAAGTTGTGCAGGAGGAAGATCGCCAGCGGCATGGCGAAGATCGCGTGCGCGATCCACACCGTCGCGAAGCTGTGCTCCACCCCGCGCAGCTCGAAGCCGGGGAAGACCGGGACACCGTTGATCTCGAGGCCGCGCGAGAACAGGCTGAGCAGCGGCACGAGAGCCATCTGGATCGGCACGATCTGCAGCGCGAACACGAAGATGAACAGGCCGTTCTTGCCCTTGAAGTCGATCCAGGCGAACGCGTACGCCGCCAGCGATGCCAGCGCGATCGGGATGGCGGTGGCGGGGATGGCGATGGCGAGCGAGTTGAGGAACGACTCCCCCAGTGTCAACGCGGTGCCACCGGAGGTGAGCGCGTCGAAGTAGTTGTCGAGCGTGAAGGCGGGGTCGACGAAGACCGTCCACCATCCGCTCGTCTGGGAGTCGGCACCGGGGCGGAACGAGGTGACGAAGAGGCTGAAGGTCGGGATGGTCCAGAAGATCGCGATGATGATCGCGATCAACGTGGCCGTCTTCGACGTCATCCGCTTCTGCGCCGTCTTCTCGTTGCGGCGCGTGTCGCGCGCGACCTTGCGCGCAGTCTTGGCGTCGAACGCCGGCGTGGTCGGGGCGGCGGCGCTCATCGGATCTCCTTCTGCTTGCGCATCTGACGCGCGTTGTAGATGATCAGCGGCAGCACGAACAGGAAGAGCACGACGGCCAGCGCCGAGGAGTGCCCGTAGCTCTGGAACCGCTGCTGCTGATTGACCATCTCGAAGCCCAGCACCGAGGTGTTCGACCGGCCGCCTGTCATGACGGCGACGATGTCGTACACCTTCAGCGAGGCGATCGTGATGGTCGTGAGCACGACGATCAGCGAGGAGCGGATGCCGGGAACGGTCACGTTCGTGAACCGCTGCCAGGCCGACGCGCCGTCGAGCTGCGCGGCCTCCAGCTGCTCGGTCGGGATCGCCTTGATCGCCGCCGAGAGGATGACCATCGCGAAGCCGGTCTGCGTCCACACGAACACGGCCAGCAGGGCGAAGGTGTTGATGAGCGGCTGCGCATCGAGCCAGCCGACCGGGTCGCCGCCGAACATGGTGACGATCGCGTTCAGCAGACCGATCTGCTCGCCCTGCCGGTAGTCGTACACGAACTTCCAGATGATGCCGGCGCCGACGAACGAGATCGCGACCGGCATGAACACGAGCACCTTCAGGATCTTCTCGCCGCGGGCGCGGTCGATGAAGGCGGCGTAGGCGAGGCCGATGATGGTCGACAGCGTCGGCGCGAACAACGCCCAGATGATCGTGTTGATGACCGACCAGAAGCCCTCGGGGTTCGTGAAGGTCCAGATGTAGTTCTCGAGACCGACGAAGTTGTCGCCCGTCTTGTCGAAGAACGACTGGAAGAAGGTCGAGATCGCCGGGTAGATGAGGCCGAGCAGAAGCAGCAGCATCGCCGGCGCGAGGAACACGACGAGCTGGAACACGTATCCCGCTCCTTCGCGGGAACGATAGTCGGCGAAGAAGAGCAGAGCACCCACGCCCAGCGCGATGGCGAGCACGTAGACGAGCGCGTTCTGGTACGGACGCAGCAGCATGAAGGCGAGCAGCGGAATCGCGAAGCACGCGACGACGCGCAGCCACATGTAGCCGCGACCGCGCCGAGGCGCGAACTCGATGAGCAGCAGGACGAGTCCGACCACGGCGCCGAACACGATCAGGACGATCGGGATCTGCACGATGGGGTTCAGGCCACCGAGCCAGACGAAGAAGCTGTTGAGGGAGAAGCCGAGCGAGGTCGGCGGTGCGTCGTCGACCTGCGGGCTCAGCCATAGGAGAAGGGCCGCCACGACGGCGAGAGCCGCGGCGGCGATGGCGATGATCGTCGCGATCCTGCGCGCGCGGGGCGATTTCGGAGGCTGGAGCTCGTCATGGAAGACGAGCGGCTCCGTCGTTTTCGTCTGGGACATCTGGGTCCTTGTCGTCCGGGCGGCCGCCCGCGGGCGGGGCCGCCCGGCAGAAGTGCCGAGCGACCCCGCGGTCGCGAGCGAGCCGACGGGATTAGTTGTCGTATCCCGCCTGGATGTCGCTGAGCACCTGGTCGAGCGGACGGCCGTCGATCCAGTTGACCATGCCCTTCCAGAACGATCCGTTGCCCACCGTGGCCGGCATCAGGTCGGAGGCGTCGAAGCGGACGACGGTGGACTGGTCCTGCAGCGTCTTCATCGCGTCCGTCAGGAACTCGCTGGAAGCCAGCGACGGGTCGGCGCCCTTGTTGGCGGAGATCACGCCGCCCAGCTTGACGCGAGCGTTCGCGAACTCGGGAGTCGACATGTACTCCACGACCTTCTGCACGGCCTCGTCGTCGCTGAACGCGGCGACGAACTCGCCACCGGCCTCGACGTTCTGCTCACCCTCGGCGGTGATGCCGGGCAGCAGGAACGCGTAGACGTCACCGTCGGGGGCGACCGTCGGGGTGGCGCCCGAGGCGGTCTTGGCCTCGAGGAAGTTCGCCGACAGGAACGACGCCTGGTGCGTCATCGCGCAGCGACCGTCGGCGACAGCGGCCGCGACATCGCCGAAGGCGGTGGAGTTGATGCTCTTGACATCTCCGTAGCCCGCGTTGACGTAGTCGGGATTCAGGAGGATCTTGCCGACGGCCTCGAAGGCCTCCTTGATCTGCGGGTCGGTGAACTTCACTTCGTTCGCGACCCACTGGTCGTAGACGTCGGCACCCGACTGGCGCAGCACGAGGTCCTCGATCCAGTCCGTACCCGGCCAGCCGGATGCGGCGTCGGAGGCGAAGCCCGCGCACCACGGTGCGGCGCCCGTCTTGTCGCGGATCGTCTGGGTGAGCGTCAGCAGGTCGTCCCACGTCTTGGGGACCTCGACACCCCACTCCTTGAAGCTCGCGGGCGAGTACCAGACGTAGCCCTTGACATTCGCGAGCATCGGCGCGGCGTAGAAGGTGCCGTCGGCCGAGCCGTAGTTCTTCCAGTCCGCGGACCAGTACTCGTCGACGTTCTTGGAGACCGCGTCGGAGCCCTCCTTGACCTCGCCCGTGTCGATGAGCGACTTGAGCAGACCCGGCTGCGGGACGATCGCGATGTCGGGGGCCGAGCCACCCGTCACCTTCGTGACGATGTTGCCCTCGAAGCTCTTGTCACCCGTGTAGACGACCTTGATGCCGGTGTCGGCGGTGAACTGCTCGAAGGACTTGTTGAGCGCGTCCGCCTCCCCACCGGTGATACCGCCGGCGATCTGGACCGTCGCGCCCTCGACCGAGCCGCCACCCTGGGACGAACTGGTCTCGGCACAGCCTGCGAGCGCAAGGCCGGCGACTCCCAACAGAGCCATCGGGACAAGCACCCGACGTCGCTGTGACCTGGTCATGTGATTCCTCCTCTTTGAGCACGCAGGAGCATCTTGCCCCGCGTATCGGCTTCACTCAGGAACCGATTCCACGCCACCGTAATCCAATCCCGCATCCGACACAACAGCGAACGATCACAACTCGATAACCTGCTATGGGAGCGCTCCCGAAGAGGCCGAGCGGGGCGATGGGAGCGCTCCCGCTGCGTCTGTCCCATGTGGAACCGGTTCCCTATCGGCGGGGATTTCGCCTACCATGTGGAACGTCCCCACATCACCCGTCGAGGAAGAGGGCGGCTCTCATGAGCGGAATTGCCGACGTCGCGCGTCAGGCCGGTGTCTCCAAGTCCACGGCGTCACGCGCGCTCAGCGGTTCCGGCTACGTCTCTCAGCAGACGCGAGACCGGGTCACTCGCGCGGCAGAGATGCTGGGCTACGTCCCGTCGACCAACGCACAGAGCCTGTCGACCGGGCGCACCCAGAACATCGGCGTGGTCATGCCCTACGTCAACCGGTGGTTCTTCGCCGAGGTGCTGGAGGGCATCCAGGCCGCGCTTCTCGAGAGAGGGCTGGATCTGACGCTCTACGACGCCAAACCGGGCAGCGACACCCGCGAGCGCATCTTCGAGAGCTTCCTCACGCGCAAGCGGTTCGACGGCCTGATCGCGGTCGGGCTGGAGCCCGAGGAGGACGAGCTGGACAGCATGCTCGCCCTCGGCAAGCCCGTCGTGAGCGTCGTCGGCAACCACGAGCGCACCAGCGTCGTGACCCTCGACGATGCGCTGACCGCCCGGCGCGCCACCGAGCATCTGATCGAGCTCGGGCACCGCCGCATCGCCTTCCTGGGTGCGGGCTCGCGCACCCGCTGGCCGCACGTGGAGTCGTCGCGACTCGACGGCTACATGCAGTCCATGGCGGATGCGGGTCTGGCGGAAGAAGCGACCCACACCGAGTCGGAGCTGACACTGCCCGCCGGCTACGACGCCGCCGTCGAGCTGCTCAGCGACGCGCGCACGCGTCCCACCGCGATCGTCGCCGCCTGCGACGAGGTCGCCATCGGCGCCATCATCGCGGCCAGACGTCTCGGCCTGCACGTTCCGGCGGCGCTGAGCGTCATCGGCATCGACGACCACGAGTTCGCCGAGATGTTCGCGCTGACCACGTTCCGCCAAGTGCCGCGGGAGCAGGGCGCCGCGGCCGTCGAACTGCTCATGAGGCAGATCCAGGACCCGACGCTCGCCCCCGTCATCCAGCGCCTCAAGCCGCGACTGATCGTGCGCAGCTCCACCGGCCCGCTGCGCTCGGATCGCGCCACGGCCGACGCCACGGTGTGAACGAGGGCGCCGGCGCCGAAGCGCCGACGCCCTCGCGTCATCCGTCGTCGATCAGCTGCGTCGACGCACCGGCACGGCCCGCCCGACGATACCGAGCGCGAGCAGCAGGGATGCGGCGAGCAGTGCGCCCGCGATCCACTGCGTCTGCGCGCCGGTGGCGGCCAGCGACCCCGATCTGGGGGCGATGGAGACCGCCTGCCAGCCGATGACCTGACCGTTCGCATCGAGCACCACGAGCCGGTGATCGCCCGTGAGATCGGCGGGCAGGGTGACCGTGACATTGCCCGCTGCATCCACCTGATGCCAGCCGCCGAGCTGACGCGGCGTCGAGTGCAGCCACACCGTCACCCAGTCGCCCGCGTACTGCGTGCCGACGTGGATCGTGATCGTGGCTCCGGCGCGCAGCTCGCCCGTGATGACCTTGATGAGATCCTGCAGGGCGGGCACGAGCTGGCTCGGGTCCACGGGCTGCGGCGTCGTGGTCGGCGGGGTGGCGGAGCTCACCTTCAGCGGCAGGCGGAGTTCCGTGCCCGTCTGCGGCGCCTGGAGGACGATCGTGCTGTCCGCCGGAGCGTCAGCGGGCACCGTGAAGGCGACCGTTGCCGCTCCGCCCGTCACGGTGACCGGATCGATGACGGCCGTGCTGCCCTCGATGCTCACCAGCAGAGAGGTCGTCTCCGGGCTCCCGAGCGAGGTGAGGTTCAGCCCGCCCACCTGGAACGAGACCTGCGCACCGGGCGCGACGGATGCCGGGAGGCCCGTCACCTCGGCACTGCGCGTGGCGAAGCTCGGCGAGACCGGGCTGTTCGCCGTCAGGTACGAGATCCAGGCATCCCGGTCGATGAGGCCCGAATCGCGCGTGTCGGTCCCCTCCGCGAAGGTGCGGAAGTTGTCGCCGCCCTGCAGGAGGAAGTTGAACGAGCCGATGCGGTACGAGCCCTTCGGATCGATCGGCTCGCCGTCGATCCAGACCCCCGTGATGTGGGATCCCTGAGCCGCGTCCGCGTCGTACGTGTAGGTCACGTTCTTCGACAGGCCGAGAGCCAGGTACGGACGAGACGGGATGGACCCGTCCGCGTTCGTCTGCCACTGCTCCTCGAGCACCTGCGTGAACTGCTCACCCGTGAGGGTCGTCGTCCAGAGGTTGTTCACGAAGGGCAGCACCGCGTTCGCCTCGGCGAAGGTGATCACGCCGTCGTCGCCGCGCAGCAGCTCGGCACGAAGGCCACCGGGGTTCACGACACCGATCTCGGCGCCACCACGAAGCGGATCGGACAGCGTCGCGACGAGCGAGTCGGCGACGAGGTTGCCGAGCGTGGACTGCGCCGCGCGGTTGTCCCGCGTGCCGCCGGCATAGACGCCACCGACGAAGGACCCGCCCTCGAAGGCCGTCGTGATGTCCGCCGAGACGGATCCGATCGGCTGGTCGCCGACGACCTTCGCCCGAGCGAGCGCGCCGTCCACGATCTCCTTGACCTCGGCGACGCGCGGGTACGCTGCGACGAGCGCAGCGTCGTCCGTCGTCGTGCGAGCGACGTTCTCCTTCTCGTACGAGAGGACGTCTCCCGTCTGCGGGTCGACGTTGAGCACGACGTGGCCGATGTTCTCGCCGTAGCTACCTGTCTGGACGACAGGTCGCGTTGCGCCGGACTCGCCGGGGATCGGGGCATCCCACGCGTACTTCTTGTGCGTGTGACCCGTGAAGATCGCGTCGACGGATACGGAGGTGTTCTGCACGATGTCGGCGAACGCCTTGCCGTCCGCGATCTCGTCGGCGAGGTTCGCCTTCTCGGCATCACCCGCAGCCGCACCCTCGTGGTACTCGGCCACGATCACATCGACGTCGCCTTCGGCCTCGAGCTTGGCGGCGACGCGGTTGACCGCATCCACCGGGTCTCCGAACTCGATGTCAGCGATGCCTGCGGGCGTCACCAGCGTCGGCGTCTCCTCGGTCACCGCTCCGATGACAGCGACCGTGAGCCCGTCGACCTCGAAGGTCGCGTACTCGGGAAGAGCCGGCGTCGTCGTTCCCTTCATGTACACGTTCGCGCCCAGGTAGGTGAAGTCGGCGGCGGGCTGCACCCGATCCTTCAGATCCGCGAAGCCCTTGTCGAACTCGTGGTTGCCGACCGCCGCCGCCTTCAGCCCGAGGGCGTTCAGCACGTCGATCGTGGGCTGGTCGTCCTCGAAGGACGAGGCGAACAGCGAGGCGCCGATGTTGTCGCCGCTCGAGAGGAACAGCGTGTTCTCGTCGCCGTACTCGGCGCGCAGCTGCTCCACCGTGCCGGCGAACTTGACCGTATTGGCATCGATACGACCGTGGAAGTCGTTGATGTTCAGCAGGTTGATCGGCACTGTCGGCTGCCACGCGACGCCCACCACGACCGGGTCGTGGTCGCTGGAGCGGTAGGGCGAGACCTCGTAGAAGTTCGTCGCGTTGTAGTTGTAGCGGCTGTACTCGAGCGCGATCGACTCCCCCGCGTTGATGTTCCAGACATCGACGCCGGTGACCGTCTTGGCCGCGGCGGGCGAGGCGAGCACGTGGTCGAGCGACCCGCTTGCGCCGTCGAAGGAGTACGTGTGCTTGCCCGTGCGCGATCCGAGGTCGGTGTACCCGGCCGCGTAGAAGACCTGCATGGGATCTTCCTGCGTGTACGAGTTGAAGTCTCCGAGCAGGAACACGCGGTCGGTCCCGGCGGCAGCCTTCCGCTCGTCGGCGAAGTCCACGAGCGCCTGCGCCTGGCGCACGCGGTCGCCGTTGTAGGCGCCCTGCGGTCCGTTGGCGTTGTCGCCCGTGGCCGGGTTGTCGCGGTTGTCCCCCTTCGACTTGAAGTGGTTCACGATCGCCAGGAAGGCGGCATCCGTCTCGCCCTTGGGCGCGAACGCCTGAGCGAGCGGGCGTCGCGCGTTGACGAAGGCGGCATCGAGATCGATGACGGAGTCGCCGACCGGCGATACCGCATCCGCCTTGTAGATGAACGCGGTGCGGATGACGTCCTCACCGGCGGGCACCTGGCTGGGCGAGGGCACGTAGGCCCACTCGTCCGCGCCGAGATCTGCGTTCAGTGCGTCGACGAGGGTCGACAGCGCGGTGTCGCGGTTCTTGCCGAACGCCGCCGAGTTCTCGATCTCCTCGAGCGAGACGACCTCGGTGCCGAGCGCGTTGATCGCGTCGACGATCTTGTCCTGCTGACGCTTCAGACTCACGTCGGTCGCGGCGCCGCGCGGACCGTTGTCGGGGCACTGGTTCGCCGTGATGGGGGTGCCGTCACGGTCGGTGTAGACCGAGGTGCAACCGACCTCCGCGGCGGTCGTCGTGAAGTAGTTCAGGACGTTGAAGCTGGCGATCGAGATGTCGCCGCCGACGACATCGGGTGCGGATGCGGCGCGCGCCGACCCGATGGTGACGGGCAGAGGGTCGCCGGCCTTGAGCTGGGTGGTCGGCTGCACCTTCCAGGCGCCGTTGCGATAGTCCAGGATCACCGGCTGGGCGAACGAGACCTCTGCGCCCACCGTGACGTCGACGTCGGTGAGATACGGCAGCGGGATCGCCTTGTTGGTCGAACCGCCGAGGAAGTTGATCGACGCACCGTCGTCGAGCACGACACCGCGCGCGGCGTTGTCGGCGACGGCATCCGTGTACTCCTGGGTGCCCACGCGCGCGACGTCGGTCGGCGTGATCAGCGGCTTCTCGCCGGAGGCGAGCCCGATCTCGGCGTACTGGTTCGTCGTGTACGTGTTGCTCACCGTGAAGCGGCCCTGGGGGGCGACGAGCATGCTCTCGAACTTCTCGCGGTCCGCGGGCGCGATCGGCCAGGCGAGGGGCACCGGCGTCACCGCCGCGACCTGCTCGTCGATCGTGGTGACCGAGCCGGCCGAGACGTTGAGCTGGGTGAGGGTCTGGGAGTCGTTCGCGACGCTCGAGTACTCACCGGCCACGCCGGTCACCTCGACGTAGGCGCCCATCGGGGCCTTCGCGGCGAGGGCTGCTCCCGCCTGCCCGCTTCCTGCGTAGACGAAGACGGCGTCGGACGCGGCGTGCGAAGCGTCCACCGCGCCGCCCGTGCCGGGCGTCTGGATGGTGAAGCCGTTGAAGCCGCCCTCCGCGTAGGCGCCGGTGACGATGCCGCGTGTGGTGACCGTCTGGCCGAGCAGCGGCGTCGCGTCGCCGGTGCCCTGGATCTCGGCGATCGTCCTGATCGCAGGAGTGCCGGGGTCGGTGCCGGGATCCGGGTCCGTGCCGGGATCGGGGTCGGTACCCGGATCGGGATCGGTGCCCGAGGTCGCGGATGCCTGCGGCGTGATCTGCGCGGGGTGGCTGAAGTCGGCCGCGTTGTCGTCCGTATCGGCGAAGTTCGCACGGGCGAGGGAGTTCGGGACGTTGTTCGCGCCGGTCACCGGGACCACGCTCGTCTCGAACGTCTTGGATGCTCCGTAGCCGAGGAGATCGACGACGTGCTCCTGCTCGACGACGGATCCGGTGGGAAGCGTCAGCGCCTGCGTGGTGTCTGCGAGGTAGATCGTGCCCGTCGTGCCGGAGGCGTTGAAGCCCTTGTCGAACGACAGGTCCGGGGTGACGGGGAGCGCGGCACCCACGGCGCCGTTGCCGTTCCACGCGATCAGGTAGTAATCGTCCGGCTCGATGACGCCGCTCAGCGGCTCGGTGACCGACGGCCCGCCTGTTCCATCGGCGGAACGGTACTGGAGCGACCAGCCGTCAAGGCTCTGCGCGCTCTCGCCGGCGTTGTACAGCTCGACGAACTTCTTGTTGAACGGAGCGTTGGCGCTTCCGCCCTTGAGGTACACCTCGTTGATGATGACGTCGGCGGGTTCGGCGGCGACGGCGACGGCGGGCACGAACATGCCTGCGACGACCGCGGTTCCGATCCCGAAGGCGAGCGCCGCGAGGGGGCGCCTCGGCTGGGAGGGGGACATGGATCTCCTGAGGTTCTGCTGGGGGACACCAGGAGACTACGAAGAGAGAGCCCTTCCGCGGCTTACGAGAAGATGACGGTTCGATGAGATTGCTCTCATCCGCGCGTGCTACGCGCGCGGACGCACGAAGGCCCCGGACGCGGCGAACCGCATCCGGGGCCTTCGTGAAGAAGGTGAGGACCTTACTTGAGGGTGACCGTCGCGCCGGCCTCTTCGAGAGCGGCCTTCGCCTTGTCGGCGGTCTCCTTGTTGGCACCTTCGAGAACGGGCTTGGGGGCGCCGTCCACGAGAGCCTTGGCCTCGCCGAGGCCCAGCGAGGTGAGCTCGCGGACCGTCTTGATGACCTGGATCTTCTTGTCGCCAGCAGCCTCGAGGATGACGTCGAAGGAGTCCTTCTCCTCGACCTCTTCCGCGCCACCGGCAGCACCCGCAGCGCCGGCAACGGCGACGGGGGCGGCAGCGGTGACGTCGAACTTCTCCTCGAACGCCTTCACGAACTCGCTGAGCTCGACGAGGGTCAGGCCGGCAAACTGCTCGAGCAGCTCCTCAGTGGTGAGCTTCGCCATGATGTATCTCCTAGATAGGTGGGGGTGTGTGGGAAAGAGCTCGCCGGACGCTTACGCGGCCTCGGCGGTCTCCAGCTTTTCGCGAAGCGCGTCGATGGTGGCCGCAGCCTTGCCCATCGTCGCCTTCATCATGCCCGCGGCCTTCGCCAGCAGAACCTCACGGCTCTCCAGGGAGGCGTACTTGTTGACCTCGTCGGCACTCAGGGCGTTGCCCTCGAAGATGCCGCCCTTGATCACGAGAAGCGGGTTGGCCTTGGCGAAGTCACGCAGAGCCTTGGCGGTGGCGACGAAGTCACCGTGCACGAACGCCACGGCCGAGGGACCCTTGAGGTCCTCGTCCAGCGCCGTGATCCCCGCGTTGTTCGCGGCGATCTTGGTCAGCGTGTTCTTCACCACGGCGTAGCTCGCGTCCTGACGGATGCTGTTGCGCAGCTGCTTGAGCTGGGCAACCGTCAGACCGCGGTACTCGGTCAGCAGAACGGCAGTCGAGTCCTCGAAGTTCTTCGTGAGCTCGGCGACCGATGCATCCTTCTGCGCCATGGTCACTCCTTGATGTGAACGTGACACCCCGCGGTGGCGGAGCGTCGGCCTCGACCACCCGCACATGACAAAAGCTCCGGCGCAAGCGCACGGAGCTCGATTCCCGAAGGAGGAAGTTCAGTGTCACCTGCGCGGGCCCCTGCGTTGCAGAGCTTCGATCGCGTCGCGTTTGCACGCGCGGCGATGACCAGCGGTCTTTGGCTTGTCCCCATGCTACGCCACGTCGCCCGCGGCCCCAAATCCGTCCGCGCAGCGTACGACCCCCGCCCGGAGGCGGGGGTCGTACGTCAGTGCCGACGCTCGATCAGGCTCGCCTGCGGCGGATGGTGCGCGCCGAGACTCCCGCACCCACCAGCAGCAGGGCCACGAGCGACAGCCCCAGAATCGATCCGCCGTCCTGGCCTGTGCTGGGCAGCGCGCCGATCTGCACCTGCTGCCACCCGATCACGTTGCCCTGGGCGTCCTGCACGACCAGTCGATGCGCCCCCGAGACGCCCGCGGGCAGGGTGAGCGTGATGTTGCCGAGCTCGTCCACGCGGTACCAGCCCAGCAGCAGCGGGTCGGAGCGCAACCAGACGCTCACCCAGTCACCGGCGTACTCCTCACCGACGTGGATCGTGATCGTCTGTCCGGGCTGGAGCGTCGTCCCGCCCTGGATCTGGACCGCGTTCTGCGTGGCGGGCGTGAGCGCCGACTCGGGCGCGGGCGTCTCGACCGCTCCTCCGCCCGTTCCCGGCACGGCCGGGCGCACGTCGATCGGAACGCGGATGACGGTGCCCGAGGCCGGAGCCGCGAGGGAGATGACCGCCGGGCCGGCGACATCGCTGGGCGTCGTCAACGACACGTTCGCCACACCGTTCGTGACGGCCACGGGCGTGTAGGCAGCCTGACCGATCGCCGGCTCCAGCACCGCGTTGGCGGGGCTGCCGAGCGATGTGAGGTCGAACCGCGACACCTGGAAGGTGACGGCCTCGCCCGCGACGACGGATGCCGGGACACCGGACACCTGTGCGCTGCGGGAGGAGAAGTCCGGCGTCAGTGCGGGATGCGCCGCCAGGTAGTCGATCCAGGCGTCGCGGTCGACGAGACCCGAGTCGCGCGTCTGAGCCCCCTCCCTGAAGGTGCGGAAGTTGTCGCCGCCGGTCAAGAGGAAGTTGAACGAGCCCACGCGGTACTCGCGGTTCGGGTCGATCGGCTGTCCGTCGATCCAGACGCCCGTGATGTGCGAGCCCTGCGCCGCCGCGGCGTCGTAGGTGTAGAACACGTTCTCGGAGAGTCCGAGCTGCAAGTACGGCCGTGACGGGACCTGACCCTTGTCATCGAGCTGCCACTGCTCCTCGAGCACCTTCGTGAACTGGGCTCCCGTGAGAGTGGTCGTCCAGAGGTTGTTGACGAAGGGCAGAACGGCGTTCGCCTCGGCGTACGTGATGACGCCATCGGGCGCGTAGCTCAGGTCGGCTCGCAACCCGCCCGGGTTGACCACACCGATCTCGGCTCCGCCGCGGGCCGGGTCGGCCAGCGCGTCGCGGATCGAGTCCGCGACGAGGTTGCCCAGCGTCGACTGGGCTGCGCGGTCGTCTCGCAGTCCCCCGCGATACACGCCGTCGACGTACGCGCCGCCGCTGAAGGCGGTCGTGATGTCGGCGGTCACCGATCCCACCGGCTGGTTGCCGACGGCAGCCGCATCCGCCAGCGTGGCGTCCACGATCCGCTTCACCTCGGCGACGCGGGGATAGGCGGCGACCAGGTCAGCATCCGCCGCGGTCGTGCGGGCGACGTTGTTGACCGTGTACGACTCCACCGTTGCGGTCACCGGGTCGAGCTGCAGCACGACCTGGCCGATGTTCTCACCGTAGTTTCCGGTCTGAACGACGGGACGGGTGCGATCCGTGCCCGGGATCGGCGCCTCCCACGCGTAGAGCTTGTGGGTGTGGCCGGTGAAGATGGCGTCGACCGCCGCGGAGGTGTCCTCGACGATCGAGGCGAACGCCCCGCCGTGGTCGACCTCCTGCTCGAGGGTCGACTTGTCGGGCGTGCCCGCCGATGCACCCTCGTGGTATTCCGCGATGATGACGTCCGCCTCGCCATTGGCCGGGTCGCCGTCAGTCAGCTGGGCGGCCACACGGTTGACGGCCGCGACCGGGTCGCCGAAGGAGACTCCCGTGATGCCGTCGGGCGACACCAGGCTCGGCGTCTCCTCCGTGACGGCGCCGATGACGGCGACCGTCAGCCCGTCGACGGTGAACGTCGCGTACTCCGGGAGAAGCACCTCTCCCGTCTTCGCGTCGTAGACGTTCGCGCCGAGGTAGGTGAAGTCGGCGCTCTCGGCGACACGGCCGGTGAGATCGGCGATCCCCTTGTCGAACTCATGGTTGCCGACTGCGGACGCCTTCAGGCCGAGTGCGTTCAAGACCTCCAGGGTCGGCTCGTCCTTGAAGTACGACGAGGCGAACACGGAGGCACCGATGTTGTCGCCGTCGGAGAGGAACAGGGTGTTGTCCTCGCCGTACTCCGCGCGCAACTGCTCGATCGTCCCGGCGAACTTCACCGTGTTCTGGTCGATGCGTCCGTGGAAGTCGTTGATGTTGAGCAGGTTCAGCGCGACGGGTCCGGCGATCTGGAAGACGGCTTCGGCCGCGGTCAGGGTCGAGCCGAGCTGCGGAGCGGTGATCGGGACCGTGATCGCGCCGCCGGGGGCATCCGCGGCCACGTCGACCGCGATCTCGACGGATGCGGTTGCGCCGGGCGCCGTCGTGGGGATCGACCATGTCAGCGTCGAGTCCTGACGTGCGACATCCTTCGGGAGGATCGGCAACGACGCCTGGGTCAACAGCTGCGTCGCGTCGACAACGACGGTCGCGCCGGCCAGGTCCACTCGGCCGGTGTTCTCGACCGTGAGCGTCAGAGTCGCTGTGTCGCCCGGGAGGACGGTCTCACCCGTGGGCACATCGGTGGTGACGGCGGCGGTCCACATCGCGGGCCACGCGGGCTTGTCCGTGTCGAACAGCCAGTCCTGGAAGAACGCACCCAGGTCGCGGCCCGAGACCTGCTCGGCGAGCGCGACGAAGTCGTCGGTGTCGGCGGAACCGCCGGCGTGCGCCTTCGTCCAGGCGGCGTAGGTCGCATCGAAGGCGTCGCGGCCGATGGCGGTCATGAGCGCGCCGAGGGTGTACTTTCCGCGGTTGTAGACCTGCCAGTCGTACAGTTCGGCCGGGTCGGTGAAACCGACGGTGGGCGTCAGCCACCGGGAGGCCGACGCGGAGCTCCAGCTGCCGAACGAGTCGTTCTCCGGGGTGGTCTGGCTGAGACCGACGCCGTAGCGGTAGTAGGTGGTGAAGAACTCCGCCGCGCCCTCGTTGAGCCAGATGTGAGACCAGTCGGCCGGGGCGACCTCGTTGCCCAGCCACTGGTGGACGAGCTCGTGGATGAGCGTGTTGGCGGAGACACTGCCGTCGAAGAACGGCCGGTCCTGGGTCTCCAGGGCGTACCCGACGCCGACACGGTCGACGATGAGGCCGACACTGTTGCCCGGATAGGGGCCGAGCTTCGTCTCGAGCCAGTCGATGATCTGCGTGATCTCACCGCGACGCGTGTTGATCGTGTTCTGGACGTTCACGCTGATGGTCGGATCGACGAAGCTCCACTCGTGCAACGTCCGGCCGCTCGCGAGGGTGATGTCGCTCTCCAGGACGTTGAAGCGCCCGATCGAGAGGACGGAGAGCTCGGTCGCCATGGGGTTGCGCTGCTGCCAGTCCCAGGTGGTGGTCCCCGCCTGTGCGTCGACGGTCTTGCCGATCAGCTCGCCGTTGCTCGCGACGCTCAGCGGGTTGCCGCCCACGAGGGTGGGTGCGGTCACGCTGATGTCGTAGGTGGCCTTGTCCGCCGGCGCGTTGTTCTGCGGGAACCAGGTCATGGCGCCGATCGGCTGCCCCAGCGCCGTCACGCCGTCCGATGTCTTGACCCACCCCTCCGACGAACCGTCCGCGTCGATGTGCCGGACGGGCGCACCCGAGTAGGCCACCGCGACCGTGAACGGACCACTGACCGCCGTCGCGGGGGTGATGTCGAGCTTGAAGAGCGTGGCGTCCACATCCTGCTCGCGAGAGAACTGAGCGGGCACGCCGTTGACCGTCACGCTGTCCACGCTCATGCCCTCGAAGTCGAGCGAGAAGCCCGACAGCGGCGCCGGGGCGGTGGCGGCGATCGTGGCGACCGCGCTCACGTCGTCGTTCGCGCGATACGTCAGGTCCAGGTCGTAGTGGGTGACGTCGTAACCGCCGTTGCCGACGTGAGGGAAGAGCGGGTCGCCCGCCGTGCGAGCACCGACCGTCGGGTCCGCAGCGACGGCGGGAACGGTCGCGACCGCCGAGGCCGCGACAACGGCTCCGACGATGAGGGCTGCGGTGAGGATCCGGCCACGACGATGCGGTCGGAGAGTGGAGTCGGACATGGTCCCCCTGGGTCGACACGGGCGCGAGGAGCGCAAGAAAGCTGCAACGAGCCGACCCTAGGGTTCAGATATTTCTTAACCGTTTCCCAGCCATTCCAAAAGTCAGCCGCCGTGCGCCGCCGCGCGCATGTCGCTCTCGAGGGGGTCGGCGACCGGGCGTACCCTCGAGAGGTGACCCCCGAACTCGCCGCCCGCATCGTGGCGGACTCCCGCGATCGGGTCGCGTGGATCCGGGCGCGCTCGCGTGGAATCACGGCGACGGATGTGGCCTCGCTCACGAGCGAGCGGGCGATCGCGAAGGCTGCCGACCAGAAACTGGGCGGCTCGAGGTTCTCCGGGAACGCCTACACCGATCACGGTCGGCGCCGAGAGCCCGAGATCGCTGCCTGGGTCGCGGCGACACACGGCATCCAGCCCTCGTCGGCCTTGTTCCACGCGGTCGTCGAGAAGCGGCACCTCGCCACCCCCGACGGCATCGCGGTCGATGCCGAGGGCCGGGTGACGCTGGCGGAGATCAAGACGACCAACAAGTCGTGGCGGTCGATCCCGCGCGGTTACCTCCGACAGGTGTGGTGGCAGCAGCACGTGCTCGGCGCAGAACGCACGCTCGTCGCCTGGGAGCAGCACGATGGCTTCGTCCCCGTCGACGACGAGCCGCGATGCGCATGGGTCGAGCGCGACGAGGTCGAGATCAACAAGCTCGTTCGCCTTGCGACCGCCCTGATCGACGAGTTGCACCTGCGCACCACCCGCGGTCGCGTGCCCGCGCCGATTCCCGAGGCTCCGCCGCGTCGCGAGTACCGCGCGCTCGTCTTCAGCGACTGACCCCGCCGTCGCGCGCCTCCGGCACACCTCACCCGCCCCGCATCCGCACGATCGGGAATAGTTGACGCGTCTCAACGATTGACCATATAGTTGACCCAACTCAATCGTTGACATACATCAACTTACTGCGCCGATGACGCCGCGCCCCACTGAAGGATGCCGCTGTGACCACCACCATCTCCCGACCGACGGACGCGTCGAGCAAGACCTCGCGCCGTCACGTCCTCGAAGCCCTGTCCGGCCTGCTGCTGGGCATGTTCGTCTCGATGCTCGCCTCGACCGTCGTCTCGACCTCGCTCCCCGTGATCATCCACGACCTCTCGGGGGACCAGAGTTCGTTCACCTGGGTCGTCACCGCGACCCTGCTGACCACCGCGATCACCACCCCCATCTGGGGCAAGCTCGCGGATCTCACCAACCGCAAGGTGCTCTACCAGCTGGCCATCGCGATCTTCGTGCTCGCCACGGCGGCCGCCGGGTTCTCGCAGAGCCCCGAGATGCTCATCGCATTCCGCGCGGTGCAGGGCATCGGCGCGGGCGGTCTGGCCGCGCTCAGCCAGGTCATCATGTCGGACATCATCAGCCCGCGTGAGCGCGGGCGCTACATGGGCCTGTTCGGCGCCGTGATGGCGGTCGCGACCGTCGGCGGCCCGCTGCTCGGCGGCGTCATCACGGACGCCTGGGGCTGGCGTTGGAACTTCTTCGTCGCGCTTCCCTTCGCCGTCGCCGCCCTGCTCATCGTGCAGCGCACCCTCCACCTGCCCCGGCGCACGCCGCGCAAGGTCTCGATCGACTACACGGGCATCGTTCTGCTGGCCACCGCCGTCTCGCTTCTGCTCATCTGGGTGACCCTTGCCGGAAAGTCGTTCGACTGGTGGAGCCTGAACACGCTGTTCATGGTCGGCGGCGCGATCCTCGCGACCGTGCTGTTCATCGTCGTCGAGTTGCGGGTGCGCGAACCCCTCATCCCGCTGACGCTCTTCCGCAACCGCACCTTCACCCTGGCCGTGATCGCCTCGATCGCCACCGGCATCGCCATGTTCGGCGCCTCCGTGTACCTGAGCCAGTACATGCAGTCGGCTCGCGGGGCCACGCCGACCGAGGCCGGCGTGATGACCATCCCGATGATCGCGGGACTGCTCGTCGCCTCCATGGGCGTCGGAGCGCTGATCACCCGGTTCGGCCACTGGAAGCCCTACCTCATCGCGGGCGGTGTGCTGCTGACGGCAGGCTCCGCGCTGCTGTCGACGATCCACTACGACACCCCGTTCGCCCTCGTGTCCGTGTACATGTTCCTGTTGGGCGCCGGCGTCGGCATGACCATGCAGAACCTCGTGCTCGTCGTGCAGAACACGTCGCACCCGAGCGAGATCGGCGCCGCGAGCTCGGGCGTCACGTTCTTCCGCAGCCTCGGCGGCACGATCGGTGTCTCCGTGATGGGCGCAGCCCTCGCGGCCCGGGTGACGGACCTGCTCGCCGATCGGGCGGACGAGGTCCGCACGGCGCTGGCCGGGCTGGGCAAGGCGGGCGCGGAGTGGGCCACGCAACTGAGCTCGGGCACTCTGCCGCAGGTCGCGGCGATGCCGGAGCCGCTGCGCGTCATCTTCGAGGATGTGTACGCGAACGGCATCTCACACGCATTCCTCATCGCGGTGCCCGTCGCCGTTCTCAGCGTGCTGGCGATCGTCTTCCTCCCGAACACCCCGCTGACGCGGATGACCACGACCGAGCGGGCGCATGCCTCCGAGGCCGATCTGGCGACGGTCTCGGTGCCCGAGGCCATGGCCACGTTGACCGCGACCGGCGCCGTCACGACGCAGTCGGGTACGCCGGATGCGGGCGACGAGCGCAAGTAGAGTGATGACGATGTCCGAGAAGTCGAGCGACGAGGAGCGCACCGAGGCCGTGCGTGCACTCGAGGCCCAGTTCAGCGACCTCATCGGACAGTTCCGACGCGTCATCAGCGAGAACGCGCATCGTGTCAGCCCGGGACTCCTTCCCGGGGCGTACAAGGTGTTCACGACCATCGCGCGCCACGAGACCGTGACGCAGGCGACGCTGGCGGATCACCTGCTGCTGGACAAGGGCCAGCTGAGTCGGACCGTGCGCGAACTCGAGGCCCTCGGTCTCATCACGCGCTCCCCGGACCCTGCCGACGGACGCTCGAGCCTGCTCTCCCCCACCGAGTACGGGCTCGAGCGGCTCGCCGCCGCGCGCGCACCGCAGGAGGGCGTGCTGGTACGCGCGCTCGAGAGCTGGGACGTCTCGGACATCGACAACCTGCGCCGCCTGCTCCAAGCGCTGATGGCCGGCATCAACCCCGACACGGTCTCCTGACGATCAGCAGGAGCCCCCGCACCGGCATCCGGTGCGGGGGCTCCTGCTTCGTGGGTGAGGTCAGCCGGCGTGCACGGCGATCTCGTGCACGCGGGCGATCTTCGCTTCCGTCGTCGATGCGGAGGGGTTGGTCACCACGAGCCTCAGCTGGTCGACGCCGGCGACGCCGACGGCGATCTCCCGCGCACCCTGCGTGTTGCCGGTGACCGTGGCCGCCGTCTGCCATCCGGCGCTCGTGTGGACCTCGACCGAGAAGTCCACCAGCACCGTGCCGACGCTGCTGCCGTATCCGCTGTACAGCCCCACCGAAGCCACATCGAGCGGCTGGGCGAAGGTGAGTGTGGCCGTGGGTGCCGTGTCCCCCACCGCGGAGAGCCAGCGGCCCGCGTCCGAGCAGTCGCCGTCGACCAGCTTCGTGCCCGGCGTGGACGCACTGTACTGCGAGGAGACCTGCACGCTCGCACCGATCGCATCATGATCCGCGCACGGGGACGTGTTGGGGGCGCCTGCCAGCCAGTCCTTCACGAACTGCCCCTGATGCTCGCCCGCGAGGATGTTCCAGTCGTAGTCGAACATCTGCGGCTTCCAGAAGTTGTCGAGGATCCAGGCCTGCCATCCGATCCAGGGACGCGCGTCCATGTATGAGCGAAACGGCACGCCCCAGTTCGTCGTGGTGCCCGCGGTGATGGAGTCCGAGAACTCACCCGGCGGGTTCCAGCCGAACTCGCTGACCACGACGGGCAGCGTCTGGGCAGCGGTGCCGAACTTCTGGTCCAGCAGGGCTGTCGTCGGTGACCCCTGGTTGGGGTAGAGGTGGTAGACGTAGGCGATGTTGCCACCGACGATGGGGTCGGTCAGCGCACCGTTGAGCATCGTGCTCCACTGCGGAGAGCCCATGAGCAAGAGGGTGTTCGGTGCGACGTCGCGGATGCCGTCCACGACCGGCTGGATGTAGTCCTTCCAGGTCGTCCAGCTCGCCGGAGAGATCGGCTCGTTGAACACCTCGAACACCACGTTGGGATTCGAGCCGTAGAGGGGCGCGATGTAGTCCCAGAACCGCTCGACCGTGGAACGCGGCACGGCGCCGGCTGCATCCCCGTAGTTGCGCACGAGGTGCAGGTCGATGATGAGGTAGACACCGCGCTCCACCGCCTGAGCCACGTAGGGGGCGATGTACTGGGCGTCGTAGGCGGCGAGATCCGTCGTCGCGCCGATCTCGGTGACCGGGAGCCGGACGACCCGTGAGTTCCAGTCCACCGCCACATCGATGAGCTCGGATGTGGGGCGCGCGTTGCAGTACTCACACAGGTCGTTCTGCTCCGGCGCGAGAACGGAGACGCCGCGGAGAGCGACATCCTGGCCGTTCGCGTCGACGATGCGGTTTCCTTCGACCTGCAGTGCGGGCAGCGTCGCCGCCGCATCCGCCGCTGCGGCTTCGGGCTCCGCGACCGCGTGCGCGGCGAGCGGTACGGACAGCACCGCGGCGGCGAGCGCCGCGGCGAATCCGAACGCCCAGCGCCGAGGGGCGCGTGAGGAGGATCGGTGCATGGTGTGTTCCCTTTCCTGTTCGTCGCGGGCCTCGTTGCCTACGACGCTTCCGGCCGGAGCCGGGAAGACCCTTCAGCCGGTGGGCACCGCCGCATCCCGCGAAGCGGACTCCGGCTTCCAGTGATGCGTGCGCACCTCCTCGGGCCAGCGCAGACTGATCCCGAGCGTGCCGGAGAGAAGGCTCTGATAGTCCTCCCGCAGCCGCGGATCGGCGCGGACGGCGCGCGGCGGCGTGGCCCGCTGCAGGCTGAATGCCGCGAGCGCCCCGACGGCCTCGCCGATGGCCCACTCGACGGGATGCAGCCGGTAGCACCCGTTCGTGATATGGGTGGTCCCGATGTTCTTGCCCGCCGGCAGCAGATTGTCGACGCGCACCGGCAAGAGGGCCCCCAGCGGGATCTGGAACGGGTACGACTCGATGTCGACATAGGTGCGACCGGCCGTGCTGGGATGCAGGTCGATCCGGTAGTGACCGAGGCCGACGCTGTCGGCGAAGAGCTCGCTGCCGGCCCCCGCCCCTCGCGCTTCGACGCCGACATGCTGCTCCAGCACTCGGAACTCAGTGAGCGCCCGTCGCGCCTCTCGGATGTACGGCGCCTTCGCGTAGCCGTCGGAGGTGCCCGTCACGTCGCCGCGAAGACGCAGCCCCGGATAGCCGTGCCCGCCGTCCTCGCGGGGCGCCTCGGTCTGCATCCAGTACAGGAACGAGGCGGAGAGCTCCCGGCTGGCGGCGAGCGCGCGTTCGCGCTGTTGCTCGTCGACGCCCAGCAGCGGCGCCTCCCAGTAGTCGATCTGGGGCCAGTTCACGAGTGAGACGTCGGAGTCGATGGTGCCGTCACGGAAGTTCTCCGCCGCGACCACCCGCCGAAAGCGCCAGAGGTCGAACGGCACGTCGGGCGTCGGCCGCAGCTGGAAGATCGGCCGGGTGCGCACGCGCAAGCCGATGGGCTCGACATCGACCCACGACAACTGCGGCCCCGGCCAGAACGGATCCACGTGCGTGCGCCAGTGGTCGTACCGTGCGGGCTTGTCACCCGTGTGGTCCTCCCCGGGTCGGTGCTCGAGCGCGAAGCACCACGAGATGGCCTGCTGGTCCATCGGGTCGGCGGTCTCCGGCGCATGCAGCTCGCCCGTGTCGTCACGGCCCTCCGCTCCCACGACGTGCTCGACGCCGCCGAGCTCGAGCAGGTCCCCCAGCTCCGTGGCGTCGACGACGATCGGCGCCCGCAGCTCCTTCTCCGTGCGGTCGGCGGCGCGCACCGTGACCGAGCGGATGCGGTCGGCCACCACCTCCACGGCGACCGGTCGATGCTCGAACAGCACGCGCAGCCGACCCGAGGCCAACCACGGCGCGATCATCTCCTCGATCACCGCGGCGGCGACACGAGGCTCGTGACAGAGGCGACTGACGATCCCCAGCCCCGGATCCAGCAGCGGGTCCGCGGCGGCCTTCGGGGTCAGCGGGTAGTTGCGGCGGTAGTACGCGCGCACGCGCTGCCGGAAGTCGGTGTAGCCGGGCGAGGCGTGCGATCCCTCGATCCAGGCGTTCTCGTCCGGCGGCACGGCCTGGGCGGTGAGCTGGCCGCCGAGCCAGTCCGTCTCCTCGGTGAGCAGCACCCGCAGCCCCAGCCGCAGCGCCGTCAGCGCCGCCGCGACACCGCCGCATCCGCCGCCGACGACGAGCAGGTCCGCGTCCGGGCCGCTCATACGCCACGCTCCGTTCGCGCCTCGGCGACCGTGGCGCCCGCGACGAGCTCGCACCGCACCAAGACGCTCTCCCGGGGCGCGGTGGGATCCTCGACCATGGCGATGAGCCGGTCGACGGCGATGCGGCCGATCTCCTTCCGCGGGATGCGCAGATCGCTCCACCCCGCGCCCGTCGCCGCGGTGTCCTCCAGCACCGCGACCGACACGTCGACCGGGATGGAGACCCCGCGCTGCGCGAGCCGGGCTCGCAGCGTATCGGCGATCCGCTCGGATTCCACGACCGCGGCGGTCGCTCGGCCGGTCGCGAGGGCGTCGACCACGGTGTCGGGAAGCCCCGCGACCTCGTCGGTGTATCCGGGCGAGTCGTCGCGGAGCTTCAGGTGCTCCACGGCCTCCCGGTAACCGGCGCGGCGATCGTCGTAGGGCTCGCCGCCGATGGAGTCCCTCACGTACGCGATGCTGCGGTGGCCGAGCGCGTGCAACCGCTCGACGATCTCGGCGGCGGCGCTCCAGTAATCGGGGACGATGCAGGGGAACGGCGCGCCCGGAACATCGCGGCGGCCGATGTGGACGAAGGGATATCCGTCCTGCCAGAGCCTGGCGAGTTCCGCACGGTCGGGGGTCATGCCGAGCAGGATGCTGCCGTCGGCGATCGTGAGGCGGTTGGTCTCGGCGCGATAGATGCGACGGGTGCCCGAGCCGTCGCCCGTGGAGCTGAAGAGGACGAGGTCGTGTCCGCTCTCCTCCGCCCGCTCCTCGATGCCGAGCAGGAACTCGAAGTAGAAGGACTCGCGCGCGTGCGGGAACAACGGCTCGAACGTGTGGACGCCCAGCAGCTGGGTGCGCTTGCCGCGGAGGTTCCGCGCCACCGGGTTGGGGACGTATCCCAACTGCGCGATCGCATCCTGCACCCGACGCCGCGTCTCCTCGGGGATCCGGGACGACGACGCGTCGCCGCTGATGACCCGGGACACGGCGGACTGCGAGACCCCCGCGAGTCGCGCGACATCGGCCTGGCGCGCGACGCGCCCACGAGGGGGGAGCGAGGACTGATCGGTCATGCGGATGCCTCCGTCGGCGTCTCGGGGGTGGGGGCGGTCATCGAAGTGTCGTCGATCAGGTCGGCGCGGCCGACCTGATGCAGCCAGCAGTCGGCCCAGTGTCCGTCCGGCTGCACTGTGCGCGGGGGCGCCTCGGTGCGACAGCGCTCCATCGCGAACGGGCACCGCGGATGGAACCGGCACCCCTCCGGCGGCTCGATCAGGCTGGGCGGCTCGCCGAGGTCGTCGGCCGTCCCGAACAGCTCGTCACGGTCGAGGGTCGTGGCACGGTGCGGATCGGGAGAGGACTCGACGAGCATCTTCGTGTACGGATGCTGGGGGCGGGAGATGACCTCGTCCTTGGGCCCCGCCTCGACCATCTGCCCGGCGTACATGACGACGATGTCGTCGCACAGGTAGCGGGCGCTCGCGATGTCGTGCGTGATGTAGAGCATCGCGAGGCCGTCCTCGCGGCACAGGCGGTTCAGCAGGTTGAGCATCTCGAGCCGGATCGACACGTCGAGCATCGAGATCGGTTCGTCGCCCAGCAGCACGCGCGGTTTCACGGCGAGCGCCCGCGCGATCACCACACGCTGGCGCTGACCGCCGGAGAGCTCGTGCGGGAACTTGTCCAGGAAATCGCGGGCGGGGCTGAGACTGACCCGTTCGAGCAGGGCGATCATCTGCTGCTCGCGCTCGGCACGCGTGGTCGCGCTCTGGTGCAGCCGAAGCGCCCGGTCGAGGTTGTGCCGCACTCGGTGAAGCGGGTTGAGCGAGCCGAACGGGTCCTGGAAGATCAGCTGCACGGCCTTGCGGTAGGCCTTGTCCACGTTTCGTCCGGTCGCCACCGGCCGCCCGTCGAGCAGGATCTCGCCCGAGGTCGGCTCGTAGAAGCGGGCCAGCATCCGAGCAAGCGTGGTCTTGCCGCTGCCGCTCTCCCCCACCACCGCGGTGACGCGCCCCGGGACGAGGCGGATACTCGCCCCCTCCACGGCGCGCACGGTCGCGGAGCGACCCACGGCGCCGGTCACCGTGAAGTGCTTGGAGACATCGATGGCCTCCAGAACCGCCTCGCTCATGCGGGGACCTCCTCATCGTGCAGGTGACAGGCGACCTCGCGCCCGCCACGGGTGCGCGGCAGCGGCAGTTCGCGCGCGCACTTCTCGAACGCGCGCGGACACCGCGGGGCGAACGAGCACCCGGCGGGCAGCGCCCGCAGGTCCGGCGGCGTTCCGGGGATCCCCTCGAGCCGCGTGGCCGTCGCATGCAGCGGCGGGAACGAGTCGCGCAACCCCTTCGTGTAGGGGTGCAACGGCGAACGGTAGATCTCGGACGCGGCGGCCAGCTCCACCACCCGGCCCGCGTACATCACGGCGATGCGATCGGCGAGCTCGAGCAGCAGTGACAGGTCGTGGGTGACGAACACGACCGCGAAGCCGAACTCCCGGCGCAGGCGCAGCACCTGCGCCAGGATCTGCCGCTGCATCACGACATCCACGGCCGTCGTGGGCTCGTCCATGACGATGAGCTCGGGACGGCACGCGAGCGCCAGGGCGATGGTGGCACGCTGCCGCATCCCGCCGGAGAGCTCGTGCGGATAGCTGCGCACGCGGTCGGCGGAGATGCCGACGAGCGACAGCAGGTGGCGCGCCTGATCCCAGGCCGCCGCCTTCGAGAGCGAACGGTCGTGGGTGCGCAGCACATCCACGAACTGCGCACCCAGCCTCATGACGGGATTCAACGCATCCATCGCGCTCTGCAGCACGATCGACAGGCGCGTCCAGCGCAGCTCCCGCAGTCTCTTGGGCGCGAGGGTCACGAGGTCGATGGCCTCGCCGCCCTCACGCGGGTGGTACATGATGCGGCCGGCGGTCGTCACGGCCGGCGGACGCTGGAGGCGCGTGAGCGCCGTGATCAACGTCGACTTGCCCGATCCGGACTCCCCGACGACCCCGAGGATCTCCCCGCGGCGCAGGGAGAACGTCACGTCGGCGCAGGCACGGGTGGGGGCGCCGAGGGACGCGTACTCCACGCTGAGCTGCTCGACCTCCAGCAGGACGTCGTCGTCGTGTTCGGACACGGATGCGGCCTCCGCACGGCTCTCGGCGGCGATGGTCATCTCAGGCTCCTTCCACGGCGACCGCGGCGCGACGCACGCGCGCGGTGCGCTTGGCGACGAGGCGGGATGCCGAACGCAGCTTGGGGTTGGCGAGCTCGTCCACGCCGAAGTTGATGAGTGCGGCGGCCGTGCCGACCAGCGCGATGCAAAGGCCCGGAGGCACGAGCCACCACCAGAGTCCTCGCAGCACGGCGCTCTGCTGCTGGGCGGCTTGGATCATCGTCCCCCAGCTCACAGCGGAGGAGTCCGAGACCCCGAGGAAGGCCAGGCCCGCCTCGGCCATCACGCCGCCGATCAGACCGCCGAGGAACATCGAGGCGATCCACCCGTACAGGTGCGGGAGCACCTCGGTGAAGATCAGGCGCGTGTGGGACTCGCCCATCATCCGCATCGCCTGGACGAAGTCGCGGCTGCTCACGCTCATCGCCTGCGCACGGAGTGTCCTCGCACCGCCGGCCCAGCCGAAGACGCCGATGATGACAGCGATCATGACGAGGCCGGTGCCCTGCAGATATCCCGCGACCACGAAGATCAACGGCAGGACCGGCATCACGAGGAAGAGGTTGGTGACGAAGTTGAGTGCCTGACCGGTGACGCCGCGGAAGTAACCGGAGGGCACGCCCACGAGGATGGCGAGCAGAGTGCCGATCGCCGCCGACAGGAAGCCGACGAACATCGAACCGCGAGCGCCCTCAACGACCTGGGCGAGCACGTCCTGGCCGAACTGCGTCGTTCCCAGAAGGTGCTGCGGGCTCGGCGGCTGCGAGATGGCGGAGATGTCGTTCGCGCGCGCATCCAGTCCGAAGATGTCCAGCAGCAGCTGTCCGAACAGCGCCAGCAGGACGAAGAAGGCCAGCACGACGATACCGAAGGTCACTTTGCCGTTGGCGAAGAGGCGGTACTTCATGTCACTTCTCCTCTCGCACGCGCGGGTCGAGCCAGGCGTAGACGGAGTCCGCGATGAGGTTCGCCAGCAGCACGGTGAGCGTCACGAGGAGGAAGACGCCCTGCATGACGGGGTAGTCGCGTTTCTGGAGCGCCGAGAAGAGCAGGTAGCCGATGCCGGGGTAGCTGAAGACGATCTCCGTCAGCAGCGCGCCGCCGACGACTCCGCCGAGCGCCATCGCGAAGCCCGTGAACTGGGGCAGCATGGCGTTGCGGGCGGCGTACCGCCAGCGCACGCGCGCCGACGACAGCCCCTTCGCCTGGGCCAGCAGCACGTAGTCCTCGCCGACGGTGGTCACCGTCATGTTGCGCATGCCGAGCATCCAGCCACCGAAGGCGGAGAACACGATCGTCGCCGCGGGCAGCGCCCCGTACTGGAGCGCGCTCAGGATGAAGGGCAGGTTGAAGCCCACCGGGAGGTTGGGGTCGTACCCGCCGGCGAGCGGGAACCACCCGAGGATGAACCCGAAGTACCAGACCGCGAGCAGCGCGATCCAGAAGTAGGGCACCGAGGAGAGGAAGGTGGTGAGCGGGGTGACGATCGAGTCGAACCGCGATCCCGCCCGCCACCCGGCCGCCACCCCGAGGGCCGTGCCCAACAGGAATGCAGCGATCGTCGTCGTCCCCACCAGCAGCAGGGTCCACGGCAGGCCCGCGGCCACGAGATCCGCGACCGGCACGGGGAAGTTCACGATCGAGACGCCGAGGTCGAACCGCGACAGCTGCACGAGATATGCGCCGTACTGCTCGAAGAGGTTCTCCTGCGGGTTGCCGAACAGGCCCTGGATGGACTGCAGCGTCGCCGGGGGCAGCGCCTGCCCGCTCACCCGCTCCAGCTGGTCGATGATGGCCGCAGACGGGTCGCCGGGCATCAGGCGGGGGATCACGAAGTTGAGCGTGATCGCCGCCCACGCCGCGGCCAGATAGAAGCCGAGCCTGCGCAGCAGGAACATGCTCCGGCCGCGCCGGGGCCTCTTCTTGGCCGTCACCTGCGCCACGCTGACCGTGGCGGAGGTGACGGCGCCCGGTGCCAGGCTCATGATGCGGGCGTGAGCGAGAGGAGGGTGCGGATGGTGTCGGGCCCGAGGCTCGGGAAGGGCACGGCGTCGAAGTCCTCCGGCGTCGGCCAACCCTTCCAGTGCGACGCGTTCACGTCGACGAACCAGTACGAGTTGTACAGCGGTGAGAAGGGCACCTCGTCGACCACGATGCGCTGCATCTGCATCCCGAGGTCCTTCATGGTGGCCTCGTCGGCGGCCCGGGTCATCTGGGCCAGGACCTCATCGGTCTCGGAGTCGTTCCAGCGGCCGATGTTGGTGGCCGCGGCCGTACCGAGCGGCTCTACGTAACGGCTGTCGAGGAAGCTGTACACGCCGTACACGCCCGCTCCACCGGTCGTCGCGATGGTCAGATCGAAGTCGCCGGTCTTCTGCTGGTCGTACAGGGTCGCACCCGGTGCGCCCGCGGGGGCGACGGTGACACCGAGAACCTTCTTCCAGCTGTTGATCATGATGTCGGCGTACGCGTTCCAGCCGAAGTCCTGGTTGAACGAGAGTCGCGGCGTGAAGGTCTTGCCGTCCTTGACCAGCGCCCCGTCGACCACCTCGTAGCCGCTCGCCGCGAGGGCGGCGACCGCAGCGTCGGCGTCGACCTCCTGCACCATCCCCTGGTACTCCGGAGCGATCCAGTCCGAGTAGATCTGGTCGACGAGGCCCGTGGGACCGGCCTCGGTGCCCGGGCGATTCAAAGTGGCGGTGATGTCCGACCGGGGGATCGACATCGCGAACGCGCGCCGCACGTTGACGTCGTCGAACGGCGCCTGGGCGGTGTTGTACATCATCGAGTAGGCACCGCCGGTGGCGTAGAGCTGGTAGAGGTTCGTCTCGGGGTTCTGCGCGACGAACTCCTGCTCTGCATTGGGCCAGCCCACGGGGGCCCAGTCGACGTCGCCGCGCAGCAGTTGCGCCTTCACCGTCTCGCCGCTGGTCGCGAGGATCTTCATGTAGGCCATGGGCAGCGCGCCACCCCAGTAGTCCTCGCGCGCCTTGAGGGTGACCTGCTGCGCGGCGAAGGCGTCGAGGGTGAAGGGACCCGTGCCCACCGGGTCGGGGTTGGTCCAGGTGGTCAGATCCTGGTCTTTCCAGATGTGCTCGGGCACCATCGGCAGCGAGCTGGATGCGAACTGGTTCAGAGCGGCGAACGACGGTTCGTCGAAGGAGACCTGCACGGTGTCGTCGTCGACCTTCTCGACACCGGCGTATGTGACGCCGGCGAGGTTGAGCTCCGGACGCTCGAGCGGAAGCGAAAGGGAGTAGGCCACGTCATCGGCCGTCAGCGCCTCGCCGTCGGAGAAGGTGACGTCGTCGCGGATGTCGATCGTGAGCGTGGTGCCGGACTCGTCGAAGTCGAGCGACTCGGCGAGCCACGGTTCGACGACGGCGCCGTTGGCATAGTCGATGCGCGCGAGCGGCTCGTAGATGAGCTCGGCGTTCGGAGCCTTCTCAGTGGCGGGCCCGAGGACGTTGTAGTTGCGGACGTAGGTGGTGCCGCCGTCGGACTTGCCGAAGATGATCGTGTCGGCTCTGGTTCCGCCGGCTGACGTCGTGCCGGCCGTGCAGCCGGCGACGGCGACGAGGGCGGATGCCGCGAGGACGGCGGCGAGGACTCGTCGGGTGGTGCGCATTCCTGTCTCCTTCGACTGGATGTTCTCGGGGTGTCACCGTGGCGGCGAGCCGCGATGCTCTGATGCGGGAAGCACGCTGTTGTGCTCCGGAGGCCACCTTGTGTTCATTCGTATGAGCAGCCGATTCAGCTCTCTCGAATGGATGCTTCTACGTATGAGCACGAGGTTATGAAGTAGCCCGGCCGAAGTCAAGACCCCAGCCGGACTTCTTCGGGACTACTGGTTGCGGAAGGCGTCGTCGAAGGAGGCGGTGGGTGTGGGCCAGAGCAGGCTCCGGACGAACTGGACCGCTTGGGCGGCGCCGTGGAGGCGGTCCATGCCGGCGTCTTCCCATTCGATCGAGATCGGCCCGGTGTAGCCGATGGCCTCGAGCGCGCGGAAGGAGTCCTCCCAGGGAACGTCACCGTGACCGGTGGACACGAAGTCCCACCCCCGGCGAGGATCCCCCCACGGCAGGTGCGAACCCAACACCCCCGCACGCCCGTTACGCGGCCGCATCCTGGTGTCCTTGCAGTCCACGTGATAGATCCGGTCCTGGAAGTCCCAGATGAACCCGACCGGATCGATGTTCTGCCACATCATGTGCGACGGATCCCAGTTGAACCCGAACGCCCCGCGGTGATCGATCGCCTCCAGCGCCCGCACGGAACTCCAGTAGTCGTACGCGATCTCCCCCGGATGCACCTCGTGCGCGAAACGCACCCCCTCCGCGTCGAACACGTCCAGGATCGGATTCCACCGCGCCGCGAAATCCTCGAAACCCGCCTCGATCACGGACGCGGGAACCGGAGGGAACATCGCCACATACGGCCAGATCGACGACCCCGTGAAACCCACCACCGTGTCCACACCGAGCTTGCGCGCCACCCGCGCCGCCCGCGCCATATCCTCCGCCGCCCGCCGACGCACCCCCTCCGCATCACCATCACCCCACACGTACTCGCGCAAGATCGCCTCATGCCGGAAATCGATCGGCGCATCGCACACCGCCTGACCGGCCAGGTGGTTCGAGATCGCGAAGACCTGAAGACCGTGCCTGTCGAGGATCTCCCGCCGCGACGCGACATACGCATCATCCTCATCCGCACGACGCAGATCCAGATGATCACCCGACGCCGCGATCTCGAGCCCGTCGTAGCCCCAGGATGCGGCGAGGCGCGCGACCTCCTCGAACGACAGATCCGCCCACTGACCCGTGAACAAGGTGACGGGATGCATGCCGGTCATGGGGACTCCTTCGATGCGAGGGGGATGCCGGTCGATGCGGGGACGGGGGCGACGTCGATCCAGCGACGCTCGCGGGCGGACGTGAGCACGGCCTCGGTGATCTCGGCGGCCCGAAGACCGTCGGCGAAGGTGGGCAGACCGTCCGGGCTCGCGCCCTCGAGCACCGCGTACGCGTCGGCGACGAAGGCGTTGAAGGCGTCCTGGTACCCCATCGGGTGACCCGCCGGCACGAGCGAGAGCCCGCGGTCGCCCGGCGCATCCGGATCTCGCAGCACGAGCTGCGATCCCTCGCGGGAGCCGATCCACAGCTCCTCCGACCGCTCCTGGGCGAAGCGGAGGCTGCGGGACGAGCCGTGCAGCTCGAGAACGAGCCCGTTCTTGCGACCGGGGGCGAGCTGGCTGACCAGCAGCGTCCCCAGCGCCCCGCCCTCGAGTTCGACCACCACCGCGGCGATGTCCTCGTTCTCGACCGGCGCACCCGCGCGCGTGTCGAACACCGTCGAGGTGCGCGCCGAGAGAGCGACGATCCGTCGGCCGGTAACGAACTCGAGCAGATCGCAGAGGTGGGAGCCGATGTCGGCGAACGCACGCGACGCCCCGCCGGCGACCGCATCCGCCCGCCAGTCGGTGTCGCCCGCATCCAGCAACCAGTCCTGCAGATACGCGCCGTCGATCGTGAGGATGCGCCCGACGGTCCCCGTGGCGACGAGCTCACGCGCCTGGCGCACCACGGGGTGGTACCGGTACACGAACGGCACGGCCCCCGCGACGCCGGCCTCCTCGGCCGCGACGACGACCGCGCGCGCGTCGTCCACCGAGGTGGCGAGGGGTTTTTCGCAGATCACGTGCTTGCCCGCGGCGAGCGCGGCCAGCGTCTGCTCCGCGTGGTCGCGGTTGGGGGTGCACACATGCACCACGTCGATGTCGTGCGCAGCGATGAGCTCTGCTGCATCCCTGGCCGGACGTCCGATCCCGAGGCGATCCGCGGCCTGCGCTGCGCGCCCGGGCGACGAACTGGCGAGGGCGACCAGCCGCGCACCGGCGGCGCGCGCCGCACGGGAGTGCACCGCCGCCATGAAGCCGCCGCCCAGGAACCCGGCGCGCACCGGAGCGAACCCGGTCACAGCGTCGTTTGCCGCGGGTCACGGTCCTCGGGCACGAGGGGCAGGGCGTCGACGGTGCTCGCAACGGCCACAGCCGCCCGCGTCTGCACGGATTCGTCGATCGCCACCAGGGTGTCGAGCACGTGATAGCCCAGCCGGCCCGTGGCGATATGTGCGACATCCGAGCGGATCGCCCGCGCCATGTCGAGCACGCCCAGCCCTCGACCCGCCTCGACGCCGACGGGCGCGACCGTCTCCCAGACCGGGTCTGCGCCACCGTGCACGCGCCCCACGCGTACCTCGCCTCCGAAGGTATTGGGATCGGGCACGATGAGCGCACCTTCCGTGCCGTTGATCTCGATGACTCCGCTGCGGGCGAGCGCGGCGTCGAAGCTGAAGACGCTGTCGGCGGCCGCGCCGCTCTCGAAGCGGGTCAGCGCCTGGACGTGTGTCGGCACCTCGACGGGGAAGCTCTCCCCCACCCGGTTCCCCACTCGGATCTCGCGAGTGGTGCGGGAACGGGTTCCGAGCGCCATCACCCGATCGACCGCGCCGAAGACGCTCACGAGAGCCGAGACGTAATACGGGCCCATGTCGAAGAGGGGTCCGGCGCCGCGGGCGAAGAGGAACTCCGGGTTGGGATGGAAGGTGTCGGGGCCGATGTACTGCATGGCCGTGTGCGCCGACAGGGGGACGCCGATGTCGCCGCGCAGCACGGCGCGCCGCGCGGTCTGCAGCCCCGGGCCGAGGATCGTGTCCGGGGCGACGCCCACGCGTAGGCCTTCGGCATCAGCGGCGGCCAGCAGGGCGAGCGCACTCTCCCGGTCGATACCGAGGGGCTTCTCCGACCAGACGTGCTTGCCGGCGGCGATGGCCGCCGCGCTGACCGCGGCGTGCGCGGCCGGGATGGTGAGGTTGACGACGATCTCGATGTCGGGGTGGGCGAGCACGTCCTCGGGCGCACCGGCGTGCGGCACCCCGTGGCGGGCCGCCTGCGCCGCCGCGCGAGCCGTGTCGAGGTCGCCGATCGCTGTCACGCGGAGGTCGGGGAACGAGCCGAGGTTCTCGAGATAGGTGTCGCTGATCATGCCGGCGCCGATGACGCCGACAGCCACGGGCCCCGTGCCGGTCATCGGATGCCCGCCTCTGCCAGGAAGGCGATGCCCGCCGCGAGCGCCTCGAAGAGATCGCCGTCGTACTCGTCGAACTCGAGCACCGCGAGCTCGAGCGCGCTCGCCGCCGCCAGCGTCGCCGCGAGCGGTACCTCACCCTGTCCCGCCGGCACCTGATCCAGGGCGCCCTGAGGTGCGTCCGGGAGGAAGGGATCGAACGCCGTGCTGCCGTCCTTGACGTGCAAGGCTCGCACCCGCCGCCCGAGGCGGGTGACCAGCGCGGGCACGTCCTGCCGCCCGACAGCCGCCCAGTAGGCGTCGAGTTCGAGGACGACATCCTCCCGCAGCAGCGAGACGAAGAACTCGTAGGCGCTCCGGCTGCCGATCGTGTGATGGAACTCCTGCGAGTGGTTGTGGTACCCGACGCGCAGCCCTCGGGATGCGGCGACCGCCGCCGCGTGGTTCAGCCGATCGGCCGTACGACGCACCGCATCCTCGTCGCGCCAGTGCTCGCCCCACACCATCGGCTCGAAGACCGTGTGTGCGCCGAGGCGGACAGCCGCATCGAACACCTCGCCCAGCGTCGCAGCACCGTCCTCTCCCGCACCCACCAGCGAAGCGTGAACGCTCGGGCTGCGTAGGCCGTGACGCGCGAGGGACTCCGCCAGGGCCGCACCCCCTCCCACGATGTCGTAGGCCTCCACCCGGCGCACCCCGAGCCGGGCGAGGTGCGCCAGCGTCTCCTCCCGATCGACGGACAGCGCCTCGCGCAGGGAGTACAGCTGAACGGATAGTGCGGCTTCGGTCATGGGGGTCCTCGTTTCTCTGACGCGACGATGCGCAGGCGCACGGGCGGCGATGCCACGCGATGGAATTGACGAAAACCGACAGTAGTGCCGGTTTTTGGTTTCGTCCAGTCCCTATAAGGTCATCCCCATGCCCGAACCCTCTCCGCGCGGCTACGCCAGCGGTCGACGCCGCCGCGATCAGGTCGTCTCCGCGGCCTTCGCCGCATTCGGCACCGTCGGTTACCGGCAGGCGAGCATGAGCCAGATCGCCGCCGATTGCGGCGTCTCCCGAGCCGGACTCTTCCACCACTTCCCGACGAAGGAGTCGCTCCTCGAGGCCGTCCTCGATGAGCGGGATCGGCGTCATTCGCTGCGCTTCTTCGAGGGTGCGCCAGGCCCGGGCCGCGATGGACTCGACCACTTCGCCCGGCTCGTCGCGCTCACCGGCGCCAATGCCACGACCCCGGGGATCGTGAGCTTGTATGCCGTGCTCTCCGCGGAAGCGACCGACCCGGCCCACCCCGCCCACGCGCACTTCGTGCGTCGGTACGAGAACTCACGCCACCACCTCACGATGGCCTTCGAGGACCTTCGCTCCCGCGGCCTGCTCCGAGACCCTTCCGTTGACGGACTCCGCCTGGCGGAGGAGATCATCGCCATCATGGACGGCCTGCAGATCCAGTGGCTGCTCTCGCCGACGGCCGTCGACATGCCCGGCCGCCTGCGCGAGCGCCTGGCCGAGATCATCCGCGTCGAGCTTCCGGATGTGCCGCCCAGGCCGGCAGCGGAGGTGTGAGGTTCTCCGCACGGTGACACCGGGGTAACGCCCACGAGACATAGCCGCGATTGACTGAGGGCAGTCACCGCATCGCATGGCCGATGCCTTCGCAGCGAAAGGAGCGGCCGATGATCCCCCGACCGCTGAGACATGACGCCCCCTCCCCCGCGCCGATGCGGGCCGAGGACGTCCCGACCCGGATGCGCGCCGCCGTCATCGACTCGACCGGAGCACCGGAGCTCCTCCATGAGACCGAGCTGCCGGTTCCCCAGCCGGTGCTCGGGGAGCTGCTCGTACGCGTGGTCGCCGCCGGAGTGAATCCCATCGACGCGAAGACGCGGGCAGGCCAGGGAGTGAGCGGAGCCATCGCGACCTACCCCGCGGCGCTGGGTTTCGACTTCAGCGGCGTGGTGGTCGCCTCACCGTTCGAAGCGCACCCGTTGCCCGCGGGCACGGAGGTCTTCGGGATGGTCCCCTTCCCACGCACCGGGGGGACCTACGCCGAGTACGTCGTCGTGCCGTCGCAGTCGCTCGCCCGCAAGCCCGCATCGCTCTCGCATGTCGAAGCCGCCGGGATCCCCCTCGCCGCCCTCACCGCCTGGGGCGTCGTCGTGGAGACCGCGCACGCCCACGAGGGCCAGCGCGTGCTGATCCACGCCGGGAGCGGCGGCGTGGGCCACTTCGCGGTGCAGCTCGCCGCGTACTTCGGCGCGCACGTGACGGTCACCTCCTCCGCACGCAACGCCGCGTGGCTTCGGGAACTCGGCGCGTCCGTGGTCATCGACTACGCCACAACGCGGTTCGAGGACGTCGTGGCGGACATGGACGTCGTGATCGACCTCGTCGCCAACACCGAGGACGAGGTCGGAACGCGCTCGCTCGGCGTCATCCGCCCCGGCGGCCTGTACATCATGGTGCCCAGCGGCGGCTGGCCCGGTTTCGCTGAGGCTGCGGCGCAGGCCGGGGTGCGCGCCACCGGCTACAAGGTCATCCCCGACGGGGACGTTCTCGCGACGCTCGCGCGGCTGCTCGACACCGGATCGATCCAGGTCTACATCGACACGGTGTACGAGCTCGCGGATGCGGCGGAAGCGCACCGCGCGCTGGAGCGCGGCCGCACACGGGGAAAGTCGGTGCTGCGCATCACCGAGGCGTGATCCTCAGCGCCCTCGTCGCGGTCTCCGCCACCGCGTCCGCGACCGCATCCAGCAGCGACGACGTCAGGTTCCACTGCTGCCAGTACAGCGGGACGTCGACGGGCGACCCGGGAAGCAGCACGAGCGCGCCGTCGGCGAGGTCCGTCCCGGTCTGGAGATCTGGCAGCATCCCCCATCCGAGACCCCCGCGCACCGCATCGGCGAAGGCGTGCGAGCCGGGCACGAAGCTGCGGGGCGGCGCCGCGGGATCGACACCCCGCTCGCGCAACCACCTGGTCTGCAGTTCGTCGCGGCGGTCGTAATCGACGACCGGTGCGCGCTCCGCCCCCAGACGCTCGATCTCCCGCGCGCGCGCCGGTGTCGCCACGGCCCGGTAGCGCATCGCCCCGAGAGGTCGTACCCGGCATCCGGCCACGGGGTCGGACCGTGACGTGACGGCGGCGACCACGCGCCCCGACGCCAGCAGCTCGGCGGTGAAGTCCTGGTCGTCCCGATGGAGATCGAACACCACGTCGTGCACCGCGGCGACCTGTGACAGGGCGGCGACGAACCAGGTCGACAACGAATCCGCATTGACGGCGAGCGACAGACTGACCGCCGACCGCCCCTCCCCTTCGCCCGGCTCTCCGAGCTCCCGCATCACATCGTGCGAGAGCAGCGCGTACTGCCGAGCCAGACGCACGACACGTTCACCGTCGGCGGTCGCGCGGGCGGGCTTCGACCGCACGAGCAGCACACGGCCCAGCCGCTCCTCGAGCGCACGGATGCGCTGGCTGACCGCCGAGGGGGTGATGTGCAATCGGCGAGCCGCCGCATCCATCGTGCCGGTGTCGACCACCGCCGCGAGCGTCGCCGCGAGGTCAGCCGGGAGATCGATCATGAGCACAGCTTATGACGATGAAGGAATCCGAACTGGTGCTCATGCCCGACCGACCATAGCGTCGGAGCGTGTTCCCCTCGCTCGCCGCGGGCCTCAGCCTCGGCCTCTCGCTCATCGTCGCCATCGGCGCGCAGAACCTGTTCGTCCTGCGCCAGGGCATCCGCCGGGAGCACGTTCTCACGGTCGCGCTCGTCTGCGCCGCCTCGGATGCGGCGCTCATCGCCGTCGGCGTGTCGGGCCTCGGGCTCGTACTCGAGGCCGCCCCGTGGGCGGTGCAGGTCGCGCGATGGGCGGGGGCGGCGTTCCTGCTCGCGTACGCCCTGCTCGCGGCGCGCAGGGCATGGCAAGGCGGCGGCCTGCCCTCCGCCGACGCGACGTCTGCACGAGAGGTGGTGACCACGATGCCGGATGGGGCAGATGAGGCGAGGGAAGGCGGTGCCACCGTGCAGACGTCGCGCGCCGCCCCGCCCGCGGCGACCGCATCCGTCCCGGCGCGCACCTCGCGCACCGCGGCGCTGCTGACGTGCCTGGCGCTGACCTGGCTCAATCCGCACGTGTACCTCGACACGGTCTTCCTGCTCGGATCCGTGGCGAGCACGCACGGCGACACGAGGTGGTGGTTCGCGGCCGGCGCGATGACGGCGAGCCTGGCCTGGTTCTTCTCGCTCGCGTACGGCGCCCGGCTTCTCGGGCGGTTGTTCGACTCCCGGGCGGCATGGCGCATCCTCGACGCGATCATCGCCGTCGTCATGGCCCTCATCGCGCTCAGCCTCGTCCTGGGAGGCTGATGCGGACGCACGCCCGACGCATCCTCCCACCCGCTCGTCGTTCGCGACAGCCCAGAGCGCCGTCGGTGCGTGCACGGCACAATGTGCACATGCGTCATGTCCGAGTGATCGTCAGCGGCGCCGTGCAGGGCGTCGGCTTCCGTTACGCCGCCCACGACGCCGCCGCTCGCCTCGGCGTCGCCGGCTGGGTGCGAAACCGTCGGGACGGCACGGTCGAGGCCGAGCTCCACGGCGAGGAAGGGCGCGTGGACCGGATGATCGACTGGCTTCGCAAAGGACCGACCGCAGCGCATGTCGAGCGCGTGGAGGTCTCGGAGACCACGCCCACCGGACCACTCAGCTTCGACATCCGAGAAGACGCCTGAGCATGCAGGAAGGGCCCCGTCCGAAGACGGGGCCCTTCCTGTGAGACGTGTCTCAGACCAGAGCGTTGACATCCAGCGGGATGCCGGGGCCGAACGTGGTCGACACCGCACCCTTCTGGATGTAACGGCCCTTGGAGCTGGACGGCTTCAGACGGACGATCTCCTCGAGAGCGGCCTTCAGGTTCTCGTCGAGCTGGTCGGCCGAGAACGACGCCTTGCCCACGACGAAGTGCACGTTGGCGTGCTTGTCGACGCGGAACTCGATCTTGCCGCCCTTGATCTCCTCGACGGCCTTGGCCGGGTTCGGGGTGACCGTGCCGGTCTTCGGGTTCGGCATGAGGCCGCGGGGACCGAGGACCTTACCGAGACGACCGACCTGACCCATCAGCTCGGGGGTCGAGACGGCGGCGTCGAACGACGTGTAGCCGCCCGCGACCTTCTCGATCAGCTCTGCGCCGCCGACCTCGTCCGCGCCCGCAGCGAGAGCGGCCTCAGCGGCCGGGCCCGTCGCGAAGACGATGACGCGGGCGGTCTTGCCCGTGCCGTGCGGGAGGATGACGGTGCCGCGCACCATCTGGTCCGCCTTGCGGGGGTCGACCGACAGCTTGAGGGCGACCTCGACGGTGGAGTCGAACTTCTTCGACCCGGTCTCCTTCGCGAGGGTCACGGCCTCGGTCGGGGTGTAGAACTTGTCAGCCTCGATCTTCTCGGCGGCCGCGCGGAATGCCTTGGACTTGGTAGCCATGTTCGTTATCTCCCTCAGTCCTCGACCGTGATGCCCATGGAGCGGGCGGTGCCGGCGATGATCAGCGAGGCAGCCTCGATGTCGTTCGCGTTCAGGTCGGGCATCTTCGTCTCGGCGATCTGGCGCACCTGGTCCTTGGTGAGCTTCGCGACCTTGACGGTGTGGGGGGTCTTCGACCCCTTGGCGACGCCGGCGGCCTTCTTGATGAGCTCCGCGGCGGGCGGGGTCTTCAGGATGAAGGTGAAGCTGCGGTCCTCGTAGACGGTGATCTCCACGGGGATGACGTTGCCGCGCTGCGACTCGGTCGCGGCGTTGTACGCCTTGCAGAACTCCATGATGTTGACGCCATGCTGACCGAGCGCGGGGCCGATCGGCGGCGCCGGGTTGGCTGCACCGGCGTTGATCTGAAGCTTGATCAGGCCGGTCACCTTCTTCTTCGGTGCCATTCTTTTTTCCTTTCATCGAGCGGATGCCGGATGCATCGGCTCTCCCGCATCCCGTCGAGGGAAGCGGTTGTCGCAGCGCGCCGGAGCGGCACGCAAACCACAACACTCTACCGCATCGCCGGGCGCGCCGGATCACGGACGGGCGCGGGAAGACGACCGCCCCGCCGGAGGTTCCGGCGGGGCGGTCGCGCAGGACGGACTACTGCAGCGCGCCGAAGATGCGCGGCGATGTGCGAGCGTGCGTGACCTGCTCGTAGCTGTACGCCAGACCGATCAGCGTGCCCTCGGAGAAGTCACGTCCGAGGAACTCGATGTTCGTCCCGACCGTCTGCCCGCCTTCAGCCGTGCCCGATGCGCTCATCGGCACGGTCACCGCGGGGAGCCCGGTGTTGGGGCTCAGCCGCATGTAGCTGCTGCTGAACGTGCCGTAGGCGCTCGTGCTCGGGTAGATGATCGCGTCGAGGTCGGCATCGTCCATCATCTGCGTGACGAGCGCCTTGCCCGCGGCGATCTGACGCGTGTGCGATCCCTCGGCGCCGGCCCATGCCTCGTACGTCTCGGGGGTGACGGCGTTGCGGGACACGTAGATGCTGCGGTAGCCGGGCACGAAGTTCCCGCTGTCGATGATCGCCTGCAGACTGCGGGCGGTGACGTTCGGGTTCAGGTACGACGCGATGTACTCGTCGAGGTCGTGCTTGAACTCGTTGGTCGAGCCCGAGTTCTCGCCCGTGACGGCGCTGAACTCGGCGGGCGGGGTGATCGTGACGACGGTCGCTCCCTGCGCGGTCAGCAGGTCGCGAGCCGCCGCGAAGCGCGCCGCGGTCTCCCCCGTGCCGCTGAGCGAGCCGATCACGCCGATCCGCGCGCCCTTGAGAGCGCCCGAGTCGAGGAAGGACGCGTACGACTCCGGAACCTTGCCGACCTGGCGCTGGGTGATGGCGTCGTTCTCATCCACGCCGACGACGGCATCGAGGGCCAGCGCCGCATCCGTCACGCTGCGCGCGATCGGACCGCCGGTGTCCTGCGAGAGGGCGAGGGGAATGATGCCGTCGCGGCTCGCGAGGCCCACCGTGGGCCGGATGCCGACGAGCTGGTTGTAGGAGGAAGGCACGCGGATCGAGCCGCCCGTGTCGGTGCCGAAACCGATGCCGGCGAGGTTCGCCGCGATGGCGGCTCCCGTCCCGCCCGACGAGCCACCCGCCGTCTTGGTCGTGTCGTACGGGCTCGCGACGTACAACGAGGAGCCGGCCGGCTGGAAGGCGGAGAACTGCGAGCTGAACCCGTAGGCGAACTCGTCGAGGCTCGCCTTGGCGATGATGACCGCCCCATCGGCACGGAGCCCTTCGACCATGTGGGCGTCGCCGGCGGTCTGGTTGTCGTTCCAGCAACCGCAGCCGCCGGTCGTGACCATGTCCTTCGTGTTGTAGTTGTCCTTGACCGCGACGGGCACGCCCAGCAGCATGCTGGTCATGCCGTGCGCGGCGCGCTCCGCGTCGGCGGCGGCGGCCGCAGCGAGGGCGGTGCTGCTCGTGGTGATGATCGAGTTGAGGGGGCGGGCGGTCGTCGCCGTCGCCCCGGAGGGGGCAGCGGGGTCGACCGGGTACGTGACCACCTTGTCGTCGTAGGCCTCGATGCGGTTCAGGTAGGCCTGGGTGAGCTCCACCGAGGTGATCACGCCGGCGTTCATCGCCGCCTGCATGTCGACGGTGGAGGCCTCGACCAGCTCGAACGGGCCGTCGTCGTAGATCATGCGCTGCGACAGGGCGGCGAGATCCGCGATCGTGATCGCACCGTCCGCGTCGGTATCGATCACGGCGATCTCCGACCACCCGGCGTCAGCGGCCGTGATCCCGAGATGGCGCGCAGCGACGGCGAGGTCGTCGGCGTCGACCTGACGGTCACCGGTGAGATCGAGCTCGGTGTAGTACGGAGCGAGCATCGCGGCGGATGCGGTGGGCTCCGGCTCGGCGAAGGCGGGCGCCACGGCCATGACGGCGGTGACGGTGCCCAGTACCGCCGCGGCGGCGATCGTGCGTGTGGTGCGGGTGGACATGGACGCTCTCCTGGAGGACGCGAAGGTTGCGGGAACGACGGCGGCGCGAGGACTCATCGGGTCACCGCCCGGCGGCGCACGAGCAGCACGACGCCGAAGGCGACGACGGCGAGAGCGGCCGCACCGACGACGAGCCACGGCGCGGCATCGACGCCGGTGGCGGCGAGCGGTCCGCTCGAAGCCGCGGCCGGCACGGCCGCAGGCGTCGAGGTGCTCGGCGACGGCGCGCTCGGCGACGGCGACGGCGACGGCGGGGCAACGACCGCGGTGATGGCGGAGGTGGCGGGTTCGATCGCCGAGACGTCGAGCGAGGCGGTGTCGCGCGCCGCACCGACGAGGTCGGCCGACACGAGCTCGATCACCGCGTCGCCTGCGGCGAGAGCCGTGAAGGTCAAGGTGACGAGGGGCTGCGCCCCGACGAGCCCGGGCGAGGTACCGAGCCGGGTGTGCGTCAGGTAGGCGAGACCGCGGTCGGCGTCCGCCGTCGCGTCGCTGAATCCGCCGCCCGGGAAGGTGGCACCGCCCTCGTCGAACGCGACCAGCTCGGAGTCGTAGCCGAGCGCGAGGTCGTAGGCATAGAGATCCTCGACGTTCGCTGCGGCGATCGTGACGGTGATCGTGTCTCCGACCTCGGCGGCGCCGGTGGCGGTGATCGTGACGTCCGTCACGGCGGGGGCGGCGTGGGCGGCGGGCGCGACGACCAGCGTCGCACCGAGCAGCGCCGCCGCAGCGGCTGTGGCCGCCGCAAGGCGGCGCGGGATGAATCTGGGCATGCGGGAGCGGATCCTTCCTGAGGGCCCGCGACGCGCTCGGGTGCGCTGTCGCGGAGGACGTCTGGTGCTCCTGCAGCGTCACAGGCGCGGATTTCCCGCTCGGGCGCGCGGGTGTTTCCGCCAGGTAAAAGATGTACCGATCGGTTCATCCCAAGGGGCGCCATGCCGGCATGCGCCATGGTCGAACGACGAACGCCCCGCCTGGCTGAGCCGGGCGGGGCGTTCGAGGAGACCTGTGGGTCAGACCATCTTGGAGACCTGGTCGAACGACAGCTCGACCGGCGTCTCGCGCTCGAAGAGCGAGACGAGAACCGTGAGCTTGCCGCTCTCGGGCTTGATCTCGCTGATCGATCCGGGAAGACCCGCGAACGAGCCCTCCTTGATGGTGATCGTCTCGCCGATCTCGTAGTCGACCTCTGCCGCGATGACACGGGCAGCCGCCGGAGCGGAGCTGCCGCCACCGGACTTCGCCGGGGCGACGTCCTTGATCTCGACGAGGCTCTTCAGCATGTTGAACGCCTCTTCGAACCGCAGCGGCGTCGGGTTGTGGGCGTTGCCGACGAACCCGGTGACGCCGGGCGTGTGGCGAACGACCGACCAGGTGTCCTCGTTGAGCTCCATGCGCACGAGCACGTAGCCCGGGATGCGCACGCGGGTGACCATCTTGCGCTGGCCGTTCTTGATCTCGACGACGTCTTCCATCGGCACCTCGACCTGGTAGATGTCGTCCTCGACCTCGAGCGTCGACTTGCGCTGCTCGATGTTGGCCTTCACCTTGCGCTCGAAGCCGGCGTACGAGTGGATGACGTACCACTTGCCCTCGAGCGAGCGCAGCTCCTGACGGAACGCCTCGTAGGGGTCGGCGTCCGCGTCGACCTCTTCCTCGACCTCGTCCACGGCGGCGGCCGCGTCATCGATCTCGGCCACGAACTCGGGGTCGAGCACGGGAGCGTCCGGCTCGCCGTTGATGTCGGGTCCGTCGTAGGGCGTCACTTCGTCGGCCTCCTCGGCTGCGCGCTCTGCTTCTTCTTCGGCGAGCGATTCGGTCAGCACCTCGGCTGCCGCTTCGGCTTCGGCTGCTTCGTCGATCTCCAGGGCGTCGTTCACGATCGCGTCGGCCTCGGGGTCTTCGACGTCGGCATCCGCGTCGTAGCCGGTGTCCGAGTCCTCGTCTTCGTCGTCGCCCTCGATGTGCAGCGCGACGTGCTCGGCGGCCTCGACGGAGCGCTCCTCGGCGGCGAGGGTGTTGCCCTCCTGCGCCTCGTCGTCCTCACTGGACTGCTCGGCGGCGGTCGCCCAATCGGCGTCGTCGGTGTATTTCTCAGACACTTACGTACTCTCTCGTTCTGGTCTGCGGGTGGCGACACCCGCGCCTCGCGATGTCAGGCTCCGGGGATTCCGAAGACGACTGTCGTCAGCCAGACGAACACGACATCGAGTCCGTAGACGACCGCCATCATCACGATGACGAAGCCCAGGACGACGCCGGTGAACTTCACCAGCTCCTTGCGCGTCGGGGTGACGACCTTGCGAAGCTCAGCGAAGACCTGGCGGATGAAGATGACGATGCGCAGGAAGAAGTTGGGCTTCTTCTCGCGCGCGGCACCGCCAGCGGCGACGACCTCGCCCTTCGGCTCGTCCTGGACCATGCACCCACCTGAATCGCTTACGTCGTGCCAGCATGCGCTGGCGCGCAGGGCGGACAGGAATCGAACCTGCAACCTGCGGTTTTGGAGACCGCTGCTCTGCCAATTGAGCTACCGCCCTAGAGACCCGGAGGTCTCGCGCCCGCACTCCTGCCGTGACCTGATCCGAAGGGATGTGTCGTCCCGATGACGGGCACGGCGAAAGAATGCAGACTTCAACTGCACGCACAAGTGTACGGCATGGCACACGAGGGCGCGAACGCGCTCACCCTGGGAGGCACGGCGAGAAGACCGCGATCACCACCGCAGGGCCGTCGGAGGCCAGGGTCACGGTGACCCCGTCCTCCGATATCCAGCCCTGACTCTCCGCGCCGGGATCGGCGTCGGCGAGAGGTCGCCACACCTCGGGATCCAGGCTTTCGCCGAGGTCGTCTCGCACACCGTCCGCCTCGGAGACGTCGGCGGCGACCGCCAGGACTCCCGTCGCCGTCAGCACGACCTGCTCGGTGTCGGCGGGCCGGGAACATGCCTGTGTACGCGGCGCGGCGGTCTCGAGCGTGCGCAGCACCTGGGGATCCACCGCCGACGCCTGAGCGACGAGATCGTCGAACACCTCGTTCATCCGGCGATCCGCCGCATCCGCATCCACCGACGAGCACGCGGTCAGCACGAGCACGGCCAGTAGAGGGACGGCGGCGAGGCCCGAGCGCGCCCTCACGGTCGCACCACCTCGAGCACCTCGTAGTCCGAGGCCACGGGCTCCGTCACCTGGACGCCGAGCGACGCGAGATGATCCAGCAGCCAGCCGTCGTACCAGCCCTCGATGTCGCAGGGCGAGGAGGTGTCGACGTAATCGGATGCCGGGATGCCGTAGACGTACACGGCCCGACAGCTCGCGTCGGCCTCCAGCTCGGGGCCGTACTGGTCGTCGGTGACGCCGGCCCGGTCGGCTGCGAGGAAGGCCGGATAGTAGTTCTGGTACTGGTACCAGTGCATGGCCTCGTGCACGAACACAGGCCACACGGACGACTCCATGCCCGGATCCCACGCGAGGAACAGCCAGCTGGGATACCGGGTGGAATAGCAGCCGCCGACGACGATCTCGTACCCGGTGCGTTCGGAGAGGTGGTAGCCGCAGTTGTCGTCCCCGGCATCGAACGCGACCTGAACACGGTCCGCGCCGATCGAGGAGAGGAAGGCGCTCCCGTCCGGGTCCGGCCCGGGTATGGCACTGCCGCCGGGGTTCGGCACGGCCAGCAGCGGCGAGTCGGTCCTCGTCTTCCACTCCTCGACCTGCGCGTGCTCGTCGTCCCAGGCGCGACGATCGCTCTCATAGTCGGTCGTCGCCTGCTGGGTGGCGGTCACCTTGTCGGAGGCAGCGGCGAACGCGTCGGCGATCGTCGACTGCTGCTCGGGGCTCATCACCCGCGACGCGAGCACCCGCTCCCGCTGCTGCCAGATGAGCCAGGCGCCGCCCGTGCCGGCGGCGAGCAGGAGAAGGAGGACGAGGCTCAGCGAGAGTCCGATGATCCAGCCCGCGCCGCGACGGCGCGGTGCGGCGGGAGGAACGGCCGGCGGGAGGACGGGCGGCGATCCGGCCGCCGACGGGGCCGGGTCCACCGTCACGCCATCGCCCCCTCGGCGGGATCGGCCGCTCGCCGTTCGAAGGCGCGTCCGGTGGTGACCGACGGCGTGATGCGCACCAGGACGTCCTTGACGGTGGGCGCCCACGGCGCCGAGGCGAGGGCTTCGAGCGCCGCGATCTCGTCGGAGTGGTCGACGGCCGCCGCGGTCCCGCGCACGACGACGCTCCACGCATCGCGCGCACTGTGGTCGTCGACCTCGAACAGCACCTCGTCACGGGCGGTGAGCTCGAGCAGCTTCGTGCCCGGCGCGGTGCGGAAGAGGATGCTGCGCCCGTCGAGCGCGTAGCCGACAGGGAACACGTCGATGCGGTCCCCGATCCTGGTGACCAGCCGACCGACTTCCTGCGAGGCGAGCAGGCGCCACATCGCCTCCTCGTCCAGCACCCGAACCCCGTCCGCCTGCGTCGTGTCGCTCATGAGCCCATCCTGGCCCAACCGGACCGCGCACGCACGGGATCGTTCTCTCCCCAGGCGCTCCGGTGCGCTCGCGCTCGCGGAGTACGCTGAATCGGTCGCCGCCCACCACCCGATGGGCGGCGCTGCGACGAGGTTCGAGGAGCGACGGTGAACGAGGTGCCGGCCCCCCAGCAGTTCCAGGTGGATCTTCGCGGGGTGATCGACCTGCTCAGCCGGCACATCTACTCGAGCCCGCGCGTCTTCCTCCGCGAGCTCCTGCAGAACGCGGTCGACGCGATCGCCGCGCGTCGCGCGCTCGATGGCGGCGGCGGCCGCATCCGCATCACACCCGCAGGGCTGGAAGCACCCGAGTTCATCATCCGCGACGACGGCATCGGCCTCACCGAGAGCGAGGTCGCCGACCTCCTGGCGACGGTGGGGCGCAGCTCCAAGCGCGACATCTTCGACCTTCCCCGCAGCGACTTCCTCGGTCAGTTCGGGATCGGGATGCTGTCGTGCTTCATGGTGTGCGACACCATCGTGATCCGCTCGCGGAGCGCCGCCGGAGGACCAGCGGTCGAGTGGGTCGGGCGCTCGGACGGGACCTTCGCCGTGCAGCCCTTCGACGGCGAGATGCCGGTCGGGACGAGCGTGCACCTGACCCCCCGCAGCGACAGCGCGGCCCTGCTCACGGGCTCCACGGTGCGAGAGCTCGCCGAGACGTTCGGCCGCTACCTGCCGGTCTCGGTCGTGGTGGACCTGCCCGGCGGCGGCGAGATCACCGTGACCGAGCCCGCACCCTTCCTCGACGGCGACCTCGAGGCGCGACTGGCATACGGCCGCGAGCTCATCGGCGTCGAACCGCTGGATGCGATCGAGCTGACGGTCGCTGCCACCCAGACCCGCGGCGTCGCCTACGTGCTGCCGTTCGCGCCGCCGCCCTCGGCGCGCCAGAGCACACGCGTGTACCTGCGCCGGATGCTCTTGGCCGAGCGCGCCGACGATCTGCTCCCCGACTGGGCGTTCTTCGCGCGCGCGGTCATCGACTCGGGCGGGCTGCATCCGACCGCCAGCCGGGAAGCGCTCGTCGACGACGACGCGCTCGAACAGACCCGCGGCGAGATCGGCGATGCGATCCGGCGCTGGATCCTGGAGCTGGCGTTGCGCGAGCCGGCAAGGCTCGCCCAGTTCGTCGCCGTCCACGAGGTCGCCCTGAAGTCCCTGGTTCGCCACGACGACGAGCTCGCACGCTTCATCGTGCGCTGGCTCTCGGTGGAGACGACCGCGGGGCGCGTGCGGATCGAGGAGCTCGTGCGCCGCTCGTCCGAGGTGCGCTACGCCGAGACCGTCGACGAGTTCCGTCAGTTGGCAAGCATCGTGCGGCCGGGAACGCTCCTGGTCGACGGCGGCTATCTCTACGACGCCGAGCTCATCCGCCTCCTGCCCGAGATCTTCCCCGAGGTCACCGTGGAGCGCGTCGAGGTCGGCGCCGAGATGGACCGGCTCGAGCTGCCGCCGCTCGACGACCGCAACGCCGCCCTCGACCTCGAGCGACGCGCTCGCGCTGCCCTCGGCGACATCGACGTCTCGGTGCGATCGTTCGAGCGCCGGGAGCTGCCGGGCCTGTTCGTCGCGGATCCGCAGGTGCTCCGGGCTCTCGATCGCGGACGCGCCCGCGGCGCCGCCGGCGCACTGTGGTCGGGAGTCCTCGACCGCGCGGGCAAGGTCGTCTCCGGAGCAGACGCGGATGCGGCACCGCCCGCCGCCAGACTGTGCCTGAACTGGGCAAACCAGACCGTCCGCGCCCTCGCCGCGGCCGGCGACACAGCGGTCTTCGACAGCGGCATCCGTCTGCTGCACGTGCAGTCGCTGCTGGCCGGCCACCACCCGCTCAGCCCGCGCGATCGCGCCGTGATGAGCACCTCGCTCACAGAGCTGCTCGAGCGAGCACTCGCCGCCACCCCCGACCCGGAAGGAGCATCATGACCGGTTACGCGACCCGCATCCGATCGCTGTTCGACGAGATCGATCGCACACCCTGGGGGCCCGCCGAGAGGGCATTGGTCGCCCAGGCGGTGGCGCTGGCGCAGGAGAGCGGTGACGAGCGCCTCGAGTACGAGGCGCGGATGCGCCAGACCGCCAGCGCCAACATGGGCGGCGACACAGACCTGATGCTCACCTCGTTCGCGTGGTGCCTGGGCCAGCACGACGCCGACCCCGAGCGCTTCCCCGCAGAGCTGGAGCCCGCGGGTGACCTCATGTGGCACTACAAATGGATGGCGGGCGCCCTCCGGGGCTCGCCGGAGTTCTCATCCGAGCAGATCACGGCCGTGCTCGATGACATGCAGGCCCACTACGAGCGCGCCGGTCACGGCATGAGCGGCGTGCTGATGGCGCGCTTCGAGGACGCGTGGTCGGCGGGACGCATCGACGAGGCCGCCGAACTGCGACGCCGGCTCGAGGCCACCCCTCGCGACGAGTACAGCCACTGCGACGCCTGCACACGCAGCCAGTTCGCCGGGTTCTTCGCGGAGACCGGCGACGAGGCGGAGGCGATCCGCCTCGTGGAGGAGCTCGTCGAGGGCGGCTTCACCTGCGGCGAGGAGCCCGAGCACGCCCTGGCACGCTCCCTCCTGCCCTACCTGCACGCGAGACGTCCGGATGAGGCACGGGCCGCGCACCTGCGCAGCTATCGCCTGGCGAAGGACAACGCCGACAACCTCTCGATCATCGCGAAGAACATCGTCTTCTGCGCCGTCACGGGCAACGAGGCACGCGCGCTCGCACTCGTCGAGCGGCATCTGCCGTGGCTCACCCACGACGGCCTGAACGCCGGTGCGCATCTCGAGGCCCTCGCGGCCTTCGCCGTCGCGTTGGATGCGGTCGCTGCCGCGGGTCACCCCGATGCGGCGGTGCGCGGCTCCGACGCCGAGGCGCTCGTCCCCCTGATCGGCGCCCACGAGGGCGCCTGGCCGGCGGCCGAGCTCGCCGCGCGCATGTGGGCCGCCGCCGAGAACATCGCCCAGGCCTTCGACGCTCGGAACGCGACCGACGCGCAGACCGCATGGCTCGCCGGACAGCGCGCGGTCGGCGCCGAGCGCTACGAGGTGCCGGTCAGCTCCCACGACTTCGCTGCGCGGTCCGCCGCTCCCGCTCCCCGCACCCCCGCGGAGCGCGTCGAGCGGGCACTGGCGCTGCACCAGCTGGGATCGATCGCCTCCCTCGAGGCGATCCGCGAGGCGCTGGGCGACGCCGACGTGGAGCAGCGGGTTTCGCTCACGCACGGGCTGCTCGCCGTGCTCGTCGCGCTCGGTCGACTCGACGAGGCGCAGGCCGCGCTGCCGGCAAGACTCGCCGCCCTCCGCGCGGCGGGGCGCGTCGCACAGGCGCAGCTGGAGGAGGAGCTGGGGCTCCTGCTCTACGGCGCCGAGGCCGAGGACGCACCCCAGATCCTGCGGCGCGCGCTCGCGGAGCGCCACGACGCTCCCGCCGAGGTGCGCGCGGACCTGCTCGCCACGCTCGCCTTCCTCCGGCTCAAGGATCAGACGGCCACCGAGCCCGACGACCGTCGCCGCACCGCGGAGATGTTCGCCGAGGCGGCGGGGCTGTTCGCCGAGGCCGGCGAGGCAGGCCCCTCGCATTCGCAGCGCTGGATGCAGGCGGACATGACGGCCGCGGCCGGCGACCTGCCCGAGGCCGTCGCCCTGCTGGAGGCCCTCCTCGCGGAGGACGAGCTCAGCGAGGCACGTCGCGCGCGGGCACTGCTGTTGCGCGCCCGCACCCGCGGCGGGCTGGCCGAGTACGCCGCCGGCGCGGCCGACGCCGACGAGGCCACGCGGATCCACCTCTTGGCGGGAGCCGACGACCGGCTGGTGAGCGATGTCTTCTTCCTCGCGGGCGCGCTGCACGAGGATGCGGGCGCCATGGTCGAGGCTGTCTCCCGCTACCGGGTGGCCACCGAGCGCCGGGAGGCCACGGGCGCCCCGGCGACGGATCTGCGCTTCCGGCTCGGCCGCGCCCTGTTGGGCGCCGGCCTCAGCGAGGAGGCCATCGAGGTGCTCGATCAGGTGCTGCAGGAGGAGACGGCCGCGGAAGAGCCCGCCGGCTCGCGTGCGATCACCGTCGGGCTGCTGACTCGTGCGTTCGAGCAGGCGGGACAGTTCGGCAACGCGCTGGGCGGCTGGGAGTTCGTCGCGCAGCTGCACGAGGAGGCGGATGAGCCTGCTGCGCGTGCGTACGCCCTCAAGGAGCACGGACGGCTGCTCGGTCGCTTCGGAGAGATCGACGACGCGATCGACTCTTTGACGCAGGCCGTGGAGATCGTGCGCGGGGACGACGAGCAGGTGGGCCTGCTGGCCGACGGCCTCCACACGCTCGCGCAGGCACACCAGCAGCGCGGCGACCTCGAGAAGGTGTTCGCCCTGCTGGACGAGGCGGTCGAGCTCGGCCGCGCGAACGACGCAGCGTGGTTCGTGGCCGACGTGCTCGACACGCGCGCACGCGCTCTCGCCGCCGCTGAGCGCACGGACGAGGCCGTAGCCACCGCCCTGCAGGCGGCCGACGGCTTCGTCCAGGCTGGTGACGCGACCTCCGCCGGCCGTTCCGAGTTCGTCGCCGCGCGCATCCTGATGGGCGCGGCGCGCCCCTCGGATGCGGTTGCTCTCTACCGCGCGGCGCTCGAGCACGCCGGTGACGACGAGGCACTGCGCCAGACCGCTGCGCTCGAGCTCGGTGACGTGCTGGAGAGCCTCGGCCGGCCCGCCGAGGCGGCCGAGGTCCGCGCGACGCTTCCGGCATGACGAGGGCGGGGGCGAGATCCTCGCCCCCGCCCTCGTTGCGGCTCAATCGGCGATGCGGATGAGCTTCTTGTTGACGAACTCGTCCGCCGCCAGCAGACCCATCTCGCGGCCGGTACCGGACCGCTTGACGCCGCCGAACGGCAGCTCGGGGGAATCGGCCAGCACGCAGTTGACGTAGACCATGCCGGCCTCGATCCGATCCGCCACACGCTCCGCCTGCGCGGGGTCCGTCGTGTAGACGTAGGAGCCGAGCCCGAAGCTCGTGTCGTTCGCGACGCGCACGGCGTCCTCCTCGCCCGAGACGCGGTAGACGACGCCGGCGGGACCGAAGAGCTCCTCGCGGTAGACGTCCATCTCCGGCGTGACGTCCGTGAGCACGGTGGGCGCGTAGAACGCGCCGTCACGGGTGCCGCCGGTCACCAGGCGAGCGCCCTGCGCGACGGCGGTGTCGACCTGCGCCTCGAGCCGCTCGGCGGCCGCGAGAGAGGAGAGAGGACCGAGCAGGGTCTCCTCGGCGAAGGGATCGCCCACGGGCGTCTCCGCCATCGCGGCGGTGAACTTCTCGAGGAAGGCGTCGTACAGCTCGTCGACCACGATGAAGCGCTTGGGCGCGTTGCAGGACTGTCCGTTGTTGTCCATGCGCGCTTCGACGGCTGCGGCGACCGTGGCATCCAGATCCGGGGTGGAGAGCACGATGAACGGGTCCGATCCGCCGAGCTCCAGCGCGACCTTCTTGAGGTTGCGACCGGCGATCTCCGCGACGGCGGCGCCGGCCCGCTCCGAGCCTGTGACCGACACCCCCTGCACCCGCGGGTCGGCGATGATCGCGGCCGCCTGCTCGTTGCTCGCGTAGAGGTTCAGGTACGCGCCTTCCGGCAGACCCGCATCCCGGTAGATCGCCTCGATCGCCGCGGACGACTCCGGGCACTGCGGCGCATGCTTGAGCAGGATGGTGTTTCCCAGCACCAGGTTCGGAGCCGCGAAGCGGGCGACCTGGTAGTAGGGGAAGTTCCACGGCATGATGCCCAGCAGCACCCCGAGCGACGTCGGGCGGATCACGGCCGAGCCCTCCCCGAGGATGTCGATCGGACGGTCCGACGTGATCTGCTCCGCGTGGTCGGCATAGAACTCGGTGATGTCGGCGGCGAAGTCGACCTCGCCCAGAGCCGCAGCGAGGGGCTTGCCCATCTCGCGCACGGCGATGGCCGCGAGCTCCTCGCGACGCTCCCGGTGCAGCTCGGCGGCGCGCCGCACGAGAGCGGCGCGCTCGGCGACCGGCATCCCGCGCCAGCGGCGGTAGGCGCGCTCGGACTGGGCGAGCTTCTGCTCGAGTTCGGCATCGCTGAGGGCGGGGTAGGTGGCCAGCTGCTCACCGGTGGCCGGGTTCACGACCGCGTATTCGCTGCTCATTCGTCCTCCTTGGTTGTGGTCTCAGTCTTCTGCCGTCACCGCCGGCGGCGGCGCAGGCTCTCGGGCGCGTCCAGGCTGAGGGTGCGCCCGCGGAAGAAGTCGGGACGCTTGACCGCCTGCCAGATCATGATCACGACGCCCAGGAGGATGACGGTCACCCCCAGCACGAACACGAGTCCGAGGCCGAAGACCTGTGAGCCCGAGCCGTAGTCGGGGTCCATCGAGTCGACCAGCGTCGTCACGAACAGCACCGCGAGGATGGCCCCGCCCACGAGCGGGAAGAGGAACGTGAACACGAAGGCGCGCACCGAGTCGAACCACTGCTTGCGGAAGTACCAGACGCAGGCGAAGGCCGTCAGACCGTAGTAGAAGCAGATCATCATGCCGAGGGCGGTGATGGTGTCCCACAGCACGTTCTCGCTGACGAAGCGCATGACGGCGTAGAACACCGACGCCACGACGGAGGCGATGATCGTCGCGAACCCCGGGGTGAAGAAGCGCGGGCTCACCTTCGCGAAGCGCTCCGGCAGCGCGCCGTAGTGCCCCATGGCCAGCAACGTGCGCGCCGGTGACACGAACGTCGACTGCAGCGACGAGGCGGAACTGGTGAGCACCGCGAGCGACACGAGGGCCGCGAGCGGACCGAGCACCGGACCCGACAGGTGGAAGAACACGTTGTCCTGGATGTCGGGGTTGCCGAGTCCGAACTCCCCCGTGCCGACACCGGCGAACATGATGAGCGAGACGGCGAGAAGCAGGTAGAGCGCCACGATCACGAGCACCGTGATGGTCGCCGCCCGCCCCGGCGTCTTGTCGGGGTCCTTCGTCTCCTCGTTCATGGTCAGGGTGACGTCCCACCCCCAGAAGATGAAGATCGACAGGGAGAGACCTGCGGCGAAGGAGCTGAACGACGAGACGGCGAACGGGTCGAACCACGACCAGTCGAACGGCGTCGCATCGAACCCGTTGCCGTTCACCGTCTCGATGATCGCGGCGACCGCGAAGACGACCAGCACGACGACCTGGAATCCGACCAGCACGTACTGCAGCTTCTGCGTCGTCTGCATGTCGCGGTACGAGACGAAGGTCGCCGCCGCCATGAACGCGAGGCACACGAGGACGTTCACCCCCGGTTGCGCCGCGATGTCGGCGATCGACGGATTCTGGCTGATCTGGGCGATCAGCAGGAACAGGAAGTCGACGGCGATTCCGGCGAGATTGGAGAGCACGAGGATGGTGGCGGCCACCAGTCCCCACCCGGCCATCCAGCCGATCCACGGACCGAACGCGCGCGTGGCCCACGTGAACGACGTGCCGGAGTCGGGCATACGCCGGTTCAGCTCGCGGTAGCCGAACGCCACCAGCAGCATCGGGATGAAGCCGACCAGGATGATCGCCGGCACCTGCACGCCCACCGCCGAGACCGTCGGTCCCAGCGCCGCGGTCAGGGTGTAGGCGGGCGCGATGCAGGAGATACCGATGACGACGGCGCCGATCAGGCCCACCGTTCCCGCGGAGAGCCCCTTCTTGGAGAGTCCGCCGGTCTCGGCGGCGACGGCCTGTGATTCGGGTGCGCTCATCATCGAGCCCCTTCTGCGTTGCGGGTGCGTGGCACCACGATCATGGGAACGGGCAGCACGTGCAGCATCTTCGCCGCCGTCGAGCCCAGGAACAGCCGCCGCGGCTGCGCCAGCCGGCTCGATCCGACCATGGCGATCTCACCGGGGAGCCATTCGATCTGCGACACCGCATCCTCGATGTCCGCGCCCTGTGCACTGACGACGTCGGCCACGGATCCTTCGCCGAGCGACGCGCGCGCCTGGGCGAGCACCGTCTCGGCGTGCGTCGCCTCGGTGAGTCGGATGACGCCGGTGTCGACTCCCGCCGGCAGATCGACCGTCGCGAGCGACAGCAGCCGCAGGGGCGCACCCGACGCGGTGGCAAGACCCGCCGCCTCGGCCAGGAGCACGTCGCCGCCCGGTCGGGTACCGATCGCGGCGGTGACCCGCTCGACGCCCACGGATGCGGCGACCTCGCGGGCGCCCTCCGGAGCGAGCACGACCGGGACGTCGGAGGAGTGCATGAGCTCGTTGGCGACGGTGCCGAGACGGTGGCGTCCGCGGAGCCCGCCGTTCGCGGCGCCCACCACGATCATGCCGGCGCCGAACTCGGCAGCGGCGGCGATGAGGCCCTCGGCGAACGACTCGCCGTAGCGGACGTGACGACCGTGGGCGACGGTGTCCTTGAGCGTCTCCGAGGCCCGGGCCAGCCACTCCCGTGCCCGCTCCCTGACGAGCCGGTCGTACCCCGCGTCCGGCGGCGTGATGACCGACCGCTCCCCCGGCAGGACCATCACGATCTCCAGGACCGACCCGGTCGCCACCGCGAGCCGTGCCCCCAACGCGAGCGCGTCGGCGCCTGCATCCGTCGCGGTGTAGCCGACCACCACCGGCGCGGCCATCAGCGCAGCTCCTCGAGGATCTCGGATGCGGCGCGGTGCCCCATCCGGATCGCGCCGTCGACGTGCTGGTACCCGGCGCCCGCCATGTCGCTGCAGGCCAGGTGGATGGGACCGACCGCCGTGCGCAGGTCGGCGCCGTAGCGGTGGAGCCCGCCCAGGTCGAAGCTCGCCGCGTACGCGCCGCGGGTCCACTCCTCACTTCCCCAGTCGCTCTCGTAGTAGACGATCGGGTTCTTGGCCTCAGGGCCGTAGTAGTGCGAGAGCGATTCCAGGATGCGCTCCTTGCGCTCGGCGGCGTCGAGGCGGAAGAGGTCGTCGGCGTTGCGGTCGGAGACGAATCCGACCAGCGTGCCGCGCTCGTCGCCGTGGTTCGTGTTGTCGTACGCCTCGTGCGAGAGCTCGTACGGGCTGAACGCCGTGCCCGACAGGCCCTGCTCCCGCCAGAACGGACGGTCGTAGACGGCGTGCACCTTGATGACGAAGCCCATCGAGATGTGCTGGTGCATCTGCTGCTGCAGGCGCGGCAGCGGCGGCACGAAGGAGATGCGCGGGTACAGCACGGGCGCGAGGGCGAGGATGGCGCGGCGCGCGCGGACCGTGACGGATGCGGCCTCGGCCACGACCCCCCGTCCTCGTCCCAGGTGAGCGAGCGCACCGGCTGGTCCAGCAGCACGTCCTCGCCCAGGCGCTCCGCGAGCAGCAGCGGCACCTGCTGGAGTCCGCCCACGACGCGCTTGTCGAGGATGAAGTCCGCGTCGACGAGGTGCGAGTAGCTGCCGGCGCTGGCCGCCATGAGCAGCGACTGCAGCAGAGAGAAGGCGTGCGTCGGCTTGGTGAGCATCGCCGAGCCGGTGGCGAAGGCCAGGTTGCGCACGGCCTCGTCGTCGTCCGTCTGCGAACGCAGCCACCCGTCCCATGAGATGGTGTCCCACTCGGCGGCTTTCGGGTGCTCCCACGGACGGTCGGGGTCGATCTCGGCGACCATCGCATCGAGCTCGGCGGTGATGCGTTCGATCTCGGCCGCCGTGTCGGGGGCCACCGGGAAGACATCTCCCGTGAAGCGGGAGACCGTGCCGTCGGGGCCGACGTAGACACTGTCTCCCTCGCGGTAGCGCGAGAAGGTGGAGAGCCCGAGCTCTGCGACCGTGTCGATGAGCGCCTGCTGATCCGGCGACACCCACTGGCCGCCGATCTCGAGCATCGCGCCCTCGATCGTGTCGGTCCACAGGCGCCCGCCGACGCGATCGCGCGCCTCGAGCACGGCGACCGACAGACCGGCCTTGCGGAGGTCGTTCGCGGCGGTCAGCCCGGCGGCTCCCGCTCCGATGACGACGACGTCCCTGATGATCTCGGTGGTGCTCATCTCACTCCTTCGTGGTGCTCGGGTGTTACGTCTCAGACGGCGGCGAGGGATGCGGCGAGGACGTCGAGTCCCTCGCCGAGAAGGTCGTCGCCGATCGAGAGGGGCGGCAGGAATCGGATCACGTTGCCGTAGGTGCCGCAGGTCAGCAGGATCACTCCCTCAGCGATGGCAGCCTTCGCGACTGCGGCGGCGAGGGATGCGTCCGGAGCCCCCGTCGCCGGGTCGACGAACTCGGCCGCCACCATCGCGCCCCGGCCGCGGACGTCGCCGACGCGCGGGTCGGCCTGCTGGAGCGCCTCGAGGCGGGCGGTGAGGATCGCACCGATCTCGCGGGCACGCTCGACCAGCCCCTCGTGCTCGTACGCGTCGATCGCCGCGAGCGCCGCGGCGCAGGCGATCGGGTTGCCGCCGTAGGTGCCGCCGAGCCCGCCGGCGTGCGAGGCGTCCATGATCTCCGCCCGGCCGGTGACGGCGGCGAGCGGCAGTCCGCCCGCGAGGCCCTTGGCGGTCGTGACCAGGTCGGGCACGATGCCGAACCCGTCGCTCGCGAACATCTCGCCGGTGCGGGCGAAGCCCGTCTGCACCTCGTCCGCGATGAAGACGACGTCGTTCGCGCGGCACCAGTCCACGAGAGCTCGGAGGAAACCGTCGGCAGGAACGATGAAGCCGCCCTCGCCCTGGATGGGTTCGATGACGAGCGCCGCGAGGTTGTCCGCGCCGATCTGCTTCTCGATCATCGAGATCGCGCGCGCGGCCGCATCCGCTCCGCCGAGGCCGTCGCGGAAGGGGTACGAGAGAGGGGCGCGGTAGATCTCGCCGGCGAAGGGACCGAAGCCGCTCTTGTACGGCATCGCCTTCGCGGTGAGGGCCATCGTGAGGTTCGTGCGGCCGTGGTAGCCGTGATCGAAGGCGACGATCGCGGGCTTGCCGGTGTACTTGCGGGCGATCTTGACGGCGTTCTCCACGGCCTCGGCACCGGAGTTGAACAGCGCGGTGCGCTTCTCGTGCTCACCCGGGGTGAGCCGGTTCAGGGCCTCCGCGACCGCGACGTACGAGTCGTACGGCGAGATCATGAAGCAGGTGTGCGTGAACTGGGCCGCCTGTGCCTGCACGGCGGCCACGACGCCGGGGTGCGCGTTGCCGACGGAGGTGACCGCGATGCCGGAGCCGAGGTCGATGAGCGAGTTCCCGTCGGCATCGACGACCACACCGCCGCCCGCGGCCACCGCGTGGATGGGCACCGTGTGACCGACGCCGGCGGGAACCGCCGCGGCCTTGCGCGCCAGCAGCTCCTGCGAGCGCGGGCCGGGGATGGCGGTGACGAGGCGCCGCTCCTGCGGCAGCGAGGGTCCGCCCAGGGGCGCAGTGGTGACGTCGGCGATGCTCATGGCCGCGAGCGTAGGGCGAACGCGGAGCGCGCTGCACTCGCCTGAACGTACACGCACGCCGATGGGATGCGCCACGATGTACAACATGAGTACGTCTCTCGGGGACAGCCCGACCCTCGGCTCCCTTCTCGCCCGGCGGGACCTCGACCTGCGTGCGGCGGGAGAGCTCGACGCCGCCACGCGGGCGGCGCGCGTACAGGGCGTCCACAGCTCGGACCTCGCCGATCCGACGCCGTTCCTGGCGGAGGGGCTCGTGCTGCTCACGACCGGCACGCAGTTCCTCGGCTCCGACGACGATTCACCCGACTTCGACGCCTACGTCGCAAGACTCCGAGGACGCGGCATCACCGCCCTCGGCTTCGGGACCGAGGTGGTGCGCGAGGGCATCCCCCGCGGATTGGATGCGGCATGCCGCGCCCACGGGCTGCCGCTGTTCGAGGTGCCCTACCGCACCCCGTTCATCGCCGTCGCCCGCGCGAACGCTCAGGCCATCGCGGCCGAGGAGTACGCGAGGCGCAGTTGGGCGCTCGCCGCCGGGCGCGCGCTCTCGCTGGCGGCGCTGCGTGCGGATGGGCTCGCGGCGACCCTGGACGAGCTCGCGAGACAGCTGAGCGGCTGGGTCGGCATGTTCGATGCCGCCGGAGCCCTGACCCACGAGCATCCGGCGGCGTCTCTGGATGCGGCCACGCGTGACGACCTGCGCGACGAGGTGTCAGCGCTGCTGCGCCGCGGGGCACGGGCGGGATCCTCGCTGCACATCGGCTCCACCGGGTTCCACGTGCAGACCCTCGGCCGCGGCGGACGTCTGCGCGGCGCGATCGCCGTGTCGGCCGAGGTGTTCGACCGCGAGGCGCGCGGAGTCGTCACGACGGCCGTCGCGATGGCGGGGCTCGCGCTCGAGCAGCGACAGGCCCTCGCCCAGGCCACCGCCGTGCTTCGAGCGGGCCTCGCGGAGGCTCTGCTGGCCGGCGACAGCACGCTCGTGCGGCGCGTGTCGAAGCCGCTGTGGGGCTCGCTCGCCGCGGGGGCGATCACGATCGGTCTGACGGATGCCGAGGCCGCCCGGCGCGAGGACGTCCTCCAATGGCTGGAGAGCGCTGTCGCCGCCCGCGGCGGCTCGTTGTTCTTCGGCCGGATCGAGGACGGACTGCTGCTGGCGGCGCCCGTGGGAGACGGGGTGTTCGCCGAGCTCGCCGCGAAGCTCGGCCTGCGCATGGGCGTCTCCGCTCCCGCGACGCTCGATACGGCTCCCGTCGGGCTCTCGCAGGCGCGGGTGGCCCGGGAGCGGGCTTCGGCGGGATCGATCGCGGCGTTCGCGGAGGTGCGCGGGGGCCTGCTCTCCGTTCTCGACGACGAGCGCGTCGGCGCGATCGCCCGCGCGGAGCTGGAGCCGCTGCTGCGCCACGACGCCGAGCACGCGACCGCCCTCGTGACCACCCTCGACGCCTGGCTCGCGGCGGACACCGCTCATGAAGCCGCCGCCAGGGCACTCGGTGTGCATCGACACACCGTGCGGGCCCGTCTCGCGCTCACCGAGCGCGTGCTCGGTGTGGACCTGTCCTCCTTCGCCGTACGCGCCCAGCTCTGGCTCGCGCTGCGCGCACTGGACTGACCGGCCGCATCCGGGCGAGACGTCAGTCGCAGCCGCAGCTGGCGCGCAAGACGAGTGCCGGGGCGAACACGGCGTCGAAGGGCGAACCGTCCTCGGGGAGCGGGCCTGCCGTCCCCGCGAGGATGCGGGCCGCAGCTCTGCCCATCGCCTCCATCGGCTGACGCACCGTGGTGAGAGCCGGCGTGCTCAGCCGCCCGGCGAGGATGCCGTCGAACCCGGTCACGAGCACGTCGTCGGGCACACGGAACCCCAGCTCGTGCACGACATCCATGGCGGCCAGCGCGTTCTGGTCCGTGGAGCACACGAGTGCCCGCGGCATCCGGCCGGCTGCGGCGAGCGCGTGGAGGTGCTCGGCCATCCGGTCGGGTCCGCGCACCGTGGCATCGACCGGTTCGTCCTCCGGGGCGAGCCCCGCCTCCAGAAGGCTGGCCCGGTACTGGGCGAAGCGCTCCTGACCGTCCCAGGAGTCCAGTCGTCCGACGAACGCGAACGAGCGGACGCCGTGCTCCACGATCAGATGCGTCATCATCTCGCGCATCCCGTGCATGTTGTCGATGCGCACCCGGTGGTGCCCGTCCGCCGCGGGCGCCGCGGAGAAGAGGACGATCGGGATGGACGAGGAGAAGCGCGACAGGACGGCCGCAGACCCCTCGGACGGGAAGATCGCGAGCCCGTCCACGCGCCCCGCCGTGTCCGCGACCGAGACGTCGCTGTCCGAGCCGCTGCTGAGCATGACGGGCCTGCCCATCACCCAGCACTCCAGGGCGAATCCGCGCTGGACCTCGTCGACGTAGAGCGGGAACGCCCTCGGGTCGGCCAGGAGTTCGTCGTCGGTCTCGGCCCACGGGATGATGCGCGGCCCCTCGAGATCGGGGCTGTGCAGGTCGCGTAACGCCCGCACCCGCGCCTCCGGCTCGTGGGCGCGCTCGAGCATCAGGTCGAACGCGTGCAGACCCAGGATGCCGGTGCGCCCGCGCGCGAGCCCTCGCGCCGACGCGCTCGGCGCGTAGCCGAGCCGCCTCGCGGCCTCCAGCACGCGCTCGCGCGTCGCCTCGCTGAGCTGCTCGGGGCGGCGGAACGCGAACGAGACGGAGGCGATGGACACGCCCGCTTCCTGAGCGACGTCGTAGACGGTCGTGCGGCGCGTCCGCGGGCGTTCACTCACGCGTGCAACATCCTTCCCTCAGGCGGCCCCTGCGGTGCGCTACGCGAGTCGCAACCCGTGACGCACCGGGAACAGCGGATCCCCCGTATCCGACGGTACATCCTCCCTCGACGCGCGCACGGCGGCCATCGAACGCGGCAGCTCGACGGGCAGCCGCCCCTCGGGCCGCACGCGACCGGTCAAGGCGTCGATCACCGCGCGCGGAGAGCTGCCGTAGTCGACGACGATCGCCGCCGCATCCGCCACGAGCGGGGTCAGGATCGCGGGGCGGTCGATCGTGACCACCAGCACCAACGGGCACTTCCGTCCGATCTGCTGGAGGCGGTAGACGAGCCCGGGCGGGAAGTCGAGCGAGCCCTGGTGGAACCACGCCTCGAGGAACAGGTCGTCGCGGGCATCGAACGGAGCCTTGATCCGCACGATCGCCAGGTCGGCGGATGCGGGATCGTCGACCGTCGTTCCGAGCTCGGCGACGTCCTCGTCGGCGAACCCTTCGACATACAGCGCTGCCGCCTTCGTCAGCGGAAGGGTCGCCCCCTCGGGGCCCTCGCGGTTGAGCAGGACGGTCAGCGAGCGCGCCTGGGCGCGCTCCCCGGCGGCGCGGAAGTCGGCGTTGCCCACGATCCGCTCTGCCGCGTCCACGTCGACGTAGGGGTCGTCGAACAGGCCGAGGGCGAACTTGACCCGCAGCAGCCGGCGCGCCGACTCGTCGATGCGCTCCTCGCTCACGCGACCCGAGCGCACGAGCTCCAGCAGCAGTTCGACGCACTCCTCGCCGCCGAACTGGTCGGCGCCCGCATCCAGGATCTTGGCCATGCGCTCGATCGGGGTGAGCGTCTCGACCCCCCACGCGCGCGCCGGGAGTACCTGGTCGCCGACGTGGTTGTCGTTCACGAGCTCCCAGTCGGTGACGACGACGCCGTCGTAGCCGAGCTCGCCGCGCAGCAGGTCGGTCACGATCTGCCGGTTGTAACCGAACCCGACCTCCTCGATCGGCTCACCGCCGCGCTCGAGGCCCACGGGCATCCCGTAGTACGGCATCATCCCTGCCGTCCCGCGTCGGATGGCCTCGCGGAACGGCTCGAGGTGGTACTCGAACATGCCGCCGGGGTAGACCTGCTCCCGACCGTACGGGAAATGGGCGTCCTCGCCGTCCTTCTGCGGACCGCCGCCCGGGAAGTGCTTCGTCGTGCAGGCGACGCTGTCCGGCCCCAGCCGATCGCCCTGGAACCCCTGCAGATAGGCGGCGGTGAACTCGGCCACGCGCTGCGCATCCTGACCCAGCGTCTGCGCCTGACGCCCCCAGCGCGGTTCCGTCGCGAGATCGATCTGCGGGTGCAGCGCGGCGCGGATGCCGACGGCCACGTACTCCTGCCGCGCGATGTCGGCGAAGGCGCGCACGGTTTCCACGTCGTCGATGGCGGCCAGACCGAGCCCCTCCGGCCACTGCGAGAACGGGCCGGCCGAGAAGGCGACCCCCGTGTTCTCGACGAAGGCGTGGCGCGGATCGGTGCTGATGGTCACCGGGATGCCGTGCGGTGTCGTCTCCGCGAGGGCTTGGAGGGCGTTGTTCCAGGTGGCCGCCTGCCGCGCGGTGCGGATGGCGTGCACGTTGAAGTGGTTCATGTGCTTGCCGCGCACCACGGTCGTCGTGGGCGACTTCGAGATGCGTCCGGGGTGCTCGAGGAGCGCGCCGTCCTCGCCGACCTCGATGACCGTCTGGAACATGAGCCCGCACTTCTCCTCGAGACTCAGCCGACCCAGCAGGTCGTCCGTGCGCTCCTCGGGCGACAGGCGCGGATCCTCGTACGGATCCATCACGCCGTTGCCGTTCAGGTCGCGGTAGCGGGTGCCGTCGGGGGCGGTCGAGAAGGTCGCGGACATGGGGGCCTTTCTGGGGTGCGTGTCGACGGTGCTCACTTGAGTCCCGTCGTCGCGACTCCCTGGATGAAGTAGCGCTGCAGGAACACGAACAGGAGGATGATCGGGGCGATCACCAGCACGGAGCCCGCGAGCAGGAGTCCGTAGTCGGTCGCGTTCTGCCCCGTCGCATAGAGCGAGATGGCGACGGGAAGGGTGTACATGTCCTCGCTCTGGGCGGCCACGAGCGGCCAGAGGAAGTTGTTCCAGGATGCGAGGAAGGTGAGGATGCCGAGCGTCGCCAGCGGCGGCCCGCACAGCGGCATCACCACGCGGGCGAAGATGCGCAGCTCCCCCGCGCCGTCGATGCGCGCCGCCTCGAGCAGTTCGTCGGGGATGCCCAGCATGAACTGCCGCATGAGGAACACGCCCAACGGCGTCGTGACGAACGGCAGGATCAGCGCGGCGTAACTGCTGGTGAGCCCGAACGAGGACACCATCACGAACAGCGGCACGAAGGTCACGATGCCCGGCACCATGAGCGTGATGAGCACGACGGCGAAGAGCACCTTCTTGCCGGGGAAGTCCATCTTCGCCAGCGCGTAGCCCACCATCGAGCAGAACACGAGGTTGCCGAGGACGGTCAGCAGGGCCACGACGACGCTGTTCGTGAAGAACCGGCCGATGTCGAGGGGGCCGAACCACTGGGCGAAGTTGTCCCAGGTGATCTGCTGCGGCAGCCAGGTCGGCGGGCGTTGCAGGATCTCGCTCTGCGTCTTGACGGAGCCCAGCAGCATCCAGACGAACGGGAGAACCCACACGATCAGCCCCGCGACCAGCACGGTGTAGGTGAGGGCGCGCCCGGTCAGCGCGCGGCGAGCGCGGCGGGAGGCCATCGTCGTCGAGGTCATGATCTCCTCCTTCAGTCCTTCGAACGCAGCAGCCGGAACTGCACGAGGCTCACGAGCGCGATCGCGAGGAACAGGATGTAGCTCGCAGCGGATGCGGTGCCGTACTCGCCGAAGCCGAACTGCTTGAACGTGTAGTAGGCGACCGACAGGGTCGAGTCGAGCGGTCCGCCCTGCGTCATCACGAAGGCCTCCTCGAAGAACTGCAGGAAGCCGACCGAGATGAGGACGGCACCGAGCAGGAGCGTCGGGCGCAGCAGCGGCAGGGTGATCGCGGTCAGGCGGCGCCAGGCGGAGGCCCCGTCCATGACGGCGGCTTCCTTGACGTCGGTCGGGATCGCCTGGAGCCCCGCGAGGAAGATCACCATGAGCGTTCCGACGTTTCGCCAGACCGCCATCGCGATGAGCGAGGGCAAGGCCCAGGTGGTGTCGTTGAGCCAGTCGGGCCCCTGGATGCCCACCACGGCGAGTGCGGCGTTCAGCAGCCCCTCCGGCTGCAGGATGTACCGCCACACGACCGAGACCGCGACGATGCTCGTGACCACCGGCGCGTAGAACCCCACGCGGAGGAAGGAGACGATCCGGCCACCGCCCGAGTTGAGTGCCAGAGCCAGCGCGAGCGCGACCGCCATCGTGACGGGGATGCCGATCACGACGAACGTCGCGGTGACGCCGGCCGACTTCAGGAAGGTGGGGTCTCCCAGCACGGCCAGGTACTGGTCGAGGCCGACGAAGTTGACCGCGAACGGCGAGCGGATGTCCTGCGCGCGGAAGTCGGTGAACGACATCGCGAACGAGCCCACGATCGGCACGACCATGAAGGCGGCGAAGACCAGGACGAACGGGAGCGCGAACCCCCAGGCGATGAGGCCCTGACGCCGACGACGGCTCGGGCGGCGGCCACCGCCGGCGCGACCGGAGCCGGCGATGGCCGCCCCGGTCGCGGCCAGTGATGTCTGCGTCATGGGATCAGTCCAGCCCCACCGCGTCGGCCTTGCTCTGAAGCTCCTTCATCGCGTCGGCGGGGGTCATGGCTCCCAGACGCACCTTCTCGAGCACGGCGTCTCCGGCCGCGGCGACCTTCACCCAGGTCGTCGTCGCGGGGACGGACTTGGCGGTCTCGAGCTGTGTGCCGAAGGCGGCGAGCGTCGGCTGGGAGGCGAGCGCTTCGTCCTTCCACGCCGCCTGGACGGCGGGAAGGTCGCCGGTCTGGTCGTACCAGCGCGCCTGCGTCTCGGGCTCGCTCAGCCACTTGGCGAGCTTCCACGCGGAGGTGGCGTTGTCGGACCCGTCGAACACGACGAGGTTCGAGCCGCCGCTGAAGGAGGTGGAGGATTCCTTCGCCGGGAGCACCGCCGTCGCGAACTTCGAGGAGAAGTCCGCACCGCCGAGCTTCTCGAGCGAGCCGATCATGAACGGACCGTCGACGAGCATCGGAGTACGACCGGCGACGAAGTCCGCCTCCTGTGCGCCGGAGGAGCGATCCGCCGACGGGTTGGCGAGTCCGTCCGTGAAGAAGCTCTGGTAGTACTCGTACGCCTCGACCATCTCCGGGGTGTCGAGCGTCCACGCCGAGCCGTCCTCGAGCGAGGCACCGTTTGACCAGGGCATCCAGAGCGTGCCCTGGAAGGAGTCGTTGCCGGCGGGCAGGCGGATGCCGTACTCCGCTCCCGCCTTGGACTTCATGTCGGCGGCCATCTGGCTGAGCTCGTCCCAGGTGGTGGGCGCGCTCGTCCAGCCGGCCTGCTCTGCCATGTCGGTGCGGTAGTAGAGCACACGCGTGTCGACGTACCACGGCACGCCCGCCGCGCGATCTCCGACCTTGTTGGACTCGACGGCACCCGGGAAGGCGCCGGACGTGTCGAGATCGGTGGGGACGCTCTGGAACGCGTCGGCGAAGTCGGCCATCCAGGTCGAGCCCATCATGGCGATGTCGGGGGTGTTGCCGCTGGCGATCGCGGTCTGGAACTTGCTGTACGCGGAATCCCACGGGATGGCGGTGACGTCGACCTCGACGCCGGGGTTGGCCTCTTCGAACGTCTTGACGAAGTCAGGGAGGGCCTCGCCCTCGGTCCCCATCGCCCACATCGTGATCTTGCCCGTCGCGGGCTCGCTTCCGATGGTCGTCGCTTCCTGGGCCGCCGTTCCTGCGTCATCTGCTCGTCCGCATCCCGCCAGGCTGAGGGCGGCGACGGCGAGCAGCGCGACGGCGCCGAGCCGAACATGTTTCATGGTTCCTCCTTGAACGAGACACACCTGATGGCGTCGTCACTACGGTACTTAAGCGCTTAAACGAACGCAACCCCGTCGTGGAGAACCGTGGAGAGCACGCTCAGAGCGGGCGCAGATAACCGCGGACGAACTCGTCGAAGAGGGCGACCATGTCGATCTCCTCGTCGAGGAGGAACTGCTGCTGCAGGCCGTCCATCACGGCACTGATGAGCCTGCCGGCACGGGCGGGATCGACGTCTGTACGGATCTCTCCCGCGGCTTGCCCCGCTGCGATGATGCGCTCGGCGGATGCGGCCGAGTCGCGATAGCGGTCGACGAACTCCCGGTGCGCCGGGTGGGCGGGATCGATCGCATCCGCGGCCACCGTCGTGTACAGCGCGGAGAGACCACGGGGTGCGCTCTGGTTGTAGGCGACCACATCCGCACTCTGCTCGATGAGCCTGTGCTCGGCGGGATCCCCGACCGCCGCTCGGATGCGCTCGTCGCGCTGGCGGAGGACCTCGACGAAGAGCTCCTCCTTGCTCGAGAAGTGATGCAGCAGCCCCGCCGGGGTCATCCCCACGCCCCGGGCGATCGCCCGCAGCGACCCTGCGTCGAAGCGCGCTGCGGGCGAACACGATGAGTGCTTCCTCGACGATCTGCTGGCGACGGGCCTGCCCCTTCGCGTAGCTGCCGCGCTTGCCACGGGTCCGGGAGGAGACGGCGTCCTGCGCCGTCTCCTCCCGACTCCGGTCATCGGGTGTGCTCACCGCATCCCTCTCGTCATCGACCGCCGGGCTCCCCCCAGCTCGAGCTGAAGACCTGCGCCCGCATCGCGGGCCGGAGCGTGCGCTCCATGTCACGATCCACGACGTAGTCCTTGAGGCTATCGCCGGTCAGCTCGTTGCCGATGGCGGCCATGATCATGGACTGGTCCAGTGAGAGGTAGCGCTCGGCGATCGTGCCGCTGTGCACTGCGACCGCGTCGTAGAAGCCGCCGGGCCCGTACGCGCCGAGGTCGTCCTCGATGCGCGAAAGGTTGTCGAGGACGCCCTCACGGTCGTAGGGCAGGGCGAGGAAGCTCGCGTGCGGGGTCACCACGCCGTCGCCGAACTGCGGGTCGGGATTGGTGCCCACCGAGCAGCCGGGCCGGTCGATGTCGACGTCGGTCTTCTCCCGATCGGAGGTGTAGCCGTCCGAGCGCATCCCCGCGAGGTCGACGCCGTACTCGGCATAGCCGCCGAACGGATCGCTGGCGGGCGAGAAGCCCCAGTAGCCGTAGCCGGCGTCCTGCCCGTGGCGCTCCTGCACCGCGACGGTGATCGGATGATTCAGCGCCCACGAGCTCTCTCCCCACTCGGTCTCGGGAATGAGCAGATCGGGCATGAGCGCCTCGAACATGCTGCCTCCCCAGCTGGGCACGAAGCTCATGCCGTCGTAGGAGTAGACCCCCTCCCAGACGTCGAAGCCGGCGTACGTGCGCGTGGTGCCGGTGGGCAGCTGCTCCTGCCAAGCCCAGTCGCAGCCGGGCGGCATCGTGCGGTGCGTGCCGTACAGCGCCGTCGGAGGGATCTGCCCGTTCGCGATGCCCAGATACGTCGCGATACGGCTCTCACTCACGGTCGTGTCGTAGTGGTGGCAGGTGTAGTACGCGGTCTCGCCCGAGCCGTTGTACATGGGCGCTTCGACGCTGCAGCCCGTGGGCGGCGAGTCCCAGAACCCGCCGCGGTTCGTGCCGGCCGGAAGCCCGGCCGCACCCGCGGGATCGAAGAAGGCGCCGAAGTCCATCGACCGGTAAAGGGCGTCCGCCTGGCGGGCCAGGCTCGGCTCCGCCTCGCGCACGATGCGCAGGGATGCGGCGAGCCAGCCGTTGTCGACCGTGGACAGGAAGGGCTCGACGGGGTCGCCCGAATCGGGCCACGTCGTCAGCTTGGCGCCGGAAGCCGGGTCGTACCAGTTGTAGAACATGCCGCTGGCGTCGTTGCGCTCCAGATGGTCGAGCGTGTCGAGGGTCGCCCGCATCCGATCACGGGCCTCCCGTCGATCGATCAGCCCGATGTCGCGGGCGGTCACCGTCGACCACAGATAGCCGCCGATGTTCGTCGGCGAGGTGTAGGCGCCCCCGCGCTCTGCAGTGCGCCGTCGATGTTATCCGATGGCAGGCCGGTGTCAGGGTCCGTCATCGCGACCAGCGATGCCCAGGTGTCGGCGGCGTAGCGCTCCAACGTGCGGGTCTCGCTGGTGTCATGGCCGTGGCCGTGGCCGTGACCTGTGGGCACCGCATCCGCCAGCGCGGGCGCCGCGGTCGTCACCGCCAGCACCGCCGCGGATGCGGTGGCCAGCACGAAACGGGTCGTCTTTCTCATCGTCGCTCTCCTCATCGAAAGCGGCTCCGGGGGGAACCGAGTCCCAAAACCCTTACACGTGATTGGTTTTCATTCAAGACCCCCGGACACCGGCGGCCGCGTCCGCCGGACGAGCACCCGTGCTCACTCGGCGGGGTCGGCGAGGTTCTCGGAGAGGATCTCGAGCACCTGGGCACGGACGCGGGGCGAGCGCTCCCCCAGCTCCGCCGCGACAGCATCCACGAGCACCTCGCCGAAGACGGCGTGCACGGCGCGGGATGTGTGCTCCAGCTCGTCGCGGAACGTCGCACCCGCCGGTGCCAGGACGAGGGAGAGGCCGGCGATCTCGGTCAGCGTGGACGCGACGAACGAGGTGATGAGAAGCACGGCCGCGCCGGCGGCGTCGGCGGCGCGGGCGGCGCGGACGCTCGCCTCGTTCGCCCCCGAGCCGCTGATCACGAGGCAGACGTCGTCGCTCGTGAGCTGGCGCGCGGAGATCTGCTGCGCGATCGGGTCGGCGACGATCTCGGCGGGACGACCGACCGCGGTCAGCCGCATCGCGAGATCGCTCGCGAGCGGGGACGACAGGCCGTTGGCGACGACCAGCACCCGCCGGGCGCGGACGATGCGCGACACGGCGGCGGCGACCGCATCCTCGGTCAGGAGTCCGGCCGACCCCACGAGCGCCTGCGCCGCACGGTCCATCGCCGTGCGCATGCGACCGAGGACCCCCACGCCGTGATCGGTCGCCGCATCCGGCTGCGCACCGAGCTCCGCGGCGAGGGCGACCCGCAGCTGGGGATACCCGCGGTAGCCGAGGCGCTGACACGCCCGCACGACGGAGGAGCGCGCGACCCCCGCCCGATCCGCGAGCTGCTGCGCCGTCAGTTCCACGACGATCTCCGGCTCCGACATGATCAGGTCGGCCACCCGCCGTTCGGTGGGTTGCAGGACGTTGCGCAGCGCGGCGATGCGCACGGTCGTGGCAGCGTCAGCGGACACGCGCACCCTCCATGATCCTGCGGCGGACCGCGCCGCTGATCGCGTCGATCGTCATCGTCACCGCGATGACCACGATCAGCAGCATCCCCACCGTCGACCACTCACGGTACTGGGTGTACGTGGTCAGCATGTCGCCGATTCCGCCCACGCCGATCAGGCCCAGGACGGCGGACGAGCGGACGTTGATCTCGAACCGGTAGAGCCAGAACGACAGGAACGCCGGGGCGGCCTGCGGCCACGCACCCCACCGCAACACCTGCAGCGTGCTTCCGCCGGCGGCACGCGCCGCCTCGATCGGCCCCTGCGGCACAGCCTCGACCGCCTCGTATCCCCACTTGCCGAGCGTGCCGACGCCGTTGATCGCGAGAGCGAGGGCGCCTGTGAGCGGCGTGAGTCCCGTCATCGACAGGATGATGATCGCGAAGATGATCTCCGGAACCGCACGGATGACGGAGAAGACGAGGCGCAGCACCCCGCGCAGCCACACCGGTCCGAACCCGCGGGAGGCGAGCAGGCTCAGCGGCGTCGCTACGATCACGCCGAGCACGGTGCCGACCCAGGCCATCTCGACGCTGCGCCAGGTCTGCCAGAGAGCCTCGGGAAGCTTCGACCAGTCCGGGGCCGAGAACATGAGCCAGATGTAGCGCACGATCGCGGCGGGAAGCTCCCCCAGCCGCGACCATGTGATGTCGACGGACCAGAAGGCGGCGACGACGATCACCGTCACGCCGACGCCGATGCCGAGCACGAGAGGTCGACGCGGTCGCTCGGGCAGCGCGAAGGCGGGCGCGGTGCGCGCCGGCGAGGTGTCGACCGCGCTCATACGAGCCTCCGTCGCACGGCGGCGCTCAGGGCGTCGAGAAGGACGACGAGCACGAGGATCTCCAGGATGATGAGCGAGAGCTGGTCGTAGCGGTAGTACGTGCGCACGGCGTCGATGAGCAGTCCGAGCCCGCCGGCACCGACGAGTCCCAGCACCGACGAGGCGCGGACGTTGAGCTCGAACACGTAGAGCGTCTGGGCGACGAACGCCGGCCAGGTATCCGGCAGGGCGAGGGTGCGGTTGACCTGCAGCTGGGTGCCGCCGGCCGCGCGGCCCGCCTCGATCGGGCCCGCATCCATCGCGTCGATCGACTCGGAGACGAGCTTGACGATGATCCCGACGTTGAAGAGCACGAGAGCGAGGATGCCGGGAAGCGCACCGACGCCGACCATGGCCACGAGCACGGCGGCCGACAGCAGGTCGGGGACGGCACGCACCACGTTCAGCACGGTGCGCACGGCGCCGCGCAGCCACGGATGCGGATTGGTCGGGCGGGCGGCGAGGAAGCTGAGCGGAAGCGAGACGAGCGCGCCGACGGCGGTTCCGATGACGGCCATCTGCAGCGTCTCCAGGAGCGGTCCGACCGTGCGCGGGAAGAACGACCAGTCGGGCTGCAACAGTCCCAGGACCTTGCTCGCGCCGTGCTGCCAGTTGCGGGCGATGCCGCTCAGGTCGAAGTCGATCCCGACGACGGGCAGGCACGTGAACACGGTGACCGCGGCGATGACGGCGGCGATCGCCCACCCCCGCCATCTGCCGCCGGGCCTGGGCGGCAGCTCGAGCGACGACGTGCTCACGAACCCAGCCGATCCTCGGCCGTGACCGACCGGCCGTAGATCCCGGCGAAGTCGGCATCCGTGGCATCGGCGGCCGAGCCGTCGTAGACGAGCTCGCCCGCCCGCATCCCGATCAGCCGTGTGCCGTACTCGCGTGCGAGGTCGAGAAGGTGGAGGTTCACCAGCACCGTCATGCCGAGCTCGCGGTTGATGCGGCGGAGGTCGCCCATCACGCCGTGCGCCGTGGGCGGGTCGAGGCTCGCGACGGGTTCGTCGGCGAGCACGATCCGCGGCTGCTGCGCGAGGGCGCGGGCGATCGCGACGCGCTGCTGCTGACCGCCCGAGAGCGCCGAGGCGCGGTCGTAGACCTTCGCCAGGATGCCGACGCGCTCGAGCGCCTCGTAGGCGAGCTGCTTGTCGGCCGGCGTGTAGGCGCCGAGGAGCGTGCGCCAGGTGGGGGTGTGCGTGAGTCGTCCGACGAGCACGTTGTTCAGGACGCTCGTGCGCCCGGCGAGGTTGAAGCCCTGGAACACCATGCCGATGCCGCCGCGCAGACGCCGGAGCGTGCGGGGCCTCGCGCCCGCGAGTTCGGTGTCGCCGACCGTCAGCGAACCCGCGGAGATGGGGACGAGTCCGTTGATCGTGCGGATGAGGGTGGACTTGCCCGATCCGGAGAGCCCGACGATCGCCACCATCTCGCCGGCGGCGATGTCCAGGCTCACACCCCGCAGTCCCATTGTGCCGTTCGGGTAGCGCACCTGGACGTCGCGGAGGCGGATGGGCCAGGAGGCCGGGGCCGCAGCCCCGGCCTCCCGGTGGAGAGACGACGTCACTGCAGACCCAGCTGCTGCGCCGCGCGGGCGACCACGTCGAGTGACGACGGGTCGGCGGGAGCGAGCTTGGTGATGGAGTAGATGCTCTGGAGCACCTTCGAGCCCTCATCGGAGCTCGAGTACTCCTCGAGTGCGTCGGTGATCTTCTGCTGCAGTTCCGGCGAGAGGTCGGAGGTGAGGGCGACGCCGTCGTTGGGGATCTCGTCCGTCATCGCGAACACGACGACCTTCTGACCCACATCCGGGACGTCCTTCTTCACGATCGTGCGCGCGTCCCAGAAGCTGAAGCCGACCTCGGCGTCGCCGTTGTAGACCGCGAGGACGGATGCGTCGTTCGCGGTGACGGGGAGCTTCTCGATGTCGCTGTCGGTGTTGATGCCGGCCTCCTGCAGCGCCAGCACCGGGTAGATGTAGCCGGCGGGAGACCCGGGACCGAGCATCGCGACCTTCGCACCCTTCACCTTGGTGATGGAGTCCAGACCGGCAGGCCCCGTCATCGCGTCGGCGCCGTTGCAGAAGAGCATCCCGTCGCGCTCGACGGGAGTGTCCTCGCAGTACTTGTCGGGGTTGTTCGTCATGAACTGCGCCGGGTAGGTGATGTTGCCGTTGCGCTCGGTCTGCAGCACGACCTTGGCGCCGTACTTGTCGCTCGCCTGCCAGAGCTGCAGGGAGGGCAGGAAGCCGATCTGGGCCTGGCCCGCACCCATCGCCTCGACCGCCGCCTGGTAGTCCTTCGCGACGACGCCCGTGACCGGGATGCCGAGCTTCTCGGTGAGCATGTCGGTCAGGGGCTTCGCGGTGTCGACGAGGCCGTTCTGGTCCTGCGAGGGAACGAGCGCCAGCACGAGGGAGTCGGGGTCGGCCGCGGCACCGCTCGTTCCGGGGTCGGCCGAGCCGGCACAGCCGGCCAGGAGCAGGGATGCGGCCGCCACGACGGCGGCTGCGGCGCCGAGGCGCAGGCGGGTGATGTTCATGTGGTGTCCTTCGGATCGGGGTGGTGTGCGGGTCGGTGGGCTCAGTCGACGCGGGCGGCGAGCGCCCAGCGGGAGATGTCGTCGAGGAGGTCGTCCAGGCGCGCGGCGCGATAGGTCGGTCGGGCGTCGGGAGCGGCGGATGCGCCCACGAGCGCCGTGGCGTGGCCGCGGGCGTGAACGGGGGCGAGGTCGTTGCGCCAGATGTCGCCGACGCTCAGGACGGGCCGGGCGGGGTCGAGCTCGTCGAGGAGTGCTTCCAGTCCCGCGGGCTTGGCCGCATCCGTGACGATCCGGTCGAAGCGCCCGGCGAGCCCCACCGCCGCGAGCGCTTCGGCCAGTCGCACATCGGGCGCGTTCGTGAGGAGGATCCGCTCCGCATCGACCTCGTCGAGCAGCCGCGCGAGCCCCGCGGGCGTGCCGATCGGAGCGGCGGAGGTGGCCAGCATCCCGCGGCTCGCGCGGTAGCCGAACGCCAGGTGCGTCTCGTCGGCGCCTTCGCGCAGGGCGAGGATGCGCACGAGGTCGTAGCCGTCGACGGCGTCGTGCGCACTCGGGTCGTCGAGCCCCCGCCGCACCTCGGCGACGAAGCTCTCCGGCAGACGACCGGCCGCGGCCACGGATGCGGCGTAGGCCAGCACGGGTCCGTCGCCGAGGGCGACGGTACCGTCGAAGTCGAAGATGAGAACAGGACGTGGCACGGGGCTCCTTCAGGTGGACGCTTCGTCCATGGTGAAGGAGGATTGTGGACGCAATGACCACGCCCGATGAACAGCCGGTTAAATCATCGACCGATCACGTGGATGCGGCGGCCCGCCGCGCCATCGACGACCCCACCGCGGCACTCGCGCTCCTGCCCGGCGTCGCCGCATCCATTCGCCGGGATGCCGCGGGCGGCCTGTTCGACGCGTGGGAGCTCTCCTCGGCGGTGGATGAGAACACCCAGGAGCCGGTCGTGCCCGAGGCCCTCTTCCACCACCTGCACGCCGCGGCCGGTCTGGATGCGACCTGGCCCGCAGGCAACGCGGGCCTCGTGCACGTCTACGGGTACCTCTTCTCCCTCGCCGAGACGCCCTACGGACTCAAGCGCGAGCGGTGGCTGGATGCGGGGCTGGCCGCTGCCTACGGCGAGCGCACGCTCTTCCACGCCGAGGCCCTGAGCGGCGGAGCCGTCTCCGTCACGCCGCTCGCGCGCATCACGGGTGCCGCGCGCGCCCTGCTGGCCGAGCACCCGGTGCGCGAGGAGCGGATCGGGCCGGTACGCGCGCGGATCGCCATCGGGCGGCGCAGTGCATCCGGGCCCTTCGCCCTCGCCTACGCGATCGATCGCGGGGCAGGTGAGCGCCTCGTGACGACGTTCCCGATCTCCTCCCCCGCCGAGACTCTCGCCGCCATCGACGCGGGGCCTCCCCGACTGCGCTGGAACGCGGTCGAATGAGGACCCCGCTCCCTCAGCCCGGTGAGTGCGCCTCGAGGAACTCGTAGACCTCGGTGGTGTCGACGCCGGGGAAGGCTCCGGTGGGCAGGGTCGCGAGCAGGGTGCGGGGCGTACGGACGTTGGGCCAGGAGTTCTCGCGCCAGGCGCTCTCGAGCTCGGCCGGCGCGCGCCGGCAGCACACCTCGACCGAGTGCCGTGAGACTCCGCGGTTGGCGGTGTCTCGCCCCAGGAACCACTTCGTGTCCTCGAAGCGCACGCCGACGCTGATCGAGTGCGCCCCCTCGCTCGAGTACTCGACACGGGCCGTGCACCAGTACGTGCCGTTGCCCGTGTCGGTGTACTGGTAGTAGGGGTTGAAGCGATCGTCGACGTCGAAGACCACTCGACTGGTCCACCGCCGGCAGCACATCTGCCCTTCGATCGCGCCGAGTCGGTCGGCCGGGAAGTTCACGTCGTCGTTCTCGTACGCCTTCGTGATGGTGCCCGACTCGTGCACCTTGAGGAAGTGCACCGGGATGCCGAGGTGCACCGTCGCGAGGTTCGTGAAGCGGTGGGCGGCGGTCTCGTACGAGACCGAGTAGAGATCGCGCAGATCCTCGATCGAGATCGCCCTGTCGCCTTTGGCATCGGTGAGCACCGGAACGACGTGCGCTTCGGGGACGAGCAGGGCGCCCGTCAGGTAGTTGGTCTCGACCCGCTGGCGCAGGAACTCGGCGTAGCTTTTGGGTTCGCGATGCCCGAGGATGCGGCTGGACAGCGCCTGCAGCACCGCCGTGCGCGCATCGCCCTTCGCGGCGACCCGGCTCGAGAGGTAGAGGCGCCCGTGCTTGAGGTCGGCGACGCTGCGGGTGGTCTGCGGCAGGTCGGGCACGTAGTGCAGCGTGAAGCCCAGGTGCGCCGCGATGTCGCTCGCCGATCGCTGCGTCAGCGGGCCGCCGGGGTGCGCCACCGCATCCAGGATCGCCCGCGCTTCGGTCTCGAGATCGGCGAAGTAGTTGTTCTGCTCGCGCATGAGATCGCGCAGCTCGACGTTCGCACGCCGCGCCTCCTCGGGCGTCGCGGAGCGCTCATCGCGCAGCCGATCGATCTCGCCGTGCAGCGCCAGCATCGCCCGCAGCGCCTCGTCGGGCACCGACCTGCCGATGCGGAACGCGTCGATGCCGAGCGCCTGGAAGGTCTGCCCCTTCATCGCCCGCTGCAGCGCGATCTCCATGGCGGCGCGCTCGTCGAGCGGCTCGGCCTCCAGCAGCGCGTCGACCGTCGTCCCGAGCGCCTTCGCGATGGCCCGCAGAAGCGTGAGACGGGGCTCGCGCTTGCCGTTCTCGATCATGGACAGCTGGCTCGGTGCGCGCTCCACAGCGGACGCGAGCGCGTCGAGCGTCATGCCCTGCGCCGTGCGCAGTTGGCGGATGCGGCGCCCGATCGTCAGGGCGTCGGCGTCGTCGGTCATCGGATCTTCTTCGATCGTCATGGATCGGGATTGTGTCACAAGAACAGAAGAACGAGCAATCTTCTCCCCGAAAACCTCGGTTCGTGTCCGCAATCTTCACCCACAGTGGTCACACGCCTCGGGACGACGACCGTCCCTTCGATCACAGGAGACCGACATGACCAGCACCGCCCCCTTCGCCCAGGGCCCGCTGCGCGCGGGTGACATGACGCAGACCGCCGCCGAGCTGCAGGAGATCTGGAACACGGATCCGCGCTGGGACGGCGTCGAGCGCACCTACTCGGCCGAGGACGTCATCCGCCTGCGCGGCTCGGTGCGCGAGGAGAACACGCTCGCCCGCCGCGGCGCCGAGAACCTCTGGAACCTGCTGCACACGGAGGACTACATCCGCGCACTCGGCGCCTACACCGGCGGACAGGCCGTGCAGCAGGTGCGCGCGGGCCTGAAGGCGATCTACCTGTCGGGATGGCAGGTCGCCGCCGACGGCAACCTCGCCGGCCAGACCTACCCCGATCAGAGCCTCTACCCCGCCAACTCGGTGCCGGCGGTCGTGCGCCGCATCAACAACGCGCTCATCCGCCAGGACCAGATCGAGCACGCCGAGGGCGAGATCACGCAGGACTGGCTCGCCCCCATCGTCGCCGACGCCGAGGCCGGCTTCGGCGGGCCGCTCAACGCCTACGAGCTCGCGCAGTCGCTCATCCAGGCCGGTGCCGCCGGCATCCACTGGGAGGATCAGCTCGCGAGCGAGAAGAAGTGCGGCCACCTCGGCGGCAAGGTGCTCGTGCCCACGCAGCAGCACATCCGCACCCTCAACGCCGCGCGCCTGGCGGCGGATGTGGCGGGCGTGCCGACGGTCATCATCGCCCGCACGGATGCTCTCGCCGCGGACCTGCTCACGAGCGACGTCGACCCGCGCGATCAGGAGTTCACCACCGGCGAGCGCACCTCCGAGGGCTTCTACCGGGTGCGCCCCGGCATCGACGCGGTCATCAGCCGCGGCCTCGCCTTCGCGCCGTACGCCGACCTCATCTGGGTCGAGACCGGCGAGCCCGACATCGAGCTCGCCCGCGCGTTCGCCGCGGCCATCCACGAGCGCTACCCCGGAAAGCTCCTCGCCTACAACTGCTCGCCCAGCTTCAACTGGAAGCGGCACCTGAGCGACGAGCAGATCGCGACGTTCCAGCAGGACCTCGCCGATCTCGGCTACAAGTTCCAGTTCATCACCCTGGCCGGATTCCACGCCGTCAACTACGCCATGTTCGACCTCGCCGCCGGCTACGCCCAGCGCGCCATGAGCGCCTACGTCGAGCTGCAGGAGGCCGAGTTCGCCGCAGAAGCGCGCGGCTACACCGCCACCCGCCACCAGCGCGAGGCGGGCACCGGCTACTTCGACCACGTCTCGACCGCGCTCAACCCCGACAGCGCGACCCTGGCACTGGCCGGCTCCACCGAGACCGCCCAGTTCCACTGACCCCCCTTCCGTTTCCTCCCGCCTTCGAAAGGCAGTGCCATGACCCCCACCGCCACGGGCCTCGCGCCCGAGACCACCCGCATCCGCGGCGACGAACGCCACCCCGGCACCGGTCCGATCGCCACCGGAACCCACAGCCCCGCCATCGAGGTCCGCGGCCCGCTCCGCGAGCGGTACGACGAGATCCTCACCCCCGAAGCCCTCGGCTTCCTGGCCGAACTGCACGACCGCTTCGCCGGGCGCCGGCACGACCGGCTCGCAGACCGGATGCGGCGGCGCTACGAGATCGGCAACGGACACGACCCCCGTTTCCGCGACGACACGGCCCGCATCCGCAACGACGCCTCCTGGCGCGTGGCCGGCGCCGGCCCCGGGCTCGAGGACCGCCGGGTCGAGATCACCGGACCGACCGATCCGAAGATGACGATCAACGCCCTCAACTCCGGGGCGAAGGTCTGGCTGGCCGACCAGGAGGATGCCACGAGCCCCACCTGGCGCAACGTCATCGAGGGGGCAGCTGTCGCTCTTCGACGCCATCCGCGGGCAGCTGTCGTTCACGAGCAACGAGGGCAAGCGCTACGAGGTGACGGCGACCGAGACCCCGACGATCGTGATGCGCCCGCGCGGCTGGCACCTCGTCGAGGAGCACCTCGGCTTCACCGACCGCTCGGGCCGCACGCTCGCCGCATCCGGTTCGCTCGTGGACTTCGGTCTCTACGCGTTCCACAACGCGCACCGGCTGATCGAGAACGGCGCGGGTCCCTACTTCTACATCGCGAAGCTCGAATCGAGCGAAGAGGCGAAGCTCTGGGACGACGTCTTCAGCTTCACCGAGCGACGGTTGGGTCTCGCGCACGGCACGATCCGCGCGACCGTGCTGATCGAGACGCTGCCCGCCGCGTTCGAGATGGAGGAGATCCTCTACGAGCTGCGCGACCACTGCGCGGGGCTGAACGCCGGACGCTGGGACTACATCTTCTCGATCATCAAGAACTACCGCGGCCGCGGCGCGCGCTTCGTGCTCCCCGACCGCAGCGAGGTCACGATGACGGTGCCGTTCATGCGGGCCTACACCGAACTGCTGGTCAAGACCTGCCACAAGCGCGGCGCCTTCGCCATCGGCGGCATGAGCGCCTTCATCCCGAATCGCCGCGATCTCGAGGTCACCGAGCGCGCCTTCGAGAAGGTCGCCGCCGACAAGAAGCGCGAGGCCGGTGACGGCTTCGACGGCACATGGGTGGCGCATCCGGACCTGATCCCCGTGGCCCGTGCGGAGTTCGATGCCGTGCTCGGCGACCGCCCGAACCAGCTGGAGCGTCAGCGCGACGACGTCGAGGTGACGGCCGCGCAGCTCATCGATGTGCACATCGGACGCCCCATCACGACGGCGGGAGTGCACGGGAACGTGTCGGTCGCCATCCGTTACATGGAGGCGTGGCTGCGCGGTCTCGGCGCCGTCGCGATCGACAACCTGATGGAGGATGCGGCGACCGCCGAGATCAGCCGCTCTCAGGTGTGGCAGTGGATCCACCAGGACCGCACGACCGAGGACGGCACCCGCATCACCCGCGAATACATCGAGGGGCTGATCGCGCAGGTGCTCGGCGAGGTGGAACGGCGTGACGGCGACCGGTTCGACGACGCGGCCGAGGTGTTCCGCGATGTGGCACTGGGCGCGGAGTTCCCGTCGTTCCTGACGCTCGGCGCGTACTCCCGGTTCCTCGTCGAACGCTGATCGCTCCGCAATCCCCGGTCGCTTCGCTCCCCGCGGGGCGGCCGGGGACTGCGCGTGCCCACGCCCGAACTCCTGCAAAAGACGACCGGACCGCCGTCGGCGCCGCCGAACCGGCGGATCTGCAGGAGTTCGGGCGTCGACAGCACCCGCACCGCTCGCGGGGCGCCATGGAAGTCAGGGCGCGAGGAGGGCGAGCATCTCCTCCGGCGCGACAACGGCCCGCAGATCCGGGCCCACCACGCGCCGGCATCCGTCGAGTTCCACGGTCACCGTCGCACCGGCCTGCGTCTCCGGCAACGGATGCAGGACCACCGTGGATGTCGCCTCCGCCTCGCACGCCCCCGCGGGACCCGCCTCTCCGAAGAGGGCGAGCACTCGCGCCGCGCCCTCGCGGTCGAGATCGTCGACGCCCGAGAACGGCAACACGCCGCGGATGCTCAGCACCGACCCTTCTGCGGGAAGCGGCGCCGGTGCGTATCGGCAGACCCGCATCCCCGTCACCTCGTCGGCGCCCGGAAGCGGAGGCGGCGGCACGGGGACGGCCGTCGCGCCGACCTCCGGGACGACCGTGGCCTGGTCGATATCCACGCCGGCCAGCACATCGGTCCGCACCAGCAGGCCCGCCGTCGATGTGCAGCCCGCGGCCGTCGCCTCGGCGGACTCGATGAGGCCGCCGCGCTGGAACCGCTCCTCGACGAGACTGAGCCGCGACACGGCGGCCTCGATGCGATCCAGCACGTCGAGTCGCGGCTGCGCGCAGCCGTCCGACGGATACGGCACCCGGATGAATCGGCCGTCGGCGCCCTCCAGCCACAGCTCCGGACCGATCCACATCGACGCCGGGCAGGCGAAAGCCGCCGCAGCGTTCGGCTCGGCAAGGGCCGCGAGCAGCTCGCTCAGATCCCCCTCGAAGCGTTCGACGCGGGAGCCGGCCCAGACGCCTTCGGCATCCGCCTGCGTGGTGAATCCCTCGCAGCGGTGCAGCGCCACGGATTCGAAGCCGTCGGGCACGGCGCCGGCGACCACATCCGGATCCACTCCGCCGAACCCGTCGCCGCAGCGCAACTCTTCGATCGGCACGGCGTCGCCGCGCGGCTCGCCCGACACGAACGGGAGCGCCCCCGCGCAGCCGGTCAGCGTCGCCGCCAGCAGCACCGCGATGAAGGCCCCCGTCTTCCGCATCCCTCCACGCTAGGCACGCGGCAGGCCTCCCCGCGCAACGAAGCGCTAACGATCCGCGCGCCGGACTCCTGCAGGATCGCCCCGATCAGCCGGCCGCCCCACGGCGAACGCCCGTTCTGCAGGAGTTCGGGCTCAGCCGCGCGATGCGCGCCCGGCGGCGAACCCGTCGGCGTAGCCGACCTGGCGCCCCATCGCGATCGCCTCGTCGGTACCGAGGCGGAACATGTCGTGCTCGCCCGTGCGGGGCAGCGTGCGCGCGCCAGGGACGTCGACCTCGTCGGTGACGTAGCGCTCCAACCCGCGGACGACGGCGACGGGGCGCCCCGTCGCCTTCCCCTTCACCAGGTCGCCGGCCGACGCGATCTCGTCCGCGACGACGGGCACGGTCACCACGAGGGGGCGTCCCTGCGCGTCAGTCCCGCCGCGCAGATCGTCGACGACCCGCATCCCCGCCGCGCCGATCGCGATGTCGGTCTGCCCGATACGCCATGCCCGGCCCAGGGTGTCGCTCACGACGATGCCCAGACGCACGCCGAAGCGCGCCCGCAGCGCGGCGCACAGCGCGCGAGCCGACGCATCCGGGTCGATCGGCAGCAGCAGGATCGTTCCCTCGGGGGTGTTCGAGGCGTCGACGCCGGCCGCTGCTCCCACGACGCCGAGTCGGTTCTCCACGATCCGGGTCGTGCCGCGCACCGCGACGACCCGCACGGTCTCCGCCGTGATCGCGTCCTCACGATCGGATGCGGCCAGCTGGCGCCCCTCCGCCTTCGAGACGATCTTGGAGGTCACGACGAGGATGTCACCGTCGGCGATGCCGTCCGCATCCGCCGCGAGCGCGTCTCCGATGATCGTGGCGAGGTCGTCGCCTGCGGCGACCTCGGCGATACCGTCGAGGGCCCAGACCTGCATGCGGGGTGCGCTCACCCGATCATGTTTCCACACCCGCCCGGGGCCTTCGGCCCTGCTGCGGCGGACGCTCCCCCGCTAGGCTCGGAGGGTGACCGAACGCGCTCCCGTCTCCCGCAAGCTCTCCGCCATCGCCGAATCCGCGACCCTCAAGGTCGATGCGAAGGCGAAGGCCCTGCAGGCCGCCGGACGCCCCGTCATCTCCTATGCCGCGGGCGAGCCCGACTTCCCGACGCCGCAGTTCATCGTGGATGCGGCCGCGGAGGCGCTGAAGGACCCGGCGAACTTCCGCTACACGCCCGCCGTCGGTCTGCCGGCGCTGCGTGAGGCGATCGCGGCGAAGACGCTCCGCGACTCCGGCCTCGAGGTCTCCCCCTCTCAGATCATCGTGACCAACGGCGGCAAGCAGTCCGTCTACCAGGCATTCCAGGCCGTCGTGAACCCGGGCGACGAGGTCCTGCTGCCCGCGCCGTACTGGACGACGTACCCGGAGACCATCCGTCTCGCCGACGGTGTGCCGGTCGAGGTGTTCGCCGGTGCGGACCAGGACTACAAGGTCACGGTCGACCAGCTCGAGGCCGCCCGTACCGACCGCACCACCGTGCTCGTGTTCGTCTCCCCCTCCAACCCGACCGGCAGCGTCTACACGCCGGAGGAGACGCGCGCGATCGGCGAGTGGGCCCTCGCGCACGGCATCTGGGTCATCACCGACGAGATCTACCAGAACCTCGTCTACGAGGGCGCCCGTGCGGTGTCGATCGTCGAGGCCGTGCCGGAGCTCGCCGGCCAGACCATCCTCGTCAACGGAGTCGCGAAGACGTACGCCATGACGGGCTGGCGCGTGGGCTGGATGGTGGGCCCCGCCGACGCGATCAAGGTCGCCGGAAACCTCCAGTCCCACCTGTCGAGCAACGTCAACAACATCGCGCAGCGCGCCGCCCTCGCCGCCCTCACGGGCCCGCAGGACGAGGCCGAGGCGATGCGGGTCGCGTTCGACCGTCGCCGCCGCCTCATCGTCGACGAGCTGTCGAAGATCGACTGCGTCACGGTTCCCAACCCGCTCGGCGCGTTCTACGTCTACCCCGACGTGCGGGGGCTCCTCGGCCGGGAGTGGGACGGCGTCACACCGACGTCGACGCTCGAGCTCGCCGACCTCATCCTCGAGAAGGCAGAGGTCGCCGTGGTCCCGGGCGAGGCGTTCGGCCCGTCCGGGTACCTGCGCCTGTCGTACGCGCTGGGCGACGACGCGCTGCTGGAGGGCGTGCAGCGCCTGCAGCGCCTGTTCGCCTGAGGGGCGCGTCCCTGAAACGGCTCAGCTCGCGGCGTTCGGCGAGGAGGCTCCCGGAACCTCGATCGTGATCCGGGAGCCATCCTCGATCACGCCGTGGCCCTTGTCGGGCGTGGGCGCGGGAACCGGGATCTCCTGCTCCGCCTCCCACACGAGCCGCGCCTCGTGCGCGGACGGATGGAACAGCTCGTCGAATCCGAGCAGCCCGCCCGACGAGCCCGCATCCGCACCGCCCGATCGCTGGCGGCGATGGGTGGAGACGCTCACGAGCACGAAGATCACGGGGACGCTCAGCACGAGGACGATGGTCCCCCACCCCAGCACCTCGCTCATGTCGGAGGAGTCAGTGCTGGTACGTGCCGTGGATGATCGCGCGGCCGAGGGTCTTGAACGCGAGGTTGAACGAGACCACGGCGGGTGAGGCGTCCGCATCCACTCCGAGCGTCCGCTCGGACACGGCGTGCACGACGAAGTAGTACCGGTGCACCTGGTCGCCCTCCGGCGGCGCGGCGCCCATGAAGCCGGGCTGCCCGCCGTCGTTGCGCACGTGGAACGCACCCGCGGGCAGTTCCGCCGCGGCTGCTCCGGCGTCGAGAGACGTGATGGATGCGGGAACGTCGACGAGCACCCAGTGCCAGAAGCCGCTGGGGGTCGGAGCGTCGGGGTCGAAGCACGTGATGACGTAGGACTGCGTCCCCTCGGGAGCGCCCGACCACGACAGCTGCGGCGAGGTGTTGCCGAGGGCGGCGACCTGGTCGTCCTTCAGCGATGCACCGTCGGTGACGTCGTCGCTGGTGACGGTGAACGAGGCCACCGCGGGAAGAAGCGGATAGGGGTCCGGCGTCTGGGGGCGGGTGAGATCGGTCATGGCACCGAGCCTACGCATGGGTCGCTGCCCGCGGCCCCGCGGACCGCTACACATTTGCGCACCCGCCACAGAGAAGAACTGTCGCGGATGCGGATACCTGCCGCATCCGCGCAACAGCGACGCAACTCGGGCACCTGCCTCCCGGGGCGGGCCGGGGCGCGGGCTACGCGCGGGAGGGTTCGGCGCACAGGGCGTCGCCGGCGGCGCTGCGGTAGTAGAGCACGGCGCGGCCGTAGCGGGCGCGATTGAGCAGCCCCGCCCGCGCCATCACCCGCAGGTGCTGGTTCACGGCAGAGGTCGACACCCCCAGCCGCAGCGCCAGGTCCGTCGAGGATGCAGGCTCGCCGAGCTCGGCGAGCAGCACCGCGCGCGTGCGGCCGAGCAGGTCGGTGACGGCCGCGGCGTCCGGGCCGACGGCGGCGGACCACATCGCGCCCTGGCCGCGCGCGGGGTACATCACGGTCGGCGGCAGATCGTCGTCGATCGGGGTCGACACGCGCGCCGTGAAGATCGACGGCACGAGCGTCAGACCGTCGCCGAGGACGGGCCGATGACGCACCTGCGGGTTCCACAGCCGCACGTCCAGGTGCCGGCCGTCGTAGCGCACCGCATCCGAGAGTCCGTTCAGCACGGCCCCGATGCCCGCCTGGGCGGCGATGCGTCCGCGATAGGCGATGTCGGCCTGCATGACGGCGTGCATGCGCGCCCAGTGCGGGGCGAAGCAGAGATCCCACGCCGTCGCGAGAGCGCGCTGCAGGCGCGCGACGACGACATCGTGGCGCCCGCGGAAGACGCGGGGCACGCTCCCGTGCACCTTCTCGAGGTCCGCGTACAGATGCGTCCGGCTGATCCTGCCGAGGTCGGCGAGTTCGTCCTCCAAGGACGTCAGCGGCGATGAGGGACGCGGGTTCACGAAGTCCGCGACCCATCGCCTGTCGTTGACGAGCGCGAGCAGCATCTCCTCGTCGAGCAGCGACCGCACGCCGGCGATGCGCTGCACCCACGGGCGCTGCAGCGGGAACCATTCCGGCTCGTAGAGGGCGCGCAGCGCGAGTCCGAGCTCAGACAGCGGCGAGACGCCGAAGCGGATGGCGGACACATCCGCTGCTTCCATCTCGTACCGGATCATGAAGCCATAATCTACATCGATTGCACGAACGCGAAGCCGCTGCGGGAATGGAGCGGTGACGAGCACCACCCCCACCGTTCCCCTGCGCACCCTCATCTCCGACGACCAGACCCTGCGGCGCCTGCTGACGATCACGCTGGTCGACACGCTCGGCCGAGGCGCCTTCTTCACGCTCACGACGCTGTATCTGACGATCATCGTGGGCGTGCCGGTGCTCTCCGTGGGCATCGGCCTGACGATCGCGGGCGCCGTCGGCGTGGCGAGCTCGCTCACCTTCGGGCACCTGGCCGATCGCTTCAGTGCCCGTCGGATGCTCCTGTGGCTGCACCTGCTGCAGGGGGCCGCCCTCATCGGTTACGTCGTCGTCCACGACCTGCTGACCCTCGTGATCGCGGCGTCGCTGGTCACCCTCGCCCAGCAGGGGAACGCGAGTGTGCGCTCCGCCGTCGTCGGCCGCGCGTTCCTCGGCGAGGACCGTGTCCGCATCCGCGCGACGATGCGCACCGTCACCAACGTCGGCATCGGCGTGGGAACCGCGGTCGCCGCGATCCCCCTCGCGCTCGGTACGGCGTTCGCGTTCCAGCTGACGATGTCGATCGCGGGCGCCTTGTTCCTCGTCTCCGCGGTGCTGGTGAGCGGCCTGTCGGCGGAGCGCGTCGACGCGCCGCGGGCGTCGTCCGACGCGGCGGATGCGGACAGCGCATCGCAGAAGGGACGCAGTCCCTACCGCGATGCGCGCTTCCTGTCGCTGACCGCGCTCATGGGCGTCTTCGGCATCCAGTTCGGGCTGTACGAGGTCGGCGTGCCGCTCTGGGTCGTCGCGCACACCGTCGCCCCCGACGTGCTCGTGAGCCCGCTCCTGCTCGTGAACACGGTCGTCGTGGTCCTGCTGCAGGTGCGTATGAGCCGCGGCACCGGCACCTTCGCGGGGGCCGGACGCGCCATGCGCAACGCGGGCGTGCTGATGGTGCTCGCCTGCGCGCTGTGGGCGGGGGCCGGGTGGGTCGGCGGCGACGGGTGGGGGCCGATCGCGGTCGCCGCCGTCATCCTGCTGGCCGCCGCTCTCGTGCACTCGCTCGCCGAGATCACCTCGAGCGCCGCCGGCTGGAGCCTGAGCTTCGATCTGGCCTCGCAGGAGCGGATGGGCAGCTACCAGGGCGTCTACGGCACCGGCTACGCCCTCGGCGCGATGATCGCCCCCACCGTCGTGACGATGACGGCGATCAACCTCGGCACGGCCGGATGGGCGATCCTCGCGGTCATGTTCGGCGCCGCGGCCGCGGGCGTGGTGATCATCGCCCGCCGCGCCGCGCGCGATGCGGTGACGATCGGCTAGAGCTCGACGCCGACGAGCACGGGTTCGGGCTGGAGGATCAGTCCGAACTCCTGCTGCACCCGCTGCTGGATGAAGCGCGCGAGCTCGGCGATCTCGCCCGCCGTCGCCCCACCGCGGTTCGTCAGCGCGAGGGCGTGCTTGCTCGACACCGCGGCGCGCGAACGTCCGATGCGGAAGCCCTTGCCGATCCCCGCGTGCTCGATGAGCCATGCGGCGCTGACCTTCACGTCGATCGAGCGCACCGGGGCCGGCGGGACGTAGCCGTCGAACTGGTCGAGCGGGATGACGCGCACCGGTTCGATCTCGGGCTCGAGCGGCCATCTCGGGCACTCGGCCGGAAGGGTGCGCGCGAACTCCTGCGACACCACCGCGTTCTGGAAGAACGAACCCGCGGAGCGCGTGTCGGCGTCATCGGGGTCGAGGACCATGCCCTTGCTGCGGCGGGTGGCGAGCACCGTGTCTCGCACCTCTGCGAGCGAGACGACCGCATCCGCTCCCAGTCCCAGCGCCCGGCGCAGCTGCTCGCCGCGCACCGGCCCCACGCCATGACCGACCTGCTGCAGTTCGAGGGTGGCCGAGAGGATCACGGCCCGACGGGCGGCGACGGATCCGTAGTGGTGCTTGAGCACCGAGGTGCGGAAGCCGAGATTCAAGTCGGTGGCGGGCACCGTGGAGACATCGCCGGTCGACTCGTCGATGAGTTCGACTTCGACGAGGGTCTGCGAGATGTCCTGCCCGTACGCTCCGACGTTCTGCACGGGAGCAGCACCGACGGTGCCGGGGATGCCGCTCATCGCCTCGATGCCGGCGAGCCCCGCCGTCACGGTGTCGGCGACCAGCGCGTCCCAGTCGTGGCCCGCCTGCACCCGCAGACGCACGAAGCCCGCGCGGGGCGAGGCCAGCCGTTCGATGCCCCGGGTCAGCACACGCACCACGGTGCCGTCGAAGGGCTCGTCGCCGACCAGGAGGTTCGACCCGCCGCCGAGCACGAACCAGTCGTCGCCATCGGCCCAGACCTCGCGCAGCGCGGCGATCAGCTCGTTGCGGGACCGCGCCTCGCGCATCCGCGCGGGGGCGGCGCCCGTGGCCAGCGTGGTCAGCTGCGCGAGCGGCAGCGGTTCTACGGCGGTCATGCCTCGCGGGTCACCCGCACCTGCGCCTTGCCCAGCACGGTCGTGTCGGCGTGGGTCACCGTCAGGTCGATGCGCAGCGTCTCGTCGTCGATCTGGCCGACGGTGGCGACGACGCGCACGTCGGCTCCCGTCTCGGCATCGACGACGACGGGTCGCGTGAAGCGCACGCCATACTCGCGGATGCGGCCGGCATCTCCGAGCCACGGCACGATCGTCTCGACCGACAGGCCCATCGTGAGCATGCCGTGGGCGAGGACACCGGGCAGTCCGACGCGGGCGGCGACGTCGTCGCGGAAGTGGATGGGGTTGAAGTCGCCCGACGCGCCCGCATAGCGCACGAGCGACTCGCGGGTCAGGTGCACGTCACGCTCGGCGACGACCTGCCCGATCTCGTACGCGGTCATTCCTCGCCCCCGATCAGCAGGATGGATGTGGCGGTCACGACGTGCGCGCCGGTCGCATCCGTCACCTCGGCCTCGCTCGTGACCATGGCGCCCTTGCCCACGGCACGCACGCCCGTCACGCGCAGCTGCGCGGTGAGCTCGTCACCGGCGACGATGGGCCGCGAGTAGCGGAAGCGCTGCTCGGCATGGATCGTGCGCTCGAGGGCGATTCCCGAGTCGGGCTCCGCCAGCAGCTGCTGCAGAGTGAGGTCCTGGATCACCATGGCGAAGGTCGGCGGCGCGACGACGTCGGCGTAGCCGAGCGCCTGCGCTGCGGCCGGATCGGTGTGCTGGGGGTCGGTGGCGAAGACGGCGCGGGCGAACTCGCGCACCTTCTCGCGGCCGACGAGATACGGCGGTGTCGGCTCGAAGGCGCGCTCGACGAGGGTGGGATTCACGGGCACAGCCCCATCCTACCGAGCGGCCCGCGAGCGGCCGCCGTCAGAAATCGCTCAGCGCTTGCGCCCGCGGACGGCCTTGATCGCCATCTGCGTGCCGATGAAGACCAGGAACGCGGCGAACAGGACGTTGGCGACGAAGGGGTCGAGCAGTGTCGCGATCCACGCGCCCAGCGCCGTGGTCGTGCAGGCGGCGACGCCGACGAGGGCCGCGGCGACCAGGTCGACGTTCTTTCGACGCAGGTTCCCGATCGTTCCCGACAGGGCGGTGGGGATCATGAACAGCAGCGAGGTCCCCTTCGCTTCCAGGTCGCTGGCGCCGAAGACGAGCACGAGGATCGGGACGACGATCACGCCGCCGCCGACACCGATCAGACCCGCCATGATGCCCGTGAACACACCCACCACGACGAGGGCGATGCCGGAGACCACCGTCACCTCGATGTGTGCGTCGCGAGAGGGGATGACGAAGAACAGGCTCGCGATCACCACGACGATGAAGGCGACGAATCCCCAGCGCAACGCGGTCTGCGAAATGCGCGGGAGCAGCCACGTGCCGATCTGCGCGCCCACGACGGCGCCCACGGCGAGAAGGATCGCCGGCACCCACGCGACCGACCCGTGTACGGCGTAGGAGATCACGCCGACGGCCGCCGTCGGCACGATGGCCGCGAGCGAGGTTCCCGCAGCCAGACGCTGGTCGAACTTCAGGAACAGCACCAGCAGCGGAACGATCACGGTGCCGCCGCCCACGCCGAACAGCCCGGACAGCAGGCCGGCCAGCAGCCCCGTCCCGATGCAGGTGAGGATGAAGGCCGGAGTGCGTGGCGCAAGCACGCGTGCGGGGGCGTCGGTCACCGGGAGAGCCTACCGCCGCCCCCGAGGCGTCACTGCACCGACCATCCTCCATCCGACGCGAGGATCACGCCGTTGATGTTGGCCGCATCGTCCGAGAGCAGGAAGGTGATGGATGCGGCGAGCTGCTCCGCCGTGGCCACGGTCGGGATGAGCTGCTCGAAGGGTGCCACCCGTGCACGGCCGCTCTCCGAGAGGTGCGGCGGCAGAGCGATACCGGTGGCGACGGCGCCCGGCGCCACGGCGTTCACGCGGATCCCGGCGGGGCCGTACATGAAGGCCGCCGACTTGGTGAGCCCGACGACGGCGTGCTTCGAGGCGGTGTAGGCGGTCCCTGCCGCGTTGCCGCGCAGCCCCGCTTCCGAGGAGACGTTGACGATGGCACCGGCCCCGGCGGCGGTCATCGCGGGGATCACCGCGCGCGACAGCTTGAAAGTGCCGGTGACGTTGACCGACATGACGCGCTCCCAGACCGCATCCGTCGTCTCGCCGAGCGGCGAGAAGTCGTCCATGATCCCGGCGACGTTGGCGAGCGCATCGATCCGCTCTCCGGCGGCCGCGACGATCCGGTCGACAGCGCCCTGGTCGGTGATGTCGCCGGCGACCGCCACGAGCTTCTCCCCGTCATGCGCCGCCACCAGCTCGTCGAGGCGATCGGCGGAGACGTCGACGGCGATGACGCGGCCGTCCTCGCGGAGCACCCGCGAGGCCACGGCGCGCCCGATCCCGGATGCGGCGCCCGTGACGATGACCGTGCGACCGGCGAAGCGGCCTGCGACCACGCGCTCGACCCACGGCGCAGGGCCCGTCTGCTCGGGCATCGTGCCGCCGTTCGCCTGGCGGACGAGGTCGTCGACGACCGACTGCGGCAGCTGCCCCTGGCTGAGCGCGACGAGCTGCTGGAGCGGCTGCGACCGGACGGGGCCCAGCGCGTCCTCCGACGTCCCCGATGCCGCGAGCAGCCCCCGGATGAGATCGCCCCCGACGGGGTGTTCCAGCCATTGCGCGATCGTGCTGTTCGCGGTCAACACCACACTCTCCGACATTGCAGAGCCCTTCTCTCGAGCGGGCCGTCGCCGTTCGACGGATAATCCCGCACGGGAAATACTACGCTCGTCAGGACCCATACGCCCGGGAAGATCCAGGAGACGGAGCCGACGTGACGCCAGAATCCCCCTCGCGTCGAGGACGCGGCGAACGGGCGGGCCTGGACCGCGCCGCCATCCTCGACGCTGCGCGGCGGCTGCCCGCGGAGGAGCTCACGATGCAGGGCGTCGCCGACGCCCTCGGGGTCGATCGCAAGGCGCTGCACCACTACGTGCACGGGCGCGAGGGCCTTCTCGAGCTTCTCGCCGAAGATGTGTTCCTCACCCGCCTCTCGGCGCTCGAGGTCCCCGCCGATGCCCCCTGGCCCGATGCGTGCCGCGCGTTCGCCGAGGGGATGCGGCAGTCGTTGGTCGCTTCGGGTGCCCTCGTCGAGCACTTCCGCACCCTGTCTCGGGCGACGCTCGCCGCGGTCCGGCCTGCGGAGATCGTGCTGGAACGGCTGCTCGACGGCGGACTCGACGAGGTCGCCGCGGGGCGCACCCTGTTGCTGTTGACGACCGTCGCCACGGGCTTCGCCCGGGAGGAGGTCGCGGCCGCGGGGGCGGGCGGGCACCCGCAGGTCGCGCAGTTCCGCGGGATGCTCCGCGAGACGGGCGCCACGGAGCTCGGCGTGCTGCGCCGGCTCGATGAGAGCGGTTTCGACGCCTACGGCGACGCGCAGTTCGCCTTCGACGTCGATGCCGTCATCGCCGCCGTCGCGGCACGCATCGCGGAGCCTCAGCGCCCGGGACGCGCGGCTACTCGCGACCGGGGTCGATGGGCGTGAAGCCGGCGAGACCGCCGCGCTTCAGCAGCCCCGCGACCGCGAGCGAACCGGCGACCGCGAGGAAGATCGGCAGCAGGAGCGAGAAGCCCGTGTTGGTGAACTCGATGATCAGGGCGATCGCGGTGAACGGGGCGCGCATGTTCGCAGCGAGGAAGGCGGCCGCGGCGACGACCGCGAGTCCTGTGCCGCTCGCTCCCGGCCAGAGCAGCGCCCATCCCGCCGCTGCTGCCGCGCCCAGTGCGGCGCCGATCGCGACGGAGGGCTGCAGCGTTCCGCCGATGGCGCCCGCTCCGAGGGAGAGCGTGGTCGCGACGTACTTGAGCACCGCGAGGATGAGCAGGAACACGACGGGCTCGCTCAGCTCGAAGCCGGCGGTCGCCAGTGCGCGCCCGTTTCCGAGGATGAGCGGGAAGAACATCCCCACGGCGCCGACGGCGGCGAACACGATCGGGAGCACGACGAGCAGCTTCCAGCCGGTGGGCCGGAAGGCGCTCAGACGCTTCGTCGCCGCCACGAAACTGGTGGCGACCACTCCCATCAGCGGTCCGATGACCACAGCCGCCACGAGCAGCGACGCGTTGACCTCGATCGATCCGAGGTCGTACAGCGACTGGTCGCCCACGAGCGGCCGCGCGACCAGGGTCGCGATCGCGCTGACCGCGAGCGCGGTCACGGCGGCGGCGATCGAAAACTCGCCGAGGAGGATTTCCACCGCGAACACCGCGCCGCCCAACGGCACGTTGTAGACGGCCGCGAGACCGGCCCCCGCGGCCGACGCGATCAGGATGCGGCGCCAGCGCGGCGTCAGGCGGAACCACCCGACGACTTTCGACGACGCCATCGCGGCGAGCTCGCGCGGGGCGACCTCCTTGCCGATCGATGCGCCCAGCGCGACGGAGACGACCTGCAGGACGGTGTCGACGAGGGTCTCCACCACGGGCATCCGTCGCCCCGCGACGCCCTGCTCGACGCTCGCGACCGGCCTCCCGAAGCGGCGGATGAGGTACCAGCCGACGGCCGCGATGACGCCGGCCGCGCTGACGGTGACCAGCGGCAGCCAGGACTCCGCCGGTGCGGCGAGTCCGTCGAGGAAGGGGCCTCGGCCGTCGCCCCAGACGAGGTGCTCGATCGAGTGGACGATCCACACCAGCAACAGCACGGCGAGGCCGGTGCCCACCCCCGCGAGGACGGTCGCCGTGCCGATCCGCGTGAGGTGGCCGACGGCGGGGCCGAGCCGCGTCGCGCTCACCGCAGCGTACGCCGGGAGCTGATCTGGCCGGTGTCGAATCCCATGAGGTGCAGACCGCCGTGGAAGCGCGCGTGCTCGATCTTGATGCAGCGGTCCATGACGACGGTCAGTCCCTTGCTCTCGCCGTAGCGCGCCGCATCCTCGTTCCAGATCCCGAGCTGGACCCAGACGGTGGGTGCACCGATCGCGATCGCATCGTCGATGACCGAGGGGATGTCGTCGGCGCGGCGGAAGACGTCGACGATGTCGGGCACCTCCGGCAGCGAGGCGAGGTCGGGATAAGCCGGCTGACCGAGGATCTCGGTGGCGTTGGGATTCACGAAGTACACCCGGTAGTCGCCGGACTGCAGGAGGTACGTCCCGACGAAGTAGCTGGATCGCGCGGGATTCGCTGAGGCGCCCACGATCGCGATGCTCTTCGCGGCGCGGAGGATCGCGAGGCGCTCCTTCGCACCCGGCCCCTCCCAGGTGCGCTGCGAGCGCAGCAGCTTGGCGAGGGGCGAGCTGGCGGGCAGGGCGCACGTCAGCCCGTTCGGCAGGCGTGTCTCGACGGTCTCCTCGAGGGCGGTCACGTCGTTCATCATGCCTCCTGCGCCGCGGCGAGGGCCTGGTCGAGGTCGTAGATGATGTCGTCGACATCCTCGATGCCGACGCTGATGCGCACGAGCCCCGGCAGCACACCGCCGTCGACGAGCTGCTGCTCGGTCAGCTGCGCGTGGGTCGTGGACGCGGGGTGGATGACGAGCGTCTTCGCGTCGCCGATGTTGGCGAGATGGCTGGCGAGATCGACCGACTCGATGAAGGTGCGACCGGCCGCACGGCCACCCTTGACCCCGAAGCTGAAGACGGCGCCGGGCCCCTCGGGCAGGTACTTCTTCGCCCGGTCGTGGTGGATGTGGCCGGGCAGCCCCGCCCAGGTCACGTACTCGACGCGCGGGTCGGCGTCGAGCCATTCGGCCACGGCACGGGCGTTCTCGACGTGCGCCTTCATCCGGTACGGCAGCGTCTCCACGCCCTGCGCCAGCAGGAACGCCGAGTGCGGCGCGAGCGCCGGGCCGATGTCGCGCAGCTGCTCGGCGCGCAGGCGCGTGAGGAAGGCGTACTCGCCGAAGTTGCCCGACCACTCGAGACCGCCGTAGCTCGGCACCGGCTCGGTGAACAGCGGGAACCGCTCGCCCGACCAGTCGAAGCGACCCGACTCGACGACGACGCCTCCCAGCGAGGTGCCGTGGCCGCCGAGGAACTTGGTGGCGGAGTGCACGACGATGTCGGCGCCCCATTCGATCGGACGACACAGGTAGGGAGTGGCGACCGTCGAATCGATCACGAGCGGAACACCGGCGGCGTGCGCCACGGCCGCGAGCCCCTCGATGTCGGCGACCTCGCCGGAGGGGTTGGCCACGGTCTCCGCGAAGACCGCCTTGGTGCGGTCCGTGATGGCGGCGGCGTAGTCGGCGGGGTCCGCCGAGGCGACGAACGTCGTCTCCACTCCGAAGCGGCGCAGCGTCACGTCGAGCTGGGTGATCGAGCCGCCGTAGAGATTGGCGCTGGCCACGATGTGATCGCCCGCCCCCGCGAGCGAGGCGAACGTGATGAACTGCGCAGAGAGTCCGCTGGAGGTGGCGACGGCGCCGAGCCCCTGCTCGAGCGAGGCGATGCGCTCTTCGAACGACGCCGTCGTGGGGTTCGCGAGGCGACTGTAGATGTTGCCGTACTTCTGCAGCGCGAAGCGCGCGGCCGCATCCTCCGTGTCGTCGAAGACGAACGCCGAGGACTGGTAGATCGGAAGCGCGCGAGCACCGGTGACGGCGTCGGGGATGTTGCCTGCGTGGATGGCGCGCGTGCGGAAGCCGTATTCACGGTCGGCCATGAGGGCCCTTTCGAAGGGGGGATGCGGGTTTCCCGCAGCCTACCGGCCGCTCGGCGCGGCTCCGATCCGTGTGTCGGTGTGCGTCGGCGCACACCGGCCGGTCGCTATCGTCGGTGACATGGAGGACTGGACCGAGGAAGCAGCCCAGGCGCTGGACAGGCTGACCGAGTCGGGGCTCGGCTCACCCTGGATCGGCACCGCCCGCATCCTGTCGGCGACCCCGCCGACGTCTCGGCGGCGCTACCAGAGCTGCACGGTCGAGCTGGCTCTGGCCGCGGAGGGTTTCGAGGGCGCGACGGCGTCGGCCGAGGTCGTGATCGACACACGCTACTGGCCGGAGCCCGGCCGGGTCCTGCCGGCGCGGTTCTCCCGCGCGCTTCCCCGCACGATCGACGTGGACTGGGAACGGCTGCGCTCAACGCGGTGACAGCGACGGTGCCTCCGGGATGCCGAACACGTGCCTGAGTGCGCTCCGCGCCGCCCACCACCCGCCGAGGCCGTGCACACCCGGGCCGGGCGAGGTGGAGGCCGAGCACAGATAGACCCCGGGAAGCGGCGTGCGCCAGGGGTCGCTGCGCAGGACGGGACGCTTGAGCAGCTGCGCGACGTCGGGACTGCCCGCGGCGATGTCGCCGCCCGGATAGTTCGGATTGTGGCGGGCGAGGTCGACGGCGGTACGCGAGCGGGCGGCGAGGATCGTGTCGCGGAAACCGGGGGCGAACCGTTCGATCTGCGAGACGACGGCCTCCTCCCGGTCGACGTCGCTGCCGGCGGGGACGTGCGTGTAGGCCCACAGGGTGTGTGCGCCGTCGGGGGCGCGCGTGCGGTCGAAGAGCGAGGGCTGCGAGATCAGCACATACGGGCGTTCCGGCATCCGCCCGCGGACGACGTCGTTCTCGGCGGCGACGATCTCGGCACGGGTGCCGCCCAGGTGAACCGTGCCGGCCTGCGCCACCGCCGGATCAGCCCACGGGACCGGGGCGGAGAGCGCGAAGTCCACCTTGGCGACGGCGGCGCCGTAACGGAACCGGCCGAGCGCGGCCCGGTACGAGGGCGGCAGGTCGTCGCCGGCGATGCGCAGGAGCGCCGCGGGCGTGACGTCCAGCAGCACTGCGCGGGCAGGAGGCAGTTCCGCGAGCGAGCGGACCTCGTGATCGCGCACGACCTCGACTCCGTGATCGCGCAGGTCCGCGACCATCGCGTCGATGATCGCCTGGCTGCCGCCTATCGGGATCGGCCAGCCGTGCGCGTGTGCGTAGGCGCCCAGGGCGAGCCCGGCCCCGGAGGCGGCGAGGCTCGGCTGCGGCAGGATCGAGTGCGAGGCCACGCCGGTGACGAGGGCGGGCGCTGCATCCTCACGGAACCTCCATCCCCACAGCGGCGATCCCTGATCGAGAACGCGCAGGCCGAATCGCGCGGCGAACACGGGGTCGGCGGGAAAGCGCAGCAGCGGTCCGCCGGTGAGTTCGGCGAGCCGGGAGGTGTTCTCGGCGAGCGGGCGCATGAGTCGCGCGTAGGCGGCGCCGTCGCGCCCCAGCTCCTCACTCGTGCGGTCGAGGTCCCGGTACGCGAGGCCGGCACGCCCGCCGTCGAGCGGATGCGCGAACGAGACCTCGGGAACGACGAAGTCGACGCGTTCGGTGAGGCCGAAGGCCTGGAAGAACGCGGACTCGAAGGCGAGCGGATGCACGGCCGAGCACACGTCGTGGAGGAAGCCGGGCAGCGTCAGGCCCGCCGAGGACGCGCCGCCGCCGAGCGTCGCGGCGCGCTCGTAGACACGGACGGAGAGTCCGGCCCTGGCGAGGGTCACGGCGGCGGCGAGTCCGTTCGGACCCGACCCGACCACGATGACGTCGAGATCGCTCACTCTTCGATCATCCCCCTCTCGCGGCCCGGCCCTCCGCCAGGAACGCCAATCGCTGCAGGGTCTCGGCGTTGCGCAGGTGCAGCGGCGGGTTCATGATCCAACGCGGAACCCACGCTCCGGGACCGGCGACCGCGTCCTCCGTGATGCGCACCACGCATCCGTCATCGCTCGGCCGCACCTCGATCACGACGCGCGCCTCCCCCATCGGCCAACCGCGCGCACGCAGCACGATCCGCCGCGGCGCGTCGTATTCGCGCACCTCGGTGGTGTCATCGATCAGCACGGGCCACACGCCGAAAGAGTGGTGCAACTGCGCCCCTTCGGCCGGCCAGGCATCGTCGACCGACCGCATCCGCGAGGCCCCTACGACCCATGAGGGGTACAGCCAACCGTCCGCCATCACGGCGAAGACATCCTCGGGCGTGCAGGACATGCGACGGACATTGCGTGACATGGGCGGGCCTCCGATCGTCGTTGCGCCACGCTAAGCGCGTTCGCTGCCGGCTCCGACGGGGTTGCCCTCCACGGCTGCGGCCGCTATCCGGCGCTCCCTGTGGCACGCTGGAGACATGCGGATCGCAGTGACGGGATCATCGGGAAAGCTCGGACGCGTGGTCGTTCGCGAACTGGCCGCGGCCGGACACGAGGTCATCGGCCTGGATGTCGTCGGCGAGCGCGGTCCGGGCTTCGTGCAGGTGGATCTGACCGACTACGGCCAGGTCGTCGACGCGCTCGGATCGGTGAACGACCAGCACGACGGCGTCGACGCACTCGTGCATCTTGCGGCCATCCCCGCTCCCGGTCTGCGCGCGGACGTCGCCGTCTTCCACAACAACATGACGGTGTCGTTCAATGTGCTGCACGCGGCGACCCGGCTCGGTATCCACCGGATCGTCACCGCGTCGAGCGAGACCGTGCAGGGGCTGCCCTTCGACGTCCCGCCGCCCTACATCCCCGTCGACGAGGACTACCCCGCGCGGCCCGAGTCGGTGTACTCCCTCGTCAAGCACCTCGAGGAGCGGATGGCGATCGAGCTGGTGCGCTGGCATCCGGAGCTCTCGATCACGGCGCTGCGCTTCTCGAACGTCATGGTTCCCGAGGACTACGCCGAGTTCCCCTCCTTCGACGGCGACGCACGGGCGCGCAAGTGGAATCTGTGGAGCTACATCGACGCCCGCGACGGAGCGCAGGCCGTGCTCCGGGCGCTCGAGACGGCTCCGACCGGCTTCGATCACTTCCTCATCGCCGCGGCGGACACGGTCATGTCGCGCCCCAACGCCGAGCTGGTCGCCGAGGTGTTCCCGGATACCGAGGTGCGCGGCGAGATGGGCGTGAACGACAGCCTGTTCTCCACGGCGAAGGCGCAGCGCCTGCTCGGCTACGCGCCGCAGCACTCCTGGCGCGATCACGCCTGAGAGTCAGGACTCCGCCCGCACCGGCTTGCTCATCTGCACCGCCGTCACGCCGAAGCCGAGCGACTCGTAGAGTCGGCGGGCGCGCTCGTTGAAGCCGAAGACGTTGAGCGCGAGCTCTCGCCCTCCCCTCTCGGCGACATACCGCTCGGCCAGGATCATCGCCGCCCGCCCGTAGCCGCGTCCTCGATGCGGTTCGTCGATCTCGACGTCCCACACCCACCACACGCCCTCGTTGCCCCGCGGATGCGGACCCAGCCACATCACCCCGACGGCGCGTCCCGCCGCCTCGACGTGGAGCACGTCGTGCCCCGCGGCGGGAAGCCCGCCGGGGAACAGCTCGGTGTACGACTCGGCTGCGATGCGCTCGGCGGTGGCACGGTCATCGCCGGCGCGCACGCGTTCCTCCGCGTACGCGCGATGCTGAACGGCGATCCACGCGGGGAACTCGTCGTCCGAGAAGCGGCGGAAGGTGACGTCGACCATGACTCCATCATCGCTGCCGCGGCCTTCGTAGGGTGGGGAGATGGACGATCACTCCGAACCCCGCTGGACAGCGATCGGTCGTTCCGTCGCCTACGACGGGCGGGTGAGGCTGGTTGAGCACACCGTCCTGCTTCCGGATGGTTCCCAGACCTCCTATGAAGTCGATGAGAGCGTGCCCTTCTCCGTCGCCACCCTCGTCGTCGACGGATCCGACGTTCTGCTCTCGCGTCAGTACCGCTACGCCATCGACCGCTGGATCTACGACCTTCCCGGCGGCGGCGGCCAGCCGGACGAGACCCCTCTCGCAGCGGCGCAGCGCGAGCTCGAAGAAGAGCTCGGCATCGTGCCCGACGACCTTCGGCACCTGCACACGTTCTTCATGAACCCCGGCCGCGCCGCCTGGCCGACTCACCTGTTCATCTCCAGAGCCGGGTTCACCTGGGCGCGCCCGGACGCGTCGGATCCCGCCGAGCAGGTAGCGCTGGCGCGGATGCCGCTCGTCGAGCTGGATGCACTGATCTCTCAGGGGGTCATCGTCGATCCGCCGCTCGTCGTCGCGCGGGCGCTCGCGGCGGCGACCGGTCATCTGCCCCCGCTGCGAGCCGCCGGAACGCGGTGAGCCGCACGGCGCGTTCTCGGCCGTCGCGCCCGCCGGCGATGTCGGAGGCCCTGCCTACTGTGAAGGTATGTCCGACGATGCGCCCCTCTTCGAAGAGGACCCCGACGCGTCGTTCGCGCGCGACGTCGAGAGGGCGCCGCTCGAGCCCGAAGACGCGATCGATCGCGTGGTCGAGGTCTCCGCGATGCTGTCCGTCTTCGCCGCCGAGCAGGTGTGGGCGATCTCCGAGATGCGCGCCGACGCGCACGCCGAGGCGAAGCGCGCGGGCCGGAACGATCGGGGCATCGTGGAGCGCTCGCTGCGCCTCGAGCTCGCGCAGGCGATCGGGGCCACCGAGGCTGCGGCAGACCGCCTGATCTCCCACGCTGTGGCGCTCGTCGAGCGGTACCCCGAGACCCTCACCGCGCTGAGCCGCGCGCAGATCACCCAGCGGCACGCCGAGGCTCTGGTCGACGCCGTCGATCGCGCCGAGCCGTGGCTGCGCGAAGAGCTGGCCCCGCTCGCGCTCGAGCTCGCCATGCGCCTCCCCATCGGTGTCTTCCGGCACGCCGTGCGCCGTCTCGTCGACGATGCCCGTGCCGCCACGCTGTCCGAGCGGCAGCGCGAGGCGCTCGACACGCGTCGCGTCGCGGTCGACGACGACCGCGACGGGATGGCGTGGCTCACGGTGTACCTGCCCGCCGTCGAGGCGAGGGCGATCTTCGACCGCCTCACCCGCACCGCCGCAGCCCTCATCGCCGCGGAGCCGGCCGCATCCGAGGCCGCCGAGAGCTCCGTGGGCGACGAGGCGAATCCGCGGCGCACGCTCGATCAGGCACGCGCCGATGTCGCGGCAGACCTCTTGATCGACGGCCAAGTGCCGCAGCACGGCGAGCAGGCGCGCGGCATCCGCGCGACAGTCGCGGTCACCGTACCTGCGCTCACCCTTCTCGGCGCGAGCGAGGTGCCGGCCGTCGTCGACGGCGTCGGCCCGATCCCCCTCGCGAAGGCTCGCGAGCTGTGCGGCGCGGCAGACGGATGGATGCGCGTGCTGACCCACCCCGAGACGGGCCTCGTCCTGTCGGTCGGGCGCACGCAGTACCGTCCGCCGGCGAGCCTGCGACGGCTCGCACGGTGGCGCAGCGCGCGGTGCAGCGCTCCGGGGTGCATGGTTCCGGCGAATCGGTGCGAGATCGACCACACCATCGCGTGGGAGCACGGGGGTTCGACCACCGCCGACAACCTCACCCCGCTCTGCAAGGGGCACCACACCGTCAAGCACCACGGCGGATGGAAGGTGCGGCAGTTCGCGGATGCGTCGACCGAATGGACGAGTCCGACGGGCCGCATCTACACCGTCGTGCCCGAGCGCCGCACGCCCGCCTTCGTTCCGGATGCCTCGCCGCCAGGCGACCCGCCGTTCTGAACGCCCCCGCCCGACCATGTCGACTCGCTCCGCTCACAACGGCAGGGCGGCTGCCAGCCTGCGCCCGTAGTCGGCGATCCATCGCCCTACCGGGAGCCGCGTTGCGTCGTACGCACGCAACGCCTCAGTGGGCTTCCGTTCGTCCAGCAGGCTCGCCAAGGCCAGCGCATCAGCCGCGGCCTTCGCCGCACCCATCGCGGTGTGCGGGCGCACGACCACGGCTGCATCGCCGAGCAGCGCGACACGGCCGGCGGTCATCCGCGGCGGGACGTAGTCGTAGATGGCCTGCAGGAAGGGATGAGGCTCCGCAGCCACCGCATCGGCGAACGGTGGCGGGAGCAGCCGCTCCGCGTCATCCACCAGGCTCTCGCGTAGACCGACCGGGAGCTCGCCCGGTGCGAGCGAGGCCGCGTCGCGGCGCCTTCCGGATGCGGCGAGGATCTCGCTCAGCGCGCCGGCGGCAAGCGTGCGGTACCAGACCCAGTTGTAGCGCCGCAGGCCCGGCTCGGTCTCGCCGCGCGGCCCGGGCACGAGGTAGCCGAGCGCGTGCCCTCCGCGCCCCGTGAAGAAGACGAACCGTCCGAGCAGCACCTCGGCGGCCTCCGTCGGCAGCGCCGTCTCGGGCAGGAGCCCTCGCCACGTGACATAGCCGCTGTACGCGTTCGTCTTCTGCTCGGGCGCCACGAATCCACGCACCGCCGAGTGCAGACCGTCCGCTCCGACCACGACATCGAACTCGCGCCGACCCCGCGGGCCGAGATCGAGGTACGCAGCGCCGTCGGAACACCCCGCCCCCGCGACGCGCGTCCCCGTGAGGTACGCCGCGTCCGGGAGCGTCGAGCGCAGGGTCTCGTAGAGCACGTCCCACGAGAGCTGCGTCTGCGGCGTGGGGTCGCGGGAGACGATCCGCCCCGCGCGATCGAGGACGATCCGCTCGGAGGTCACGGTGCCGCGGGCCGCATCCGGGCGTCCCGCCGCGCGCAGGAGCGAGAGGAGTTCATCCTGGGCGACAAGGCCGGCCCCGCGGCCCGACAAGCCGCTCGCCGAACGTTCGAAGACGGCGACGTCGTGCCCGGCGCGAGTGAGCAGCGCTGCGACGCCGAGTCCGCCGAGAGATCCGCCCGCGATGCCGATCCGCAGTCGCTCCTGCATGTCCGATGTCCTTTCCGAGATCGCGAGACGTGGCCTGTGCGACGACGATAGGAACGGATGGGGCCGCACTGCTCCGACAGGTGTCGAGGCGTCCTCCACCCGTGACGCACGGCCGGGATGCCATGCTCGAAGCACGACATCGCGGCCACGGCGGCCGCATCCGTCCCCCGGAAGGGGTCCGCATGCTCGAGGCGCGTCTGCCCTACGACCACTGGCAGCCGACGAAAGAGACTCTGCACCGTTTCGTGCAGCTCGTCGGCAAACTGCGACTCGCGCGTAGCGTGCGACGCAACCATTGGTGGAACGTCCCGTTCCACCTCACCGGCACCGGGATCACGACGCGTCCGATGGGCACGGACCCGGCCTTCGCGGTCGACTTCGACTTCATCGATCACCGCCTGGAAGTGGCGACGAGCGATGGCGTGCGCACGTCGTTCTCGTTGCCGGGGCTCTCCGTCGCAGACTTCCACGCTCACGTCGTCCGGGCCCTCGAGGGCGCCGGCATCGACACCACGCCGATCCTCGCGGCGACGCCGTTCGACCTGCCCGACGCCGCTCGCCCGTTCCGCGACGACACCGAGCACGACGCGTACGACCCCGCATCCGTCACGGCATACTGGCGGCTGCTGTCGGATGCCGGTCTCGTGCTCGAGGAGTTCTGCGGTCGTTTCAGCGGCAAGACGAGTCCCGTGCATCACTTCTGGCACACGTTCGACATCGCCGCGACGCGCTTCTCCGACACCGTCGTGCCGCACACCGACCAGGCCGACAGCGTCACTCGCGAGGCATACTCGCGAGAGGTGGTCTCGTCGGGCTTCTGGTTCGGCGATGCGAGCGTGCCGGAGCCCGCGTTCTACTCCTACACGTCACCGGAGCCGGCGGGCATCGCCCAGCGCCCGCTCCCGGACGGAGCGCAGTGGCTGGACCGCGGCACCTCGCACCTCGCCGTGTATCCGCTCGCGCGCGCCCAGGAGACGGGTGACGCGCAACAGGCCGCGCTCGACTTCTTCGAGGCCGCGTATCGCGCCGGCGCGGAGCTGGCCGGGTGGGACATCGCGCGCTACGCCTGCATCGACGGCGTGACCGACCCGTTGCGCGCCGCCGTCCGCGGCTGAGTGCGCGGCACCGCTCCCGCGCCGGATGCGGCAGGATGGTGCTGCGCGCGAGGGATGGGGGCCCGAGATGACGACGCACGACGACCCGACCGATCAGCTGGTCCCGTTCGCCGAGCTGCTCGACGCCGGCGCGGACGAGCCGCTCCCCGTCGATCGCCGGGCGCGTCGCCGGCGCCGCTGGATCGTGGCGATCGTGCTGCTGATCCTCGTGGCGCTCCCCCTCGCGGCGGGCGGCGGATACGCGATCTGGGCGTTGACTGCGCCCCTGCCCGCCCCGGTGATGACGGCGGAGAAGCCCTCGGTGTCGACGCCCGGACCGACCGGTATCGCGATGCCGACGGAGGGCGCGTCGGCGCTGAGCGTATCGGGCGCAGACGCCTACCTCGGCGCGGGAGCCAGCGGCATCTGGACCTCGAGCGGCGGTGATGACGCCCGCCCGCTGGCGAGCGTCAGCAAGCTCATCACGGCGCTCGTGGTGCTCGACGCGTCACCGCTGAGCGGGCCGGACGACCCCGGGCCCACGATCACGTTCTCGAAGGCCGACCATGACCTGTACGACGATTACTACGTGCAGGGCGCGACGATCCTCGCGATGCCGACCGGCAGTTCGATGTCGCTGCGCGATGCGCTCACCGCGATGCTGCTTCCCTCCGCGAGCAACTACGCAGACGCCGTCTCCACCTGGGCGTTCGGCTCGCGCAGCGGATTCGTCGCGGCCGCGCGCGCCTGGCTCGACGCCCACGGGATGACCGGCACCACGATCGTGGAGCCCACGGGGATCAGCGCGAGCAACACCGGCACGCCCGGCGACCTCATCACCCTCGGCAAGCTGGCCGCATCCGAGCCCACCATCGCCGCGATCACGGCGATGCCGTCCGCCTCGCTGGGAGATCTCGGCACCGTGAGCAACACCAACAACCTCTTGGGCGTCGATGGGATCACCGGCCTCAAGACGGGGAACTTGGGGCCCGACAACTACAACCTGCTGTACACGTCGACCCTGGATGTCGGAATCGGCGAGCCGCTGCACATCACCGGCGTCGTGCTCGGCGTGTATTCCCGCAGCACCGTGGACAGCGTCGTGCGTGCGCAGCTGCAGAGCATCCGTGAGGGGTTCCACGCGGTGCAGCTCGCCGAGGAGGGGCAGCAGATCGGCACCCTCTCCACCCGCTGGGGTTCACGTGCGGCGCTGGTCGTCGCCTCGACCCCCAGCATCCTGACCTGGTCGGACACCGCGATCACGGTCGACATGGACGTCTCCGAGCCCACGACGTACACCGACGGCGAGGTCGTCGGCACCATCACCTGGACCGCGGGGCCGAACACCACGACGGCCGACGTCGTCGTGTCGGGCGACATCGAGCCGCCGACCGAGTGGTGGCGGCTCACCCACCCGGGACAGCTGGGCGGCGACTAGGCCACGACCTCGCGGAGCGCGTCCACGATCCGCGTCGCCCGGTGATCGTCGACGGCCTCCATCCAGTTGGTGACGAACGAGAATCCGACCCTGCTGTCGAGATCGGCGAACGCGACCTGCCCGCCCGCGCCGTCGTGACCGAAGCTCGACGGTCCGAGGTAGCGCCGCGCCTCGGAGTCGAGTTGGAACCCGGCACCCCAGCGCGGCCATGGCGCCGGCGCGTCGAAGAACGGCGCGCCCGCCGTGCGCTCGCGCGTGGCGGCCACGACGGTGTCGTCATCGATCAGCCGCACCCCGTCGGTCTCCGCCACGGTCGCCGACCACATCGCGGCGACGGCGCGCGCCGTCGCGACGACCCCGGCGCCCGGGATGACGGCGGCCTGCACCGCCGGCGTGTTGAAGCCCTCCGCCTCGCCGACGAGAGTGGGCGGCAACGCGCCGCCGAGGGTCATGGCGCGGTCGCCCCAGTCGACGGCTCCGGGTGCGCGCTGAGCGGCCTGCTGCGCCACGAGCCCCTGGAGGGTGGCACCGACGAACAGGTGCGCGGCCGAGCCGGCGCGCTCGGCCGGCAGCCCGAGCCACGCATCCGCACCGAGCAGATCGGCCATCTCGCGGAACGCGTCGGCGGGGGCGACACCGCTCGCACGGCGCACGATCTCACCCGAGATCCAGCCGTGGGTCAACGCGTGGTACGCCCATGCCTGGCCGGGCTTCCACAGCGGCTCCTGCGCCGCGAGCAGCGCGGCGACGCGGTCGAAGTCGAGCAGGTCCTCGGTCGTGAGGTCCCGGCTGAGCGCCGGCACCCCCGCGCGGTGGGCCAGCGCGTCACCGACCGTCACCGCGTCCTTGCCGTGCTGGCCGAACTCCGGCCACAGAGCGGCCAGGGGGCTGTCCAGATCGACCTGTCCGGATGCGGCGAGCCGCGCGACGAGGATCGACATCAGTCCCTTCGAGCAGGAGAAGACCACCGACGGGGTGTCGCGTTCCCAGGGCCGGTGGATACGCGCGTCTGCGGAGCCGGCCCAGAGGTCGACGACGCTGCGACCATCCACGCGGATCGCCAGAGCGCCCCCCATCCGCGGAAGCCCGTCGAACGCCGCCGCGAAGGCGTCGCCGATCGCCTCGAAGCCCGGGGCGATGTGCCCGTTGATCTCGATCATGCTGCGGTCTCCTCCACGATGAGACGGTCGTTCTCCCAGCGCACCGGAAGCGGATCGGACAGAGCGCCCACGAAGGCGCCGTCCGTGCCGATGTTCTCGAACGCGAGCATCACGTCGCGCCCGGCCGCATCCTGCGTGATGCGGCCGCTGTAGAGCTTCTCGCTCGCGACGAGCACGGCCCGCTCCACCGGGTAGGGCCCGAGCGGATCGTCGAGGGCCACCGCCCAGATCCCGCCCCGCGCACCGCTGCGCGCACCGGCCAGGTGTGCGGAATCGCACGAGAAGATGAGCGCCCATCGGCCGTCGATCTGCACGAGCTGCGGGACTTCGAGGTGCGCGAAGCCCGCGCCCGCGACGCTGAGCGGCGGACACACCTGCCAGTGCGACAGGTCATCCGAGCGGGCGTGGCCGATCACCCCGGTGTCGCGGTCGCCATCGCCCAGGGCGCGCGCGGTGACGAGCATGTGCCATCCGTCCCCGGCGGGATCGGCGAAGACCCAGGGGTCGCGCCACGCCTGTTCGTGCCAGGTACCGTCGCCGAGCGTCTCGTACCATCGCGGATCCGCAGCGACGACGACCGAGGCGTCCTTCGTCCATGCGCCCGGCTCCGACGCGGATGCGGCCAGAACCGTCTCCACGTTCGTCTGCGCCGCGGGATCGAGGAAGCGCGAACCCGTGTAGAACATGCGCCATGTGTGCGCCTCGCGGACGACGCTGCCCGTCCACGTGGCCGTCGCGTCCGGCGTCTCCCCGCCCGATGGCCGCAGCACCGTGCCGTGCACGGCCCAGGTGCGCAGGTCGGTGGAGGTGGCGTGACCGATCGTCGCATTGCGGTGGCGCAGATCCGGATCGCCGAGCGAGGTCGGCGCCTGCAGGTAGTACATGTGGTGGGTGTCGCCGTCGCGGGCGAACCAGAAGTCCCAGACCCAGTGGTCGGGCAGCGTGAACGTCACAGAGTTCTCCTCGTGAATGGGCAAGGGCGGCTCAGCCCTTGACGGCGCCTTGCACCAGCGCGCGGATGAACTGCCGCTGGAAGATGAGGAAGAGCACGACCGCAGGCGTGATGATGATCAGCGCTCCCGCGTTCAGCAGCGGGATGCTGAGCGAGTACTGCCCCTGGAAGAAGGTCAGCGCACCCGCGACCGTCCGCTGCAGCGGGTCGGCGATGAGCACGACCGGCAGCAGGAACTGGTTCCACGTCCAGATGAACAACAGAATCGCGAGGGCGGAGAGCGCGGGCATCGCGAGCGGGAGCTGGATGCTGCGGAACTCGCGCCAGAGCGATGCCCCGTCCACCCGGGCCGCCTCGGAGAGCTCCCTCGGCACATTGATGAAGTGAGCCCGCATCCAGAACACGCCGAACGGCATGTACAACCCGATGAGCGGGAAGATCACGGCCCACGGGGTGTTCACGGTGCCGAGCGACTGCGCCTGGTAATAAAGCGGGATGATGAGGGCTTCGAACGGGATCGTCAGGCCCAGGATGAAGAACACGAGCACACCGCGGCCGAACCGGACCTGGAGCGATCCGAGCGCGAACCCGGCGAGGGTGGCGGCGATCAGGCTCGCCGGCACGACTCCGAGCACGATGAGCATGCTGGAGCCCATCAGCTGCCAGACATGGCCCGTTTCGAACGCCGTGGCGAAATTGCCCCACTGCGGGTCGCTCGGCCAGGTGAGGCCGGTCGGGTTGCGATCGGCGGGCTGCAGAGCGGCGGAGAACATGCTGACCAGCGGAAGCACGGTGACGATCACCGCGATGCTGAGCAGGAGGTAGCCGAGCACTCGCTCGGTGCGGCTGGCGATCACGCGTCGCTCGCTCTCGAGAGTCGTTGGATGGGCAGGACGACGACCAGCACCAGCACCATCAGCACGATGCCGAAGGCGGATGCGAGACCGACGTCGCTCTGGGTGAACCCGATGCGGAAGATGGACAGGCCCGGCACGAGGGTGGCCCGGCCCGGCCCGCCCTGCGTCGAGGTGTAGATGATGTCGAAGCTGGACAGCGCGGCGATGACCGTGACGGTCACGAGAACGGCGATCTCCTGGCGCAGCCCCGGGAGGGTGATGGTGAAGAACTCGCGCCACCACCCGGCCCCGTCGAGCCGGACCGCTTCGTAGAGCGAGACGTCGATCTTGCCCAGGCCGGTGAGCAGCAGCACGGTGCACAGCCCGGTCAGCACCCAGGATCCGATGAGACCGACAGCGGGAAGAGCGGTGCCGTAGTCGGCGAGCCAGGGGCGGGTGATCCACCCGAGGCCCAGCCATCCCAGGATCTGGTTCACGGCGCCGGTCTGCGCGTACATCCACGACCAGGCGATACCCGCCGCGGCGAGCGGGATGATCTGCGGCAGGAAGAGCACTGTCTGCGCCGAAGCGGCGAATGCCTTGGAGCGCAGTCCGCGGATGAGGGTCGCGAGCACGAGCCCCGCACCCACGGGGATGATCGTGAAGAACGCGATCAGCACGAAGGCGTTGCGGATGGCACCGAGCAGGTCGGGGTCCGTGAAGACGGTGAGGTAGTTGTCCACGCCCACCCAGCGGGCGACGCCGATGCCGTTCCAGTCGTAGAACGAGTACTGCACCCCCTGGATGAGGGGCCAGACGACGAACGACACGTAAGCCGCCAGCGCCGGAACCAGCAGGAGCCAACCGGCGAGGGTCCCGCGCCGGGCGGCCGCCTTGGCGGCGGCCCGGCGCGGGGGTGCGGTCGTCGCCGCGGCTTTGCCGTCGGGTCGGGGTGCCGCCACAGCGGCGACCGCACGGTCGGTCATTTGCCGCCGACCTCCTTCTCGTAGAACGCCTGAACGCGGTCCACGAACTCCTTGCCCGTGATCTGGCTCGTCACCAGCAGCTGGGACTCGGGGATGATCGATCCGGCGTAGATGCCGGCGGTCGTGTTCGCCATGAAGTCGACCTGGCCGTTCTCGGCGCCGATCTGTGCGGACATCGCGAGCGCATCCTCGATGAGGGAGCCGGACTCGACCTTGGGCTGCTCGAGCGAGGGGTCACCGCCGGGCGAGGCACCGGTGACATCGACGATGATCTGGCGCGCGGTGGGGTCGGTGTGCACCCAGTTGAGGAAGTAGACGATCTCGTTCAGGTGCGCCGACCCTGCCGCCACGGAGAACGAGTTCGCCGCGCCCATCGCGACGTGGTCGCCGCCGGCCTCGGCCGGCGGGACGAGGAAGAAGGACACATCGGAGCCGAGCGCCTTCTGGTAGTTCGCCGCCTCCCAGTTGCCGTTGAAAGTGAACAGGCCCTCGCCCTCACCGAACCGGCTCGTGAAGGTGAAGTAGTCGATCGCGTTGATGTCGGACGGGAAGTAGCCCGCATCCGCCCACTTGCGCACGAGCTCGGCGCCCTTCACGTTGCCCTCTTCGTCGTAGCGGGCGCCCGGCTCGTTGAACATCCACGACAGGAACTGGTCCTTGTCGACGTACTGGTTCATCGCCGCCTGGACGACGAAGTTGACGACGCCGTCCTTGTCGCCGGCCATGATCGGCAGGATGCCGGCGGCCTTGGCCTTGGCCATGTCGTCCTCGAGCTCGGCGAGCGTCTGCGGCGGTGCGTCGATCCCGAGCTGGGCGGCGAGCTTGTCGTTCATGTAGATGCCGGTGATGCTGTAGCCGAGCCCGAGCTGGTACAGCGAACCCGAGCCGCGGATGCCGTCTTCGCTCATCCGCAGCGGCGCGAGCTGCGAGGCGGGCCACGCATCCCAGCCGTAGGCGTCGAAGTACGGGTCGAGATTGGCGACGAGACCGTCGCGCACCGTGTCGCCCAGGGTGGGGAGGCGGATGAGGTCGGGCGGTGTCGCACTCGCGAGCAGCTTGGGGGCGTTGGCCGTCAGGTTCTGGAACGTGTCACGGGTGATGGTGAAGGTCACGTTCGGATGCTGCTTGGTGAACTCCTCGGTCAGCTTGTCGGTGACCGGGAAGCCCGTCTCGTCGGCGATCGTCAGCTCGACCGGGTCGGAGGTGAGCTCGGTCGAGACGGTGACGTCGTTCTGGGCGGCCGGCGCGGCAGCCCCCGGGGCGCAGGCCGTCAGCGCGGCTGCGGCGAGCCCGGTGATCGCCAGCAGGGCGACCGGCCCTGAGCGACGCAGGCGGCGGTGCGGTGTCGTGATCATGGGGCGACTCCTTTGTCTGTGGTGCAAAACACGGCTGCGGATGACGGGAACATCGGGTCATGTTCTCGCCGATCCATGTGCTGAATGGATTTAGCACGCACATTGTGCGCATACTGGGTCCCCAGTGTCAATGTCCGCTCCGCGTACGCTGGAGGAGCATTCGAGGAGGTGTGCGTGGGCAAGCGAGTCACCCTTGCGGATGTCGCGCGCAGAGCCGGGCTGTCGCCGTCCGCGGCGTCGATGATCCTCAACGGCCGCCCCGACACCCGCTTGTCGGCCGACGCCCATGAGCGCGTGCACGCCGCCGCGTCCGAGCTCGGATATCGGCCGAACGTCGCCGCCAGGGCGCTGCGCACCGACACGACCCACACGATCGGCTTCGTCTCCGATCATGTCGCCACGACCCGCTTTGCGAGCGGACTCATCAAGGGGTCGCTCGAAGCGGCGGAGGCTGCGGGGCACGTCGTGCTGGTCGCCGAGACGGGCGGGCGAGCCGGAACGCGAGGTCGAAGCCGTCTCGGCGCTGCTGGATCGTCAGGTCGACGGCATCATCTTCGCCTCCATGCGGGCGCGGGAGACCTTCGTGCCGCCCCTGCCCTCCCGCACGCGCATCGTGATGCTCAACGCGACGAACGACGTGCACACCTGCAGCGTGCTCCCCGACGAGGAGACCGGCGGGCGGCGGGCGGTCGAGCTGCTCGCCGACGCCGGCATCACCGAGGGCATCGTGCTGCTCGGCTACGACGCCGAGGCGGAACGCGATGTGTTCCGCTCCGAGACGGTCGCCTCCCGCATCCGCGGCATGTCCGAGACCCTCCGCGAGCGCGGTATGAGCCTCGCGCGCTCGGAGTCCATCTGGCTCTGGGAGCCCGCGAGCGGTCACGAGGTGATCTCGCGGCTGGTGGCGGAGGGCGAGCGTCCGAAGGCGATCATCTGCCTCAACGACCGGCTGGCCTTCGGCGCCTCACAGGCGCTGGCCGAGGCGGGCCTCGGCATCCCGGATGACGTGTCGCTCGTCTCCTTCGACAACGACGAGCTCGCGGCCTACCTGCGTCCGGGCCTCACCACCATCGGGTTGCCGCACGAGGAGATGGGCCGCCGTGCGGTCGAGCTCCTGCTCGAGCCGGACGGGCCGCCGCCCGGCATCCACCTCGTGGAGATGCCGGTCGTCGTGCGCGCATCCGTACGGCCGAGAGCCCGCGACTAGGCGGCGGGCGAGTAGCCGATCAACCAGGTCACCCCGAACGCGTCGCGCACCTGCCCGTCGACGTCGCCCCACGGACGCTCGCCCATGGCCTCGATGACGGTTCCCGTCGCGGCGAGCGCGTCGAACCATCGCCGGGACGTCGCCGCGTCGCCGGCGCCCAGCAGCGCGAAGAGCACGCCGCGCACCTGGACGGATGCGGCGCCGTCGGCCGCATCCGAGCCGAACAGGTCGACGGGGCCGCGCAGCTCGCCGTGCGCGATCCAGGACGGCGCGCCGTCCTGGCGCCCGAACTCGGCGAAGGTGTGAAGCTCCAGCTCTCCGCCGAACACGTCGCGGTAGGTCTTCAGCGCGTCCGCGGCGATGCCGGCGAACTGCAGGTACGGGACGGGGGCGGCCATTCCGGCAGGCTACCGCTCACCCCCGACCCGCTGCGCGATCAGACGAGCCAGGCGCGCTCGTCGCCGCTGAAGCGATTGACGGCGCCCGGCATGGACGTCGCCCGCTCGTACATGCGCGCGAGGCCGGGCATCACCGCCTGGTTGCGCTCGTCGAGGCGGTCCTGGCGCTCGATGATCTCGTCGAGGCGCTCGGCGAGCTCGGCACGCGCGGCACGCTCGTCGACCGTGATCACCTCGCCGCCGGCGACGACCACGCGCCCCTGCACCATGACGATGTCGATCGAGGAGCCGTTCTCGGAGTAGACGAGTTGCAGGTCCAGCTTCTGACGGGGCGTGAAGGCCATGGTCTCGAGGTCGTAGATCACCAGGTCCGCCTGCTTGCCGACTTCGAGCGAGCCCACCACGTCGTCGAGCACGGCGCTGCGCGCTCCCCCGATCGTGGCCGCGGCCAGCACCTCGGCGACCGTCGGCCACTGGTCGATGTCCGGCCCGGTCACCTTGTGCAGCAGAGCCGCGGTCTTGACCACATCGAGCATCCGCGGCGAATCGCTGCTCGAGCAGCCGTCCGTGCCCAGCCCGAGGTTGACGCCCGCGTTCTGCAGCGTGCGCCACGCGGCGATCCCCGAGCCGAGCTTGAGGTTGGAGATGGGGTTGTGGGAGATCGAGGTTCCCGCCGCAGCGACCGTCTGCATGTCGGCATCCGTGAGCCAGATCCCGTGGGCGAGCGTCGTGTGGGGCGAGAGGGCACCGATCGACGCCATGTAGGAGACGAGGCTCCCGCCGTACGACTCGTCCCCGGTGACCAGCTGCGTCTTGGTCTCGAGCACGTGGATGTGGCACTCCGCCCCGAACTCGAGCGCCATCTCGGTCGCCCCGGTCAGCAGCGCGGGCTCGCACCGCTGCGGGGCGGAGGGTGCGACCATGAACCGCAGCCGGCCGTTCGCGCGGCCGTGGTGGGCGGCGAAGGCCTCGCGGGCGAACCTCAGGTACTCCTCGGTGGAGGGCACGTGCGCGGAACGGATCTCGCGCACGACGTCGCCGGGCAGGTACTCCTCGGCGAAGGGCACCGTGTCGAGGAAGGGGCGGTTGATCACGTGACCCGAGATGTTCGCCCGCACGCCCAGCTGCTCGTAGGCGTCGAAGACCGCGGCGAGCTGCTCGTGATCCTGCCCCGGAGTTTCGAGCACATCGTCGACGAGCGTCGTGACGCCCGCCTTGAGCGACTCGATCCCGAAGAGAGTCGTGCGAAGACGTACGAGTTCCGGAGCGACGCGACTGTCGCCGAGGATCGGATACGACATCGCCATCCACATCTCCAGCGGCAGATTGTCGTAGCGACCTTTGTAGAACATCTCCCACGAGTGGGTGTGCGCGTTCACGAAACCGGGCGCGACAAGGCGGTCGCGCCCCTCGATGATCTCGTCGCCGGGCTCCGGCGCCAGGTGCTCGCCGATCGCGACGATGACGCCGTCGGCGATACGGATGCTGCGCACGAGCGGTGTGCTGCCCGAGATCGGGTCCATGGTGATGACGTGGGCGTCGCGGATGAAGGTGCTCATGGTGGTTCTCCGTCGAGGGGCGGGGCGGGTGCTGCGGGAATCCTCAGCGGGTGGATACGGTCTCGCGGGGCTCCGGCGTCGCCGTGAACTGCTGCATCTCGATCCATCGCCTGTGGCTGGTGCGGGCCAGCAGCCAGTAGGTGAGGCCGGCGGCGACGCCGCCCGTGAGCCAGGAGATGTCGAGGCCTCCGAGCGCCTGCGACCCGATGCCCTGAAGCGCCGGAACCATGCCGTTCAGGAACAGCCAGGTGAAGAGGATTCCGACGAAGAAGGCGATGATCGCGCGCGGGTTGACGTCGGGCAGACGTTTCGAGCCGACGGCGTCGAACAGGTGATCGAACCGGCGCGAGCGGCGCTCGAAGATGCCGTAGTGCACCAGCATGATCGCGCCCCACGTGGCGACCCAGCCGACGACGCCGACGAGCCATGCGTCGAGGGTCTGGGCCGCATCCTCCTGGAAGATGAAGAAGACGGCAGCCGCGAGCGAGAGCACGCCGACGAGGATGTTGAGCGCCTTGCGGCCGACCTTGAGATCGAGCGCCTGGGCGGCGACGCTGAAGCTGTAGATGTTGAGCACGTTGGTCGCGATGGGGCCGTGCAGCACGAGAAGCAGGACCGGGATCGCGAGGGCGCCGAAGTTCTCGACGATGAGCTGGCCGGGATCGACCGTGCCGTTCTTCGTGGCGAGGGAGGCCCCGAGCAGACCGAGCCAGATGACGGGGATGAACTGGCCCAGTGCGCTTGCCAGATAGAGCTTGCGACGGGGCACGCTCGTGCTGATGAAACGCGAGTAGTCCGCCGCGTAGGTCAGCCAGGTGATGCCCCAGCCGATGCCGATGGCGGTCATCACCGCCGACATGGCGACGATGCGGTCGCCGCCGGAGAGCTCCGCGCCCGCGGGGCCGGAGTAGCCCCAGTCGATGTCGAGGAAGAACCACGCGACGATCGACATGATCACCAGCACGAGCACCGTCGGGGGCACCGTCCACCGCTCGAACGCCGCGATCGCCTTGTATCCCGCGAGCGCCACGCCCACCTGGATGGCCATGATCAGGGCGGCGATGCCGATCTTCCAGCCGATGTTCGCCTGGGTCGGATCCAGCCAGCCCAGCTCGCCGAGCAGCGCCGTCACGAGGTCGAGGACGATCCACGTGTTGACGGCGCACCATCCGATGACCACGACCGCCTGGATCGCCGAGGGCAGGTAGTTGCCGCGGCGGCCGAACACGGCGCGGCCGAGGAGCATGCCGGTGACGCCGGTCTTCTGACCGAACAGCACGAAGATGCCGAACAGGCCCATGCCGATCAGGTTGCCGATCACGAGCACGAGCATCGTGTCGAGGAGGCTGAGTCCCATGCTGATACCGAGCGCTCCCAGCACCCAGTTGATGGGGGCGATGTTGGCGCCCATCCAGATCCAGAACTGACCGGAGACGCGGGTGGTGCGGGCGGACTCGGGGATCGGCTGGAGGGTCTCTTCGATATCGTGCGGACTGGCAGAAGACATGGGGGTGTCCTTCTCGCGAGGTGGAGCGATCAGTGGAGCGGGTCGCCACCCAGCATGCGGCGACGGTGTTTCCGCACTCGCGGCGCTCTGTAAACTCGCGGTCACAGCGAATGGACAGAATGTATGCCTCTCCTGCTCGATCAGATCCTCGCGGACGCCGTCGTCCAGAAGACCGAACCCGAACTCGTCTGCGGCGCCGCATCCGAGGTGGATGTGCGCTGGGTGCACGCGAGCGAACAGCTCGACATCGCGCCGCTCCTGCGCGGCGGGGAGCTCATCCTCATGGAGGGGGTCAACCTCGTCACGGCGGATGCGGCGCAGCTGCGCACGTATGTCGACACCCTGGTCGCGCGCGACATCGCCGCGCTCGCCGTGGAGACGACACCCCGGCTCCCCCGCATCCCCGAGGCGCTCGTCGAGCACGCGGAGGCGAGCGGCCTGCCTGTCATCCACCTGCGGCGCCGCGTGCCGTTCGTGCAGATCTGCGAGAGCATCAACAGCCAGCTCGCCGATGTGAGCCTTCGGCGCCTTCGCATCGCCGATCAGATCTCCCTGGCACTCTCCGAGGCGATCGAGAACCTGGCGAGCATCGATCAGCTGCTCGCCCTCATCCGGGATCAGGCGAACTCGTCGGCGCAGCTCACGTCGCTGTCCGGGCAGACGCTGGGGGTCGCGCTCGTCGATGCCGACACGTCCTCGCTCGGGATCGAGTACACCGCACCGGTGTCGTTCGGAGGCACGGTCGTTGCGACGCTGACGCTGCGCCCGGCGGCGGACGCCGACATCCACCTCATCTCGGGCGCGCTGTCGCGGGCGCCCGAGATCCTCGCCATCGCGCTGCTGCGCACGCATCCGCTCTCTCCTCACGATCGGCGCCGCAGCCGCTTCATCTCACTGCTGGCGTCGAGCGGGCCGCGCACCTCCGCCGCCGAGCACGCGCGTGAGCTGACGACGCTGGCCGTGCGGTTGGGATTCGAGTCCGACGATCGGTTCATCCCGTTCGTCGCAGAACTCGACGACGCCTCGACCGTCACGGCGGTGCAGGAGGCGATCTCCTCGATCTCGCCGCGTTCGACCGGGCAGTTCGCCGACGGCCAGTACGTCGGCATCGTGGGATTCGCGCCGTCATGGGACGCGCAGGACGTGCGCGACGCGGTGACGGATGCGTTGCGACGCCTCGCCTCTCGCGGCGGCGTGCGCGCCGCGGTCGGACCCACCAGCGCGAGCGTGGACCGGGCCGTACGCGCCGTGCGCTCCGCGCGGGAGAGCGTGCCGTACACCTCGGATGCGGACCCGGTGGTGGATGCGGCGAGCATCGCCGTGACGCGACTCTGGCCGCTGCTCGCGCAGATCGAGCCGGTCGCGGAGTTCATCGACGAGCAGATCGGAGCCCTGCTCGATCGGGACGCGGTCTCGCACGGCGAGCTGTTCGACACGCTGCGCGCCTTGGCGGCGAACCTTGGCAGCAAGACGGATGCGGCCGCATCCCTCGGCATCCATCGACAGACCTTCTACCAGCGCTTCGAGCGCATCACCGGCGTCCTCGGCCCCCTCGAGCCGGGGTCGGCGCGGATCGGCGCGGTTCTCACCGCGGTGTTCCTCGAACAGGCACGGCGAGAGGCCGCCGCGGCGGCCGACGCGAAGCGGGAGGGTTCGGGTCGCGCGAACGCGTGACGGCGCGGGTCAGCTTCGCTCCTGGCGCACGATGGCGGCGCCGGCGGTCAGCGCGCTGAGCTTCGCGAGCGCCACATCGCGAGGCAGCGGCGCCATGCCGCAGTTGGTGCTGGGCATCAGCTTGTCGGCGTCGACGTAGCGAAGCGCGTCACGGAGGGTGCCGGCGACCTCCGCGGGCGTCTCGATCTCGTCGGTGGCGACGTCGATGGCGCCGAGCATGACCTTCTTGCCGCGCAGCAGTTCGATGAGCTCCATCGGCACGCGGGAGCCTTGGCTCTCGAGGGAGACGATGTCGATCGCCGAGCGCTGCAGGAGCGGGAACGACTCCTCGTACTGGCGCCACTCGGACCCCAGCGTCTGCTTCCACCGGGTGTTCGCCTCGATCCCGTAGCCGTAGCAGATGTGCACAACGGTCTCGGCCTTCAGCCCCTGGGCCGCACGCTCCAGCGTGGCCACGCCCCAGTCACGCATCTCGTCGAAGAAGACGTTGAAGGCGGGCTCGTCGAACTGGATGACGTCGATGCCCGCCGCCTCCAGCTCCTTCGCCTCCTCGTTGAGGATGACGGCGAACTCCCACGCCAGCTTCTCGCGGCTCCGGTAATGGCGGTCGGCGAGCGTGTCGATCATCGTCATGGGGCCGGGAAGCGCCCATTTCAGAGGGCGGTCCGTCTGCTGGCGGAGGAACCGCGCGTCGTCCACGAAGACGGGCTTCGTTCGGCTGACGGCGCCGACGACGGTCGGCACGCTGGCGTCGTAACGATCGCGGATGCGCACCGTCTCCCGCCGCGCGAAGTCGACCCCGGCGAGGTGCTCGATGAACGTCGTCACGAAGTGCTGCCGAGTCTGCTCGCCGTCACTGATGACGTCGATGCCTCGGCGCTGCTGCTCCTGGACGGCGATGCGCAGCGCATCCTGCTTGCCCTCGACGAGGGCCGCGCCCTCCAGCTCCCACGGCGACCAGAGCACCTCGGGCTTCGCGAGCCACGAGGGCTTGGGCAGGCTCCCGACGATGGCGGTCGGCAGCAGCACGGGCGCGGTCGGCGCGTCGGCGCGGGTCATAGCGCGAGCGCCGGCTCGAGGCCGGCCCATCGTGCGAGCACATCGCCGTAGGGCGTCAGGAAGTGCTCGGCCGCGTACGTGCCCTGGGTGATCGCCAGCTGCGCGCGCTCGACGCGGTCGTAGTCGACCTGCGTGCGCGAGAAGTCGCCGTGCTCCAGGCTCGGGCGGTAGACGCTGCCCGCAGCCGCGTTCGCGTTGTAGATCTCCGGGCGGTAGATCTTCTGGAAGCTCTCCATCGTGCTGATCGTGCCGACCAGCTGCAGGTTCGTGTAATCGTTGGCCAGGTCGCCGCGGAAATAGAACGCGAGCGGCGCCGCACTGCCCGCGGGCATGAAGTAGCGCACCCGCAGCCCCATCCGGGCGAAGTACTCGTCGGTCAGCGAGTACTCGCTCTGGAGGTACTCGACACCGAGCACCGGATGCGTGTTGTCGGTGCGACGGTATGTCTTGCTCGTCGAGACGCTGATGCAGATCACCGGCGGCGCCTCGAAGCGCTCACGGTACGCGTCCGAGTCCAGGAACGCCTGGAACAGCGCACCGTGCAGGGCGCCGAAGTCGTCGGGGACGGTGAAGGCGCCGGCATCCGCAGTGGCGGCGGGCAAGCGCACGCTGAAGTCGAAGTCGCGGACGTACGACGAGAAGTTGTTGCCGACGATCCCGTGATGGCGGACGCCGGTGTGCGAGTCGCGGATGTGGACGTCGAGCACTTCGAGCAGTGGGAAGTGGCGCTGTTCGCCGTCGGCGGTCAGCGCCGCATCCACCGATACGATCTCCAGCTCGACGGTGTAGCGGTCACCGTTCGGGTTGTCCCACCGCGCGAGGTCGTTGCACCGGCGATCGATCATCGTCAGCACGTTCCGGAGGTTCTGCTGCCGGTCCTCTCCGCGCGCGAGGTTGGCGAAGTTCGTCGTGGCGCGGGAGTCGGCGGAGGGCGAGTAGTCCTCGTCGAACGGTGTCGTGGAGATGCGGAACGTGAGCTCGTTCGTCATGCGCAGCCAATCTGGGTCTCGCGCGGCGGGTGGGTCGCGGGGTGTCGTGCCATGGTGCCGAGAATCTGCGACCATCGGGTAATTCGGCGTGACTATGCGCTCCTATAGTCTTGGCCTATGGCAAAGACCCACGCGGGCATCTCGCTGCAACAGCTCCATTACTTCGTGGAGGTGGCGGCGGAGGGCTCCATCTCGGCTGCGGCCGATCTGCTCTACGTCTCGCAGCCCACGATGTCGGCGGCGATGAAGGACCTCGAGGCGCGCGTCGGACGGGCCCTCCTCATCCGGTCGGCGCGAGGTGTCACTCTCACCGCCGACGGCACCGAGTTCCTCGGCTACGCCCGGCAGGTCGTCGAGCAGGTCGCGCTCCTCGAGCAGCGCTACCTCGGCCGGCCGCCGGCGAGGCGACTGCTCGGAGTCTCGACGCAGCACTACTCGTTCGCCGTGGACGCGTTCGTGCGGATGGTGAGGAGTTTCGGCGCGGCCGAGTACGAGTTCTCGCTGCGCGAGACGCGCACGTGGGACATCATCGAGGACGTCCGCACCCTGCGCAGCGAGATCGGCGTCCTGTACCGCGACGACGTCAACCGGAACGTGATCAACAAGCTGCTCCGCGACGCCGGGCTCGCCTTCCATCCGCTGTTCTTCGCCGAGCCGCATATCTTCATCTCGCGGAAGAACCCGCTCGCCGCACGGGGTCGCGCGACGCTCGACGACCTCGCCGACCTGCCGCGGCTCACGTTCGATCAGGGCGCGAACAACTCGTTCTACCTCGCCGAGGAGATCCTCTCGACCCTCTCCGCGAAGCAGGAGATCCGGGTGTCCGACCGCGCGACCATCTTCAATCTCATGATCGGTCTCGGCGGCTATACGATCTCCACCGGCATCATCAGCGACGACCTCGATCCCGAGATCGTCGCCGTCCCCCTCGAGGTCGACGTGAGGATCGAGATCGGCTGGATCGGTCAGGCCGCCCTCGGACTCACCGAGCAGGCGCAGCGCTACCTCGACGAAGTACGCGCGGTGGTGTCCGGCTTCGGTGTAGAAGTGTTGGGGTAGGGGGCTCGTGCGGAACCAGGCGGAACGGGGGGCGTGGTGACGGAAGTCGTCGAAGTCGAGGAGGCGCCGTACTCTCACGCCCCCATCCGACTCCGGGGTCAAGACCTCGTCGCGATCGCGGTCGCGTTCTTCGCGGCTCTCGTCTGCGCCGCGCTCGGTGCACTCGGCATCGCCTGGGAGAGGACAGTCGAACCCGTCCTGTTTTTCACCGCGTCGACCCTTCTCGTCGGCGTCCCGGTGATCTGCTGGCTGAGCCATCTGAGCCTCATCAGGCACGCTGCCAAGAAGTTCGACGGCGAGCGGTACCTCATCCTCGGAGCACGCAGCTGGCCCGCGGGAACGCAGCCGCGCACCGGAAAGCGGATCCGTCGGGGCTTCGTACGCCTGACGGCCGGATCGTTCGAGATCCGCACGGGACGCCGTGCGCAGCTCGCCGCCGCCTACGGCGCAGGAGGCCTCGAGCGCGTGACGGTTCTGCGCATGTTGGGAGGGGTGATGAACCCCCTTGCGAGGCTGACCTTCACAGATGGCACGATCTACGACATCGCTTTCTCGCACGCGGGTCCGAAACGCCTGCTGCCGGTGGAGCAGCGCTACGTCGAGGCGTTCGTCGCCGCCGCCCGCACGGCGCTCGGCCCGGCGGGCGCACCCCGCGTCGCATGAACGCGATGCACGCCAGCCCCCGTCCCGTCGGAGCGATCGTGCGACAGTGGTCGGATCCGACCCGGCCGGCCTGGAACGGAGCGCCCACCCGTCCCCTGCAAACGATGATCTGGTACCCGACCCACGGTCAGGCGCGCGTCACCGAGCAGCGCATCGCGATCTTTCGGACCGGTCGGTACGCCGTGGATCGCGATGTCCCCCGGTTGGCCGACGGGCCGCATCCGCTCGTCGTGGTCTCGCACGGCACCGGCGGCTCCGCCGCCAGCATCGCCTGGCTGTGCCGGCGGCTCGCCGCAGCCGGGTTCATCGCCGCCGCCGTCAATCACCACGGCGGTACGGCCGCCGAGCACGGAGGTTTGACGCTCCCGGGCGCCGTCCTGTGGTGGGAGCGTGCCACGGACCTCTCACGCGTGCTCGACAGGGTGCTCGCCGACCCCGCGTTCGGCGCCCGCATCGACCCGACACGGATCTCCGTGGCGGGATTCTCGATCGGCGCGTACACCGCCCTCGCTGTCGCCGGCGCACGCTTGCAGATCGATCGGTGGCGGCCGTATTGCGGCGCCCACGGCGCAGACTCCTCGTTGTGCCGGGTCCCGCCGGAGGCCGGGTTCCGCATCGACGAGGTGTGGGATTTCCTGGACAACGATCCGCTCGCGATCGAATCATTGACCCGAGCCGACCTCGATTACCGGGACGAACGCGTGAAAGCAGTCGCGGCGATCGCGCCCGTCACCGTTCCCCTGCTGGAGGAGACATCGCTGGCGACGGTGACCGCCCCGGTACACGTGTTCGCCGCCTCGGATGACGATCAGAGCACCTTCGACGCAGACGTCCGACCGCTCGTCCGCTCGTTGCCGAGCGGTGAGCTCACCATCATCGACGGCGCCGGGCACTACACCTTTCTCAGCGAAGGCACCCTCGCCGGGCGGCTCATCGCCCGGCGCTTCGTGGCGGACAGACCGGGCATCTCACGGCGGCGCATCCACGATCGCGTCGCTGCGGAGGCGGCTGCGCTCTTCGTCGTGCAGCGTGGCTGACGCGTGACCGAGCCCGGAACGCAGAAACCTCCGGCGGAACCGGGGGTTTCTGCCTGTAGCAGGAGCGGGGCTTGAACCCGCGACCTCACGATTATGAGTCGTGCGCTCTCACCAACTGAGCTACCCTGCCGCGACGTTCCGGCGGCGGACCACCGGATGCTGCGAGCCCCGAGTCAGGATTGAACTGACGACCCCTTCCTTACCATGGAAGTGCTCTGCCACTGAGCTATCGGGGCGCTGCCCGGAGCAATCCGGGCAACCAGAAAAGAATATCAGAGCCGAGGGCCCCGACGAAACACGGCCGGTCAGCCGCCGGCGTGCTGACGCAGCCACGGTAGCGGGTCGATCGCCGTCGTGCCGTTGTCGAGCACCTCGAAGTGCAGGTGCGCACCGAACGAGTGCCCGGTGTCGCCCACGCGGCCGATGAACTGACCCACCTTCACGGTGTCGCCGGTCTTCACCTGCAACGAGCCGTACTGCATGTGGCCATAGCGGGTCGAGACGAGCTTGCCGTCGATGACGTGATCGATGATGATCATCACGCCGTATCCGCCGCCGCTCTCCGTCGCGGTGCGCACCACACCGTCGGCCACGGCCTGGATCTCGGCACCCTCGCCCGGCGTGAAGTCCAGACCCTCGTGCATCGTGCCGTCGCGCATCCCGAAGCCGTAGCTGATCGAGACGCCGACCTTGAACGGCCACTGGATCGGGCTGTTCGCGTTGTTGGTGAAGAAGTTCGAGTAGTGCGTGATGCCCGACTCGGCCGCGAGCTCCGCGGTCGACGCTGTGGAGTAGTCGCTACGGTTCAGAGCCGTGACCTGCGCATCGGCCGGAGCCACGTACGCCTGGATCTCGTCGCTCGACAGCGCGCTGGAGGTGCCGGCTTTCGAGCCGGTCGCGATCGAGACGGATGCGGCGGCGGAGTTACCTGCGCCCGAGACGGCCTCAGCCGGCGTCGTCATGCCGATCGCCAGCAGCCCGACGATTCCCATGGCACCGACGGTGGCGGATGCGGCCGTCGCACGCTTGAACGCCGCACCGCTGAAGCGGCGACGCTTCGCGGGAGCGGCCTCGGCGGCATCCTGCGCCACAACCGGCTCGTCGGCGATCGCGGCCGCGGCGACCTGGATCGGGGTCTCACCCGTGAACGAGAACAACCGGGCGGCGGCCTCGAACTCGTCGGCGATGGCGTGCGCATCGGCCTCGTCGGCGAGAACCGCCTCGGCGAACACGCGTGCCTCGTCGTGGAGATCCGCCGCGACATCCGCGACGGGCAGCTCGGCCGGGCCCGTCTCGGTCTCCGAGACCACCGCGACGGTGTCGACGACCGGCAGCGCGACCGGCTCGTCGTCGATGGCGTCCAGTGCGACGTCGATCGGCGTCGCTGCGGCGAGGGAGGCCTGGGCGAGCGAACGCGCGCGGCGGCGGGTCAGCGGCGCTTCGGCGACGGGCGCCTGACGATCCGACAGCGTGACCTCGGCGGCGGCGACCGGCGCTGCGGGCACCGACAGGGTGACCTCGGCGGCGGCGACCGGTTCCGGCACGACCTCGAGCACCAGCTCGGGCTCAGCGACGGGGGTCTCGGCGCGCTGTGCCGACCAGACCGGCGCGGGGCGCATAGACGCCGCACGAGCCCGGAGCTCGGCGCGCGTGAGCGGAGCGACCGCATCCGAGGTCCCCGAAGAAGCCGCCTCAGCAGCGCGGTTCCGGCCTGAGCGTCGCGTGGAAGCGGTCTCGGCCTGAGGATCTAGGGGGGTCAAAACGTAGTCAGCCTCGGTCTCGGTCGCACGGGCAGCGACAGGAAAAACGGAAGGAGATGCTCATCCTCGCTCGGGTGACGAAGATAACGAATAGGTAAACACTACAACCCGGAGCCTGAGAATGCCATGCGCACGCATCAGTCTTCGAGACGGGCGAGGAGAGCTGCGAACAGCCCCGGTGCCGCCGCGATCGTCATCTCACGGTCGGCGCGCTTGCCGCCGAGTCCCGCCACGACGCCGCCGGCCTCGGTGACGATGAGGCCCCCCGCCGCGTGGTCCCACGGCCACAGGCCCTTCTCGTAGTAGCCGTCGATGCGGCCGGCCGCGACACCCGTCAGATCGAGCGAGGCCGCACCGATCCTGCGCAGGTCGCGCGCGAGCGGCATCACCCCGGCGAGTCGCTCGAGCGCCGGCGCGTGGGTCGCAGGGTCGTACCCGAACCCCGTGGCCAGCAGCGCACCCGCGTTCGAAGGCTCGGCGACGCGCAGCATCCGCTCGCCCTCGATCGCCGAGACGAGACGCGCACCCTCGCCCTGCGCCGCGGTGAAGAGCTCATCGACGGCGGGGTTGTAGACGGCACCAGCCAGCGCCTCCCACTTCTGCGGGTCGGGCTCCCCCGACACGGCCGCGATGCTCACGGCGTAGGCCGGGATGCCGTAGGCGTAGTTGACGGTGCCGTCGATCGGGTCCACGACCCACGTGATGCCGGAGGCGGATGCGGCCACGCCGCCCTCCTCGCCGAGGAAACCGTCGTCGGGGCGCGCTGCCGCGAGGCGCTCGCGCACCAGCTGCTCGACCTCGCGGTCGGCATCGGTCACGATGTCCGCCAGCGCGGACTTGGTCGCGGCGATCTGGACGCCCTCGCGGCGCCGCCGTGCGGCCAGCGCCCCCGCCTCCTTCGCGACCTCGATGGCGAGCGATTGCAGATCCAGAGCGGAAGGCATGCCCCCACGCTACCCTCGCGCGGGTCGCCCGTCGGCCGTTAGCGTGGCCGCATGACCGTCATCGCGCCGACCCATGACGTCGTGATCGTCGGCGGGGGCCATAATGCCCTCGTCGCCGCCGCCTACCTCGCCCGCGCCGGGCATTCGGTCGTGGTGCTGGAGCGCCTCGACCACACCGGAGGAGCGGCCGTCTCCGAGTCTCCGTGGTCCGGAGTCTCCGCCCGCCTGTCGCGATACTCCTACCTCGTGAGCCTGCTGCCCGCCCGCATCGTCGACGACCTCGGGCTGCGCCTGACCCTGCGGCGCCGGCGCTACTCCTCGTACACACCCGACCCGGCCGACCCGGCGCGCGGCGTGCTCGTCGACACCGGTGACGCGCAGGCGACCGATGCGAGCTTCCGCCGCACGACGGGCAGCGACACGGAGTCGGATCGCTACCGAAGGCTGAATGCGCGGCTCGCACCGCTGGCGCGCACGGTCTTCCCGTCCATGACCGAGCCGCTGCCCACCGCATCCGCTCTGCGCACAGCGCTCGGCGACGACGCACTGTGGGATGCGGTCACGGCGCAGCCGATGGGAACGCTGATGCGAGAGAGCCTGGAGAGCGATCTCGTGCGCGGCATCGCGCTCACCGACGGGCTCATCGGCACGTTCTCGCACGCCGACGATGCCTCCCTGCGGCAGAACCGCTGCTACCTGTACCACGTGATCGGCGGCGGCACGGGTGATTGGGACGTCCCGGTCGGCGGAATGGGTCACGTCAGTGCGGAACTCGAACGTGCCGCACGCAACGCGGGCGCCGAGATCCGCACCGGCGCCACGGTCACGAGCGTGAGCCCCGACGGCGAGGTTCGCTACGGCGGGAAGGATGCGGGGGTCGTCACCGGGCGGCTCGTGCTCTCCGCCGTCGGGCCGGCCGTGCTCGACCACCTGCTCGCCGCGGCGGGGGCCGACGCCCCGCAACGGCCGGAACCCGAGGGCGCGCAGGTCAAAGTCAACATGCTTCTGCGACGGCTCCCCCGACTCCACGACCGCCACGTCGCACCGGCGGCGGCGTTCGCGGGGACGTTCCATGTGAACGAGACGATGACCCAGCTGAACACCGCGTACACGGAAGCGGTCGCCGGCCGCATCCCCGATCCGCTGCCGGCCGAGATCTACTGCCACTCGCTCACCGATCCCTCGATCCTGGGGCCGGAGCTGCGGGAGGCGGGCGCACAGACGCTCACCCTGTTCGGGCTTCAGGTGCCGCACCGACTCCTGAACGGCGCGGACCCCGACGCGATGCGCGCCACCTTGCTGGCGGCCGCACAGCGCTCACTCGACTCCGTGCTCGCCGAGCCGCTCGCCGGCTGCATCTGGGAGACCCCCACCGGGGCGCCCTGCATCGAGGCGCGCACCACCGCGGACCTCGAGGAGTCGCTGGGCATGACCGGCGGCGACATCTTCCACGGTCCGCTGTCGTGGCCGTGGCGTGAGGACGAGACGGATGCGGCCTCCCCCGCCGAGGCGTGGGGCGTCGACACGGCGCACTCCCGCATCCTCCGCTGCGGCTCGAGCGCCGCGCGGGGCGGTGCCGTCAGCGGGCTGGGCGGTCACAACGCGGCGATGGCCGCGCTGGCGCTGCTGCCCGGCTGACGCCCTGGGCTGCGGGGTACGGCTGCTCAGCACGCAACGCAGCACGAGCCGCTGCGCTGTTGCGTCGACCGCGTACGCTCAGCGCGGGGGCAGCGGCGGCGGAGGCGGGAAGCCCTCGTAGCCGGGGGCCGCGGGCGGCTCCGACGGCGTCACCGGCGCTGCGGATGCGGGCGGCGGGGCGCCGTACGCCGCCTCCGCCGTGGGCGAGACCGCCGGCGGCGCCTGGTGCCAACCCGTCGGGTATCCCGTGTAGTACGCCTGCCAGTCGGGCGAGCCGTCGGGGAGGGCCGGCAGCGGGGTGACGCGGTCGGCGTAGGTCGGCCACGCCTGCGGAGCGGCGACCGGCCAGGTCGCAGGCGCCGCCTGGGGGCGCGGCGTCTTGGGGCCGAACAGCAGGTTGACCAGCGGCACCAGGGCGGTGCCGACGGCGGCCAGGATGGTCACGGCAACGACGATGCGCCAGTACACGTCGAAGAAGTCGACCCACTCCTGGATCGTCAGCGGCAGCACGAGCAGCACGACGAGGGCTGCGACGAGGCCAACGGTCACGTACCCGACGATGCGGTTGAACAGGGTGGGCACGCGCACGATGGCCTTGGTGTACAGACGCACGTGGAGCACCGCGAGCTGCACGATCAGCACGATCAACAGGAACGAGAAGAAGCGCGTGAAGCTGGTGAGCCCCTCTCCGTAGCGGTACGCGTCGAAGGAGGGCCGCTCCGGCATCCAGATGAGGAAGGCGCCGACGATGAGGATCAGCACCCACGCGATCATGCTGGTCAGCACGAACCATCCGGGACGCCGCGGAGCGAGATGCGCGTCGAGGATCGAGACGCCGGCGAAGGCGGCCAGCAGGAAGATCGTGAGGAAGGCACGCCCGACGATGCCGTTCTGAGAGCCGATGAGCACCCAGACGACGCTCACGAGCGCCGCGGCGATCAGAGCGCCGATGGCGACCCAGATGCCGGCCCGCACGAGACGGTTCGGGCTCGACGACTCGGTGGTCGGCGCAGCGGACGGTGCGACGGGCGGTTGCGGCGCGGACATCACGGCTCCCTTCGCGGGCGCCCCTCGCCCGCCCCCTCATCCTGGCATGCCGCGCCGATCCGCCGAGGAGGGTTGTGGGCGGCGGCAAGCGCTCCCTCTGCTCACCTGTCGCAGACTGCGCAGGATCCGTCGATCTTAGACAGGGGAGCACCACACGCTCCGGATCGCTCTCAGCAGGCCGGCTCGACCACGTCGTCCAGTCGCAGAAGCATCGTCCACACCGACAGCGGGTCACTCACATCGTCCCTGGAGACGACCCCGAAGCCATGACGCGCGTAAAGCCGACAGTTCCGCTCATCCGAGGTCTCCAAGACGACCGCACTGGCCCCCGCATTTCGAATGGCCGTCAGCGCATGCTCGATCAGTCGGCCGGCCATGCCCCGGCCGCGATCCGCAGGCCGAACGCCCAACGTCTCCACGCGCCACGCCGTCGGCCAATGATGCGATGCGCCGGACGCGGAGACCTGCCCGCCGTGAAGATCGATGATCTGCTGGACCATCGGCGCCGAGGGAGGAGGCGCGTCGGGCGGCAACAGAGCGATCACCCCGGCGGACTCGCCCGCTGTAGCGACGAGCCCGTGCTCCAACGCGTACTCGAGGTAGAGACGTTGGAGCTTTCGCAGGCGGTCGCGGTAACCGCTTGATGGGATCGCCTGGCGCATCCAGGGGTAATCCTCGAATGCCACAGCGAGCGTTTCTGCGGCGCGGTCCAGCTCCTCGACGCGTAGCGCTCGAACGGAGAAGGTGTCGCGCGTCATGTGTCTTCTTCCATCAGACCGGCAGAGCACGGAAAAGCCGAAAGCCCCCATGCGGGGGCTCTCGGCTTTTGTGGTGGCGAGTGAGGGATTCGAACCCCCGAAGGCTACGCCGGCTGATTTACAGTCAGATCCCTTTGGCCGCTTGGGTAACTCGCCAAGTGCGCACCTGCCCAGCTTGTACAGTCGACCAGAGGCGCGATCTCCGATACTACCCCCTCGCCGACGTACTCAGAAATCCGCGGCGGGCCCGCGCGCGGCGGCTCAGGAGCCCTGGTCGAGCCCCGACAGCGCCGAGGGCAAGCGCAGGAGGGCACCCTCGAAACGGCAGGTCGCGGCCGCGACTTCCATCGCCGTGTCGACCAGCGTCGCCCAGGCGGCCGCGTCGCTCGGATGCTCGGACAGCAGCGACGCGACGGCGGAGGAGAGCACCGCATCTCCCGCTCCCATCGTGTCGACGATGACGCCGGGGACCGAGGCGATCGGACGTTCGATCGCGACCGCATCCGTGACGACGCCCGCACCCTGCGCACCGCGCGTCGTCAGCACAGCCACCGCACCGAGCTCCCGCATCCGGTCGCGCACGGTGTCCAGCGGCGCCGCGTACAGAAGCTCCGCGTCGTCGTCGCCGACCTTCACGAGGTCGGCGAGCGCGGCGAGCGCCTCGAAGCCTTCGACGAAGGCGGCCCGGTCGTGCATCATCCCCTCGCGCGGATTCGGATCGACCGCGAGCAGCCCGTCGGCGTCGCGCACCGCATCCGCGAGCGCGGCGGCCTGCGCCGCGTCGTCGAACGGGAAGCAGCTGACGACCGTGATCGCCGCATCCGCAATCACGCGACGCTCCTCTTCGCCGAAGTGCATGCGGCGGTTCCAGGCCGCCTCGTTGAACACGTAGACCGGCTCACCATGGGCGTTGCGCGTGCTCACCGCGCGCGACGAGCCGTGCGGCGAGGGCGTCGCCACCAGCTCCACGCCGAAGTCGTCGAGGTAGGCGCGGATACGGTCGCCGGGCTCGTCGTCGCCGACCATGGCGATCAGCGTGGTCGGAAGCCCCAGCCGGGCCAATCCGACGGCCACGTTCAGTGCCGCTCCCCCGACGAACTCGCGCACGCCGGTGTCGTCGCGGAGTTCGTCGATCAGCGCGTCTCCGACGACGGCGACCCGTCCTGCTGCAGTCATGCCTGCTCCCCTTTTCACACGCCCGACGAACGCTTCAGCCCGTGCGCGGGTGCCGTCGATGCGGCGATCGACGCTCGCCCGGATCTCGCTCGGCGCGAGGGGGGCCGCCAACCGCACGGTCTCGTGGCACGACAGGTCGGCGCACATGTACGTGCCCACACTGTCACCGCTCTCCCCCGCCTCGCCCGCTCGGCGCGCGGTGAACAGCGCGACCTGATCTCCGGGCTGCATGGTGTGGCACAGGTTGCACATCGCCGACCGCGCGCGACCATTGCCCTCCGCGGCGCGGAGCACCACACCCGCCGGACGGCCCTCGGACTCGGTCACGAGGTAGCCCCGGCCGCGCGAACGCGGATCGCGCCACGCGAGGAAGTCGAGGTGGTCCCAGTCGGTGAGCAAGAAGTCGTGGGGCATGGCAGCCACCCGGACTTCATCCGGCGCGGCGTTCACGAACGACTCGCGCACCTGTTCCTCCGTCAGAGCCCGCATGGGATCAGTCTACGAATCGGTGCGACGCCGGATGCGGGCCGCATCCGCCCATGGAAGAATCGCGGCATGGCAGATTCCTCGTTCGACATCGTTTCCAAGATCGATCGGCAGGAGGCCGACAACGCTCTGAACCAGGCCCGCAAGGAAGTGGAGCAGCGCTACGACTTCAAGGGCACGGATGCCTCCATCGAGTGGAGCGGCGAGACGATCCTCATCAAGGCCAACAGCGAAGACCGCGCGAACGCGGTGCTGGATGTGTTCCAGACCAAGCTCATCAAGCGCGGCATCTCGCTCAAGAGCCTGGAGTCGGGTGAGCCCACCGCCAGCGGCAAGGAGTACCGCATCGTCTCGACGCTGAAGGAAGGCATCTCGCAGGAGATCGCGAAGAAGATCGGCAAGATCATCCGCGACGAGGGCCCCAAGAGCGTCAAGTCCCAGATCCAGGGTGACGAGCTGCGCGTGCAGTCGAAGTCCCGCGACGACCTCCAGGAGGTGCAGCGGCTGCTGAAGGCCGCGGACCTCGACGTCGACCTGCAGTTCACCAACTACCGGTAAGCCACCGCTGACGAGCTTTCTCGTCACAGCCGGGCGGCTGCGACGTCTTCCTCGGTGACCGCATTTCACGGTCGTATCGAAAGGAAGACCATGACCGCTCCCGTCACCTCGCTCGACCAACTGCCCGCCGAGTTCGCCCGCCGCTTCAACGCACGCGATCTCGCTGCTCTCACCGCACTCAACGCCCCCGGCGCCGTCTTCGTGCCCGCACCGGGGCAGCCCGTCACGGGCGACGAGGCGGTCGCGGGCGCCCTGGAGCAGTTCCTCGCGATCGGCCTGCCGATCTCGATGACCGTGCGCAACGTGTTCGTCAACGGCTCCGTCGGCCTCGCGATCGCCGACTGGAAGCTCGAGGGAACCGCCGCCGACGGCAACCGCGTCTCGCTCGGCGGCAGCACGGCCGACGTCGCCGTGTACGACGAGGAGCACGGCTGGCGCTACGCGATCGACAACCCGTTCGGCACCGCCTGAGTGCGAGGGAGCGGGGATGGTGCTCGGTCGCCGTCCCCGCTCAAGCTCACCGGTCGCGTCGGTAGGATTCTGCGACATCCTCCCGAACGAATGAACTCCCCTATGCCGTCAGCGTCCTCCCGCCCCTCCGGAACGCACGCCGCCCTCGAAGCGATGATCCGCTCCGACCCGCAGCGACTGCGCCGGCGCTCGATCTCGCTGGGCATCGACCCGTCCGATGCGGACGACGTCGCGCAGGATGCGGTGATGCGCGCCTGGCGCGCGGTGGAACGCATCCACTCGCCCGAGCCCGGACAGATGTGCTCGTGGCTGGACACGATCGCCCGGAACGCCGCCTACGACCTCGCCCGACAGCGACGCCGGCATCCGGTCGTTCCGATCGCCGACGACCGCAGCGACGACGCCGACACCGCCATCGACGTCGAAACGCGGCTCCTGCTCGCCGGCGCCCTGTCGGCCATCAACGACCTCCCGGACGAACTCCGCCGGCCGCTTCTGCTGAGCGTCGTCGACGGCCTGTCCAGCACCCAGATCGCCGAGCGGTTGGGCCTGACCGCCGCCGCCGCGCGTCAGCGCGTGGCCCGCGCCCGCAAGGCACTCGCCGCGTGCCGCAAGGCGGGCATGGAGGAAGAGGACTGAGCAGGCGTGAACCGGGGCCGGGACGGGCGAGCGCGCGACCCGCGTGAGAACGTCATGAGAGTCGTTTCACATTCTGCCGAGATCCGGCGCGGGATGAGAGCCTGGGGCGAAGCAACACCGCGCGCCGGGGATGTTCGGGTCATCGTCGTCGTGTGAAGCGCGATGTCGTGTCGTGTAGCCCCTCCCCTCGCGGGAGGGGCTTTCTCGTTGCCGGGCTCAGGCCTGCAGCTTCAGATCGGTGAGGCAGGTCGGATCCTCGGGCCCGGTCGCGATGGACGCGACGGCGACCTCGCCTTCGCTGCGGACGGTCAGCGTCGCCTCGATGCCGCGGGGAAGCCAGAAGCCGACGAAGCCGTTGTCCGCCGCCACCAGCGTCTCATCGAGGATGGTGGCGCCGGTGTCATCGACCACCGTCACCTCGAACGTGCGGCCCGCGAGCTCGCCACGACAGCTCGTCAGGTTGTGGAAGAAGCACTCGTGCGTCGAGACCTCGTACGGGGCCACCGACAGGTGGAACTCATCCTCGGGCAGGGGCTTGTCGACCTCGAGGCCGTCGTCGGCGGTCAGCACCAGTGCGTCCGGGCGCACCGATGCGGAGTAGTCGGTCGCCCGATCGGAGACCGGGACCGCCTGCAGTGCGTCGATCGCCTGGGCTGCGCTCATCGACTCGATCTCGGCGAACGAGACGGCCGCGGAAGGGACGGCGGGTGCCACCGGAGCGCTGCACGCGCTGAGCGCCGTCCCCGCCGCGAGGAGGATGGCGGCAAGCCCGAGAGAGAGGGAGGTACGACGCTGCATGTCCTCCAGCCAACCGTCCGCGGGTCACATCCGCATCGCCCCGCCCCGTTTCTATGACGGGAGGGGAGACGGCACCGTCAGGCCGTGAGGTGCGAGATCAGGATCTGCGTACCGATGCCGATGAGCACGAGGCCGCCCACGATCTCGGCCGGACGACGGAAGCGGGTGCCGATGCGGTGCCCGATGAGCACCGCGGCGAACGACAGCACGAAGGTCACCAGACCGATCGCGATGACCGCGATCCACACGGGGAAGTTGAGGAACGCGAAGCTCAGCCCCACCGCGAGCGCGTCGATGGAGGTGGCGACGGCGAGCACGATCGTCTCGCGCGTCGAGAGGCGGGAGCTTGCGGCCTCTGCGCCGTCTTTGTCGGGGGTCAGCGCCTCCCAGAGCATCTTGACGCCGACGGCGGCGAGCAGGGCGAACGCGACCCAGTGGTCGAAGGGCTCGATGAACGCGGCGAACGCGCTGCCGAGCAGGTATCCGAGCAGCGGCATGAGCGCCTGCGCGAGGCCGAAGGCGAGCGCGAGCACGAGGGCGTTGCGCACGATCTGCGAGCGCAGCTGCAGCCCCTTGCCCAGGGCGACCGCGAAGGCGTCGGCGGAGACGCCGACGGCGAGCAGAGGCAATGCCCAGAACGACATGACGCTCCTGGTGGGGGTGGTGGGAGGATGCGGGCGACAGCCTGCATCCTCCAGCCTGCCGATTTCGGAAAACCGAACTCAACTCCACCGCGCGATTGTCAGCTTTTCGGCTTCCCCAACATCAGTGGAAGCGTGCGCGCGCCCACTGCTCCAGCTCCGCGTACGCGATGCGTCGCGGCTCGGGCGCCGAGAGGAACACGTCGTGCACCGCCCCCTCGATGCGCGCGATCGTCACGAGCGGACCGAGCTTGAGCGCGGCGCGCGCGATGTCGTCGACGACGAGCACCGAGTCGGTCGAGGTCATCTGATCGCTCCAGCGGATGGGCGACGACGAGCGCGCGGAGAGGAGGACGAACGCGGGCGCTCCCACATCCACGCCCGCGGCGATGCGCGCGTGCCCCTCCAGCACGGCGTGCAGCCAGCCCGGATGCGTCGCGAACCCCTGTGCGGGGCGCCACTGCTCGCGGTAGCCCGGAACCGGCAGCACGCCGAGCTCGGTCTGCGCCCGCGTGTAGAACCCGAGGTCGACGACGGGCTGTGCTCCGCGGGGCTGCACGCGGGCCCTCGCCTGGATGAGGGGCGCGATGGCCTGACGCCCGAACGAGCCGATCTGGAACTCCAGCCAGGGACTGTTGAGCACGAGGGCGGATGCGGTGCCCGGGTGGCGCGCCGACCACAGCGACAGCGTCAACCCGCCCGTGGAATGCCCGAGGAGCACGAGACGCCTGTTGCCGCGCGGCCCCATCGCGGCGAGCGCCGCCGCGATGTCGGCGTCGTACTCGTCGAGGCTGTCGGCGTAGCCGGGAACCTGACCCTCGCGCAGGCTCCGACCGTAGCGGTGCAGGTCGAGGGCGAAGAAGCGCGCCCCGAGGCGGGCCCAGAACCGCGCCAGCTCAGTCTGGAAGAAGTAGTCCGACCAGCCGTGGACGTACAGCACGTCGACGTCGCGAAGCGGTGCGACCAGCCGTCCGACCGGATGCGGCAGGTGCCGCACCAGGGTGGCCACCAGCGGGCCGTCGTCCGCAGCCAGGTCAAGCGGCAGAGTCTGCTGCGCGAACCCGGGCCCGAGGATGTCGGGGACCCAGGCGTTCATGCCGTCAGCCTAGCGACGCGCGTCCCGGAAATGACCGAACGGCCATGACCTCACTCGCCGCGCGAGATCGCCACCATCTCGTCGCGCGGCACGACCTTGATGCGTGCGCGCTCGGCCGGGGCACCGAGGGCGATCTCGTGCTCGTCGAGCCGATGCCACCCCTCGAGGTCGGTCCAGCGCACGCCGCGCTCGGCGAGCAGGGCGGGGATGGCCTCCGGGGACGCGTCCTCGGGCTGCCACCACGACGCCTGCCCGTTGTTGAGGTGGCGCACGGTCTCCATGGCGTCGGACTTCGTGTGTCCGATCAGGCCCACCGGTCCGCGCTTGATCCACCCGGTGGCATAGACACCGGGCACGACCTCGTTCGAGTCGGGGTGGAGCACCTGGCCCTCGAGGTTCGGAATGACGCCGTGGCGCTCGTCGAACGGGACACCGGGAAGCGGCGAGCCGAAGTAGCCGACCGCCCGGTACAGCTGCTGGATCGGGACCTCGCGCAGCTCGCCCGTACCGGCGACACCGCCCTCTCCGTCGGGACGCGTGCGCTCGTAGACCAGCGCGGCGACGCGGCCCGCCGCATCCTTCTTGACCTCGACGGGCTTCGCCCAGAAGTGCAGGTGCAGGCGCCGAGAAGCCTCACCGCCAGCGCCGTTCGCGCCGGGGCGGGTGCGCCACTCCTGCAGCACGCGATCGATGACCTTGACCTGCTTGTTGCTGGCGATCGCGGCGAGCGACGCCTCGTCGTAGTCGAAGTCCTCGTCGTAGACGACCATGTCGACGTCGCGCAGCTCGCCGAGCTCGCGCAGTTCGAGCGGGGTGAACTTCACCTGCGCGGGGCCGCGGCGGCCGAACACGTGGACGTCGGTGATGGTCGAGGCCTCCAGCCCCGCGTGCACGTTCTCCGGGATCTCGGTCGGCAGCAGATCGATGGCGTGCTTGGCGAGCATGCGCGTGATGTCGAGGGCGACGTTGCCGTTGCCGATGACGGCGACCGAGGAGGCATCCAGCGGCCAGGTGCGCGGCACGTCGGGGTGCCCGTCGAACCAGCTCACGAAGTCCGCGGCGCCGTAGGAGCCCGCAGCGTCGATCCCGGGGATGTCGAGGTCAGCGTCGCGGATCGCGCCGGTGGCGAAGATCACGGCGTTGTAGTGCTTCTTGAGGTCGTCGAGGGTGATGTCCTCACCGAAGCGCACGTTGCCGAACAGGCGGAGGTCGCCGCGGTCCAGCACGTCGCGCAGCGCGCTGATCACGCCCTTGATCCGGGGATGGTCGGGGGCGACGCCGTAGCGCACGAGGCCGTAGGGGGCGGGGAGGTGCTCGAACAGATCGATCGAGACGTCGAACGCCCGCTCGGCCTTCAGCAGGATGTCGGCCGCGTAGATACCCGCGGGTCCTGCGCCAACGATGGCCAGCCGGAGCTTGGTCATGGGAGTCCTTTCGAGGGGTACGACGGCGTCGGTGGCGACGCCTCGGGCGCTCTGTGTCGCAGGCGCGAGGATCAGCTGCTGCGGTCGGCGACCGCGTCGGCGAAGCGCGTGAGCGCCTCGCGCACCGCACCGCGCGGGAGCGGCTCGAGGGCTGCGACCGCCGCGTCCGACCATTCGTGTGCGAGCGCCAGGGTCTGCTCGGTGGCGGCGTGCTCGCGCAGCTCGGCCAGCGGATCGTCCAGCAGCGCCGGGTCGGCCCCGTCGGCGATCTGCGCCACGCCGGCGTCGATGCGCGCGAGCAGGTCGACGGATGCCGCATCGTCGAGGCGTCCGAGCAGGAGATACGGCATGGTCGGCACGCCCGCGCGCAGGTCGGTGCCCGGCACCTTGCCGGTCTCGGCCGCATCCGCGGAGAGGTCGATGACGTCGTCGAGCAGCTGGAAGGCCACGCCGACCTTCTCGCCGAAGGTCAGCAGCGGCTGCTCGTAGGCGAGGGGCGCGTGCGAGAACAGGACTCCCGCCTGCGCGGAGGCCGCGATGAGCGAGCCCGTCTTGTCGCTCAGCACCTGCAGGTAGAAGTCGACAGGGTCATCGCCCGCCTGGAGGCCGACGGTCTCGTGCATCTGCCCGAGAACGAGCCGCTCGAAGGTGTCGGCCTGCAGCTTCATCGCCTTGTCGCCCAGGCGCGACATGATCTGGCTCGCGCGGGAGAACAGCAGGTCTCCGGTGAGGATGGCGACGCTGTTGCCCCACACGGAGTGCGCGGCGGGCACGCCTCGGCGCACGTCCGCACCGTCCATGACGTCGTCGTGGTAGAGCGATCCGAGGTGGGTGAGCTCGAGAGCGGATGCGGCGTCGATGACCTGCTCGTTGACGCCGTCGCCCAGCTGGGCGGTGAGCACCGTCAGCATCGGGCGCACGCGCTTGCCGCCGGCCTCGTAGAGGTAACGGCTGGTGGCATCGGCGAGCGCGTCGGCCACGTGCAGCTCGTCGGCGAGGTGGGTCTCGACCTTGGCCAGGCCGTCTTCGACGGTCTTCTGCAGTCGGCGGGAGACCGGACCGGCGAAGACACGGTCGGCGAGGCCGAGTCTGCTCGCGAGGTGCGCGCCAGGCGCAGAGGGGCTCCGTGTCACTCTTCTAGCCTACCCGCGGGCCGGAGAGGCTCGCCCCGCTGCGGACCCTCAGTTCTGTGTGGACTCGGCGAACGGTGCGCGCGCGCGGTGCAGCGCCACGATGCCGAACGTCAGGTCGCGGTGCGCGACATCGACCCACCCCGCATCCCGGATCCAGCCGCTGAGCGTGCGCTGGTCGGGCCAGTCCTTGATCGACTCGTTGAGATAGTCGTAGGCGTCCGCGTTCGAGCTGACGCCACGCGCCACGACGGGCAGGACGCGGTCGTTGTAGAAGCGGTAGAGGCCGGCGAAAAGCGGGTGCGGCGGGTGTGAGAACTCGCAGACGACGAGCCGGCCACCGGGCTTGGTGACGCGTCGCATCTCGGCGAGCGCCGCGTGCGGGTCGTTGACGTTGCGCAGGCCGAACGAGATCGTGACCGTGTCGAACGACGCGTCCTCGAACGGGAGGGCGGTGGCATCCGCCTCCTGGAAGGTGAGGTTCATGATGTGCCCGTGACGCCTGACGCCCTCGGCGATCATCCCGGGCGAGAAGTCGGCGGCGACCACCTCTGCGCCGCTGCGGGCCAGCGCCACGGCGCTCGCGCCGGTGCCGGCGGCGAGATCGAGGATGCGCTGCCCGGCGCGTGGCGCGATGGCGCGGGTCGCCGCGACGCGCCACAACCGGTCGTTGCCGAGACTGAGCACCGTGTTGGTGCGGTCGTAGCCGGCGGCGACCTCGTCGAACATGCCGCTGACACGGCCCGGATCCTTGCCGAGGTCGGCGCGGTGCTGGTCAGGGCTCTCACTCACGCCACCAGCCTAAGGCGTGACCCTGCAGCCTTCTCGCTGAGCCCTCCTCGAGCGGGGCGAGTCTAGGCTGGGAGGGTGATTCGTGCCTCGCGCCCTCGGCTGCTGGTCGAGACCCGCGAGATCGACCCGATCGACGATCTGCTCGCCTTCACCGACCCCGCGCGCCCGCTCGTGTGGCAGCGCCGGGGCGAGGGCATGGTGGGTCTCGGCGAGCCGCTCGCCCTGCCTTTCGCCTCCGACGCCCGCGCGCGCGCCGACCGCTGGCGCGAGCTCGCCGCCGCCGCCGTCGTCGACGACCCGCTCGAGATCCCCGGCACGGGCCTCGTCGCCTTCGGCGCCCTGCCCTTCGACCGCCGCTCCGAACGAGCGGGCGCCCTGCTGGTTCCTCCCGTCGTCATCGGACGCCGCGACGGGCGCTCGTGGCTCACCCGCATCAGCTGGAGCGACGATGCCGCCCTCGCTCCCGCGGCGACGCCCTACGGCGCCCACTGGTCGGCGACCCTCGGCCCCGGCCGCCAGCATCCCGCCGGCTACATCGCGTCGGTGCGCGAGGCCGTCGCGGCGATCGCGGCGCGCGAGGTCAGCAAGGTCGTGCTCGCGCGAGACCTCGCCGGCACCGTTCCCGCCGGCTCCGACCTGCGCCGCCTCGTTCGCGCCCTCGCATCCGGCTACCCCGACACCTGGGCCTTCGCCGTCGACGGGCTGATCGGCGCCAGCCCCGAGACCCTCGTGACCGTCGAGCAGGGCACGGTCACCGCCCGCGTGCTCGCGGGCACGACGGCACGCGGCGCGGATCCGGACACGGATGCGGCGGCCGCCCTCGCCCTCGCGACGAGCACCAAGGATCAGGACGAGCATCAGTTCGCGGTGCGCAGCGTTCTGGCCGCGCTCGACCCCCACACCCGCGCGCTGCGATCGAGCGAGCAGCCGTTCACCCTCAAGCTGCCGAACGTCTGGCACCTGGCGACCGACGTCGAGGGCACGCTCTCCGACACGGCGTCGTCGCTGGATCTCGTCGCGGCACTGCACCCGACCGCCGCCGTCGCCGGCACGCCGACGCAGGCGGCGCTCGATGTCATCCGCCGCCTGGAGCCCTTCGACCGCGGTCGCTACGCCGGACCGGTGGGATGGATCGACCAGGCCGGCGACGGCGAGTGGGCCATCGCCCTGCGCTGCGCACAGTTCGACACCCCCGACTCGGACGGCGATGTCTCCCTCACCGCATATGCCGGTGCGGGCATCGTGGCCGCGAGCGATCCCGAGTCCGAGCTGCTCGAAACTCGGGTGAAGTTCCGTCCGATCGTCGAAGCGCTGGCCTGAGCGCTCAGCGCTCCAGCGGCACCTCGATGAGCTGCCGGCCGCCGGCGGGAGAGGTGAGCGCCTGATCGAGCGCGGCACGCGTCGTGATCCGGCGGTACTCCCACCCGTAGGCGAGAGCCAGATGCTCCAGTCGCACCGACTGCGGCGTGTACTGCACGCGGTCGATCGCGGCCGCATCCGCGACGCTCGCGACTTCGAGCCCGTCGAAGATCGTGCCGCCGCCGTCGTTGCCCACGATGACCTGGATGCGCGGCTCCGCCTCAGCCGCCGGCAGCAGCAGGGCGCCGACATCGTGCAGGAGGGCGAGATCTCCCAGCAGCACGCGGGTCACGCCGGGACGCCCCTCGTCCTGGCTCGCGATCGCCACGCCCGTCGCGGTCGCCACCGTGCCGTCGATGCCGGCGAGCCCGCGGTTGGCGTGCACCGGGACCTTCTTGCCGCCGAGCACCTGATCGGCGACGCGGACGAGTCGGGAGGACCCGAAGACCAGCCGGTCGTGGGGCCAGCTCGCGCGCCACACGGCATCCACGAGCGCCGCGCGATCGAGCGGGGCGCGCAGCACGTCGAGTTCCGCAGAGACCGCCGACAGCCGCTCGCGCGGGACGGCGGAAGCGAGCCCGTCCGCGTCGGGCGCGGGTGGCGAAAGGTCGACCGATGCGGCGCGGGAGGCACGCATCCACTCCCCCAGCCACGCGCGGTCGGCGTCGCCGGGCTCTACGGCGACCGCATCGACGGCGGTCGTGCGGCCGTTGAGGTTGAGCGGCTCGCCCGGCCCGCGGACCGCGATGACCTCGACGTCATCGCGACGAAGCAGAGCGGTGACCTCGCGGCTGAGCGTCGGGTGTCCCCACACGACGGCACGCTCGACGCGTCCGCCGAGCTCGGGATCCGACAGCGCCTGGCGGTAGCCGTGCACGAGCAGGCGCCCGAACCGGGCCCCGCTGACGATCTCGGCGATGAGCGGCCAGCCGCCCTCGTGCGAGACGCGCTCGGCATCGCCTCCCGCATCCGCCCCCGCGATCACGACCGTGCGCGGCCCGCGGGCCAGCAGCAGCGGAGCGGGTCCGGGCTCTTCGGGAACGTCGGACTCGCCGATCCCGCCGCCGCCCTGGTAGAGCGCCCCGGACACGGGCTCCTCCTCCCGCGCGGCGGACGATTCGTCGGCGCCGGAGACGGCGAACCACGCGGGAAGAGCACCCGCGAGCGGTTCGCGCAACGGCAGGTTGACGTGCACGGGACCGGCGGGGCGGGTGCCGGCACCGAGGGCGGCGTCGAACGCGTCATCGGCGAGCCGGCGGAACATCCGGCTCTGTTCGGACGAACCGTCGGCGTCGATCGCGTCGGGCACCGGCGCGTCGATGTCGAGACGCGTCGCGGGCTGGAACAGCCCCGGTTGCCGCGTGGTCTGGTTCGCTCCGACGCCGCGCAGCTCCGGCGGTCGATCGGCGGTGAGAAGCAGTAGCGGAACACCCGCGTGGTGCGCCTCGAGGGCTGCCGGCATCAGGTTCGCGACAGCGGTTCCGGATGTGCACACGACGGCCGCAGGGACACCGGATTCCCGCCCGATCCCCAGGGCGGTGAAACCTGCGACGCGCTCGTCGATACGCACGTGAACCCGCACCCGACCCGATGTCTCGGCGGCTGCGGCGACCAGTGCCAGCGCCTGCGATCGCGAACCGGGGCTCACGACGATGTGCTCGACGCCACGCTCCATCAACCGTGCGATCAGCGCCGCAGCCGCATCCGTCGCCGGCGCGCGGCCGGCGTCCTCGGACATCGTCATCTCAGCGCGGCTCGTCCTCGTCGGGCCGATGCGGCGCGGGCCGCTCGGGCGCACCGGGCGCCTGCTCGTCGGAGTCGAGCTGAGCCAGCTCCTCCTCCAGACGGCGGATGCGCTCGTCCTGATCGCTGATCGAGCCGATCGTGCGGAGGAAGTCCGGATCGTCGTCGGGTGCCCGGCGCACCGGCGCCGCGTTCTTGCGCGTGCGCCCGGTCACGAACCACAGGATGCCGCCGACGACGGGCAGCAGGATCACGATGACCATCCAGGTGCCCTTGCTGACGCCGCGGTGACGCGAGGCCGGTTGCACCGCGCAGTCCACGACCGTGTAGACCCAGAAGACGACGGCAACCAGCGCCAGAATGAGCAGGAGCCGGACCATTCCCCCATCCTAGGCCGCGTGGCCTGCACGGGCCCCGAGAGCGCCGACGGTCCACGCGTAGGATGAGGGGGTGAAGGCCCGTCCCGCGATCGTCTATTCGGTGCTGCGCGTTCTCGCGTTCCTCGTACCGTTCGCGATCCTCATGCTCTTGCCCGTGTTCCAGGAGCTGTACTGGCTCGCGGCCATCTTCGCCGCCCTGATCGGGCTGAGCTTGTCGATCCTCTTCCTGCGCCGGCCCCTGGCCGAGGCGACGGCCGATCTCGGCAAGCCGCGCGAGCCCCGCCGCCCGCTCGGTGCCGACGACGCCGAGGCTGAAGACGCCGCATCCGGCGACTGAGTCCTCAGCTCTCGCGCACCTGACGCGAGCCGGGCCTGACCATTGCGGTCGCGTCAGGGGTGTCGAAGCCGAACTGCCGGTACAGGCCGTGCGCGTCTCCGGTGAAGAGGGTCCAGCGAAACTCCGCCCCCGGCCCCTCGTCGATCATCGTGCGCACGAGGATCTTGCCGGCGCCGGCGCCACGAGCGGCGGGATCGACCACCACATCCGCCAGGTACGCGTCGTTGACGCCGTCAGAGACGGCGCGTGCGAAGCCGACCTGCGCCCCGGTCGCCTCGTCGTAGACGCCGACCACGCGCCACGCCCCGTCGATCTGCTGCTCGATCTGCTCCCGCGAACGCCACCGATGCCAGTACACCTCGCTCGAGAGCATCCGCCAGATCCAGGCACGATCGAGCCGTGCCGGATCGACATCCGCGACGAAGACCATCTGCGTCCGCCGCTCAGCCGTGAAGAGCCCAGAACACGAGCGCCGCGTACGCCAGCGAGCCGAGCGAGGTGAGACTCAGCGCAACGACCAGTTCCTTCGGCTCGCGATACGTCCACACGATCAGCACCGCGGGAAGCACCAGCAGCAGCACGAGCAGCGTGAGCCATGCCGGCGGGTAGAACAGCGCCAGGAAGATCGAGATCGCGAAGGGCACGAGCACGATCACGGTGAACAGCACCTGCGTCGCCCGCTTGCCGATCCGCACGCTCAGCGTCTTCTTGCCGGCCTTCTTGTCGGGCTCGATGTCGCGCAGGTTGTTGGCCAGCAGCACGGCGCAGGCGAACAGACCCGCGGCGACCGCACCGAACCAGGCCTCCTGCGGCAGCGCCTGCACCTGCACCCAGGTCGTGCCGAGGGTCGCGACGAGACCGAAGAACACGAAGACGACGACCTCACCCAAACCGGCGTATCCATAGGGCCGTTTGCCGCCGGTGTAGAACCAGGCCCCGACGATGCAGACGGCGCCCACGGCCAGGAACCACCACTGCTGCGTGCGGATGGTGAGCGCGAGCCCCGCGAGCGCGGCCAGAGCGAAGAAGGTCAGGGCGACGATCAGCACCGTGCGCGGCTTGGCCTTGCCTGCGCCCGTCAGGCGAGCGGGGCCGACGCGGAAGTCGTCCGTGCCGCGGACGCCGTCGCTGTAGTCGTTGGCGAAGTTCACGCCGATCTGCAGGAGCACGGCCACGGCCAGGCAGCCGAGCGCGAGCAGCCAGTGCAGGGCGTTGTCGATCACGAGGGCCGCCCCCGTGCCCAACAGCACCGGCGAGACGGCCAGCGGGAGCGTGCGGAGCCTCGCGCCCTCGATCCAATCCCCCACGCCGGCACGCCGCACCGGACGCGGACCGACCTGCGCGCGCGCCTTCTGGGGGTTGCCCGAGACGCCGGGTCGCTTCTTCCTGGTCTTACTGGCCACGAGCAGTAATCCTATTGCGACGCTCTCAGCGCTCGACGAGCGCCCGCAGTGCGCGGCGGTCCGGCTTGCCGCTGGGAAGCAGCGGAATGCTCTCGACGATCTCGATGCGATCGGGTCGCGCCGGTGCTCCGAGTTCGGCGCCGACCGCCGAGCGCACCTCGTCCAGACGTGCGGATGCGGCCGCATCCGGCGACACGACGACGACGGGCGACTCGCCCCAGCGCTCGTGCGCCGCGCCCACCACGACCGCGTCCGCGAATCCGGAGAGCCCGCGCACGACGCGCTCGACCCGGTCGAGCGAGACGTTGACCCCGCCGGAGACGATGACGTTGTCGAGACGGCCGGTGACCCGCAGGCGTCCGGCCTCGAACGAGCCGGCGTCTCCCGTGCGGTACCAGCGCATCCCGGCATCGTCGCGCACGAAAGCGGCAGCCGTGCGCTCGGGGTCGTCGCGGTACCCCTCGGCGAGCACCGGCCCCGACAGCTGCACCTCGCCGTCCGCGATCCGCACGCGCACGCCGTCCAGCGGCACGCCGTCGTACACGCATCCGCCGCTGGTCTCACTCGCCCCGTAGGTGCGCACGATGCGCGCCCCGAGCGACGCGGCCCGCTCGCGAACGGCATCCGGAAGCGCCTGTCCGCCGACGAGGATCGCCTCGAACGAGGCGAGGGCGGCGCGCACCTCCAGAGCGTCGGCCGCCGCGATCAACTGATTCACCTGCGCCGGAACGAGAGAGGTGTAGGTCGGCGTGCGCGCGCCGCCCGCGGCCGAGGCCATGCCCCGCGCGGCGGCGATGAAGCCCTCCACCGAGAAGTGGCCCTCGAGGATGGCCGGTTCGTGGCCGGCCAGCAGCGAGCGCACGAGCACCTGCAGCCCTGCCACATAGGTCGCAGGCAACGCCAGCAACCACGCACCCTCCCCGATCCGCGCGGCGGTGGAGCTCGCACTCGCGATGAGCGCGCTGCGGCTGAGCAGCACGTCCTTCGGGTAACCGGTGGACCCGGAGGTCGTGACGACCGCAGCGACCCCCGCCGGCACCGGCACGGACGCTGCGCCACCGAGGTGCACGGCCGGGCCGGCACCGTCGAGTGCCGCCCGCACCGCGCCCAGCACCCCGCGGGCGCCGGGCGCCGACGGGGGCCGGGCGGTCAGTAGTGCCACGGGTACGGCGACCAGTCCGGCTCGCGCTTCTCGAGGAACGCGTCCCGGCCCTCGACAGCCTCGTCGGTACCGTACGCCAGACGGGTCGCCTCACCGGCGAACACCTGCTGGCCCACGAGCCCGTCGTCGACGGCGTTGAAGGCGAACTTCAGCATCCGGATCGCCGTCGGCGACTTGGTGAGGATCGTGCGCGCCATCGCGATGGCCTCGCGTTCGAGCTCGGCGTGCGGCACGACACGGTTGACCGCGCCCATCTCGTAGGCGCGCTGAGCCGAGTACTCCTCCGCCAGGAAGAACACCTCGCGCGCGATCTTCTGCCCCACCTGGCGGGCCATGTACGCCGACCCGTAGCCCGCATCGAAGGAGCCCACATCCGCATCCGTCTGCTTGAAGCGTCCGTGCTCGGCCGAGGCGATCGACAGGTCGGCGACGATGTGCAGCGAGTGTCCACCGCCTGCCGCCCACCCGGGGATCACGGCGATGACGACCTTCGGCATGAAGCGGATCAGGCGCTGCACTTCGAGGATGTGCAGGCGCCCGGCCCGTGCGGGGTCGACGACCGTCGCCTGGTCGTCGGAGTACTTGTAGCCGTCGCGCCCGCGGATGCGCTGGTCGCCGCCGGAGCAGAAGGCCCACCCGCCGTCCTTCGGGCTCGGGCCGTTGCCCGTGAGCAGGACGACCCCGATGCGGGGGTTCTGGCGCGCCGCATCCAGCGCGCGGTAGAGCTCGTCCACCGTGTGCGGGCGGAAGGCGTTTCGCACCTCGGGTCGATCGAACGCGATGCGCGCGATGCGGCCGTCGCGCGAGACGTGCGCGGTGATGTCGGTGTAGGAATCCGCCCCGGGGGCGAGTTCCCACTCCGCCGGGTCGAACAGCTCGGAGACGCTCACGCTCAGCCGTTCTTCGCGTCGCGCCAGCGCAGCCAGCGGCGAGCGATCTCCGGGTCGTAGTCGGGGCCGTTGAGACCGAGCGTGAAGGTGCGCACGCCCGCGGCGAAGAGCGCGTCGGCGTACTCCTCGTCACGATCCTTGAGCTCGTTCGAGATCACCAGATTCGAGACATCGCGGCCCTCGGTCTCAGCCCACTTCTCGATCACTCCGATCTTGTGCGCGATGTCTTCCGGCGCGACGAAGCTGTGCCAGATGTCGGCATGACGCGCGACGAGGCGCAGCGTCTTCTGCTCGCCCGCACCGCCGATGAGGATCGGGATGCGGCGGGTCGGCGCCGGGTTCAGCTTGTCCCAGCGGGTCGTCACACGCCCGAGGCCGTCCGCGAGGTCGTTCAGCCGCGAGCCGGCGGTGCCGAACTCATAGCCGTACTCGTCGTAGTCGCGCTGGAACCAGCCCGAGCCCGTGCCGAAGATGAATCGTCCCTCGCCGCCCTTGGCGCTGATGTGGTCGATCGTGCGGGCCATGTCCGCCTGCAGGTCGGGGTTGCGGTAGCTGTTGCAGTTCACGAGGGCGCCGAACTCGACGCGCTCGGTCTGCTCGGCCCAGGCGGCGAGCATGGTCCAGGACTCGAAGTGCGCGCCGTCCGGGTCGCCGAACAACGGGTAGAAGTGGTCCCAGTTGAACAGGATGTCCACGCCCATGTCCTCGAACCGCACCACGGCGTCGCGGATGTCGGAGTAGGTGGCGTGCTGCGGCTGGAGCTGGAGGCCGAGGCGGACCGGAGTATCGAGAAGAGGCATGCCGTCAGCCTACGACCGCCAGCACAATGGAGCGGTGACACTCACCATCGCCGACATCCGCTCGAACCTCCACGTCGTCGCCCTTCCGCTGCGTACCCGCTTCCGCGGCATCGAGGTGCGCGAGGCGCTCCTGTTCGAGGGGCCCGCCGGGTGGGCGGAGTTCTCCCCCTTCGCCGAGTACGGCGACGACGAGGCGGCGACCTGGCTGGCCGCGGCGATCGACTTCGCCGAGAACCCGCAACCGGATGCGGTGCGCACCCGCATCCCGGTCAACGCCACCGTTCCCGCCGTCGCCGCATCCGCGGTGGCCGAGGTCCTCAGCCACTTCGACGGCTGCCGCACCGCGAAGGTGAAGGTCGCCGAGGCAGGCCAGACCCTGGCCGACGACATCGCACGCGTCGCCGCCGTGCGCGCGGCGATGGGGCCGGCCGGCCGCATCCGCATCGACGCGAACGGCGGCTGGAACGTCGACGAGGCCGAGCACGCACTGCGCGAGTTGGCCGAGTACGACCTCGAGTACGCGGAACAGCCGTGCGCGAGCGTGTCGGAACTCGCCGAGCTCCGCTGGCGCGTGCATCGTTCCGGCATCGACATCGCGGCCGACGAGAGCGTACGCAAGGCCGCGGACCCGCTGCTCGTCGCCCGCGAGCAGGCGGCCGATCTCCTGGTGGTGAAGGCCGCGCCGCTCGGCGGTGTGCGCCGGGCGCTGCGGATCGTCGCCGATGCGGGGCTCCCCGCCGTGGTCTCCAGCGCGCTGGACACCTCGGTGGGGCTCGGCATGGGGCTCGCGCTCGCCGCGGCGCTGCCCGAGCTGGATCACGACTGCGGGTTGGGGACCGCTTCTCTGCTGGCGGCCGACGTGACCGCCGAGCCGCTGCGCGCCGTCGACGGGGCGATCGAGGTGCGGCGCGCGGTGCCGGACGCCGACCTGTTGGGCAGGTATGCCGCTCCGCCCGCCCGCCGCGAGTGGTGGGTAGAGCGCCTCGAGCGCTGCTTCGGGCTTGCGAGCGGGTCCGGTCTCACTCCGAGTCGGTGACCGCCGCCGCCAGCGTCGCCGTGCGCTGGGTCAGCAGATCCTTGGCGGCCAGGGGGGCGAGGCCCGAGATCACCGCGAAGGCGCAGGTGGCGTCCCAGATATCGAGCACCAGGCGCGCGAACTCGATCGCCGGGATGCGCAGCCGCAACCGGTACGCATCCGCGACATCGGCGACGAGCTCCGCGACCCGCTCCGCCATGGCGGCTTCCCAGGCGAGGTAGGCCGCGGCGAGCCGTTCGTCGCGCATCGCGTTCGTGCGGATCTCGCTCATCAGCACGACCCCCGTAGGCCCGTCGGTTCCGACGTCGAGGATGCTCGTGACCAGCTCGGCGACGGTCCGGTGAACCGACGCGTCCTCGCCGAGCTCTCGCACCCGCTCGGTGACCCGCTCCAGCTTCTGATCGGCGACCTGCTGCATGAGCCCCAGCAGCAGCTCCTCCTTCGAGGCGAAGTTGGAGTAGAAAGCACCACGCGTGAAGCCGGCGCGCTCGCAGATCGCCTCCACGGATGCACCTTCCAGGCCCAGTTCGGCGAAGACCTCGGATGCGGCCGCGAGAAGCCGCGCACGGGTGTTCTCGCGGCTGCGGGGCACGGCAGGCTGCGTCACGATCTCTCCTTCCACCACATCCATGTGGCTTTCATCGATCGCCCAGGTTCACCACGGAGGCGACTCTAGGATACACAGTTGTATCGGATACACTCCCGTATCGAACCCGCCCGATCACTTCGACCCACGGAGGCGCTGGTGTCCACGCTCCTGTACTCGCTCGGCCGCTGGTCGTACCGTCGCCCGTGGCGCGTCCTGATCGCGTGGCTCCTGCTGCTCGCCCTGGCCGGCGGCGGCGCCGCGGTGTTCTCGCAGGGCACCGACAACAGCTTCTCGATCCCGGGCACCGAGTCGCAGGCGGGCCTGGAACAGCTGTCGCGCACCTTCCCCCAGGTCAGCGGCACCAACGCCCAGTTCGTCGTGGTCGCCGCCGATGGCACGAAGATCACGGACGACGACTACCGCACGCGCATCGAGGACACGATCTCGACGATCGAGAAGCTCGACGGCGTGCTGGCGGTGACCGACCCCTATGACGCGTCGATCACCGGCAGCATCTCCGACGACGACAGTGCGGCGATCGTGCGGATGCAGTTCAACGGTCAGGTGACCGACGTGCCGGAATCCACACGCACCGATCTGCAGTCCACGGTCGACGCGCTGGAGCCCGAGCTCCCCGCAGGATCGCAGGTGGCGCTCGGCGGCGACCTGTTCGCCGTCTCACTGCCGGGCGTCACCGTCACCGAGCTCGTCGGCCTGCTCATCGCGCTCGTCGTGCTGATCGTGACCTTCCGCTCGTTCGTCGTCGCGGGGCTTCCCCTGATGACGGCGATCCTGGGGGTCGGCCTGTCGATGGCGCTCATCTTCGTGGCCACCGCATTCGCCTCGGTGTCCTCGACGACGCCGCTGCTCGCACTCATGCTCGGCCTCGCGGTGGGCATCGACTACGCGTTGTTCATCATCTCCCGGCATCAGGATCAGGTCCGTGAGGGCGCGGACCCCGAGGAGTCCGCGGCCCGGGCCACCGGCACGGCCGGCTCCGCCGTGCTCTTCGCCGGGATGACGGTGCTCATCGCACTCATCGGCCTCGGTTTCGCCGGCATCCCGTTCCTGACGACGATGGGTGTCGCGGCCGCGGTGGCCGTCGCGATCGCCGTGCTGGTGGCCGTCACCCTGACCCCGGCGATGCTCGGCTTCGTGAAGGGCCGCGTGCGCGGCTGGAGCAGACGCGACCGGCGCCCGGCTGTGGATGCGGCCGCCCCCGCCCGACGCGGCTTCTCGGCGCGGTGGGTGGCCATGGTGACACGCCACCCCGTCGTGACGACGGTCGCGGTCGTGGCGGCGCTCGGGGTGGCGGCCATCCCGGCGACGAGCCTCGCGCTCGCCCTCCCCAACGCAGGTCAGCTGCCCAAGGGCGACGCGGCACGCGTCGCGTACGACCTGACGAGCGAGCACTTCGGCCCCGGCGCCAACGGGCCGCTCATCATGACCGGGACGATCGTGACCTCGACCGACCCGCTCACCCTCATGAAGGACCTCGGCGACGAGATCTCCCGCATCCCGGGCGTGAAGGAGGTCGCCCTCGCGACCCCGAACCAGGCCGCCGACACCGGCATCGTGCAGATCGTGCCGGAGACCGCCCCCGACGACCCGGCCACGGCCGAGCTCGTGCGGGAGCTCCGCGCCCAGCACGACCGCCTCCTCGACGAATACGGCGTCGATCTCCAGGTCACCGGCTTCACGGCCGTGGCCATCGACATCTCCGACCGCCTGTCGGCGGCTCTGCTGCCCTTCGGCATCTTCGTCGTCGGACTCTCCCTCATCCTTCTGATGATCGTCTTCCGCTCCATCTGGGTACCGGTCAAGGCCGCTCTCGGCTACCTGCTCTCGGTCGCCGCCTCGTTCGGCGTCGTCGCGGCCGTGTTCGAGTGGGGCTGGTTCGCCGACCTCCTGCACGTGGCGCGTGTCGGGCCCGTCATCAGCTTCATGCCGATCGTGCTGATGGGCGTGCTGTTCGGTCTCGCGATGGACTACGAGGTGTTCCTCGTCTCCCGGATGCGGGAGGACTTCGTGCACGCCCGCCGCGACAACCCCGATCGTCCGGCGCGAGAGATCGCACTCGAGGCCGTGCGCAGCGGCTACACCGCATCCGCTCGCGTGGTGACGGCCGCCGCCATCATCATGTTCGCGGTGTTCGCGGCCTTCGTCCCCGAGGGCGACTCGAACCTCAAACCGATCGCGCTCGGGCTCGCGACGGGAATCGCCATCGACGCGTTCCTCGTGCGCATGACGCTCGTGCCCGCCGTCATGGCGCTGCTCGCAGACAAGGCCTGGTGGATGCCGAAGTGGCTGGAGCGCGTCCTGCCGCACTTCGACATCGAGGGCGAGGCCGTCGAACGGGAGCTGTCGCTGCGCGAGTGGGCGAGCAGCGGCTCGGCCGTCGTCGTCGCCGACAAGCTCGCGCTGCGCACCGAGGCGAGGCCCGTGTTCGGGCCGGTGGATGCGACCGTCGGCCCGGGCGAGGCGCTCGTGGTCGCGGCAGAGGATCCCGCAGCGACGCACGCGCTGACGCTCGTCCTGGCGGGCCGGCTGAGCCCGAGCGGCGGCCGCCTCCGGGTCGCGGGCCACCTGCTGCCCGAACGCGGCGCCTGGGTGCGGGCGCGCGCCGGGATGGCGCTGCTGGCCACCGCATCCGACCCCGTCGACGACCTCCGACACGCGCTGTCGGGCTCGCCCGCGGTCGTCGTGATCGACGGCATCGACCGCCTCGAGCGACTGCCCCACACCGAACGCGACACGGCACTGGCGCTGCTGCGCGACGCCGCGGCGCGACAGCTCACGCTCGTCGCCACCGCCGTGGGGTCCGCATCCGACATCGCCGCCGCACGCACGCTGCTCACCGACGCCGGGTACCGCACCGGCGAACCCGTCACCCTTCCCACGGCTCCCGCGGAGGTGCTCGCATGACCGTCCCCATCGAACGCTCCCACGCCCGACGTCCCGTCACCTGGTTGACGGTCCTCGGGATCGTGCTGCTGCCCGTCGTCATCGGCGGGCTCCTCGTGGCGGCCCTCTACAACCCGGTCGAACGACTCGAGAACATGTCGGCCGCGATCGTGAACGACGACAAGCCGGTGGAGATCGACGGGCAGCTGGCGCCGCTCGGACGCCAGCTCACCGCGGGTCTCGTCGAGGGTTCGTCGGACGTACCGAGCAACATCGACTGGACGATCTCCAACGACGAGGATGCGGCCGCGGGTCTCGCCGACGGCACCTACAGTGCGGTCATCACGATCCCCGAGAACTTCTCCGCCGCCGCCACCTCCACCGCCCCCGGCTCGACCCCGGAGCAAGCGACGATCTCGGTCGAGAGCGCACCGGACGGACGCGTGGTCGACCAGGCGATCACGGCGCAGATCACACAGACGGCCGCATCCGTGTTCGGCAGCGCCGTCTCGAAGCAGTACCTCACGAACGTGCTGCTCGGGTTCACGACCCTGCACGACCAGCTGGGTGACGCGGCGAGCGGCGCGCAGCAGCTGGCCGACGGCTCCGCGAGCGCCGCACACGGCGCGAGCGAGCTGTCCAGCGGCGTCGGTCAGCTTGCCACGGGCGCCGACCAGCTCGCCTCCGGCGCCTCGCAGGCCGCCACGGGAGCGGCCGCACTGCCCGGGGGCGCGCAGCAGCTCGCATCCGGTGCGCGCCAGCTCTCCGACGGCGCCGGCACCCTCGCGGTCGGCCTCGATGCCGCATCCCGCGCCGTCGTGAACCAGGACCTCAAGAACGCGGCCGCCGCCACGACGACGGCCGCGAACAGCGCGCTGACCCAGACGCAGACCCTGGGCACGACACTCGGCGGCCTCGTCCAGGAGTGCGCCGTGACGTACGGCCCCACGGCGCCCCTGTGCGCCGAGCTCGCCGCGACCATCGGCGACGCCAAGAACCCGACCCCCGGCACGGTGGCGGGGATCGGCACGGCCGCGGGGACCGCCGCGGGCTACGGCCAGGGCACGGCCGACGGCATCGACAAGCTGATGACGGACACGAGCGCGGGCATCGCACAGGCCGCCGCCGGTGCGCGCGATCTGCAGTCCGGTGCCGGCGGTCTCGCCACCGGCGCCGACCAGCTCGCGGCGGGCGCTGCCCAGCTCTCGGGCGGCGTCTCGCAGCTGGCCGGCGGGGCGAGCGCCCTGGCGAGCGGTGCAGACCAGGCATCCACCGGCGCCGTGTCGCTCGCCGACGGCGTGAACCAGCTCTCGAGCGGTGCAGGCTCGCTCGCGAACGGACTGGACACCGCGGTCGACCAGGTCCCGACCTACACCGACGAGCAGGCGCAGCAGACCGCATCCGTCGTCGCCGAGCCGGTTTCGGCGCAGGGAATCGGCTCGAACCTGTTCGGGGCGGCGGCCATCCCGCTGCTGACCGCCCTGGTGCTCTGGTTCGGCGGTCTCGGATCGTACGTGGCGTTCCAGGCGGTGTCCGCCCGGGCACTCACGAGCCGCCGATCCTCGGTGACGCTCGCACTGCGCGCCTTCGCACCCGGTGCCGTCCTGGGCGCCGTGCAAGGTCTGCTCGTGGCCGGCGTCGTGCAGCTCGCAGCGAGCTACGACTGGGCGGACTGGTCGATCTTCGCGGCGATCTGCGTGGTCGCCGGCGTCGCCTTCGCCGCTGTCAACCAGGCTCTCGTGGCCGTCTTCGGCGGCGCGGGTCGGTGGATCGGCGCCATCATCGGCGCCTTCGTCGTGGCGACGGGGGTCGTCTCCACGGTCCCGGGCGTGCTGACCTCGATCGCCTCGGTGCTGCCGGTGCAACCCGCCTACGCCGCGATGCTCGGCGCTCTCACGAGCGCCGGCGGGGTGACGGCCGGAATCACCGTCCTCGTCGTGTGGCTGCTGCTGTCGCTCGTGGCGACGACGATCGTCGTCTCCCGTCGCCGTACCGTCTCGGCCCGCGCCGCCCTCGCCTGACCCGGGGCCGGCCGGCACGGGCGGTCACCGGTGGCGGGGCGCCGCCCGCGCGTGCCCCTGAGCCGGCCGCCACGCCCGGTCGGAGAAACGCACCCCCGTCGGAGAATCAGCGCCGCATCCTCCGACATTCGGCCGATTCTCCGACGCGGGGGCGCGGGACGCCCAGACGCGGGGATGCGGGCAGCGCCCCGCGCCGCACAGCAGCGTGCCCCGGCCGCCCGAAGGCGCCGGGGCACGAGGTGCAGGGGATGCGGGTCAGCTGAGGCCGCTGTAGACGTGCAGGCCCTTGAAGAAGAGGTTCACGATCGTGAAGTTGAACATCACGGCGCTGAAGCCGATGATCGAGAGCCACGCCGAGCGCGTGCCGCGCCATCCTCGCGTTGCGCGGGCGTGGATGTAACCGGCGTAGAGCACCCAGATCACGAAGGTCCACACCTCTTTGGTGTCGAAGCCCCAGTACCGACCCCACGCGTCGTTGGCCCAGATGGACCCGGCGATGAGGGTGAAGGTCCAGAAGATGAACCCGACGATCGCGAACCGGTAGGCGAGCGACTCCAGCGCGTCGGCACCGGGGAGGATGCGCAGGAACCGCGGGCCGGTCTTCGCGTCGGCGGCGGCCGCCTTGCGTTCGCGTCGCGCCTGCAGCAACTGGGTCACCGAGAGCGCGAAGGCGAGCGCGAAGAACGCCGTCGCCAGTGAGGCGACGAACACGTGCACCACGAGCCAGACGCTCTTCAGCGGGTCGGCCAGCGGCACGACATCGACGTGGAGCAGCGTCGCCCAGCCCATCAGCACAGCGACCAGTCCCGTGATGAACGCGCCCAGGAAGCGCAGGTCGTAGCGGAACAGCACACCCAGATACACGGCGACGATGAGCACCGTGCCCGTCAGAGCGAACTCGTACATGTTCGACCACGGCACCCGCTCGGCGGCGATGCCGCGCAGCACCGCTCCGGTCACGTGGAAGAGGAACGCGAGCCACGTCAGCGACGTGCCGATGCGCGCCCACACCGGACGCGAGCGGTCGCGTCCGCGTGCGGAGAGGGATGCGGCGGCGCGCTCTTCGCTCGCGCGCACCTGCGAGATCGTCTCGCCGCCGGCGCCGACGAGCTCACGCTCGCGCACGTGGGCGTCCTGCCGGTCGACGGCGTCGGCGGAGCGGCGGGCGAGGTCGATCGTGTACGCGATGAACGCGAGGGCGTAGATCGCGACCGCCGTCCAGACGGTGAGCAGCGAGACCGCGTCGAGCGAGAGCTGTTCGGGCATGGGGTCAGTCTACTTTCGGGTGTGCGTCGGGGGTCGGCCGATTCGCGTCGATGATCTCGCCCTCTGCAGCCTCGGCGAAGGCACGTCCGTGCCGATCGGCGAGCTGGTCGACCGCGACGGCGATCTGCGGGTCCTCGCCGCGTGCGAGGCCCGCGTACTCGATCAGCAGCGCGCCATCGCGCGGGGTGACCTTCACCCACATCCGGCGGCGGGGCACGAACAGCGCCAGCAGGAGCGCGGCGAGCGCGATCACCGCGAACAGCAGCACCCAGGGCGCGCCGACGTCGTGGTGGATGGAGAGCGAGACGAATCGCGGTACGGCCTGGGAGTAGTCGGCGCCCGGCGAGCCAGAGTCCAGGGTGCCGTCGGTGACCTCGTTCTGGCCCGGGTCGGCCGCGTTCTCGAACGTGATCGTGCCGAGGCCGTTCGGCAGATCGGTCGTCTGTCCCGGAAGCAGCTGGATCGAGGACTTGTCCGTGTCGATGCCGGTGAGCTTGGTCATCCCGGTCGGATCGAGGGTGTAGACCGAGCGGGGCGTGCCGTCGTCGATGCCGAGGTCTCCCTCGTAGACGTCGAGACTCAGCACGGGATAGATCAGATCGGGATAGACCGACGTGTACGCTCCGGTGTCCAGCGGTTGCGCGGTCGGATAGAAGAACCCGACGAGCCCGAGCTGTTGCGGCATCCCGTCGGCGATCTTGACCACGCCGAGCGAGGTCATGTTGTTGTTCTGGGGCAGGAAGGGCACGGCGTCGCGGAACACGACGTCGCCGTCGGCGTCGCGCACCGTGACGATGGGTGCGTAGCCGTTGCCCATCAGGTACACGCGGTCTCCGGCGATGTCGAGCGGGTGGTTGACGCGCACCTCGCCGTCCTGCGGTTCCTGGCCCGGCAGCTGCGTGGTCACGTGCGCCACGAAGTCGCCGGCCTGCCCCGCTGCCGCGGTGCCGGAAGGCTGATAGGTCACGTCGAACTTGTTGAGGGTGATCGAGTACGGCGAGAGCTGGTCGGCGTCGACGAAGCGTCCGGGGTTGAAGGACGAGTAGTCCGTCAGGGCGTTCACGAAGCTCGTGCCCTGCACCATGGCCCGCTGACCGGTGTAGGTCAGCGCGCCGCCGACGCCCACCGCGATGAGCACACCCACGAGGGCGATGTGGAAGAGCAGGTTGCCCGTCTCGCGGAGGTATCCACGTTCGGCCGACACCGACAGCGCGCCGCGGCCGTCGTAGCGCTCGACGCGGTAGCGGGCGGTGCGCAGCTGCGCCGAGGCCGAGGCGACCGCGTCCTCCGCCGCGGCGTCGACGTCCGTGCCCTCGGGCAGGCGCACCACGATCTCGCGGTGGTCGTCGAGGCGCGAAAGGCGCGCGGGCGTGCGCGGCGGGCGCGCGCGCAGCGCCTTCCAGTGGTGGCGCGTGCGCGGGATGACGCATCCGATGAGCGAGATGAACAGCAGGATGTAGATCGCCGAGAACCACGGCGAGCTGTAGACGTCGAACAGCTTGAACCAGTCGAGCACCGGGAAGAGGTCCGGGTTGTCGGACCGGAACTGCGTCACGCCGTTCGGGTCGGCCGAGCGCTGCGGGAAGATCGAGCCCGGAACCGCGGCGATCGCCAGCAACAGCAGCAGCACGAGGGCGGTGCGCATGCTGGTCAGCTGCCGCCATCCCCACCGCATCCACTCGATCGGCCCGAGGCGCGGCGACGTCACATCGTCGTCGCGCGCCGGAGCGGGACGGCCGTCGACGTGGTCCGACGGCCGGAGCGGCTCCGAGACGTCGGCTCGATCAGATGGGGAGCGGGACATTGACCAGCACCCCCTGCAACTGCGACATGAGTGAGCTCCAGACGCCGGTGACCATCAGCACACCGAGAACGATGAGCAGGACGCCGCCGAAGATGTTGATGGCACGGATGTGGCGACGCAGGAACGACACCGACTTGCTGGCCCAGCCGAAGCCGGCCGCCAGCAGGAGGAAGGGGATGCCGAGCCCGAGCGAGTATGCGAGTCCGAGCACCGCGGCGCGGCCGGGGTCGCCCATGTTCCACGACAGGGCGAGGATCGTCGCCAGCGTCGGGCCGATGCACGGCGCCCAGCCGATGCCGAGCGCGAGGCCCAGCAGTGGCGCACCCACGAGTCCCAGGTTGCCCCGGACGTTCGGCTTGAAGGTGCGCTGAGCGAAGCCGAACAGGCCGATGAAGATGAGCCCCATGATGATCACGACCGCGCCGAGCACGCGCGTGATGATGCCGGAGTACTCCAGGAAGAACCGGCCCAGCGAGCCGCCCAGCACCGTCATCGCCATGAAGACCACCGTGAACCCGGCGATGAACAGAAAGACGCTCAGCAGCAGGCGCCCGCGCCCCTTGCGACCGGATGCGGTACCCGCCGCCCCGCCGAGGAAGCCGAGGTAGCCGGGCACGAGCGGGAGCACGCAGGGCGAGAGGAACGACACGAGCCCCGCGGCGAGCGCCACCGGGATCGCGACCCAGAGCGCTCCTTCGGCGACGATGCCGGTCACGAACCCTCCTTGAGCGCGTCGCGCACGAGCGTCGTGAGGATCGAGGCATCGCCGAGCTCGCCGACGATGCGTGCGGCGACCCGGCCCTGCTTGTCGAGCACGAGGGTCGTCGGCGTCGCGGTGAGCGGGGTGGCTTCGGCGAACGACAGCTTGAGCTTGCTGTCGTCGACCGCCATCAGGCTGGGGTAGCTGATGCCGTTGTCCTTAGCGAAGGATGCGGCCGTCGGCGCCTGGTCGTAGGTGTTGATGCCGAGGAACGACACGTTCTCGCCCTTCAGGTCCTCGTACGACTTCTCCAGGCGCGGCGCCTCGACGATGCACGGACCGCACGCGGCGTACCAGAAGTTCACGACGAGAACCTGGCCGGCGTAGTCCTCGTTCGTCACCGTCTTGCCGCTGTCGCTCACCCCCGTGAACACGATGGGGTCGGAGCGCTCCGCCGGCGGGGTCTCGACGATCGGCACCCCGTCGGCACCGATGTAGCCCTTGTTCGAGCCTTCCCGGTACTGGTCGGCGAGGGAATCGTTGGCCGAGCAGGCGGCGAGGCTGACCGCGAGCGCGCCGGCGATCAGTGCTGCGGCGAGGCGGCGGGGACGAAATCTCATACTGCTCCTACATCGACGGCGCCTTCGGCGGATGCGGGCTCCGCATAGGCGATCTCGCGCCAGGCCCCCGGGCCGCCCTCGAAGCTCGTCACGCTCGACAGCGCGCAGCGCCGGGCGCGCGGGTCGTGGCGCAGAGGCAGACCGGCGATCGCGAGGTGGGTCACCCAGATGGGCAGCTGGTGGCTGACGATGACGACGTCGCCCGCGGGAACAGAGTTCCGCGCCTTGGCCATGGCCCGCTGCATCCGCGCGACGACCTCGGCGTAGGGCTCTCCCCAGCTCGGAACGGAGGGACGCGTCACGTGTCGCCAGTTCAGGGGGTTGGCGAGTGCCCGCCGCATCCGCTTGCCCTCGAACACGTTCCACGGCTCGATCACATCGGGGTCGACGACGGGCTCGAAACCGAAGAGTTCGGTGAACGGCTCAGCCGACTCCCGCGTGCGCTGCAACGGCGAGCAGACCAGCGCGGTGAGGGGACGACCCTCGGCCTGCACGTGCTCCGCGGCCTGGCGCGCCATCCGACGACCTGCCGCGCTCAGCCGGAACTCGGGCAGCCGACCGTAGAGGACACGGCCGGGATTGTGGACCTCGCCATGGCGCACGAGGTGGAGGCGTTCGGCGGGCACCCCCCGATTTTACGTGGATGCCGGATATGAAGAGACTGAGCGTCAGCTGGTAGCGGTCACTCGCGGGCGTCCACGCGGCGCCGGTGCGCGAGCAGCGACCGCACCCGCGCGTAGACGAACCACGCGACGCCCGCCGCGACGCCCACGATCACGATCACCTGGAACACCTCGGCGTACTGCTCGACGATGTGCCACGACTCGCCGAGGAAGTAGCCGGCGAGCACGAAGATCGCGTTCCACAGCAGGCTGCCGGCGGCCGTCAGCAGCACGAAGCGCCACAGCGGCATGCGGGTCACGCCCGCAGGGATCGAGATGAAGCTGCGGAACAGAGGCACCATCCGCCCGAAGAACACGGCCTTGCCGCCGTGCTTGTGGAACCAGGCGACCGTGCGGTCGATGTCCTCCGGATGCAGCAGCGGCACCTTCGCCGCGACCCGGCGCAACCGCTCGACGCCGAGCCAGGCACCGATGCCGTAGAGGGCGAGCGCACCGACCACGGAGCCCGCCGTCGTCCACAGGAGCGCCTCGGCGAGCGTGAAGCCGCCGCGACTGGCCGTCACCCCCGCCATCGGCAGGATCGCCTCGCTCGGCAACGGGGGGAAGACGCTCTCCAGGGCGATGGCGATCCCGGCTCCGATCGGACCGATCCACTCCATCAGCCCGACCAGCGCGTCCATCAGCTGACTGAGCCAGGATTCATTCGACGAGGCGCGGACAGGCAGGGCGACCTGGGTCATCGGGGTCCTCGAGACTCTCGGTGATCGGGCGAAGGATGTCGTGCGTCGCGCACACGGTATCCGTCCCCGGTGAACCGCGGCTGGGAAACAGCCCGCGGCCTCATCGCCGCCGCCTCAGACCGCGGCCCAGAGCAGGAAGGCGCCTACGAGCCAGCTCAGTGCGGCGAGAACGCTTCCCGCCAACGGCACCCAGAAGGCACGGCGACGCACGACCAGCAGGAGCACGGCGGAGAATGCGGTCAGCACGAAGACGATCCACGGCACCGTGAGCATGGTCCACACTCCGCCCTGCAGGAGTTCCGTGCGGCACACGCGTCCGTCGGCACCGCATCCGGTGGAGGAATCGGCCAGCAGGAGAGCGAGCGTCGACGCGACGGCAGCGACGGCGGCGGTCGCGACCAGCAGCACGGTCGTCAGGGCGACGTCCCACGCCTTCCGCCGCCGACGGGCGGACGTGCTCCCCGCGTCGCGCTGCGGCTGCGGGGCGGCGCGCTCCGGGCGCGGGGCCGCATCCGTACGGTCGGCGGCCGGCGCCTCGTCGGAGCCGACGCGGAACGACTCGGGCGGCAACCGGAAGATCGCGGGTTCCTCGCCGGGGCGCTCACTGCTCACGCGGCCATCGTACGGGCGCAGGGCACGGCCCGTAGACTGCTCTCTCGTGAGTGAACGCGTTCTGGTCAAGCAGCTGAAGTCCCTCCCCGCGGGAGGTGTCTCGGTGTCCGGATGGGTCGAGACCGTCCGCGATCAGAAGAAGGTGCAGTTCGTCATCCTGCGCGACGAGACCGGCGCGGTGCAGCTCGTGAACCCCGCGACCCGTGAGCTCGCCGAGGACGCGACGAGCGAGCAGGCCGCGGCGCTCGCGCTGACCGAGACGATCTCGAACCTCGCGACCGGAACGTTCCTGACGGTGACCGGCGAGCTCAAGCACGACGAGCGCGTCAAGCTCGGCGGCGTCGAGATCAAGATCGCGTCGCTGGAGATCGCGGCGGCCGCGCTCCCGGAGACGCCCATCGCCGCCGACAGCGGCCTCGACAAGCGCATGGACTGGCGCTTCATCGACCTGCGTCAGCGCCGCAACAACCTGATCTTCCGCATCCAGACGACCCTCGAGCACGCCATGCGCACCTACTGGGTGGAGCACGACTACGTCGAGATCCACTCGCCCAAGCTCATGTCCACGCCCGCCGAGGGCAACGCGGAGTTGTTCGCGCTCGAGTACTTCGGCGACCAGACGGCGTACCTGGCGCAGAGCCCGCAGCACTTCAAGCAGATGGCGCAGGCCGCCGGATTCGGCAAGGTGTTCGAGATCGGCGACGTGTTCCGCGCCGACCCCAGCTTCACCAGCCGCCACGCGACCGAGTTCACCTCTGTCGACGCCGAGCTGTCGTGGATCGACTCCTACGAGGATGTCGCCGCGATGCAGGAGGAGCTGCTGGTGGCCGCCTTCACCGCGGTGAAGGAGAAGCACGGCGACGAGATCAAGGAGCTGTTCGACATCGACGTCGTCGTGCCGACGCTCCCGTTCCCCCGCATCCCGCTCGCCGAGGCGCGCGAGATCGTGAAGGCGCGCGGCTACGACATCCCGCGCACCGACGGCGACCTCGACCCGGAGGGCGAGCGTCAGATCTCCGCGCACGTGCGCGAGACGTACGACCACCAGTTCGTGTTCATCACGGACTACCACCCCGAGATCCGCCCGTTCTACCACATGCGAAACGCCGAGACCGGGCTCACGAACAGCTACGACCTGCTGTTCAACGGCACCGAGATCACGACCGGCGCGCAGCGTGAGCACCGCATCGAGGTGCTCGAGGCACAGGCGCTGGAGAAGGGCCTGTCGCTCGAGGGCCTCGAGCACTACCTCGACTTCTTCCGCTACGGCATCCCGCCCCACGGCGGCTTCGGCATGGGTCTCGCCCGTGTGCTGATGCTGATGCTCGGCCAGGACTCGATCCGTGAGGTGACCTTCCTCTTCCGCGGGCCCACGCGCCTCGCCCCCTGACCCGGCGCCGCGCTCGGCCCCATCCCGGTGCCCGAGTTGCGACGCATGTGAGCAGATGCGCCACTTCTGCGCAGCCGCGACAGGTTGATCCTGTGGCAGGTGCGCAGAGGTGGCGCTCGTGCATTGCGGCGGATGCGGCGGATGCGGCGGATGCGGCGAGCACAGGATGCGGCGACCACAGGGTGCGGCGACCCCGCCGCCGGGGCCCACCGCACTCGCCACGCTGCGTACACGGCCCGTTCACCGCTGCTGCCGACCCCCGTCACCGCCCCCTCATAACTTCCTCTCGTCCCGATGTGTGGCGCGCTTCGCGCGCGAGCGCATCGAATCACCCGAGAGGAATCCGCATGACCATCCGCTCCACCCGCCGCGGCCGCGCCGCCGCTGGGATCGCTCTGACGGCGATCGCCGCCGTCGTCCTCGCCGGCTGCGCAGGCAACGCCGAGGCGTCCTCCGACGACTCCTCGAAGGCCCAGTCCGCCACGAGCGTCGCCGATTTCGGCACCTTCGCCGACCTCGAGGCCGCGGCGAAGGCCGAGGGCAAGCTCAATGTGATCGCCCTGCCTCGCGACTGGGCCAACTACGGCGCGATCATCGACCTGTTCACCCAGCGCTACCCCGAGATCTCCATCGAGGAGCAGTCGCCCGACATCTCAAGCGCCGAGGAGATCCAGGCCGCGAAGACCAACGAGGGCCTGGACACCGCCCCCGACGTGTTCGATCTCGGACTCACCGTCGCCCTGCAGAACACGGCGTCGTTCGCGCCGTACAAGGTGCAGACCTGGGATGACATCCCCGACGCCGTCAAGGAGCCGACGGGCCTGTTCGTCGGCGACTACGGCGGGTACATGTCGGTCGGCTACGACTCGTCGCGCTTCCCCGCCCCGAAGAGCCTGGACGACCTGCTCGGCGACGAGTACCGCGGCGCGGTGGCCATCAACGGCGACCCGACGCAGGCCGGCGCGGCCTTCGCCGCGGTGGGCATGGCAACGGTGCAGTCCGGCGGCACGCTCGACGACTACCAGCCCGGCATCGACTTCTTCAGCAAGCTGAACGCCGCCGGCAACATGCTGAAGCTCGACGTGACCAGCGCGACCGTGGCCAGCGGCGAGACGCCGGTCGTCTTCGACTGGGACTACCTCAACGCGACCCACACCCAGAGCAACCCCAACTGGAAGGTCGTCGTCTTCGACGGCACGGGCTACGCCGGGTACTACAACCAGGCGATCAACAAGAACGCACCGCATCCGGCAGCGGCACGTCTGTGGCAGGAGTTCCTCTACAGCGACGAGGTGCAGAACCTGTGGCTCGCCGGCGGCGCCCGCCCGGCCCGCATGGACGCGATGCAGACCGCCGGAACGCTCGACGAGAAGCTGGCCGCATCCCTGCCCGCGACGCCCGACAAGACCGTCGTGCCGACCGAGCAGCAGAGCACCGACGCCGGCACCCTGCTCGGCGAGAAGTGGGCCGCGGCCGTCTCGTGATCTCATCCGTCGTGGCCGACCGCGACACGCAGGATGCGCGCCCCGTCGCCGAGGAGCCCCAGGCTTCCCGGCGGCGGGGCGCCGCCCGTGACCTTTCGTGGCTCGGCCTTGCCCCGTTCGCCGCGTACATCGCCCTCTTCCTCGCTCTGCCCACCGTGCTCGCCGTCGGCTCGGGACTCTTCGACGCTCGCGGTGCGTTCACGCTCGACAACGTCGCGGCGCTGGGCGATCCCGTCATCCTCATGACCTTCTGGAACTCGACCTGGGTATCGCTGCTGACGGCGGTGCTGGGCGCGGTCGTGGGCGCGGTCGTCTGCTACGCGATGCTGGGGCTTGCCGAGACCGGATTCGTGCGCAGCACGGTGGATGCGGCATCCGGCGTCCTGGCGCAGTTCGGCGGCGTGATGCTCGCCTTCGTCATGGTCGCCGCCATCGGGACGCAGGGAGTCGTCACGCTGCTGCTGAAGAACGTGCTCGGCATCGACCCCTACGCAGACGGCGCGTGGATCTACTCCGTTCCCGGCCTCATCCCCGCGTACATCGTGTTCCAGGTGCCGCTCATGATCATCACCTTCATGCCGGCGCTTGCGGCGCTGAAGCCCCAGTGGGCCGAGGCCCACCAGACCCTCGGCGGCACGCCGCGTAGCTTCTGGCTGCACATCGGGTTCCCGGTGCTCGCGCCGTCCTTCCTCGCGAGCCTCCTGCTCCTGTTCGCGAACGCGTTCTCGTCGTACGCGACGGCGGCGGCGCTGGCGAGCCAGGGCTCGCAGATCGTGCCGCTGCAGATCCGCACGGCGCTCACGAGCGAGACGCTGCTCGGACGCGAGCACCTCGCGGGTGCGCTCGCGTTCGGCATGATCGTGGTCGTCGCCGTCGTGATGGGCGTCTACGCCCTCATCCAGCGTCGGGCAGCGAGGTGGCAGGCATGAAGACCTTCGCCCCCTCGCCCCTCACCCGCTGGATCATCGGCGTCGTCGTCGGCGTCGTCTTCGCCGTGCCGTTCGCCGCGACGGTGCTGTTCACGCTCGCGCCGCTGCCCGGCACCGACGCCCTCACCCCGACGCGGTGGCTGGCCGTCTTCGATCCCGCCAACGCCGCGAAGTACGCCCCGATCTGGACGGGTCTCGGCAATTCGCTCTCGCTCGCGGCGGTGACGGTCGCCCTCGTGCTGTTCCTGTTCACGCCCACGATGGTGCTCGTCGCCCTGAAGTTCCCGCAGCTGCGTCGCGGCTTCGAGTTCCTGGCCCTGCTGCCGATCTCGATCCCCGCGATCGTGCTCGTCGTCGGTCTCGCCCCGATCTACCTGCAGATCGGCCGCACCCTCGGCACCGGCGCGTGGACGCTCGCCTTCGCGTACGGCGTCCTCGTGCTGCCGTTCACGTACCGCTCGGTCCAGGCCTCGATCGACGCGATCGACATCAAGACGCTGTCGGAGGCCGCGCGCACCCTCGGTGCGGGATGGTTCACCGTGCTCGTGCGGGTCATCGTCCCCAATCTCCGACAGGGGCTGCTCGCCGCATCCCTCATCTCGGTCGCCGTCGTGCTCGGCGAGTTCACGATCGCCTCTCTGCTGAACCGCCAGGTGCTCCAGACGGCGCTCGTGCTCATCAACCGACAGGATGCGTGGGCCGCCGCCATCTTCACCCTGCTGGCACTCGCCTTCGCGTTCGTGCTGCTGCTCATCATCGGCCGGGCCGGGCGCCTGGGCGCCGGAAGGAAGAACTCATGACCACGGCAGACACCCCGCTGCGGGGGCTCCCCTCGACCTCCGACAACATGCTGCTCGCGGAGGCGGGCGCCGGCACCCGCGTGCAGTTCCGCGACGTCGTCAAGGACTACGGCGCGACGCGCGTGCTGCACGGCGTCGACCTCGACATCGCGCCCGGCGAGTTCGTGTCGCTGCTGGGGCCGTCGGGCTGCGGCAAGACCACCGCGTTGCGCGTCCTCGCCGGCCTCGAGCGCGCCACCGACGGCGCAGTGCTCCTCGCGGGACACGACGTGTCGGGCGTGCCCACGAACAAGCGCGACATCGGCATGGTGTTCCAGTCGTACTCCCTCTTCCCGCATCTGCGGGTGCTAGAGAACACCGCCTTCGGCCTCCGGCGTCGCGGCGTCGGCAAGGCCGAGGCCGCCCGGCGCGCGGCGGACGCGCTCGAACTCGTCGGCCTCGGCCACCTCGCCGACCGGTTCCCGCACCAGCTCTCGGGCGGTCAGCAGCAGCGTGTGGCGCTCGCGCGTGCGCTTGTGACCGAGCCGCGGGTACTGCTGCTCGATGAGCCGCTGTCGGCGCTCGACGCGAAGGTGCGCGTGCAGCTGCGCGATGAGATCCGCCGCATCCAGCTGCGCCTCGGGATCACCACGGTGTTCGTGACGCACGATCAGGAGGAGGCGCTCGCGGTGTCCGACCGCATCGCCGTGATGAACGCGGGCCGCATCGACCAGATCGGTACGCCGGAGGAGCTGTATCTGAAGCCCGCCACGGCGCAGGTGGCGGCCTTCGTCGGCGTCTCGAGCCTGGTCCCGGGCACCGTCGTCGGTGAGTTCGTCGATGTCTGGGGTCAACGCCTCCCGCTGCAGACCCCGGCGGATGCGGGCTCGGTCGACGTGTTCGTGCGCCCGGAGAACGTGCGCTTCACCGCGTCCGACGCCCCGGGCATCGATGCGACCGTGCAGGAGAGCACCTTCCTGGGCAGCTTCCGGCGATCGGTCGTGCGCACGGCGGACGGCACGTTGCTGAACGTGCAGCACGACGCCGGCGAGCGCGTGCAGTACGGCGACGCCGTGCGGATCACCCTCTATCCCGTGCCGGTCGCCACGCGCCCGCGCGACTGACCGGAACGAGCCGGTACCACCGCCCGCCGCGACCACACCTGTCCCTGCCCGAGTTGCGACGCAGGTGCGCAGCTGCCACAGCTTTCCGCATCCGCGACAGTGAATCTCTAGCGCGGATGCGGAAGAGTGCGGCGCCACGCGACGGAGTGCGGATGCGGATGCGGAGACCACCGCACCCAGGGGTCGCCGGCACCCCACGGTCGCCGAGGCCACGAAGTATCACCCGAGCCGGCACCGGCTGTCGAGTCGAGGGGCGGGTTCGGGCGCACCCTCTAGCGTGGTCGGACCCGAAGGAGGACCATGCTCGACAACCCCTGGGCGCAGTTCGCCCTGATCCTGGCCATCGCCCTGGTCGCCGCCGCCCTGGTGACGGTCGCGGCGACCGTCTCGACCCGACTCACCGGACGGCGGAAATCCTGGCCTGCCGGCCTCGTCCGCCGCGCTCGCGCGCCGTTTCGCACGCTCGCCTTCCTCGTCGCGACGTGGATCGCCGTGACGGCGGCCTTCCCGCTGCGGGAGTGGCGTCCGATGCTCGACCAGGCGTTCACGATCCTCGTCATCGGCGCGACGGCGTGGCTGCTCGGCGCTCTCGTCGCTTTCAGCACGGATCTCACTCTGGGCCGCTACCGCATCGACGTGCCCGACAATCGGCTCGCTCGCCGCATCCGCACTCAGACGCTCATCGTGAAGCGCCTCGCGATCGTGCTGATCGTCGTGCTCGCCATCGGCGCGGCGTTGCTCACCTTCCCCGCCGTCCGGGCGGTGGGCGCCAGCGTGCTGGCTTCGGCGGGCATCGCGTCTATCGTCGCCGGACTCGCGGCGCAGTCGGTGCTGGCCAACATCTTCGCCGGCCTGCAGATCGTCTTCAGCGACGCCCTGCGCGTCGATGACGTGGTCGTCGTCGAGGGCGAGTGGGGCCGCGTGGGCGAGATCACCCTGAGCTACGTCGTGCTGGATCTGTGGGACGAGCGACGGCTCGTGCTGCCCTGCACGTACTTCACGACCACGCCCTTCCAGAACTGGACCCGTCGCGGTTCCGAACTGCTCGGTGCCGTCGAACTCGACCTGGACTGGCGCGTCTCCCCCGCCCGGATGCGGGAACACCTCGACGAGGTGCTCGCGCACACCGACCTCTGGGACGGCCGCGCCAGCGTCCTCCAGGTGACCGAGGCCACCGGCGGCTACGTGCGCGTGCGCATCCTCGTGACCGCACGGGACGCTCCGACGCTGTTCGATCTGCGCTGCCTCGTGCGGGAGGCGATGGTGACGTGGACCCAGGCAGCCATGCCCGCGGCCCTGCCCGTCCAGCGTCTGCTCATGACGGAGCCCGAGGACACGGCGGCGCAGACGCATGAGCCGACGCCGCAGGATGCGGGGCTGTTCACCGGCAGCGCCGAGGCCGAGGCCCGTGCCGACACCTTCACGCAGGCGATCCCCGTCGTCTCAGGGGACGCGCAGGCTCAGAGCTCGAAGTCCACCGCGACGCGCGAGGAGACCACCGAGCGCACGTAGGTGACGACCTCCTGATGGGCGGGGTGGTCGATGTACTCGCGCAGACCGTCGAGGTCGTCGAAGTCGGCGACGATCGCCACGTCCCAGTTCTCGCCGCCGAGAACGTCGGCGCCCACGGAGATGGCGCGGATGCTGGGGACGACCCCTTCGAGCGCGAGGAGCCGCGTGGTGATGCCGGCCGCGTGCTCGGCGCGCTGATCGGCATCGGTGGCGGCGAGCTTCCAGGCGACGATGTGGCGGATGGTCACAGTGATGCTCCTTCGGGGCGGGTGGCCTCCTCGACCGCGGTACGCAGCCGCTCGGGGTTCACTCGCCAGTACGCGTGCAGATCGTCATCGATCATGACGACGGGGATCTTCTCGGCCCACTGCTCATGCAGCGCCGGGTCGTCCAGGATGGACTTCTCCTCGAGCTGGATGCGGTCGGCCGCCTCGTCGGGGAGTTCGGCGAGGACATGCTCGATCACCCCGCGGGCGACGTCGCAGAGGTGGCAGCCTTCTTTGCCGATGAGCGTGATGGTTCTCACGCTCACATCCTAGATCGGGTATACGACCTCAGGACTCGACCGGGTAGCCCGCGGCGATCCACTCGCCCGTGCCGCCGTCGACGTTCGTGGCCTCGTATCCGCGGGCTTCGAGCGCCTGCACCACGCGCGCCGAGCGACCGCCCATCTGGCAGATGACGTCGAAGGGCCCCTCGGGCAGACGATCGAGGTTGTCGCCGATGGTCGACATGGGAACGTTGACCGCGCCGGGCACGTGGCCGGAGGCGAACTCCTCCACCTCTCGCACGTCGATGAGAGGAACGCCCTCGCGCTCGCGCAGCTGCTGCACCGTGATCGAATTCATGTCACCAGGCTAGACCGCAGACACGAAGCGCCCGTCCAGGGGACAGGCGCTTGTGTCGATGCCGCTTACTTCTTGTTGCGGCGCTGGTGGCGAGTCTTGCGAAGCAGCTTGCGGTGCTTCTTCTTCGCCATGCGCTTGCGGCGCTTCTTGATGACAGAACCCACGGAAAACCTCACTGGTTGGCGGTCTGGGCGCAGGATGACCTGCTCCCGGGAACGAGGCACCGAAAAAATGCCTCGGATAAGTCTAGCCGACGTCGGCGATCGGCCGCTGCACGGCCTCTGTGACGGCGGATTCGGGCACCCGATAGCTGCGCCCGAAGCGCACAGCGGGCAGTTCGCCCGCATGCACGAGACGGTACACCGTCATCTTCGACACGCGCATGATCTGCGCCACTTCGGCGACGGTGAGAAAGCGCACGTCGGGCAACTCGGCCATGTCCCATCCTCCCCGGGGTTCAGCACACTCTAGGGCGACGCATAGACGCGTGTAAACCGGAGTGACCTGTGTGACGAACGTGGCGGGCGTCAGCGACCGCGCTTGCCGAACGCCGCCGCGACCGCGCGGTTGACGGATGCGGCCGCGCGGCCGACGGCTGCAGCCGCGTTCGCGGCCGGCTCCGGCAGCGTCGAGACGAACGCGGCCGTCGCATCCTCGTCCTCTGTGAGGAACGGCATGAGCCACGCGTCGATCTCGTCGAGCGGCTCACGGGAGAGGCTGTAGTAGCGGTGCTGGCCTTCTTCGCGCACCGATACGAGGTCGCTCTCGCGGAGCACCTTGAGGTGCTTCGACACCGTCGGCTGGCTCACGCCCAGCTCGCTCACGATGTGCGAGACGCTCGTGCCGTCTTCGCCGGACGTCGAACGATCCAGCAGAAGGCGCAGGATGTCGCGCCGGGTCGCGTCCGCGATCACGCCGAAGATGTCCGCCATGCGCCTTAGGTTAGTCGGGCTCCGAGCGGAGTACCATGACACGCGTTCCGGTCGCAGACCGCTCCGCATCTCCGAAGGGTCCCACGGATGACGTCCGACTCCGCGAGTTCGGCGACGCGGCGTCGGCTCAGCACCGCGTGGGAGCGCATCAGCGATGCGGCCAAGACCTTCACGACCTCGTCGCCGGCGCGCTTCGCGGTCCTGATCTTCTCGGGTCTGATCCTGGTGTTCACGGCGCTCCTGTCGCTGCCCGCGATGGCGGCGGACGGCCGGGTCACCCCGCTCGCGGACGCCCTGTTCACCGCCGTCTCCACGATCTGCGTCACGGGCCTGTCGACGGTCAACATGGGCTCGCACTGGTCGCCGCTCGGGCAGGTCGTGATCTACATCGGCGTCAACGTCGGTGCGCTCGGTGTGCTGACCCTCGCCTCGATCCTCGGGCTCATCATCTCCCGCAGGCTGGGGCTGCGCGCGAAGCTCATCGCTGCCGGCGACAGCAACCCGATGCGCGTGCACGGCGGCCCCGTGAACGAGGGGCAGACCGTCCGCCTCGGCGAGGTCGGTGCGCTTCTTCGCACCGTCGCCCTCTCCACGCTCGTCATCGAGGCGGGTCTCGCCGTCCTGCTCTACCCGTCGCTGCTCGCCGGCGGAGTCGACCCGATCACGGCCCTCTGGGAGGCGCCGTACTTCGCCGCGATGTCGTTCACGAACACCGGCTTCACTCCGAACGCCGACGGCCTCGCGCCGTTCTCGCACGACTACCTGTTCATGACGGTGCTGATGATCGGCGTGTTCCTGGGCTCCATCGGCTTCCCGGTGATCTTCACCCTCTGGCGGCATCAGTGGCACGTGCGCCACTGGTCGCTGCACACCAAGCTCACCCTCATCACGACCGTCATCCTGTTCTTCGCCGGGGCCGTGGTGTTCGTGAGCCTGGAGTACGACAACCCCCTCACCTTCGGCGGGATGGACGCCTGGGACACGACCTTCCAATCGTTCTTCCTGTCGGCGATGACACGCTCGGGCGGCTTCTCGGTCGTCGAGATCGGCGACCTGCACGGCTCCTCGCTGCTGGTCGGCTCCATGCTCATGTTCGTCGGCGGCGGGTCGGCGTCGACGGCGGGCGGCATCAAGGTCACGACCCTCGCGGTGCTCGCCCTCAGCGTCTGGTCGGAGGCCAAGGGCCGTCCGTCGGTGCAGGCGTTCGGCCGCCGCATCCCGAGCGACGTGCAGCGCGTCGCGCTCTCGGTCGTGGCCTGGGGCGCGACGATCGTCGCCCTCTCCACGATCACCATCGCCCAGATCACGAAGGCGGATGTGGACAAGGTGCTCTTCGATGTCGTGTCGGGCTTCGCCACGGTCGGGCTGTCGACGGGGCTGACCAGCGACCTTCCGGATCCGGCGGTGTACGTGCTGGCGGCAACGATGTTCATGGGCCGCGTCGGCACCGTGACCCTGGCGGCGGCGGTGGCCGCATCCTCCCGCTCGCAGCTCTACTCGCTGCCGGTCGAGCGCCCCATCGTCGGCTGAACGGCACGATCCGAATGGGGATCACGGTCGATGCGGGCTGAGTGATCGCCGTAATCTGTTGCCCATGGTTGAGAAGCTCCGCAACGACGCCCCCGTGCTCGTGATCGGCCTCGGTCGCTTCGGCGCCGCCTGCGCGGGCGAGCTCGACCGGCTGGATCGCGAGGTGCTGGCGATCGACGACAACCTCGATCTGGTGCAGAAGTGGTCGGAGCGGGTCACCCACACGGTGCAGGCGGACGCCCGCAACATCGAGGCGCTGACGCAGGTGGGCGCCGCGGACTTCCAGGTGGCGGTCGTCGCGGTCGGCTCGTCGATCGAGGCGTCCGTGCTCATCACCGCGAACCTCGTCGACCTGAAGGTTCCTCAGATCTGGGCGAAGGCCGTCTCGCAGTCGCACGGCAAGATCCTCGCCCGCGTCGGCGCGAACCACGTCATCTACCCGGAGCGCGAGGCCGGCGAGCGCGTCGCGCACCTGGTGAGCGGTCGGATGCTGGACTTCATCCGCTTCGACGACGACTTCGTGCTCGCGAAGATGTACCCGCCGCGCTTCATTCGCGGCGTCGGCCTCAACGAGTCCGGCGTGCGCACCAAGTACAAGGTGACGGTCGTCGGCGTGAAGAGCCCCGGCAAGCCGTTCCGCTACGCCGAGGCCAACACGGTCGTGACCAACCACGACCTCATCATCGTCTCGGGGACGAACAGCGACATCGAGCGTTTCGCCTCCCTCGACCGCTGAGCCTCAGCCGCCGGCGGCGAGCTCGATGATGTCGGCCAGCGCGTCGGGCTGTGAGAGAAACGGCGAGTGGCTCGTGTCGAGCCGAGGTGCGGCGGAACCTGACCGTGCGGCCAACGCCTCCTGGGCCGGCACCGGGAAGATCGCATCCTGTTCGGTGATGACGTAGGTCGTCTCCTTGTTCCGCCAGGCCACCGAGGTGACCGGATCGTGGAACGAGCGCACTGCCTGGGGCAGGAGCCTGGCGCTCGCGGCGGCGGCCAGATCGGGCGCGACATCGGCGAAGAAGAGTTCCCGTGGCGGACGGAGCTCGTCACCGGCGGTCGCGAGCAGCCCGTCGACGTGCCACCAGTCGGGCTCGAGTCCGCCGACCGCGGCGAGCAACGACTCCCCCGCGTCGAGCACGAACGCCGCGACGTAGACGATGTGCTGCACGTTCGGCGCATCGGCTCCCTGCGTCACCGGGACGCCGCCGTAAGAATGGGCGACGACGACGACAGGGCCGGCGACGGCGTCGATCGCCGCGCGAACCGCATCCGCGTCGTCCTGCATCCCGAGATTCTCCTTGTGCGGCGCGTGCACGGTCGGAAGATCGATCGCCCGCACCTCCCATCCCCGGTTCGTCAACACGCGGATGAGCGGTTCCCAGCACCAGGCGCCGTGCCAGGCGCCGTGGACCAGGAGCAGGGTCGGTCGTACGGACATCGTCGTCTCGCTCTCGTTCGGGTCGGCGCATCCTTGACCGCGCCGCAGACGAGGCTCACGATAGGAGCACCCGCGGAGACCGAGCACTGGCGCTCGGCGAAAAGAGGTATCGATGGGCGAAAACGCCTCCGGCGTGCGCGTGCGCGGCACGACCCGCGGCCTTCCCCCCGGTGCCGACTACGACCATTTCTGCGCCAGCCTCGCCGACGTGTACGTCGGTGTGCAGCCGCGTCGCCCCAGACTCGGTCCGTTCGACGCGGACTTCTCGCTGTACCGCACGGGCCTCACGGATGTCGGCATGATCTCCACACCGGGCGTGGACGCCCGCCGAGACCGCGCATCGATCGCGCGGGTGCCCGACGACGCCGTCTTCATCAATCACAGCCTCAAGCCGTGGGGGCTCTCACAGCGCGGTCGGACGTGGGACGTCGCCGCCCGCTCCGCCACCGTGCTCGAGAACGGGCTGCCCTTCGACGTGCTGGCCGACAAGCGCCGACGGCTCGACCTCGTGACCGTTCGCATCCCACGGGAGCACCTCTCGCCGCGCACCGTGCGGGCGCTCCCCTCGCTCGGCGACCGCCTCGCGCGCACGCCGCTCGGAGCACAGCTGGGCACGCAGGTGGGATTGCTGGCGCAGGCCGCGAAGGCGGACCTGGCGCGAGTCGCCACATCGATGAGCAGCTGCGTCATCGACCTGCTCGACGCGTTCGCGGTCGATGATCGCGACCCCTCAACGCCCGTGAGGGCGCACGCGCTGCGCATCTACGCGCGTTCCCGGCTCGTGGACCCGCGCTTCGACATCGCCGCCGTGGCGCGCGCGTTCGGCTGCACCCCGCGCACCGTTCAGAACGCGTTCGCGCAGGACGGCGATACGTTCTCGGGATGGCTCCGGGCCGAGCGGCTCGACCGGGCGCGCGAGGAGCTGCGCGGCGCGGGACGTGCACGATCCGTCGCAGCGATCGCGCGCTCGAACGGATTCGCGGACGCGGGCACGTTCCACCGCGCCTATCGCGAGCGGTTCGGAATCACACCCGGCGCCGACCGCTGAGCCTCAGCCGCCGGCGGCGAGCTCCTTCGCCCGGGCGAGGGCGGCATCCGTCGCCTCGGCGAAGACGCGGTCGAGATGGGCGTCCTGCAGCACGGCGACGGCCCGCTCGGTCGTCCCCTTCGGACTCGTGACACGTCGGCGCAGTTCGGCGGGGTCTTCGCCCGTGGCATCGAGCAGCGCCGCGGCCCCGACGAAGGTCTGCTCCGCCATCAGCCGGGCCGTGGCGGAGTCGAAGCCCTTTCCGACCGCCGCCTCGGTGAGCTTCTCGATGAGCAGGAACACGTAGGCGGGGCCGGAGCCGGAGATGGTCGACAGGGCGTCGATCTGTTCCTCCGCCACCTCGACGACGGCGCCCACGGTCTCGAACACCGCCCGCACGACGCCCATCACGCGATCGTCGGCGAGCGAGCCCGCGGCGAGCCCCGTGACGGCCTTGCCGACCACGGCCGGCGTGTTCGGCATGGAGCGCACGACGATCGCGGCGGGTCCCAGGATCCGCTCGAACGTGGCGATGGTCACGCCCGCGGCGAGGCTCACCACGATCGTGCCCGGACGCAGCTGCGGGCCGATCTCGGCGAGCAGATCCGGGACCATTCCCGGCTTGACACCGATCAGCACGACGTCGGCGGCTGCCGCCGCCTCGACGTTCGCGGCGGCGTCGTCCTCGAGCGCGAGCGAGCGGATGCCGGGACCGGTCAGCAGCTCGGCCTTGGTGCGGCTGCGGTTGGTGACGACGACCTCGCCGGCAAGAGGTGAGGCGGCGACTCCCTGGGCGATGGCGCCGCCCATGGAGCCGGCGCCGAGGATCGCGAGAGGGGGGAGCTGGCTCATTTTTCCACCCTACGACCCGGGGCCGCTCCAGGTGCCCCGGCTATCATCGAAACGGCCGGGGCCGTGATGTGCCCCCTCCTGGAGGCGTCCATGATCGAACCCACCAGCCCCCTGTTCGACGGCATCACCGCCCGACAGGTGGACACCGCCCGTATCTCCGCGCGCGTTCTGCTGCGCGACGGCGATCGCAGCGACACCCCCGCCGACCGCACCGTCGTGCTCCTGCACGGTCTGCTGTCGTCGTCGCTGATCTGGCAGGAGTTCATGGAGGACCTCCCGAGCGACCTGCGCGTCGTCGCGATCGACCTGCGCGGCTTCGGGGGCACGGAGTCGCTGCCGGTCGATGCCACGCGCGGGGTCGGCGACTTCGTGGACGACCTGCACGCCGTGCTCGACGCGCTCGAGATCCGTGCGGCGCACCTCGTCGGCACCGATCTCGGTGCAGCGATCGCTACGCAGTATGCGCTCGACGGCCACGGCGCCCTGTCACTCACCCTGCAGGCGCCCATCTCCCCCTACGGTCTGGGAGGCACCCGCCTCGACGGCACCCTTCTCAGCGACGACGGCGCGGGAACCGGTGCCGCCACGGCCAACGCGGAGTTCGTGCGCCGACTGACCGCCCGCGACAAGAGCGACGAGTCGCCTGCATCGCCTCGGAGCGTCTTCCGCGCCGAGTTCGTCTCGGAGTCGTATCGGACGGCTCGCGAGGATGTCTGGATCGACGCGATGCTCTCCACCTCCACGGCCGGCGGCAACTACCCGGGCGACACCGTGCCGAGCCCCAACTGGCCGGGCGCGGCATCCGGCGATCTCGGCGTGCTCAACGCGCTCGCCCCCACCCACTTCGACCAGTCCGCACTCGCGCACCTCGGCGCTCGCACGCCGGTGCTGTGGATCCACGGCGCGCTCGACGCGATCGTGTCGGACGCCTCCTTCCTGGACCCGGCGCACCTCGGCTCACTGGGCATCCTGCCGGACTGGCCGGGCGCGGATGCGGCACCGAGCCAGCCCATGGTGTCGCAGACGCGTGCCGTGCTGGATGCGGACGCCGCGACCGGGGCGGATGTGCGCGAGCTCATCGTCGAGGGGGCCGGCCACCTCGTGCACCTCGAGCGCCCCGCCGCCGTGCGGCAGGCGCTGCTGGAGGTCATCGGATACATCGGGCATGCCCCGAACCCGGCACCTCCCACCGAGACGATCGTGCTCAAGTCCTCGGACTGAGCGCCGCGAGGGGGCAGACTGACCCCATGGAGTACTGCGTCTTCACGGAACCGCAAGAGGGATTCGGCTACCGGGACCAGCTGGCCTTCGCGCAGCGCGCGGAGGAGCTCGGCTTCGACGGGTTCTTCCGCTCCGACCACTACATGCGGATGGCCCCCGGCGATCCGCTGCCCGGGCCGACGGACGCCTGGACGACCCTCGCGGGCCTCGCGCGGGAGACCTCCCGCATCCGCCTCGGCACGCTCGTCTCCTCGGTCACCTACCGCGTGCCGGGCGTGCTCGCCGTCCAGGTCGCGCAGGTCGACGACATGAGTGACGGTCGGGTGGAGCTGGGCCTCGGCACCGGCTGGTTCGCCGAGGAACATGCCGCGTACGGCATTCCGTTTCCCGAGAAGCGGTTCGGGCTGCTGGAGGAGCAGCTCGAGATCCTCACCGGGATGTGGCAGACCCCCGTCGGCGAGACGTTCTCCTTCGACGGCGAGCACTACCGGCTCGACGAGAGCCCCGCGCTTCCGAAGCCGGCGCAGGAGCGCGTGCCGGTCATCGTGGGCGGCGGCGGACCGCGGCGGACGCCCGCCATCGCGGCGCGCTACGCGAGCGAGTTCAACATCGGGTTCGCGACGGACGAGGTGATCGCGGAGAAGTTCCGCACGGTGCGCGCCGCCTGCGAGAGCATCGGGCGCGACCCCGCGAGCCTCAAGCTCTCGGTCGCACTGCCCACCATCGTCGGGCGCACCGCCGCCGAACGCGAACGACGCGCTGCCGCGATCGGGACGGATGCGACGAGCTTCGACAACGGAGCGAACATCATCGGCGATCCGGCCGCCGTGCTCGGCCGGGTCGAGCGACTGCGTGCGCTGGGCGCCGATCGCGTCTACTTCCAGCTCATGGACATGCGCGACCTCGCGCACCTCGATCTGCTGGGTTCCGAGACGCTGCCGCTGCTGCCTCGATGAGGGTGGCGGCCGCGCGGGTCGCCACCCTCATCCGGCTCAGCTCAGCTGCGCAGAGAAGAAGTCCCACATGATCGCGTTCGCGTCGACGAGGTCGGTGGTCGCACCGAGCACCGACGCGTAGCCCGCCTGCGTCTCGAGCGCGCGACCGGGCCAGGTGTGTCCCATGCCATCGACCACATACGACACCACGGGCCCGTCCACGCACTCGGTGTAGGTCGTGACGCTCACCCCCGCGGCGGGTGAATCGACTCTCGGCTCGCCACATCCATCGATCGCAGCCCACCGTTCGACAGCTGTCGGCACGCTGTACTGCCAATAGCCCGCACCGCCGCCGTCATAGGGGTTGATGGGGTCGGCAGTGCCGGCGAAGCCCAGCACCGGAGTGCCCTCGGCGGGATCGCACGTCGCGGGATCCGGCACCCAGCTGCCATCGCTCTGCGGCATCGGCACTCCGGCGCGCAGCCCATCGACGGGAGCGATCGCGTCGAACAGGCCCGGCCGTTCGCATGCGATCGCCGAGATCATGCGACCACCGCCCGAGTAGCCCGTCGCGAACACGGCGTCCACGCATCCCTCCGTCTTCACCCGGTCGACCAGATCGGCGAGGAAGCTCACGTCGTCGGCGCTCGCGGTCGGCGCACCTACCTCGGCCGTCGTCACCACGCCCGGCACGTTCCACGCCCAGAGGCCATCGGCGTTGCCCGGCACCGACCCCTGTGGCACGACGAGGACGAAGCCCTCCTCGTCCGCGGTCTGTTCCAGCTCGCTGACGCCCAGGATCAGATCGACGTTGTTGTTCGACCCGTGCAGCGCGAACACCGCCGCGGACGGGTCCGCCCCCTCCGGCATGAACACCGAGACGTGGCGCTCAGCGCCCTCGAACGTGTAGTCGACGTCGGTGCGGCCGGGCTCCCACGCCGGCGAACAGGCAGCCGACGGGGTCTGCACGGCGTCGGACTGGGCGTCGGCCGCGCAGCCGGCGGCGGCGAGCGCGGCCAGTGCCACGACGGTCAACGCGACGCCGCGACGCAGGAACGTGCGGTACTCAGTCATGGAGTCTCCCTCTCTTCAGTGATGACGGAGGCCGGGGTGACAACAAAAAAGACCCGGAGCACGACGATGCGTATCGTCGGTCTCCAGGTCTTGCCCTTGCGGTAACAACCCCGTACCCGTGCCTCTGCGACGAGGCCACTCGAGCGTAGCGCGCTGCGCGATCGCGTCAGCGCCGGGTTGTGAAGAACTCCTGGAGCTGCGCGGATGCGGCCCGCTCCGCGACTCCGCCGATGACCTCGACGCGATAGGGCAGGCGGCGATCGCGCAGGAGGTCGTACATGGATCCCGCAGCGCCCGCCTTGTCGTCCCACGCGCCGAAGACGACGCGGTCGACGCGCGCCTGCAGGATCGCGCCCGCGCACATGACGCAGGGCTCGAGCGTGACCACGAGCGTGCAGCCGCTGAGGTTCCAGGACCCGGTGGATGCTGCCGCCCGGCGCAGGGCGACGACTTCGGCGTGGGCGGTGGGGTCCCCCGTGAGCTCGCGCTCGTTACGCCCCTCGGCGATCGTTCGCCCCTCGGCATCGAGCACGACCGCTCCGACGGGGACGTCGCCGTCCGCCGAGGCGTGCCGCGCCAGCTCCAGCGCACGCGCCATGGCAGCGTCGTCCGCGGGTCGGGTGGGCAGATTCACCCGGCCAGACTAGCTCCGCGGCCCGCATCCGCGTGACGTAATCTGGACCCATGCGCCTGCACGTCGCCGACCACCCGCTCATCACGCACAAGCTCACGGTGCTGCGCGACAAGAACACCCCCTCCCCGGTGTTCCGTCAGCTGACGGAGGAGCTGCTGACGCTCCTCGCCTACGAGGCGACGCGCAACGTCCGGGTCGAGGAGCTCGAGATCGAGACGCCGGTGACCTCGACGACGGGCGTGCGGATCTCCGAGCCGCGCCCGCTGGTCGTGCCGATCCTGCGCGCGGGCCTCGGCATGCTCGACGGCATGGTGAAGCTCCTGCCCACGGCCGAGATCGGCTTCCTCGGCATGGCGCGCAACGAGGAGACCCTGCAGCCGTACACCTACGCGGAGCGCCTGCCCGACGACCTCAGCGACCGCCAGTGCTTCGTGCTCGACCCGATGCTGGCCACCGGCGGATCGCTGGGCGCGGCGATCGACTTCCTCTTCGCCCGCGGAGCACAGGACGTCACCGCGATCTGCATCCTCGGTGCACCCGAGGGCGTCGCGAAGATCGAGGAACTCGTCGGCGACCGCGATGTGACCCTCGTTCTCGGTGCGCTCGATGAGCGCCTCAACGAGAAGGGCTACATCGTGCCCGGCCTCGGTGACGCGGGCGACCGCCTCTACGGCACGGTCTGAGAAGAGCTCAGAGCCACTTCTTCTTGCGGAAGATCACCCACAGGGCGACGGCGAACACCCCCATGCCGCCGACGGCGAGCGGGTAGCCGTATTCCCAGTGAAGTTCGGGCATGTTCTCGAAGTTCATCCCGTAGATGCCCGCGATGAGCCCCGGCGCGAAGATGATCGCCGCCCACGACGAGATCTTCTTGATCTCGTCGTTCTGCGCGAGGCTCGCCTCGGTCTGACGGCGCGCGACGAGCGCGGAGTGCACCGTCAGCGCCTTGTCCAGCAGCGCACGGAACCCCTCGATGCGATCCGCGATGCGGATGACGTGGTCGAGCACGTCGCGAAGGTTGCGCTGCACTTCGAGGTCGACGTCGTACTTCTCGTAGCCGCGGCGCAGCCATTCCAGCATCCCCGACATCGGCTGCACCGCACGCCCGAAGCTGATGACCTCACCGAACAGCTCGTAGATGCGGCGCGAGAGCGCATCGTCGTCGCTGTCGCCGAAGAGCTGATCCTCGATCTCGTCGATGTCGTTCTCGATACCGGCTACGACCGGCTCGTACTCGTCGACGACACGGTCGAGGATCGCGTAGAGCACGGCCTCCGGCCCCAGCTCCAGCAGCTCCGGCTGGCGTTCGAGCCGCTGCCGGACGGCCGCGAGGTTCGGAGACTCGGCGTGGCGGATGGTCACCACGAAACGGGGGCCCACGAACAGGTGCAGCTCGCCGAACTCGACGTGCTCGAGCTCGTCGTCGTAGTGCGCGGGACGCAGGACGACGAACAGGGTGTCGCCGTACCGCTCCACCTTGGAACGCTGATGGCCCTGCAGCGCGTCTTCGACCGCCAGAGGGTGCAGGCCGAACTCACCCGCGACGCTGGCGAGTTCGGCGGGGCCGGGCCGATACATCCCGATCCAGGCGAAGCCGTCGTGGGCGTCGAGCAGTTCGTAGGTCTCGTCGAGGCTGCGCGGGGTCTCCACGCGGTGCCCCTGGACGTAGATGGCGTTGTCGATCAGGGTCATGAGATTCTCCGATGTTGCGGGCGCGACACGGCGCCAGGGGATGTGGTTGCGCTCTCGCCAGGGCGCGGCCACCGGATCCCGTCGCTACCGGAGGGATGCGGCGGTGTGCGCCGTGGCGCACGAACTATCGCCGGCCATGGCCATCACCGCCTCTCGGTCTTCTCGGGTGAGATCTCCGCGCGGGACGTGCCCGCGCTCCGCCCGCTCAGCGGGCCCGGGCGATCATACCTCTCCCGGGTGACCGCTTCGCATCCGTGTCGCCGTGGCCGGTGACGGCTCGTCCTCGCCGACCAGTCGCGCGAACGCACTCAGCCGCGCCACCCCCTCGGGGGTGCGCGGCAGGTCGTCGAGCAGGTCGGGCGAGAAGACGACGTACGCGGCGAACTGCGCGCGAGAGACGGCCACGTTCAGCCGGTTCTGCAGCAGCAGGAACTCCAGTCCGCGCGGAGCCTCGCGACCCGACGACGCGGCCAGCGACACGATCGCGACGACTGCCTCCTGACCCTGGAACTTGTCCACCGTGCCCACCCGGATGCCGGTGAGACCCGCCGCCTCCAGCGCGTTCTCCACCTCGACCTGCTGGCCGTTGTAGGGCGTCACGACGATGACGTCCGCGGCGGTGAGCGGCCGTGCGAGCGCCTCGCCGTCATCCCGGCTTGTCCACGTGCGGCCGATCGTGTCGCGGACGATGCACACCACTTCCGCCGCCTCCTCGGGTGAGGCGACGGCGTTGCCCGCGTGCACCACCGGGACCGGGTGCACGCCCGGCTGGACGCCGTCCAGCCGGCGAGTGGCCGTCACGGGCGCGGAGGCGAGTTCACCGTCGTAGGAGAGCTCCGACACGGCGCTCGCGAGCGCGGGATGCATCCGCCAGGTGTGTGAGAGGAAGTAGCCGTGGGATGGGGGCAGCACCGCGGCGCCGTCCATGACCCACCCCAGCGCCGACTCGTCGACGGGTTCGGGATGCGTGCCCTGGCTGACCTGCGGCAGCTGCTGGGGATCGCCCAGCAGCAGCAGGCGGCGAGCGGCCCGGGACACGGCGATCGTCGATGCGAGAGAGAACTGTCCCGCTTCGTCGATCACGAGCAGATCGAGGCTGCGACGGGGAACGCGGCCGGCGTGGCTGAAGTCCCACGCGGTTCCACCGACGACGAAACCGCCGGGCCGGTCCTCGGTGAACGCCGCGAGAGCGTTCTTCTCGAACACGGTGAACGACACGGCATCCGCCTGGCTCGGGTCTTTGAGCGCCTTGCCGACGAGCGTCGACGCCAGGCCCGCAGCCACGATCCGATCCAGCATGTGCTCGACGACGGCGTGCGACTGCGCGACGACACCCACCCGGAAGCCACGCTCGGCCACGAGGCGCGCGACCACGTGGGAGCCCACGTAGGTCTTGCCCGTGCCGGGAGGGCCCTGGACGGCGAGATAGCTGTCATCGAGGTCGACGACGCTGCGGACGATGGCCGCGACGTCGTCGCCGGCAGAGGGTGTCAGAGCGTCCGTCGTGGTGCGCGGCGCGACGCGACGCAGGATGTCGGTGGCCGCGTCGAGCGGGAAGTGCGGATCGGCGTCGATCAGCGCGTCCGCCCACGCGTCGATCGCTGCCTGCTGGTTGCCGGCCGCGGGCGGAGCTGCGGGCGCGAGGGCGATCGGCAGATCCGGCCAGGTCTCGCCGTCGGCGGCGAGCTCTTCTACGACGGCACCGTCATCGAGCGCCTCGACGATGCGCACCGCGCGCGCCGCGTGGATCCATCGCGGGGATGCTTCGCCGAACGGCGCCGGCGTGGCATACACGAGGAAGGGCTGAGTGCCGACGCTCAGCCGCGTGCCCGGTGCGGGCTCCCCCCGAAGCTCGAGGCGGCGTCGCAGGGCGCGCTGGCGCCCCTGACCCGGCTGCCAGTCGTCGACGACACGCGTGCGCGCGCCGTCGAGCACGACGACGTCGCGGGTGTCCTCCCACAGCGACACCGGCTCGCGGAGCCGGAGGAAGTGCGAGGCCCAGAAGGTCTTCGCCTCACGCGGGTAGTAGTCGATCGCCGCAGCCCCGAGACGCAGAGCCGCCGCGTCCGCCTCGTCGTCGGTGACGGCCGCGCGGCGCTGGAGCGCGACGGAACGGAACGACGGCTCGTAGACGTCCTCGCCGACGACGGGATCCGCGGACGGGAAGAGCTGCGCCTCGCGCGCGCGGTCGACGAGCCAGTCGCGCAGGCGGAGGGTCGAGACACAGTCATCGCGGTTGTACTCGGCCAGATCATCGAGCACGAGCTGAGCCTCGGCACCCTGCCCCGCCTCGAGCAGCGCACGCGCCTCGACGTAGCGCACGATCGAGTCGTCGCCGCGCTGCACATCGCTCGTACGGCGCTGGGCCCCCATGTACAGCGGCTCGAGCTTCTTGATGGAGTACGACCGGGACCCGACCCGCAGCGCCCGGCGGACGATCGGATACAGGTCGACGAAGACGCCGTCGCGCAGCAGACGGTCGACCTCTGCCTCGCGGGTGCCGTGACGCGCGGCCATCGCCAGCAGGTGTGTCGGCTCGTAGGGCGCGTAGTGGTAGATGTGCATGCCCGGATGCGCGCGCCGACGCAGATCGACGAAGTCGATGAACGTCTCGAGCGCCGCCTTCTCGTCGGGGAACGAGTGCGCCCACAGCGCCGTGTACTGCTGCTCGGGGTCGATCCACCCGAAGAGATAGTCGATCCCCCAGTCGCCGGCCCCCTCGGTGTACAGCGGGTCTCCCTCGAAATCGAAGAAGAGATCGCCCGCGTCGCGTCGTGGCAGGGCGGCGAGCGCCTGCGGCAGCACGACCTCGTAGCGCGGCACGGCGTCGGCGGGCACCGTTCCGTCGGGTCCGGGCACGCCCGCGGGACTCTCCAGCTGGAGACGGGCCTGCGTCCGCAGCGACGCGAAGACGTCGTCGCTCATGCGCTCGGGCGCCCCCGCTGCCGCCGCCAGCTGATCGATCGTCGTGATGCCGGCGGAGCGCAGACGCTCACGCTGCACGGGGCGCATACCGGCGACGAGCAGCAGGTCGCGATGCGCGGCCACCTCCGTCACGCACGTCGCGCAACGCCCGCACGCCACGACACGCAGCGCTCCGCGGCCGTCTGCCCACACGATCGGCTCGCCGGCGGCACCGGCGGCCAGATCGCGGTCGGCGATGAGCGCACGCAGGCGTGCGCGACGCTGCCGGTACACCGGCAGGAGATCGCGCACCCGATGGGTGCTGACCGAGCCGTCGCCCAGCAGCAGCTCCACACGGTCGGCACGGGGAACCCTCGCCGCGTCGAGCTGATCGACATATGCCGCAAGCTGCATCAAGGCGGTCACGCGCGCGTGGCGGGCCAGTTTGGTGTCCTGCACGATCCACGCGCCGTCGTCTGCGCGCACCAGGAAGTCGGCGAAGCCCACGAACTCATCGGTGCGGAACGCCGCCTGGTAGACGACGTGAGCACGCGGGTCGGCGAGAGCGGCGACGGTCGCGGCGACCGCATCCGACATCGCCGCCTCATCGCCCGAGCGGGTGTCGGGGATCTCGACGACCGCGTCGCCGAACTCGTCGCGATAGCGCTGCAGCACGGCCAACTCATGCCGCGTGCCGAGCCTGGCCGCCCGCTCGAGCATGACGTCTTCGGGCTCGACGACCGCGGGGATGCGGCCCAGCCGCGCGTCGAGCTGGCGCAGCCACGCGAACTCGCACTCCGCGGCGGCCTTGAGGTCGCTCGCGCTCCACACCAGGCGCCCGCTGTCGGACCCCGCAGGCTCGATGTATCGCATCAGCTCCCTTTCCTTCATCGACCCTAGTTGCGGCCGCCGACAGCGCCTCCCGGCGACGCAACCCCGTTCTGCGCCCGCGTACGGGTGCCAGACTGGACACGTGAGCACGCACCTGCCCTTCACGAACCCCTACCGGCACGGCTTCGCCCGCGTCGCCGCCGTCACGATCCCGGTCGGCGTGGCCGATCCCGCGACGAATGCGGAGGCCGTGCTCGCCGAGGCGCGCGCCTGCCACGACGACGGCGTCGCCGTCGCGCTCTTTCCCGAACTGAGCCTCAGCGGCTACGCGATCGAGGACCTCGTGCTGCAGGAACCTCTGCTGGATGCGGTGGCCGCGGCCATCGAGCGGATCGTCACCGCATCCGTCGACCTACGGCCCCTGCTGGTCGTCGGCGCGCCGTTGCGCCACGGCAACCGCCTCTACAACTGCGCGGTCGTCATCCACCGCGGTGAGCTCCTCGGGGTCGCCCCGAAGTCGATGCTCCCCACCTACCGGGAGTTCTACGAGCGCCGGTGGTACGCACCGGGCGACGACCAGCGCGGCGGCGACATCCGCATCGGCGACCTCTACGCCCCCTTCGGACCCGACCTGCTGTTCGAGGCGTTGGACGTGGACGGGCTCGTCGTTCACGCCGAGGTCTGTGAGGACATGTGGGTTCCCGTCCCGCCCTCGTCCGAGGCGGCGCTCGCCGGGGCGACGGTGCTCCTGAACCTCAGCGGCAGCCCGATCACGATCGCCCGAGCCGACGACCGGAAGCTGCTCTCGCAGTCCCAGTCGCTGCGCTGCCTCGCCGCCTACGCCTATGCGGCGGCGGGCCAGGGCGAGTCCACGAACGACGTCTCGTGGGATGGCCAGACCATGATCTATGAGGGCGGCCAGCTGCTCGTCGAGACCGATCGGTTCCCGGACGCGGCTCGCCGCAGCGTCGCCGACGTCGACCTGGACCGCCTGCGCCAGGACCGCCTGCGCCAGGGCACCTTCGACGACAATCGGCGTTCCCTCGCCGACCGCGTAGGCGCGTTCCGCACGATCCACTTCCGTCTGGACCCGCCCGCCGAGCTCTCCGGCCTGCGCCGCCCGGTCGCGCGGTTCCCCTTCGTGCCGGCCGACCCCGCGCGCCTCGCGCAGGACTGCTACGAGGCCTTCAGCATCCAGGTCTCCGGACTCGAGCAGCGGATGCGGGCGATCGGATCCCCGCGCCCCGTCATCGGTGTCTCGGGGGGTCTCGATTCCACCCACGCGCTCCTGGTCGTCGCCCGTGCGATGGACCGGATGGGGCGTCCGCGCAGCGAGATCCTCGCCTACACGATGCCCGGTTTCGCGACCGGCGACGGCACCAAGTCCAACGCGATCGAACTCGCCGAGGCGATCGGCGCGACGATCGAGACGATCGACATCCGCCCCGCCGCCACCGAGATCCTGCGCGGCATCGGCCACCCCGCCGCCGAGGGCGAGCCGCTCTACGACGTCACGTTCGAGAACGTGCAGGCGGGGGTCCGCACCGATCTGCTGTTCCGCCTCGCGAACCGTCACGGCGGCGTCGTCATCGGAACCTCGGACCTGTCCGAACTGGCGCTCGGCTGGGCCACGTACGGCGTCGGCGACCAGATGAGCCACTACGCCGTCAACGCCGGCGTTCCCAAGACGCTGATCCAGCACCTCATCCGCTGGGTGATCGCAGACGGCGTCGGGATCGACGAGCGCACGGCCGCCGTCCTGCAGGCGGTCCTGGGCACCGAGATCAGCCCGGAGCTGGTTCCCGCGGGCGAGGACGGCAAGGTGCAGTCGACGGAGGACGCCATCGGCCCGTACGCGCTGCATGATTTCACGCTGTTCCACGTCCTGCGTTTCGGGATGCGGCCGTCGAAGATCGCGTACCTGGCGGAGGTCGCCTTCGCGGACGCGGAGGCGGGACTCTGGCCGGCCGGATTCCCCGACGACGAGCGGTACGTCTACGACCGCGAGACGATCGTGCAGTGGCTGCGGGTGTTCCTCAGGCGCTATTTCGGGTTCGCCCAGTTCAAGCGCACCGCGATCCCCAACGGCCCGAAGGTGTCCCCCGCAGGATCGCTGTCGCCGCGCGGGGACTGGCGAGCGCCGAGCGACGGGAACGCCGCCGCCTGGCTCAGCGAGTTGGATGCCGCGCTCGAGGACTGAGCGGGCCGAGGATGCTCAGTCCTCCTCGGGAGCCCAGGCGAGCGTGATCACGAAGGCGTTCCGGGAGAGATCCTGGATCGTGTAGCTCGTCGGCCGATCCCGCACCCATCCGCGGTGGCCGCCCTGGTCGAGCTTGACGGATGTGGCCGACAGCCGCGGTCCGCGCCCGTCGGCGGCGAGCACCGCCTGAGCCCGACTCCAGTGCGTGAGCAGATCCAGGTCGGTCGCTCCCTCCCACAGCTGGCTCTGCGCCCGCATCACCGCGCGGGTGTGCGTGTCGGGATGCAGGTCGCGCAGGTCGATCCCGACGCGGACGCCAGGTTCGCTCACCGCGACGACGTTGGCCGCGCGGTACTCGGCGACGGTCACGACGAGATCGAGCTCCTCGCCGTCGAGCGAGGCGATCAGGCGCGTGTGATGGCCGAACGTCGTGGGCGCCTCGCGTTCGATGCGCACGGCTGCCGGGTCGACGCCGAGTCGCGCACCGATGATCGCCCGGGCCAGCAGACGCTTGCGGTCGTGCGCGGTGACCGAGGGGTCCCACCCGAGTCGAGCGTCGATTCCCGCCGGTGTGTCGAGAACGACCGATTCCATCGCTGCCTCCCGAGATCGCGGGCACAACCGTCTGCGCCCTGTCTTCGACCCTAGCCCGGCCCCGCCGCGCGGCCACCGGTCGATCCCGGAAGTAATGGGAATGGGCGGCGGCATCCCCGTCTTGTTCATAAGGAGTGCGCGCACACTGACCGTGCGCGGCAGCGACGAAAGGACATCATGACCCGTATCGGACGCAGCGACCTCGACGTCTTCGGCCTCTCCCTCGGCGGCAACGTGTTCGGCTGGACGGCCGATCGTGACGCCTCCTTCGAGATCCTCGACACGTTCCACGACGGCGGCGGCAACTTCATCGACACCGCCGACGCCTACAGCGCGTGGGTGCCGGGCAACAGAGGAGGAGAGAGCGAGACGCTCATCGGCGAGTGGTTGGCCGCACGCAAGCCCCGCAACCTCGTCATCGCCACCAAGGTGAGCCAGCACCCGGAGTTCCGCGGTCTGTCCGCGAAGAACATCCGTGCGGCCGCCCAGGCGTCGCTGAAGCGGCTCGGCGTCGACACGATCGACCTCTACTACGCCCACTTCGACGACCCCGAGACGCCGCTCGAGGAGACCGTCGCCGCCTTCACCGACCTGGTCAACGACGGCCTGGTCCGCTACACGGCCGTCTCCAACTACTCGGGCGAGCGCATCCGTCAGTGGATCGAGCTCGCGCAGGCCGCAGGCGGGCCGCTCCCGATCGCCGTCCAGCCCCACTACAACCTCGTGCACCGTAACGACGTCGAGGAGCACATCATCCCCGTCGCCGAGGAGTTCGACCTCGCGCTCGTGCCCTATTACGGCCTGGCCTCGGGGTTCCTCACGGGCAAGTACCGTTCGGCGGATGCGGCAGGGGCGAGCTCCCCGCGCGCCGAGGGCGCCGCCAAGTATGCGACACCCCAGGGCCTCGCGATCATCGACGCGCTCGAGCGCATCGGCGGCGAGCACGGCGCGTCCATCGCGGCGACGGCCCTCGCCTGGCTCCGCCAGCGACCCACCGTCGTGGCGCCCATCGCGAGCGCCTCTCGCGCGTCGCAGGTCCCCGATCTGCTGACGAGTGTCGGCGTGGTGCTGACCAGTGAGCAGATCGCCGAGTTGGACCGCCTCTCCACCTGGCAGCCCACCTCCTGAGCACGCCTGTCGAGCCCGCGACGACCACGATCACCGCGGGCTCGTCTACGCTCGCAGGGTGAGTCTTTTCGGTTCCGGCCCCAGCGACGACCAGGGCAAGCCCTCCGCCACCCGTATCGGCATCTGGATCGCCGTCGCCGGCGTCGGCGTCTTCTTCCTCATCTCGGGGATCATCGGCATCGTCAGCGGGGGCGGGAACTGATGCGCCTGCTCGTCGCCGCGCTCGAGAGCGAGGTCGTCGCCTTTCCCGCGGAGCTCGAGGGCTTCGATCGGCTCATCACCGGCCCCGGCAAGCTGCCGGCCGCCGTGAACCTCACACGTGCGCTCAGCGCCGCCGACTACGAGGAGATCGTCGTGGTCGGCACCGCCGGCTGCATCGATCCGCTGCTGCAGGGCGACCTGCACGAGATCGCCGGTGCGATCCAGCACGACGTGACAGACCCTGACGGCGTCGTCGGTCAGCATCTGTCGCTTCCCGCGCGGGTCGGCCACGACCGCGAGGGCGTCGTCATCGCGACGGGCGACTCGTTCGTCGACGACGCCGAGACCGTGACGCTCATCCGGTCGCTGGGCGCGGGCCTCGTCGATATGGAGACGTACGCGTACTTCTGGGTGGCCGCCGAGTTCGGTGTGCCCATCCGCGTCCTCAAGGCGGTCTCCGACAACGCCCAGGACGATGCGATGACCGACTGGGATGCCGCCGTCACCGCTTGCAGCCACATCCTGCGCGAGCGCATCCGCGCCGACTACGGAGTTTGACCCCGGCTCAGGATGCCGCGTCGGCGACCTTCTGGGAGCGACGTCTCGCGCCGAGGTCGGCGACGGCGATGACGAAGGCGACGGCGAGGAACAGCGCGACGGTGACCATCCCGAAGCCGTACGCGTCGTGGAAGACGACCGCATCCTCCGCCGCGTGGCCGTCTTCGCGATAGACCGTCGCGTAGAAGAGAGCGAGCGCGACCGCGGTTCCCACCGCGGTGCCGATGCGCTGGCCGAGCTGTCCGACCGAGCCCGCGAGCCCGCCCTCGCGCACGGGGATGTCGGCGAGGGTGAGGGTCTGGTTCGGCGAGACCACCAGGCCGCCGCCGATGCCGCCCAGGAGCATAGCGCCCGCCATGACGAACGGCGTGACGGAGTCGGGGACGTAGAGCGCGGTGGCGACGAGGCCGGCGACGCAGGCGAGCATCAACCCGAGCCCCACGACCACGACGGGCCTGCCGAACCGCACGACGAGCGACCCTCCGATGTAGGAGGAGACGGCGCTGGCCAGCGCGAAGCCGATCGTCACCATGCCAGCGAAGACGGGTTCGATGTGCAGACCGCTCTGCAGGTAGAGGGTGGTCATGAGGAACATCGACGGGACCGCGGCGAAGTAGGTCGTCTGCAGGAGCGTGCCGTTGCGGTACGAGCCGATCCGGAAGAGCTTCAGCGGGATGAGCGGCTGCTTGCCGACTCGGGTGTAGCGCTGCTCCCACGCCACGAACCCGGCCGCGAACAGCACGAACAACACGAGCAGCCACCACCGTCGCGGGTCGTCCCCCGGCGCACCCGTGGTGAACAGGAACGGCCACATGAGCGAGATCACGGTGAGGGCGAACAGGATGACGCCGACCGGATCGAGGGCGAGCTTGCGGTGCGAGCGGGTGCGTGTGGCGGGCAGCAGGAGGGCTGCCAGCAGGATGGCGATCAGTCCGAGCGGCAGATTCATCCAGAAGATCCACCGCCACCCGTCCTGAGGACCGCCCACCGCGATGAGAAGCCCGCCGAGGGTCGGCCCGAACGCCGTCGCCACACCGATCGTGGCACCGAACAAGCCGAAGGCGCGGCCGCGCTCCTTGCCCTGGAACAGCTGCTGGATGAGACCGAGCACCTGGGGCATCTGGATGCCGGCCGCCGCCCCCTGCAGCAGACGGGCGATCAGGAGCACGGTGGAGTTCGGCGCGATCGCGCAGACCACGCTCATGGCGGTGAACAGCGTGAGCCCGATCAGGAAGAGGGCGCGACGGGAGCGCTGGTCGCCGATGCGTCCCATCGGCACGAGGAACAGACCGAACGTGAGGACGTAACCGGAGACGATGAGCTGCAGCTCGGTCGCCCCTGCGGAGAAGGCCGTCTCGATCGACGGCAAAGCCACATTGACCTTCGACAGGTCGAGGATCGTGAGACCGGCGACCGCGACGCACACCCAGAAGGCCCGCCAACGTGCGGCGGAGCTCAGCGGGATGTCGGTCGTGACCGGGTGCGCCTCGGATGCGCCGTCGGCCGCCACGCTCAGTCCCCGCTGCGGCTGAGGGCCGAGCGCAGCACGAGGAAGACGACGAGCGCGACAGCGGCGACGATGACGAGCTTGAAGACGAAGGCGATCACCGAGAACAGCAGGTTGACGAGGAACCAGCCGATCACGATCGACGCGATGACGGCCAGCACCGTCCACAGGGTGTTCTTGCTCACTCCTCCACCTTAGGCGCGCGTGCGGATGCGGGGTCCCGGCTTGCGTCTGACGAGGATTCGTCGATCGTCGTCATCGCTGCCGGATGATGCTCGGCCCCTGCGGCGTCGCCTCGATCGTCAGCTGGGCGGGCAACTGGTCCTTCATCGCCTCGACGTGGCTGATCACCCCCACCGTGCGGCCTCCCGCGCGGAGCTCGTCGAGGACGCTCATCGCGAGCTCGAGAGTCTCGGCGTCGAGCGAGCCGAATCCCTCGTCGATGAAAAGGGTGTCCAGCCGCATCCCGCCGGCGCGCGCGGTGACCACCTCGGCCAGCCCCAGCGCGAGCGACAGCGATGCGAGGAACGTCTCGCCGCCCGACAGCGACTGCGGCGGGCGCAGCTGGCCTGTGAAGGCGTCCATGACCTCGATCCCGAGTCCGGATGCGGCGCCACGCGCGGCCAGCGCATCGGAGTGGTGAAGGCTGTATCGCCCCGCCGACATCTCGGCCAGGCGACCGTTGGCCGCGATGACGATCTCCTCCAGCTCGGCCGCCAGCACGAACGTCTCGAGCGTCATGCGCCGCGTGTTCGGCGCGCGCCCGAGCAGGGTGTCGGCGAGCCGCGTCACAACCGCCGTCTCCTGGGCAAGCTCGGCCACCGCCGCGTAGGCCTCGTCGATGCGCACGACGAGATCGCTCAGCCGATCCGCCGTGGACTGTGCCCGGCTGAGCTCCGCGATCGCATGGCCGCGCGCCCGGTCCGCCTCCTCGGCCTTCTGCCGCGCCTCGTCGAGCTCGACCGGCGCCTCCGGCACACCCGCCAGCTCGAGCTGCAGTTCGAGCAGTTGTGCGCGCACCAGCGCGAGATCGCGCTCGTGCGTCTCGACCCGTTCGACGAGCGCCGCCATGTCCGTGCGCGAGCGCAGGGCGTCGGCAGCGTCGAGCGGATCCGTGAAGCCCGCCTGTTCGGCAGCCTCTGTGACCTCGGTCACCGCCGCATCCGCCGCCTGCTGGGCGATGATCAGCGCCGCCTGCGCGCTGCGTCGGCGACGCGCGCGCTCGCGTCGCGCGACGAGGGCGGCGCGGCGGTCGGCGACGCTCTCGAACCCCTCGCGCGCACGCTCGACGGTCTGCACGATCTCCTCCCGGCGCGCCGACAGCGCGGCGACGCGCGTCGCGGTCTCCCGTTCGTCACGGATCGCGCCCTCGACCGCCGCAGCGAGCTCGGCCTGCTGCGCGTCGATGCGCGCGAGGTCGCGCTCGATACCGCCGAGATGCGCCTGCGCGTCGCGTGCGCGCTGCAGTGCCTCCTCGGCGTCGGCGAGAGCCCGGTCGAGCGCTTCGGCGCCGGCGCCCCCCGCGACCGCGCGGGCCTCGGTGAGCTCGTCACGCAGACGGCGCGCTTCATCCGCGGCCCGCGTCTCCTCCGCCCGGGCGCGCACGACGGCGGCCTCGGCGTCGGTGATCGTGTCGTCCGTGACGGCGTCGTGCGCGCGCGGCGCGGGATGAGGATGCTCGGTGGAACCGCACACGGCACAGGGCTCGCCGGGCACCAGCGCAGCCGCGAGTTCGCCCGCGCGCTCCGCGACACGTCGACGCATCAGACGTGCGAGCGTCGCGGATGCCGCCGCCGACGCGTCGAGCGCTGCGGTGTAGGCGGCCTCGGCTGCGGTGAGCCTCGCATCCGCATCCGCTGCCCGCCTCCCTGCCTCCCGCCGCAGCCGCGCGCCCTCCACAGCGCTCTCCCCCTCGGGGATACGGCCCGCATCGACGGCGGCTTCGGTCCGGGCGGCGAGAAGAGCCTCACGGCGGGCCGGCGCTTCGGTCGTCTCGGCTGTCAGGCGTCGGAGCGTCGCGCCCGCATCGTCGAGGGCGCCGTTCGCGAGCGCGAGCTCCGCATCCAGGTCGTGCAGCTGACGCTCGCTCTCGGCCGCCGCATCCACGCGGGCGAGCTCGCCCGTCAACTCCTCGTCGGTCGCCTCGAGATCCGCCGCCGGGTCCTCACCGGCGACGAGCCATTCTTCATCGGCCGCCGCGGACTCGGTCTCGGCCGCGCGGGCGGCGAGACCCGTCCGCGCGGCGCGCTCGATGGCGCCGCGCAGCGCCTCGGCGGCGACCGCGCGATCACGTTCGACGCGTGCGTCGGCGACGCTGTCCGCCTCGGCCTCGAGGGCCGCGAGGCGTGCAGCCGCCTCGTCGCGGGCGCGTTGGGCCTGTCGCTGGCGCTCGCGGAGCGTGAGGTCGGCGGCGGCGGCGGTCCAGGCCTCGTGGGCGTTCGCCCGCGCGATCTCCGCGGTCTCGACCCGGTAGCGTGCCCGCTCCGTCGCGGTGCGCACCGCCTCGCGCCGCGCGGCGAGGTCGTCGGATGCGGGCGGCTCGGCCTCGTCGTCGATCAGCAGCTCGCCCTCGGCCAGCAGCGCATCGGCGTGCACTGCCCGCTCCCGCAGCCGTTGCTGCGTCTCGCGCCGCCGGTCGTCGAGCTCGCGGGCGTAATCCTCATAGCGCCGGGTGCCGAACAGCGTGCGCAGCAGCGCCTGACGTTCGTCGTTTCGGGCCAGCAGGAAGCGGGAGAACTTGTTCTGCGCCAGCAGGATGACCTGCTGGAACTGCTGCAGGTTCAATCCCAGCACCCGATCGAGGATCTCGCCGACATCGCGCGGACGCGAGGCGCGGCCGATCCAGACGCCGTCGACGAGTTCGAACAGCTCGGCGCGCGCCGGCTCGGTCGTCATCCCACCGCCGCGCAGCTTCGGGCGCGCATAGTCGGGCGAGCGGACGACCTTCCAGCGCACATCGCCGATCGTGAACTCGAGACTCACCTCAGTGGGGTCGTCGGGCGCGCAGTGATCGCTGCGCAGGCGCTTGTCGGGGCCGTCGTAACGCGGCACGTTGCCGTAGAGGGCGAATGCGACGCCGTCGAGAACACTCGACTTCCCGGCGCCCGTGCGACCGGTGATGAGGAAGATGCCGTCGTCGGCGAACGCGTCGAAGTCGACGACCTGCCGATCGCGGAACGGACCGAAACCCGCGAGCTCGAGCCGGTGGAGCCTCACGCCCCGGCCTCGACGAGGGCGTCCTGCTTCTCGGCGAGCGTCGCGCGCAGCAGCTCGGCCTCGGCGGGCGACGCGGCTTCGCCCTCGCGGACGTGGCCGAGGAAGGCGTCGATGAGCTCCCGGTCGCTGCGTGCCTGGCGGACGCGCTGCACGTAGCTGGACACCACCCCGGCATCGGCGCGGTCGGGGACGTGCGCCACGCTCGCGCAGAACGGGAATCGCTGCTGCAGCCGGCGCATGACGTCGCGCTGCGGCAGCGCATCGGTGTACTCCGCGCTCACCCATGCCGACTCGGCGTCGGCGAAGCGCGGATCGGCCAGCAGGTCGTCCAGCGGTGCGCGCAGCACCTCGAGGCGGCGCGGAACGCTCACATCACGCCAGGCGACCGACGCGAGCCCCGCCTCATCGAGATCGACGATCCAGACGCCGCGACGGCGCCCCTTCTCACCGAAGCCGTAGTGCAGCGGCGCGCCCGCATAGCGCACGCGGTCGCTGAGCTGCTGGCGTCCGTGGATGTGGCCGAGCGCGACGTAGTCGGGACCGTCGAACACCGCCAGCGGCACGACGTCGAGAGAACCCTGTCGGATCTCGCGTTCGAGCCCCGGCGTCGCCTCGATCCCCGCGGCGAAGCAGTGCGAGACGACGACCGAGCGACCGCCGCGCTCGTCGCGGTCGGCGCGAACGAGGTCCATCGCGTGCTGCAGGGTCTGCGCCTGGGTGCGCAGTTCGGCCTCCGGCCACAGGTGACGCACCTGTGCCGGGGCGAGGTAAGGGATGCCGTAGACGTGCACCGGGCCGTGCCGGTCGTCGACCGTGATGGGCGCGGCCAGACGGGCGGGATCGGTGAGCACGTGGATCCCGTCGCGCAGCAGCCGCGCCTGGAAGCCGAGGCGCGCGGCCGAGTCGTGGTTGCCGCTCGTGACGACAACCTGCGCTCCGGTTTCGCGCAGTCCGACCAGCGCATCGGTCAGCACGGTGTAGCACTCGGGGGCAGGGGCGGCCGAGTCGAAGACGTCGCCGGCCACGATGACGAGATCGATCGCCTCCTCGCGCACGATCGACACCATCTCGCTCAGCACACCGCGCAGGGCGTCGATCGTGGTGTACCCGTGGAAGGTGCGCCCGATGTGCCAGTCCGAGGTGTGCAGGATCCGCATGCATTCACGGTACGGGCGGCCTCGGACACGGCGTCGGACGCTCGCCACAGTTCCGAAACATTGCCGCCGTAAGGTGGCGGGCATGGCCATCCGCGACGTCTGCGTCGTCTACATCCTGCGCGGGCACGCGTCGGATGCGCAGGTGCTGTTGGGCTACAAGCGCACCGGCATGGGCCTGGGTCGTGTCGTGGGCATCGGCGGCAACGCAGAACCCGGCGAGAGCATCGTCGATGCGGCCGTGCGCGAGGTGCGCGAAGAGACGGGACTCGCGATCGATCCCGCCCTGCTGGAGCCGGTGGGCCGGCTCGTCTACCGCTTCCCCTCCCGTGACAGCTGGTCGCAGCGCTCGCACGTCTTCGTCTACCGAGCGCCGGTGACCGAGCCCGTCGAGACGGAAGAGATCGTGCCGGCCTGGTTCGGCCTCGACGAGGTGCCCTACGAGCGGATGTGGGACGACGCGCGCCGGTGGCTGCCCGCGGTGCTTCGCGGCGGCACCGCGTACGGCAGCTACACGTTCGGCGACGACCTCGCGACCGTCGTGGCCGAGTCGCCGGGCACGCCCGCCGCGTGAGACTCAGGTGTCCTCGCCCTACGCCGTCAGCCCGTTGAGCTTGCGGATCTGTGCATCGAAGAAGGATGCGGGCGCCACGCGTCGCAGAAGGCTGGCGGCCTTCGCGGTGCGGCCGGCGGTGTAGCGCACCTTCGGGTGGAGAACCGTCGCCGCTGTCAGGACGACCTCGGCGACGATCTCCGGCGCATCGGCGGTGCGCATAGCCTCGGCGAGCACCTTGCGCACGGATGCGCGCTGCTGTTCGTAGGCGGGAAGCGGCGAGTCACCCCAACGAGTGTTCGCCTCGAACCCGGTCTTGGTGTAGCCCGGCTCGACGAGGGAGACCCGGATGCCGTGTGTGCGCACCTCGTGGTCGAGGGACTCCGAGTATCCCTCGACGGCGAACTTCGTCGCCGCGTACAGGGCCATGAACGGAGCGGGGATGACGCCGAGCACGGACGAGACGTTGACGATGCGTCCACGGCCCGCGTCACGCATGTGGGGCAGAACCGCATTGGTCATCCGGATGACCCCTGTCAGGTTGATGTCGATCGTCTGCTGAACCTGCGCGATCGACGCCTCCTCCGCTGCGCCCGCCAGCCCCGCGCCCGCGTTGTTCACCAGCACGTCGATTCGGCCGTGCTGTGCGATGACGTCGGCGACGAGAGTCTCGACCGACCTGTCGTCGGCGACATCCAGGCGGGCGAGCCCCCCGCCGTCGGCCGCCGTGTCCGAGTCACTGTTGCGACTGGTACCGACCACGATGAAGCCGGCTTCGCGGAGCGCGCGTGCGCTCGCCTGCCCGATGCCTCCGCTCGCTCCGGTGACCACTGCCACACGCCGCTCCGCATCGATTCGCTCGTTCATTCCGTTCCACCTCTGGATCACTGCCGGTTGATTGGATTACGATCGTAATCTAATCATGCTGGCACGGAGTCCGCGCGATGCGGATTTCACCCGGAAGGTGCGATCCTGGAGATCTGATGGCCCGGTACAACAGCGCCCACAAGGAAGCCACGCGGCAGCGCATCATCGATCGCGCCGGCCGCCGATTCAAACGCGAAGGTGTCGACGCGGCGGGGATATCCGCGCTGATGTCCGACGCGTCGCTGACCAATGGCGCGTTCTACGCCCACTTCGAATCGAAGGCGGATCTCGTCTGCGCAGTGATCAGCGACCAGCTGCAGCGACAGCGAGACGCCTACGGCAGGACGCCCTTCACGCGCGAGCGCTTCGAGCAGTTCGCCCGCGCCTACCTGTCGCCTGAGCATCGCGCAGACCACGAGGGCGGCTGCCCCTCCGCGGCGATGCTCGAGGATGTCGTCCACAGCGACGCACGGACGCGGCACCACTACACCGAGGGCATGCTCGCGATGATCGACGACGTCGCCGCATTCCTCCCCTCGGAGGATGCACGCGTGCGCGCCGCGGGACTGTTCGCATCGATGATCGGCACGCTGCAGCTCTCGCGCGCCATCGACGATCCGGACCTCTCGAATGCGCTGCTCGTGCAGGGGCTCGAGGGGATCCTCGATCTCATCGAGCGCTATTGCGCCGATCGTCGCGTCGCGCAGACCGCAGCCGAGTCGCCGGGCACGCCCGCCGCGTGAGGCTCAGGCGTTGACCTGCTCCGCGAGGCGCGCGAGTTCCTCGTCGTCGGTCTCGATGGCGGCGTCGTCGAAGCGCTGACGCAGCACGTCGATGACGCGCTCGATCGGCAGGCCCCTCACGTCGACACGCGTCTGGGCGATGATCCCGTCGACCTTGTCCTGACGCGTCGCGATGTGCTGGTCCATGACCGGCTCGTCCTGCGTGCCCTCGGGGAACGATTCGGTGCTCATTCGGCGTCTCCCGTCGCCAGGTCGGGGTCGGCGCCCTGCGACGGCTCGTCGGACTCCACCAGCTCCGGCGACGCCTCGGCGCGCTCGTTCTGCTCGGCGGCCTCCTCGTCGGAGGTGCCCTCCCAGCCGCCGGGCGGGTCGGCGTTGATCACGCCCTCGGGCAGATCGCGATCGTCCATGGCGCACTCCCTTTCGTCGGGTCTCAGCATCCCGGAACCGACGAGAGCACGCTCAGGGGATTGACGCCCGTTGACCGCGACGGTAGGGCGCTCAGACGCGCTGCTGAAGGATGCCCGCACGCTCGGGATGAGCGGCGAACCAGTCGGCGACGTACCAGCACATCGGCACGATCTGGCGGTCGCCCGCCTGCTCGAGCAGGCTGACGGCGCGCTCGACGATCTCGCCCGCGTAACCGTGGCCGCGGAAGCTGGGCACGGTGAAGGCCCGCGTCATCGAGACGCTGCGCCCGTCGTCGCGGTAGTCGAGGACGCTCACGAGGTCGTCGCCGAGGTACAGCGCGTAGCGGGATGCATCCGTCTGGTCTTCGAAGCGGAACTCGGTCACCCCGCCAGGCTACGCCGTCGACGAGGTGACCGAGGCCGTCTCACCCGAGCTCGTCGGCGGCCGGGATCGCGCGGGTGCGCGCGAGACGCCGGTACCAGAGTCCCGAGTCCTTGACGGTGCGCTCGAGGGTGTCGAAGTCGACCCGCACCACGCCGAACCGCTTGGCGTAGCCGTAACCCCACTCGAAGTTGTCCAGGAGCGACCACACGAAGTATCCGCGCAGGTCCACGCCCTGCTCGAGGGCACGGTGCGCGGCGGTGAGGTGGCGCTGCAGGTAGTCGACGCGCTCGGCGTCGTGGACCGCGCCGTCCGGCGCGACGTCGTCCGCGAACGCGGCACCGTTCTCCGTGATCATGAGCGGCTGCGCGGGGAACTCGTCGCGAAGCGCGAGCAGCAGCTCTTCGAGTCCCTCCGGCGCGATGTTCCAGCCCATCTCCGTGTAGGGGCCCGGCTGCTCGACGAACTCCACCAGCTGGTCGCTGCCGGGCCAGGCCGTCCCGCCCGCGCTCGCCTTGTGCCCGTCGTTCTGCTGGCGCGGCGAGGAGCCGTCCCACAGACGCACGGTCGCCGTCGAGTAGTAGTTGACGCCGAGCACGTCGATCGGCTGGTTGATCCGCTCCAGGTCGCCGTCTCGCACGAAGGACCAGTCCGTGACGGATGCGGTGTCCTCCAGCAGATCGGCGGGGTATTCGCCCTTCAGCATGGGATGCGTGAAGGCGCGGTTCGCGAGCGCGTCGATGCGGCGCATCGCCTCCCCCGACCGCTCGCCCACGCCACGCAGGACATGGAAGTTGAGGGTGACGGAGTACTGCGGGTCGCCCGTGGAGGTCGCGCGCAGCGCCTGGAGGGCGCGCCCGTGGGCGAGGTTCAGATGATGCACGGCGGCGAGAGCCGCCGCGGGCTCGTGGCGGCCGGGCGCGTGACCGCCCTGTCCGTAGCCGAGGTAGGCCGAGCACCACGGCTCGTTCAGCGTCGTCCAGGTGTGCACCCGGTCGCCGAGGGCCGCACCCATGACCTCGGCGTAGCGCTCGAAGGCGTCGGCGGTCGCCCGCACGGGCCACCCGCCCGCATCCTCCAGCGGCTGCGGCAGGTCCCAGTGGTAGAGGGTCGCCACCGGACGGATGCCACGCTCGAGGAGCCCGTCGACCAGTCGCGAGTAGAAGTCGATGCCGGCTCGGTTGACCTCGCCCGTTCCGGTGGGCATGATCCGCGGCCACGCGATCGAGAACCGGTAGGCGTCCAGGCCCAGCTCGGCCATCAGGTCGAGGTCGCTCTCCCAGCGGTGGTAGTGGTCGCACGCCACATCACCGGTGTCGCCGTTCCACACCCGGCCGGGCGTGTGGCTGAAGGTGTCCCAGATCGAGGGGCCGCGACCGTCCTCTGCGGCGGCCCCCTCCACCTGGTACGAGGCCGTCGCCGACCCGAACGTGAATCCGGGAGGGAACACCAGGCCGCTGTCTCGGAAATCCGCGTTGCCCGTGCTCATCGGGTCACCTCCGCAAGGTCTGCGCGCAGCGTCTGGCTGCGTCCGTCGGGCGTGGTCACGACCACCTCGGCGACGCCTTCTCCGCCGGGGAACACCCGCAGCGTCAGCCCCTCCAGGTAATCGTAGTCAGGCCGGTCGCTCCGGGCGCCCCAGGGCAGGACGGCACCCGGACGCACGTACAGCGGCAGGGAATCGACGCCGTGACGCTCGCGGCGCCACCCGCCCCCGGCGCTCTCCCCGGTCAGCAGATGGGTCCACTCGCCCTCCGGCAGATAGAACTCCACGTCGCCGTCCGCCGAGAACACCGGCGCGACGAGCAGGTCGCCGCCGAGCATGTACTGGCGATCGAGGTGGGCGCAGGTCGGGTCGTCGGGGAACTCCATCGCCATCGGGCGCAGCAGCGGCACGCCGTCGGATGCGGCCTCCACGCCGCGCTGGAAGAGATACGGCATGAGCCGCATCTTCAGCTGGGTGAAGATGCGCGTGACCTCGACCGCCTCGTCATCGAAGTTCCACGGCACGCGGTAGGACTCCGAGCCGTGGAAGCGACTGTGGGAGCTCAGCAGGCCGAAGGCCGTCCAGCGCTTGAACACCTCGGGGTCGGGGGTGCCCTCGAACCCGCCGATGTCGTGACTCCAGTGGGCGAAGCCGCTCCACGCGAGCGAGAGACCGCCGCGGAGCGTCTCCGCCATCGACACGAACGTCGACGTGCTGTCGCCGCCCCAGTGCACCGGCATGGACTGCCCGCCGGCCGTCGCCGACCGCGCGAACAGCACCGCGTCGTCCGCGCCGCGCGCCTCGACGAGCACCTCGTGCACGGCCGCGTTGTACAGGTGGGTGTAGAGGTTGTGCATCCGATCGGGAGCGCTGCCGTCGGCGTAGACGACATCGAGCGGGATGCGCTCGCCGAAGTCGGTCTTGAAGCAGTCCACGCCCTGCGCGACGAGAGCACGCAGCTTGTCCTGGTACCACCGGGTCGCGTCGGGGTTCGTGAAGTCCACGAGCCCCATGCCCGCCTGCCAGAGGTCCCACTGCCAGACCGAGCCGTCCGCGCGCCGCACGAGGAAGCCCTGGGCGGCCGCCTCGGCGAAGAGCGGCGAGCGCTGCGCGATGTACGGATTGATCCACACGCACACGCGGAGGTCGCGCTCGTGCAGCCGCCGCAGCATCCCGTCCGGATCGGGGAACACCCGCGGGTCCCACTCGAAGTCCGACCAGTTGAACTCGCGCATCCAGAAGCAGTCGAAGTGGAAGACCGACACCGGCAGCTGGCGCGCGGCCATCTCGTCGATGAACGACGTGACGGTCGCCTCGTCGTAGTCCGTCGTGAAGCTCGTGGACAGCCACAGTCCGTACGACCATGCGGGCACGATCGGCGGACGCCCGGTGAGCGCGGTGTAGCGCGTCAGCACATCCTTGGGGGTCGGGCCGTCGATCACGAAGTACTCGAGCACCTCGCCGGGCACGGAGAACTGCACCCGTTCGACGGTCTCGGACCCGATCTCGTAGGAGACGTGTCCGGGATCGTTCACCAGCACGCCATAGCCGCGGCTGGACACGTAGAACGGGACGTTCTTGTACGCCTGTTCACTGGAGGTCCCGCCGTCGGCGTTCCAGATCTCGACGCTCTGCCCGTTCTTGACGACGGGACCGAAGCGCTCGCCGAGACCGTAGATGAGCTCACCGACGCCGAGATCGAGCTGCTCATGCACGAACGTGTGCGCGCGGGCGCTGCTGCCGCCCGCCCTGGCGTTGTCGACGATCCCCGGATCGACCTGGGCGTCGCCGGCGAGGGTGATGTACCCCTGTGCCTTGTGCCCGCTGCCGGTGAGGCGCTTGTCGCCGGAGAAGAACTCCAGCGACCACGGCGCCCCCGCGGCGATGCGCGCGGTGAGGGATCCGGTGCGCAGGCGCGCACCTGCCGCATCCGCTTCGACCTCGGCGGCACCCGCCACGGCCGCGATGCCGAAGGCGAGCGGCGGGGTACCGCCGTCGTGGTGGACGATGCGCACGCGCACCACTCCTTCGGCGGGCGAGGAGAGCGTGACCGTCAGCGTCGCGCGGTTCAGGGTGTCTCCCCGGCGCTCGATGACCTTCGTCGGCGCGGTGATCACCAGCCCGGGACCGTCCAGCGTCTCGGTCTCCCAGATGTCGTACGCCTCCTGTGCGTACAGGGCCGTGACCCCGGGGCGCAGCTGCCAGAAACCATCCGTGAACTTCATTACTTGACTGCTCCTGCGGTGATGCCGCGCGTGAGGGTGCGCTGGAAGATGAGGAAGAAGAGGAGGGTGGGGATCAGACCCAGCAGTGCGGAGGCGCTGGTCGTGGTGACGTCCATGAGCCGATCGCCCTGCAGGACGCTGATCGCGACCGGCACGGTCTGGTTGGCGTTGGACACCAGGAACGTCAGCGGGATGAGGAACTCGTTCCACGTCCAGATGAAGAAGAAGATGACCAGCACCGAGAGCGTCGGACGACTGATCGGGAAGACGACGCGCCACAGGATCTGCCAGCGGCTGGCGCCGTCCATCGCCGCGGCCTCCAGGACCTCCTTGGGGAAGGTGCCGTAGACCGAGGCGAGCAGGTAGGTGCCGAAGGCGGCCTGGATCACCGTGAAGATGATGATCACCGACCACACGTTGTTGTAGAGCCCGACCGCCTTGGAGAGGTAGTAGAGCGGGTACAGCAGCGCCTCCTGGGGCAGGAGGTTCGCGAGCAGGAACAGCAGCACGATCCAGCTGCGCCCGCGCACCCGGCCGATGCCGATCGCGAACGCGTTCAGTACCGAGATGAGCACGGCCAGCAGCGCCACCATCCCGGAGATGAAGAACGAGTTCCACACCTTCTCGGGGAAGTTGACGCGCTCCCAGAACGCGGCGAGACCCGTGAAGTCGATCTGGCTGGGCAGCGCGAGGGGTCCCCCGTTCGAGTAGTCGGCGGGCGACTTGAACGAGTTCACGAGGATCAGGTAGAACGGCGCGATCACGACGATCGCCCCGACGATGACGAAGGCGAGCATCAGCCAGTCGATGCCGCGCGGGCGGGTCATGCCCCCGCGACCGCGACGCGGCGTGCGCGGGGCGCGACGCCCCTCGCCCTTCGTGGTGGTCACAGCCATGGTGACGGCCATCAGCGACCCTCCCTTTCCTTGCGCTCCGCCGCGTTCTGCGCGCGGATGAAGAGCACGGCGACGATCGCGATGACGATGGTGAGTGCGGTGGCGATGGTGGCGCCGTACCCGACCTGCTGAGCCTGGAAGAACTCGCTATAGGCGTAGTAGGCGGGCACGATCGTCGAGGTGCCGGGCCCGCCGCGAGTCAGCACGTAGACCGGGCCGAAGACCTTGAGGGCGGCGATCGTGCAGGTGAGGGTGACGACGAAGATCTCCGGGCGGATGATGCTCATCGTGATCGAGCGGAAGCGCTGGAACCAGTTCGCACCGTCGAGTTCGGCGGCTTCGTAGAGCTCGGGGTCGACGCGCTGCAGGGCCGCCATGAAGACGACGATCGGATACCCGAGCTGCACCCAGACGAGCACGACCATGATCGCGCCGAGGGCCGTGTCGGGGCTGCCGAGCCAGTTGTGCGCCAGGGATCCGAGACCGATGCTCTCCAGGATCGTGTTGAGCGCGCCGTCGTCGGGGCGCAGCACCCAGCCGATGACGATGCCGGCGATGGCCGCAGGGAGGATCTGCGGGAGGTAGTAGGTCGCGCGCAGGAAGCTCGCGAGACGCCCGCCGTACTTGCGGCCGACGACGTCGAACAGGAGGGCGGCGATGATGAGGCCCAGCACCGTGGGCAGGATCACCATGGCGACGATCATCCAGATGCTGTTGCCGAACGAGGTCCAGAACTTGGTGTCGCCGAACAGGCGCACCCAGTTCTCGACGCCGATCCACTCCGGCGGCTTGATGCCGCGCCAGCTCGTGAAGGAGAGGTAGATGTTCCAGACGAGCGGGATCAGGATCACGACGCTCAGCAGGATCAGGCCGGGGATGAGGTAGAGCCAGTAGCCGGCGGATCCGCGCCCGCGCTGCGGGATCAGCGGCTCCTCGGGCAGGGGCTTGGTGCGCCGCGCTCTGGGCGGCCGCACGAACGGGACGGCGGACATGACCGTCTCCTCACTTGGTCGAAGGGATGGGGGTGGCGGAGGGGCGGTCGCCCCTCCGCCACCGGAGGTCAGCCGCGCAGGCTCGAGACGTACGACTCGTACTCGTCACCGAGTCCGGTCTGCACCTGCTCGGGCGTCGAGCTGCCGTTGGCGAGGTTCTGCAGCTGGGCGACGAGCGTGTCGTAGAACGTCGGCGTGGGCCAGTCCGGGTAGAACGAGAGGCCGTCGGAGTCGAGGATCGAGTTGAACGCGGTGATGAGCTCCTTGCTCTTCTCATCCGTGATGTCGGACTCGTTCGCCGCCACCGGAACGCCGCCGTTGTTGCCGATGATCGCCTGGATCTCGGGGCGCAGCGTGATGTCGATGAACTTGTAGGCCAGATCCTTGTTCTTCGCGTTCTCCGGAACGACCCAGAGGTTGCCCGAGGAGCCGAGGCTCAGCTTGCTGCCGGGGAAGTTGAAGATGCCCCAGTCGTACCCGCTGATCTCCTCGGTGAAGCGGCCGTACCACCAGCTGCCCGACACGAAGATCGGGTAGTTGCCGGCGATGAACGCGGTGCCCGCATCCTCCGCCTTCATGCCCGCCACGTCCGGCGAGATGTAGCCGGCGTCGACGTACTCCTTGAGGGTGTCGGTCGCGTAGGTGATGGGCTCGTCGTTCCAGTCCACCGGGTTCTTGTAGAGCTGGTAGTCGTCGACCCACGAGCGGTCGGCCTTGCTCAGCGCCAACTGGTACCAGAGCTGTCCGAGCGGGTACTCCGCGCCCGCTTCGGCGAGCGGCGTGATGCCCTTGGCGACGAACGCGTCGAGCACCTTCACGAACTCGTCGTAGGTCGTCGGCACCTCGAGACCCGCATCCGCGAAGGCCTGCTTGTTGTAGTAGACCGTGACGAACTCGCCGTAGTTCGGGATGCCGTACCAGGCGTCGCCGCCCATGACGCCGTCCTCGCTGTAGCGGGCCGTGGTCTGCAGCGACGGGGCGAGCTTGTCGGCCCAGCCGTTCTCCTCGACCGCCGACGTGATATCGGTGAGCAGACCCTGGCTGGCAAGGAGACCGGCGGTCGCGTTGCCCTTGTTGTACTCCATGATGTCCGGCGCCTCGTCCGAGTTCAGCACCTGGCTGGCAGTGGAGCGGATCTGCTCGAAGCCCTTGGCCTCGAAGTCGACCTTGGCGCCGGTCTCGTCTTCGAAGACCTTGATCGCCTCGTCCCAGGCCTTGCCCATGGCGCTGTCTTCACCCTCGTAGTGCCAGAGCGTGAGGGTGTTGGAGTCCTCCGGGCTGCCGCCGCCGCCCGAGCAGGCACTGAGGGCGAGGGCAGCCACGGCGACGCCGCCGAGCAGGATGAGGGAGCGGTGTGTGGTGCGTGATGTGATGCGTGCCATCTTCGGCACTCCTTTCATGGTGACCGTCGGTGGTCAGGTGTTGCGGGACGGGCGAAGCGACCTATCGAAGCGCTTCGATAACGCACAGGAGAAGGGACGGAGAGAGGTGGGTCATCTCGACGGGGCGGCGACGGATCCGACGTCGAGGTAGTGAGGGGCGATGAGGTGCACGCCCGGTTCCGGAGCGGATCCGGACAGGGCGGCGACGGCGAGCTCGACGGCGAGCTCGCAGCTTTCGGCGGGAACGAGAGGGATGGAGTCGAGCGGCGTGCTCAGGGCTGCGGTGTCGAACGAGGAGCCCACGGAGACGATCGAGATGTCGCCGGGAACGCTCAGTCCCGCATCCGCGAGCGCGTCGAGCACGCCCTGGTGGACGTCTTCCGCGCAGTGCAGCACGATCGCACTCACACCCTCGGCCAGCAGGCCCCGCACCGCGTCGCGGATCGTCGCGGTCGTCGGACGCGACTGCCCGGCGTAGCGGAAGGCGGTCGTGACCCCGCGGCGATGGGCCGCTCGCTCGAAGCCTGCGCGCACGCGCGGCGGGAAGTTCGAGCGTTCGTAGGAGATCTCGGGGTGGCCGAGCATGCCGATCGAGCGATGGCCCGCATCGATCAGCCGATCGGCCGCGAGAGCGGCGGCGCGTTCGAAGTCGAGGTCCACGCACACGAGCGATTCCCGATCGTTCGGCACCCCGATGAAGATGCTGGGAAGGGCGATCTCGCGAGACAACGCCACGCGGGCGTCGTCGGGGGCGACGTCGAGCACCAGGATCGCATCGACCAAGCCGCTGGCGGCCACCCGCCGCATCCCCGCCTGCGCGTCCTCGTCGGTCAGGAGCAGGATGTCGTAGTCGTTGCGCCGTGCCGCGACAGCCGTGGCCAGCACGAACGCCATGTGCGTCGGGGCGTGGGTGTCGATGCGCAGCGGCTCGGTGAGCGCGAAGATCTGCGTCCGCCGCCCGGCGAGCATGCGCGCGCCGGCGTTCGGGCTGTAGCCGAGCTCGGCGACGGCCTTCTCGATGCGCCGGCGGGTGTCAACGGCGACGGGTCGTTTGCCGCTGAGCGCGTAGGAGACGGTCGAGATCGACACACCGGCGGCCTGTGCCACCTCGTTGATCGTGACCATCTCATCCTCTTCGCCGGGTTGGTCGAAGCGCTTCGACGCTGCTTCGTCCAGGACTGTAGAACACGATCGGATGGCAGCGCAACATGTTTCGCGGAGAAAACAACAAAATCGCCGCCACGGCCCGTTTGACGCAGGCACGCCCGACACGTCATAATCGGCCACATGACTGACAATGCACGTTCTCTGTCCGCCTGGGAGGCGAACGGGACTGCCGGCTCCATGATGGCCGGCCGCATTGTCATGTGTTGTCGAATGTGCCGCTGACTCGGTCACCCCGTCCGACGTCGCCGCGTATCTGAAACGCCGCGCGTCCTCTGCATCCGCTCCGTGATGCTGCGCACCCGGCCCTGACCCTGGGCCGCGACTGACAACACGCGAATCGGGCACGAGTCCCGGTTCCTCTTCCGGCAAGGAATCCGCACATGTCCACTCCCGTTGCTCTCGACGACCGCTCCACCGCCCGCCCCGCCCTGCGCCTGGTCACCGACGCTCCCGCAGCGCCTGCTCCTGCGCCGGTCGCCGCCGAGCGGAGCCTGCCCGCCGGCACCGCGCCGCGGGGCTTCGCGCTCTACGTCGGCTTCGACGAGGCGAAGGCAGCCGCCTCCGGCGTCTCCCTCGGCACGATCGTCGAGGCGCTCCGCCGCACGCTGCACGATCTCGCCCCCGCCGCAGAGACCTATGCGACCGTCGCTCTCGCCCCCGTCGGCGCCGGCGGCCGCGACGTCGACGTGGTGCGCCTGGCACTGCACGAGCCCTCCGCCGTCGCACGCACGAAGCCCGAGATCGACGTCGAGGAGCGCGCCGAGGCCGGCGTCGTCGTCGACATCTCGCGCAAGCGCGTCCTGATCGACGGCGAGTCCGCCGCCTTCACCTTCAAGGAGTTCGAGCTGCTGCAGTACCTCGTGCTGCGCGAGGGCCGCACGATCGAGCGCGCGGAGCTCGTCGGCTCGCTCTGGCAGCAGGGCGACGCGGACGCTCCCGGCGAGCGCACGATCGACGTGCACGTGCGTCGCCTGCGCGCCAAGCTCGGGCGCTTCGAGGACATCGTGCGCACGGTCCGCGGAGTCGGCTACCGCTTCGACCGGCACGCCGACGTCGCCATCCGATACGGCCACGGCACGCCCTCCCCCGACCGGTTCTGAGCCGGTCGGCCCGCTGTCGGCGGGCCGACGTAGGGTGTGCACATGGATGCGGGCACGTCGATGATCGGGCGCCGTCCGCCGCGGTCCGACCCATCGGCGCACCCGCGATCCCGCGAGAGCCTCTACCGCCCTCGCCTCGAGCTGGACCTGCACCGCACCGTCGTGTTCCAACGGCGCGGGGCTCACGATCCCACCCTCGTCGTGGACGGCCACGTCATCTGGCGCGCGAGCCGAACTCCCGAGGGCATCGCCACCCTCGCCCTCCGCGCGAGCGGCATCGGGATCCGCCTGGCGGCCTGGGGCCCCGGCGCCGGATGGGCGCTCGACCAGGCACCCGCTCTGTGCGGCGCGGAGGACGACCGCGGCGACTTCGACGCATCCCGGCATCCGCTCATCGCGTCGGCGCACCATCGCCATCCCGGACTGCGCCTGAGCCGAACCGATCTCGTCTTCGACGCCCTCGCGAGCGCGATCTTCGAGCAGAAGGTCACGGGCCTGCAGGCGTTCGGAGCCTGGCGCCGGATCGTCACCTGGTTCGGCGAGCGCGCACCCGGCCCCACCCCGCGCCCCATGTTCGCGCCTCCCACCATCGACCAGTGGCGACGCATCCCCTCCTGGGCGTGGCACCGCGCAGGACTCGAGCCGCCGCAGTCGCGCGCCGTGGTCAAGGCCGCTGCACACGGCGACAGCATCGTGCGGGCGCTGGACGAAACCTCGGACAACACCCGGCGCGACCGCATCCTCACCAGCCTTCCCGGCATCGGGCCGTGGACCTCGGCCGAGACCCGCATCCGCGCCTGGGGCGACGCTGATGCGGTGAGCGTGGGCGACTACCACCTCGCACACGAGGTCGGGCACGCGCTGACCGGTCACCGCGTCGACGACGACGCCATGCTGGAGCTGCTCGCCCCGTGGGCGGGGCAGCGTCAGCGGGTGATCCGGCTGCTGGCAGCGAGCGGCGTGCACGAGCAGCGCCGCGGTGCGCGCCTGGCGCCCGAGGACCACCGCTCGCGCTGAGTCTTCCACCCCCTACGCTGGGCGCATGACGAACTCGAGAACGGGCTGGCCGCGCGGTCGCACCATGTGGATCCTCGGCACGCTGGCACTGTTCGCGGCGGGTGTCGTGGTCGGCATCGCCCTGGGCTCGGTCTGGATCGGCCTGCTCCTCGCTCTGATCGTGTCCATCGGATGGCTCATCGCCTACGAGTCGTGGCGGGGTCGCAACGTCGGCATCTACGACAGGGACGACGACGGCGCCCAGCTCTGAGACTCACGCCCACAGGCTGAGCTTGTCGGGATTGCGCACGAGCCAGACGTCCACGATCCTCCCGGCGGTGTCGACGCCGAAAGCGGCGAGCCCGATGGCTTCGCCACCCTGGCGCAGCAGATAGCCGAGACCGTCCGCCGTCTCGACGGGCTCGAGGCTCGCATCCGGCTGCTTGGTGAGGATCCCGAGGACGAACCTCGCGACGTTGTCCGCGCCGACGACGGGGCGACGCGCGGCGGAGACCCGGCCTCCACCGTCGGAGGTCAGTACGACCTCCGGATCCAGCGCGACGACCAGTTCCTGGAGCCTTCCGCTCGCACACGCCGCGGCGAAGGCTGCGACCACCTGATCGTGCACGGCACGCGACGCGCGTCGCCCCCGTTCCTCGCCGACCTTGCGCCGGGCGGATGCGGCGAGCTGGCGCACCGCTGCGGGCGAACGTCCGACCGTCTCGGCGATCTCGGCGAACGGGACGCCGAACACGTCGTGCATCACGAAGGCCACCCTCTCAGCGGGCGTCATCGCATCCAGGACGATCTGCAGCGCGAGACTCACGGAGTCATCCAGCGTGACCGAATCGAGCGGATCCGTCGCCGGCCGGGCCGCACCGATCGGCCCCCGGGCCGGCACCGGCTCCGGGAGCCACGGGCCGACGTAGCGCTCCCGACGAGACCTAGCGGAACCGAGCACGTCCAGGCAGATGCGCGAGGTGACGCGATTGAGCCACGCTCCTGGCCTGTCGATGCCGGCGCGCTCCTGCTCGCTCAGCGACACCCAGCGCAGGTAGGCCTCCTGCACCGCGTCCTCGGCCTCGCCCACGTCGCCCAGCATCCGGTAGGCGAGAGCCACCAACGACACCCGTTCGTCCTCGACATCGCGCATGGCTGCACCCCTCTCATCCGTTCGACGACACAACCTCTCCGATTGTGACCTCACGTTCTGCCCCGCTACGTCGTCGACCACACAGAAGCACCCGGAAGACGGGGCGGAGAGGACGGACATGCGTATCGCGATCGCGGGAGGAACCGGGCTGCTGGGCGGCAGATTGGCGCACGAGGCCGAGGGACGAGGACACGAGGTGCGGCTACTCTCGCGCGCGACCGGCATCGACCTCACACGACCCGACGGCGCTGTCTCCGCCGCTGCACAGATCGAGGGCTGCGACGCCGTCATCGACGTCCTCAGCATCGGCACCCAGAACGATGCGGCCTCCATCGCCTTCTTCGAGTCCACGACGCGCGCGTTGCTGGCCGCCGAGAGGCGGGCGGGGGTGGGCCACCACATCGCCCTCTCGATCGTCGGCGTCGACCGGGCGCCCACCGCCTACTACGCCGGCAAGGTGGCTCAGGAGCGCGCGGTGCACGAGGGCCCCGTTCCGTGGACGATCCTCCGAGCGACCCAGTTCCACGAGTTCGCGGCGCAGATGTTCACCGTCGCCGCCCGCGGTCGGATCCACCTCGCGCCGCGCATGCGCACGCAGCCCATCGCGGCTGACGAGGTCGCCAGTCACCTGGTCGATCTCGCCGAGATGCCGGCGTGCGGACGCGTTCCGGACCTGGCCGGGCCGCACGAGGAGAACCTCGTCGACATGATCCGACGCTATGCACGCGCCACAGGTCATCGCGGGTGGATCCCCGCGGTGTCTCTGCCCGGATCGTTCGGACGAGCGATGCGCGACGGTCGACTGCTGCCCTCGGCCGGCGCGACGATCGGGCGCCAGAGCTTCGCCGAATGGATCGTCTCGCTGGAGTGAGAGCCGCGGGCCGAATCGCGCGCCACCCCTGGAGGGCGCGCACAGCTCGCTCCTAGGATGGGGCGCGTGACCACCACAGATCCTGCCCTGCCACCGATCGATCCCCCCGCCGCATCCGGACCTGCTCTGCAGCTGCGCGGCCTGACCAAGCGCTTCGGTGACAAGGTGGCCGTCGCCGGGATCGACCTCGACGTACCGACCGGCTCCTTCTACGGGCTCGTCGGCCCCAACGGCGCGGGCAAGACGACGACGCTGTCGATGGCCACGGGTCTGCTGCGCCCGGATGCGGGAACCGCCGTCCTGCACGGGGTCGACGTGTGGCGCGACCCGGTCGCCGCGAAAGCGATGATCGGCAACCTCGCCGACGGCGTGCGCCTGTTCGACCGCCTCACCGGCGAGCAGCTCATCACGTACACCGGCATGATGTTCGGCCTGGCGCGCGACGAGGTGGCCGCTCGCACCGCCGACCTGCTGACCCTCATGGACCTGACGGAAGCCGCCGGCACCGCCGTCGTCGACTACTCCGCGGGTATGACCAAGAAGGTCGCGCTCGCCTGCGCCCTCGTGCACGCGCCCCGCATCCTGGTGCTCGACGAACCGTTCGAGTCGGTGGATCCCGTCTCCGCGGCGAACATCGAGGACGTGCTGCGCAGCTACGCCGGCAGCGGCGGCACGGTCATCGTCTCGAGCCACTCGATGGACCTCGTGCAGCGTATGTGCGACCATGTCGCGGTCATCGCGAGCGGACGCGTGCTCGCGGCGGGCACGATCGACGAGGTGCGGGCCGGCCAGAGCCTGCAGGACCGTTTCGTCGACCTCGTCGGCGGCCGTCACCATTCGGAGGGACCGCAGTGGTTGCGACTCTCCTGAAGCTGCGCTTCCGCGTCCTCGGCAACACCCTCGCCGCCAACCCCTGGCAGCTCGTCGGGTTCATCCTCGGCGGGCTCTGGGCCGTCGGGCTTCTGATCGGCGTGTGGATCGGGCTGTTCGCGGCGGGCTTCGCCGGCCTCGATGTGGTGACGATGGTGGTGACCGCGGGCGGCGGCATCCTCGTGCTCGGCTGGGCTCTCGGACCGCTGTTCGTCGCGGGTGTCGACACGACGCTCGATCCCGTCAAGCTCGCCCCGTTCCCCCTGACGACGAACAAGATGATGGTCGCCCTCACGGCCGCCGGACTCACCGGCATCCCCGGCATCGCCTCGATCGCGGGCGCACTCGGCCTCTTCCTTGCGCTCTGGCGGTGGCCCATCGCTCTCGTCGCCGCCCTCGTGTGCATCCCGCTCGGCATCCTCACGTGCGTCGTCGTGTCGCGGCTCATCGCCGCGCTCAGCAGCAGCGCCGGCGGGAACCGCCGCACGCGGGAGCTCCTCGGGGGTCTCGCGTTTCTCGTGATCATGCTCGCCGGGCCCATCACGATCGGCATCATGAACCTGCTCGACGCGGGAGTGAGCGCCGCAGGCAATCCCACCGACCGCATCGGCGGCATCATCTCCGCGGCCTCGTGGACCCCGATCGCGGCCGCGTGGGCAGTGCCGGCGACGCTGGCGTCGGGCGACATCCTCGGGGGCATCCTGAAGCTGCTGATCGGGTCCGCGACCCTGGTGCTCCTCTGGTGGCTGTGGCGACGATCGCTGGCTGCGGCCCTGGTCTCACCGCCGCGTGCGCGCACCGCCACGGTCAAGGCGGGCAAGATCGGCTGGTTCGGGCGCATGCCCACCGGCGGCACCGGAGCGACGTGGGCCCGTGCGCTGACGTACTGGCTGCACGACCCGCGCTACCTCCGTCAGCTCCTGGTGGTGCCGGTGTTCCCGGTGCTCATGCTGTTCTACTCGGGCGGCGACGTGCGCAGTCCGATGTTCGCGTACTCCGCCGTGCTCGTCGCCTTCGTGCTCAGCATCGTCTCCTACGCGGATGTGTCGTACGACGGCACCGCCTTCGCGACCGTGCTCGCCACCGGTGTGCGCGGCCGACAAGACCGCGCGGGGCGCCTGCTCGCGGCGGCGGCGCTCGGGGTGCCGGTCACCATTGTGATCGCCGTCATCACGGTCGGACTGTCCACGGAGTGGTCGTTGCTGCTTCCGGTGCTCGGCGCGAGTCTCGGCCTGCTGCTGACCGGATACGGCGTGTGCGCGGTCAGCTCGGCGTCGATCGTGCAGCCTGTTCCTGCGCCGGGCGACAGCCCGTTCAAGCGGGTTCCCGGGGCCAGCGTCGTGACGGCACTGCTCATGTTCCTGATCTGGATCGGCATCGCCATCCTCTCGCTGCCCTCCCTCATCCCCGCGATCCTGGCCGGTGTGACGGGAGACGCGGTGTGGGGATTCGTTGCGCTGGCGGCGGGCCTCGTTCTCGGCGTCGTGTTCGCGATCGTCGGGGTGCTGGTGGGCGGACGCGTCTTCGACCGCAACGCGCCTGCCCTCCTCGCGCAGCTGCAGAGCTTCAAGGGCGCCTGACCGCAACACCACGTAGAGGGCCCCGGAGCGCACGCTCCGGGGCCCTCTACGTGTCGATCGTCAGGCCGGGAAGAGCTCCTCCAGCACGCGGACGACGCCGTGCTCCAGGTGCGAGGGTGCACGCAGGCGGGCGCGGGCTGCCACATCCGGATGCGCGTTGGCCATCGCGTAGGAGTGGTGTGCCGCATCCATCATCTCGAGGTCGTTCAAGTAGTCGCCGAAGACCGCGGTCTGCTCTGCCGAGACGCCCAGCACCTCTTGGAGCCGCCGGAGCGCGACGCCCTTGTTGACGCCGCGGTTCATGACGTCGACCCAGTGCGCCCCCGAGACGACGACCTGGTGCGTGCGGGCGATCTCAGACAGCGCCGGCGCCGCGCCCGTCTCTGCATCGCCGAAGTCGTAGACGGCGATCTTGAGGATGTCGTCGTCGATCTGCTGAAGGTCGCCCACCCGCTCGAGCAGGGCGTAGTACTTCTCCGCCTCGGCTCGGAACGCGTGATCGTCGCGCTCGATGTAGGCGGACCGCTTGCCGCAGAGCACGACACCGACATCGTGGCTCATCCCCCGCACGCGGCCGAGGACGTCGGCGACGAGGGCACGGTCGAGGGTGTCGGATGCCAGTTCCTCGCCGTCGCGCACGACATACGTGCCGTTCTCGGCGATGAAGACCATCCCGTCGGCGTGATCCTCGAACTCGCGGCGCAGAGTCGCGTACTGCCTGCCGCTGGCCGGCGCGAAGAGGGCACCGGCGCGCCGCATCCGCTCCAGGATCGGCCACAGCCCCTCCGGGACCCGGCCCTCGCCGTCGAGGAGCGTCCCGTCCATGTCGACGGCGACCAGGCGGATGTCGGATGCGGGCTCGCTCATCCCTCCATCCTCCCCGATCCGGCGGAGCCGAGATGGCGCTCAGGCGGTCGCCGCCGCCTGGCCTGCGAGCGGGGCCGGCGTCTCGGCATAACTGCGCGAGAGACGCCGGTACTGCGGCGACAGGAATGCGATGACGACGATCACCAGCATCACCAGGCTCGCAGCCACGAACACGAGCGCGATCCCGCGCGCTTCGCCGTCGCCCAGCAGCCAGCGCCACCCGTCGCGACCCGCGTCGGTGCGCATGTAGGGGATGAGCCAGAACTCGGCGAGCGGGCCGATGAGGAAGGCGGAGACGGGCGCCGCGGCGGACTCGATGCTCGCGGCGAATCCGAAGACGCGCCCCTGCGTCTCGTACGGCACCACCCGCTGGATGATCGTCTGCTCGGCCGCCTCGGCCACGGGCATGAGCGCCATGAACACCAACATCCCCACCGCGTACAGCCACCACCACTCGCGGAGGGCGAAGGTGAGTCCCAGCACCGAGACGCCGACGTTCACCCACAGGAGCGTGCGCACGGGGTTCTTGCCGAGGCCGAACTTGGCGACGAGACCGCCACCGATGATGAAGCCGATGCTGGTGACGCCGAGCACGACGCCCCAGATCTCCACGCTGAAGAGCGTGAGCCCGTACGGGTCCATGAGGGCCATGAAGACTCCGCCGACGAGGTTGTTGAAGGTCGTGAACAGCAGGAGCGGCATGAGCCCTGGCACCGAGCGAATGGCGGGAAGCACCCCGCGGAACGTGAGGCGCCGCGGCGGGGCGTCGAGATCGTGCGCGACGCCCCGTTCGGGGATCGGCACGAACAGCAGATGGGTGAAGGCGACGGCGGTCGCGACGATCGCGATGAAGACGGTCGGCCCCATCCCCAGCAGACCCACCGACAGCCCCGAGAACACGCTCGTGACCATGAACGCGACGCCCTGCACGGTACCCACGAGCCCATTCGCACGGTCGCGACGCTCCGCGGGGACGAGGAGGGTGACCGTCGTCGACAACGCGATGTTGCGGAGGTTCTCCACGACTCCGCCGATCAGGATCACCCCCGCGAACAGCCAGAACCACGGGCCTCCCCAGTCGATGAGAGCGGATGCGGGGAGCGCGAGGAAGAGGGCGCCCGCGAGCAGATAGGCGGCCAGGGTGATGAGGCTGGAGAGCACCATCACGGCCTTCTTCTTCATGTGGTCGACGATCGCCCCGAAGACGACGCCGAACACGGCCACCAGCAGCATGTAGCTGCCGCCGATGATCGATGTGGCAAGCACGTTGCGCGTCTCGAGATACGCCCAGAACGTGAGCGCGAACCAGAGGTAGCTGGTGGTCACATTGGCGACGAGCGTGTTGGCCAGCACCTGGTAGAAGCTGCGCATGCGTGAGGTGCGGGCGTGCTCGGCCGTGTCGGGGCTTTCGAGCATGGCGGGCTCCGCTTCGCTGGATGGTGGGTCCATCATGACGCCGGGCGCCGACATGCGCGAGGGTTCGGGTTTTCCCGAACCCGGTCGTCGGGATTGCTCCGATGTGGCCCGCCCCGCGCGCCCCTACTTTGGAGACATGACTTCCGCAGCTCCCACCGCGCGACGCGCGAGGCGCTTCGCCCCGGCGCAGACCGCCGGGGCGATCGCCCAGCTCGCCGCGCTCGGCCTCATCGGCCCCTTCATCCTGAGCACCCTGTTCGGCCTGCTCGGCACCGGACTCGGTCTCGTGCCCGCCCTCGGCGTGGGTCTGGTCGTGCTCGTCGGGCTCGTCTACGTCATGTACGCGGTCGGGTGGCTGGAGATCGCGCGGGTCGACGGGCTGTACGGACTCGGCCTTCCCGCGCCGAGCTTCAGCCCTCGGCTCCGACCGGGCTTCGGCGGCTATCTGGTCTCGCTCTGGCACCAGTTCATCGATCCCTCGATGTGGCGGGCGCTGGCCAACACGGCGATCGCCACCGTCATGGGCGTCACGGTCATCAGCCTCGTCTCGATCGCCACCGGCGCCATCGGCGTCGCCTTCGCGCCCCTCTCCGGAGTGGACGAGGTGTGGGTCGGGGTGGGCATGATCCCCGCCGGCTGGGCACCCGTGGTGGGCATCGCCACCGCGCTGGCTGCGATCGCGGCGACGATCGGCCTCGGACTGCTGCACGGCGTGATCAGCCGCGCCATCCTCGGCCGCTCCCGCGCAGCGATGCTGGCGCAGGCGGCACGCACCTCAGACGCGCAGCGGGCCGGAGCCATCCGCGCCGCCGACGTCGAACGCACCCGCATCGAACGAGACCTCCACGACGGTGTCCAACCGCGTCTCGTCTCGGTGGGCATGACCCTGGGACTCGCCCAGCAGAAGATCGACGACGACCCCGCGGCCGCCAAGGCGCTGCTCGAGGAGGCGCACACCTCCACGAAGGCCGCGATCACCGAGCTGCGTCAGCTGGCCCGCGGCATCCACGCCTCCGTCCTCGACGACCGTGGACTGGATGCGGCTCTTTCCGCCCTCGCCGCCCGCTCGCACGTGCCGGTGGCGCTGGACGTACGCGTAGACGGCCGATGCTCCCGAGAGGCCGAGACGGCGGTGTACTTCGCGATCGCCGAATCGCTCACGAACGCGGCGAAGCACTCGCGCGCCGCCGAGTGCCGCGTGGTCGTGCGCGTCCGCGACGGCGGCACCCTCTGGGCCCGCATCGAGGACAACGGCATCGGCGGAGCGCGAGTCCTGCCCGGCGGCGGCCTCGACGGGATCTCGAACCGCATCCTCGCCGCCGGCGGCGACGTCCGCCCTCGACAGCCCGCAAGGCGGGCCGACCGCTCTGGAGGTGAGTGTGCCGTGCGCATCCTGATCTGCGAGGACTCCGTCCTCCTGCGCGAAGGACTCGTCCGACTGCTGGCGGACGCCGGACACGACGTGGTCGCAGCCCTCCCGGATGCGAGCGAGCTGGATGAGAGCGTGGTCACCACCGACCCGGAGCTGTGCATCCTCGACGTGCGCCTCCCCCCGACGTACACCGACGAGGGCATCCGAGCGGCGCTGCGCCTGCGCGCGGCGCACCCGCAGCTGCCGGTGCTCGTGCTCTCGCAGTACGTCGAAGAGCGGTACGCGAGCGAGCTGATCGCCGCGAACGGCGGAGCGCTCGGCTATCTGCTGAAGGATCGCGTCGCGGATGTCGCCGACTTCCTCGACACGGTGCGCCGCATCGGCGGCGGAGCGACCGTGCTCGATCCCGAGGTGATCGCGCAGCTGCTGAACCGTCGCACGCGCGACGAACGGATGCGGCGGCTCACCGAACGCGAGTCGACGGTCCTCGCTCTCATCGCCGAGGGGCGGTCGAACCAGTCGATCGCAACGACGCTCTTCCTCTCGGAGGCCTCCGTCGAGAAGCACATCACCGCCATCTTCCAGAAGCTCGAACTCGAGCCCGGAGAGTCGGGCAACCGCCGTGTCCTCGCCGCGCTCGCTCACGTCGAGCACGGCGCCGGCGACGCCGGCCCTCAGACACCTCAGACAGGAGCAGCACGATGACAACGCTCACCCCTCCCCCCGCGACTCCCAGCGGAGCGGCCCCCTCGAGCCCGGCGACGCCGCCCCGGCACCCGGGCGGCAGAGCGGTCGCGATCACCGCGATCGTGATCGGCGCCGTGATCCTCGGCGGGACCGTGGTCTCGGGCGCCGCCAATGCCGTCACGTCCTCGCTGCCCACCTCCTCGCAGAACCTCACCGTCTCGACCGCCGGCGTCACCGAGGTCGATGTGGATGCGAGCGCGGCGCTGTTCGAGCTGCGGTTCGACGATGTCGACGACGCACGACTCGAAGTCACCTCCGGCCGGTCCGCATGGCGGATGGAGCGTGACGGTGACGAGCTGAAGGTCACCGCTCCCGATGGGTTCTTCGGCATCGGCTGGATCGGCCAGCAGCCGCGGGTGCTCCTGACGCTCCCGCGTTCGCTCGAGGGCGTCGATGCGTCGCTCACCCTCTCCGCAGGAGAGCTTCGCGCCACGGGCACGTTCGGCGATCTGGACACGCACCTCTCCGCCGGCAGCCTCATCGTCTCCGGCGAGGCCCGAACGATCGACACCTCCATGAGCGCCGGAAGCTCCGACATCCGCCTGTCCGGTGTCACCGAGGCCGAGTTCGAGCTCTCGGCGGGCGATCTCACGGCCGAGTTGACCGGCGACGCCCCCCGCAGCATCGACATCGGCGTCAGCGCCGGATCCGCGGATGTCACTGTGCCGCGCGGCAACTACGACGTCCGCTCCAACCTTGAGGCGGGCGGCGTCGACAACCGGCTCTCCGCCGGCAGCGGCCCCAGCATCCCCGTCAAGGTCCGCGTCTCCGCAGGCGATGTGACCCTCCGCGACAACGGCTAGGCGCGAGAGCGCATCCTTGTGCGGGTGAGCATCCGATCGGGTGCTCACCCGCACTAGGCGTGCTCACTCGGCGAGCGCGGGGCGATGATGGGGGTGTGACGTCTTCTTCCTTCGCCTCGTGGCTGCGCGCGCAGCCGTCACTCGCCGGGGCGGCGCCCGGTCTCGACACGGCGAGTCTTCCCGAAGAGCCTCACGTGCTTTTCGAACAGTGGCTGCGCGGTGCGGCGGCCGCCGGCGTCGCCGAGCCGCATGTGGCGACGCTCTCGACCGTCGACGAGGACGGGCTCCCCGACGCCCGCGCGCTCATCCTCAAGGACGCCGGTCCGCGCGGGTGGGCGGTCGCGGGACCTCGGTCGTCCGCGAAGGCCGAGCAGCTCGCGGCGCACCCGGTGGCAGCGCTCAGCTTCTGGTGGCAGCCGATCGTCCGCGCCGTGCGGCTGCGCGGCGGGATGCAGTCCGCCACCGCCGCCGAGATCGCGGCGGATTTCGAGGCTCGCCCGGAGTCTGCGCGTGCCGGCCGGACGCCCGAGGACTGGATGCTCTGGTGGCTCGCGCCCAGGCACGTCGAGTTCTGGCAGGGCTCTCCCGACCGCCGCCATACGCGCATCATGTACGCGCGGCAGGGCGACACCTGGCACCACGAGGTGCGCGGCGGCGAATCGCCCACTGCTCCGGGGGGAGCCGCATCCAGGCGATAGCCTCGAAGGATGCACGACGAGCGATCCCTCTCGGGCGGGAACTCGGCGGGCGCCGTCTTCCGCGCGGGCGAAACGGTCCGCAAGCCCTGGACGCCGGCTTCCCCGCACGTGCACGCGTATGTCGCGGCGCTGCGCGAAGCGGGTGTCGACGCTCCTGCTCCTCTCGGCCGCGACGAGCGGGGCCGTCAGGTGTGGGAGTTCGTCCCCGGCCCGCTGGCGGGCGAAGCTCTGACGCCGTCGGAGCTTCATCGTGTGGGTGCCATGGTGCGGGCGATCCATGAGGCGAGCGCGGGATTCGCGCTGCCGGCGGATGCGGTGTGGGACTCGGCGATCCCGGCACCGGGGGCCGAGTTGATCTGCCACAACGACCTCGCGCCGTGGAATCTCGTGACGGGCGAGAGGTGGGTCTTCATCGACTGGGATGCAGCGGCTCCCAGCACTCGACTGTGGGATCTCGCCTACGCCGCACAGGCGTTCACGCTCAACGATCCGTCGCGTTCACCCGCCGATGCCGCGGCCGATCTGGCCGCATTCGCGGACGGCTACGGCGCGGACACCGGTCTGCGCGCGGCCTTGCCCGCGGCGATGGCCACGCGTGCTCAGGCGATGCACGAGCTTCTGCGGTCGTCGCACGCCGAGGGCCGTGAACCCTGGGGATCCATGTTCCTGTCGGGTCACGGCGATCACTGGCTTGCCGCATCCCGTTACGTACGAGAGCACGCGGATGCCTGGGCCGAGGCGCTGGACGCGCGCTGAGGACGTTCAGCCGGACAGCGGCAGCCATCCCGACGACGCGAGGGCGAGGGCGATCGCTCCCATGAGCGTCGACCGTTCCGCCAGTTCCCCGCGCACGACCGCGGGTCCGGCCTCGGCGTCAGGGATCAAGCCGCGGCGCAGAGCGCGCGCCAGCGGGTCGATCACCGCATCGCCCGCCTGGGCCATCGCACCGACGATGATCACGCGCTGTGGCGCGAACAGCAGGCAGGCGCGGGAGGCCGCGTCTCCGACGAGGTCGGCGGCGTCGGAGACCACACGACGCGCCCGCGCGTCTCCGTCTGCGACGAGCGCGAGGAGCGTCCGTACATCCGCGGCGCCCTCGGCTGGCATCGCGTCGAGCAGCGCGGGGATCGCCGCGAACGTGTCGAGACAGCCGCGCTTCCCACAGCGGCAGATACTGCCCTGTGCCGACACCGTGAAGTGGCCGATCTCGCCCGACCCTGCGCCGGTGACGAGTCGGTCCTGGATGATGAGCCCGGCGCCGACGCCGCTGTGGAACTTCACTGTGAGCGAGTCCTGCACATCACGACCGGCGCCGAAGGTGTGCTCGCCGAGAGCGGCGAGATTGGCGTCGTTCTCGATCACCGTCGGAGCACCGAAGGCCTGGGAAATGGTCTCGACCGTGGTGTCCGACCATCCCGGCAGCACAGAGGAGCCGATGATCCGTTGCGCCACCGAGTCGATCGGACCCGGAAGCGCCACGCCGATCGTGACGATGTCGTTCGGCGGCAGTCCTGCCTCCTCCAGCGCTTCGGCGTAGAGTCGGGCCGCCGCCGACAGCCCCTCGTCACTCGAGTACCGCTCGGTCAGTCTGCTCTCGCGCAGCGCCAGCACTTGCGCGTCGAGGTCGCAGATCGCCACGCGGACCGTCCGAAAGCCGAAATCGACGCCGGCGACCGAGGCCAGGCGCGGGGCGATGACAAGGCCTCGGCTGCGGGGCCCCGTACGGATCCGACCGCCCTCGCCGCCGTCTCCGGACTCATGCAGGACTCCCTCGGCGACCAGTGCCTTCGTCACGGCCGTGATGGTGGATGCGGCCAGGCCTGTCGCGCGAGCGAGGTCGGCGCGGCTGATCGGCCCGTCGTCGCGGACGGCGGCCAGCACGCGTCGCCTCGTACTCGCGGCATCCTCGCCAGCGACGTCCCCAAACGTGTTCATGTCCGCACACCATACCTCCCCGCCCACGCCAGGGCGAGGATTTTCTTCGCCTCGCGAAGTTCATGACCATTTTTCTCCCCAGATTTTGCTTGACATATTCTGCTGCCGAAGTATTTACTGACCGCACTCCGGTAAAACCATCCGGTGGCACGCCGATGTGCATCGACGGCGCCGCCCGCGCTCGAGAGGCAGCCATGACCGCGCACGATCCGTCCCTGGAACTCGTCGGGATCACGAAGCGATTCGGCCACGTATCGGCGCTGCGCGAGGTGGACCTCGAGGCCTACGCGGGCGAGATTCTCGCCGTCGTCGGCGACAACGGGGCCGGCAAGTCGAGCCTCATCCGCACGATCAGCGGCATCTATCGCCCCGACGAGGGAATGCTGCGCGTCGACGGGCGCGAACAGGTCTTCACGAACCCGGCCGCCGCACGAGCCGCCGGCGTCGCGACCGTATTCCAGGACCTCGCTCTCGTCGAGGTCCTGGATGTCGCAACCAACATGTTCATCGGCCAGTACCCCCGACGCGGGCCCTTCGTCCGACGCAAGGCGATGGAACGCGAGACCCGGTCATTCCTGGACGAGCTGGGGGTCTCCGTCGCCTCGGTCCGCACCGAGATTGGCATGCTCTCGGGCGGCCAGCGCCAGATCGTCGCGATCGCGCGCGCGATGCGCACCGGCGGTCACATCGTCCTGCTCGACGAACCGACCGCAGCCCTGGGCGTGCGCGAGACGGCGCAGGCCGCCGACATGATCCGCACCCTCCGGGAGCGCGGCAACACCGTCATCATCGTCAGCCACGACATGTCGCTCGTCTTCGAACTGGCCGACCGGATCCAGGTGATGCGTCTGGGCGGTGTCGCCGGTGTCCGCCGGCGCGCCGAGACGACCCGCGACGAGATCATCGGCCTCATCACCGGCGCCGTGCCCGGTGACACCCGACGTACCGAGGCGCACCTCGGCTGAGCTGCCCGAAGGCTCGCTCCCCCACCCACCCATCCACCCACCCGACAACGAGGTCACCGACATGTCCTTCATCACGACGCGGCGCATCGCCGCCACGGCGGCTGCTGCCGCCACTCTCACCCTCGCTCTCAGCGGCTGCGGGGCTCTCTCCGGCGGTTCGATCGCTGCCAGCCCCGACGCCTCAGCAACCCTGCGCGAGGTCAAGACCATCACATACGTGAACCCCGCCCCCTTCTACCCCGCGTTCGACGATGTGGGCCGGTGCTTCCAGGAGGCCGCCGAGAAGAACGGGTGGAAGGCGGTCGAGGTCGGCACCTCCGGCAGCGCCGTCGACAATCAGGGCGCGATCGACCTGATATCACAGGCCATCGCGAACGGCACCGACGCGCTCGTCGTGTTCCCGACCATCCCCGAACTCTTCACCCCCGTCATCAAGCAGGCGCGGGATGCGGGCATCTACGTCGTCGCCCAGAACGCAGGAGACCCGAGCACGGGGCAGCAGACGCAGGTGGGCACCGATGCTAAGGAACTGGGCGCACTGATCGCCGAAGGCCTCGGCAAGACCGATCCCAACGCCCAGGTAGGCATCCTGTCGGGCTCGGCGAGCACCACGCCGCACGTGCAGGAGATCGAGGGCTTCACGGAGTACGCCAAGGAGCACTTCCCCGGGATGACGGTGGTCGCGAGCGACTACACCAACGGCGACCCGACGAAGGCTCCCGAGCTGTTCAGCAACATGCTCACCGCGCATCCCGACATCACCGCGCTGTTCCCCATCGAGGGCACGTCGGTCGCCGCGGCGATCACCGCTGTGAAGGAGCGTGGACTCACGGGCAAGGTCAACGTTGTCGCGAACGACCTCACCGACGACCATCGCGCCTCGATCGAGGACGGCACCCTGCTCGGCGTCGGCGAGCAGGGCTGGTGCGAGGCGGGCACAAAGTCCGTCGAAGCGGTCAAGAGCCTGTCCGAGGGCGAGACGGTTCCCGCATTCATCCCCACCACGAGCACGTTCTACGACCTCAGCAACCTTCCCGCGAAGTGACCGACCCGGGGCCCGGTCGGCTGGCCGGGCCCCGCCCCACCCCAGAGAGCGAGTCCGTTCGTGAAGAACATCGTCCGCCGCGTGGCAGGCGCCCAGCAACTGGGGATCATCGTCATCATCGTGGCGCTCATCCTCATCGCCCAGGCGGCCAACCCACAGGCCCTGGCACCCGCGAACATCGTCGAGATCCTGCGCTCGAGCGCGCTGTACTTCATCGGCGCCAGCGCCGCGACCCTCGTCCTCGTCGGAGGCGGGCTCGATCTGTCGATCGGTTCGCTCTTCGCCGTCGGCGGCGTATCCGCCGGCATCGCGATGAACGTCGGCGTGCCATGGCCACTCGCCATCCTGCTCGCGCTGCTCATCTGCGCCGTCCTCGGCTTCGTGAACGCCGCCCTCATCACGTGGGTGGGCGTTCCGCCCTTCATCGCGACACTCGGTATGCTCTTCGCCGCGAGCGGCATCGTGATCGTCGTCACCGGCGGCGTGCCCCGGTTCGGGTTTCCCACGGGCTTCACCGACCTCGCGCAGCTCAACCTCTTCGGCGTCCCGCTTCTGGTCTTCTACGCGCTGGGAATCGGCGTGGCGGCACACGTCGTTCTGCAGCACACGGTGTTCGGATACAACATTCGTGCGTTCGGAGGCAGCGCAGCCGCGGCGCGGGCCAACGGCATCCGCGCCTCCCGCATGAACATCTCCCTCTACGTGATCAGCGCGGTCGTCGCGGGGCTGTGCGGCGTGCTCCTCGCGTCGCGCGTCGCCACGGCGGATCCGGGTGCAGGCGGAACGGGCTTCGCGTTCCAGGTGCTGGCCGCCGTCATCATCGGCGGGACGAGCCTTTTCGGAGGAGTCGGCACGATCCCCGGAACGGCGTTGGGCGCCCTGCTGTTCGCCGTCATCAACAACTCGCTCGCGCTGACCAACACCAACCCGCAGTGGCAGAACGTCGCGACCGGGGTGATCCTCGTCACCGCCGTCGCCGTCGATCACCTGCGTCGCAAGCGCCGCTTCGCCGTCCGCTCCGCCTGAACGCGACCGGCATCCGTCCGTCAGAAAGGAGAAACCGACCATGAATGTCCCCGCACACGCCGGCACCGACGCCGCACACGACGAGGTGGCGGATCCCCGGCGACTCGCAGCGCGGTTCGTCCATCCGCACAAGCAGGCGTTCGTGCAGCGTGCGAGAGTCGACGACGCCGCCGCCTCGATCTTCGCCGCACAGCTGGCCGGCGTCACACCGGGACAACTGGCGCGCTATCACGCCGAGTTCGCCGCGGCCGTCGCAGTATCGGCCTCACAGATCGAGCCCGGGTTCGCCGCACACCTACCCTTCCGTCCGGGCGAGCGCATTCTCGCCCTGGGCGACTCGATCACCGACGATTCGCTGTCATGGGCATCGCACCTGCAGTCCTATCTCGACACGCATCGTCCCCACGACGACATCGAAGTCGTGAACGCCGGGATCACCGGCAACACGACGCAGGAGGCCATCGCGCGCATCGATCGCCTGAGCGCGGAACGCCCCTCCTGGGTCATCCAGCTGCTCGGAACGAACGACGCACGGCGCCACGGGCGCACGCAGGTGCGGATGCAGTCGATCCAGGAGACGCGCCGCAACCTCGACCTGCTCGCCCGCTTGGTCGACGAAGAACTCGCCGCCCAGCACATCTGTCTGACTCCGCCGCCCGTCGCCGGAGCGGATGCGGACGCGTGGGAGCCGTTCCGCGAAGAACTCATCACCTGGCGCGAAGAGGACGTCGCTGAGATCGCGGATGCGGTGCGCAGTCACGGAGGCGTCGTGGTCGATGTGCACTCCACTCTCGCGGACGATCCCGTCGACAAGCTACTGCCCGACGGAGTGCACCCGACTCTCGTGGGCCAGCGCCGCATTCTCGAGACGTTGCTCGCAACGATCGCGCTCTGAGCTTTCCGCCTCAGAGCGCGAGCATGCGCTCGCTGCGCTCCCAGAGCTCACGGGCCAGAGCGGGATCGGCCGCCTGCGCATGAGTGCGCGCAGGCCTGCGTTTCACGTAGTACTCGCCCGTCGCGTAGTCGCGGCCCGGAGCGCCCTCCGCGAGGTACACGAGGGTGTCGGCACCCTTCGGGATGCTCGTGAGGAAGAGCTTCTTGAGGGGCGTCTGGTAGATCAGGCGCATCGGTGAGCTGGGCGCGTTCGAGAAGCTCGTGGCGATGTTGCCCGGGTGGAACGCCACGGCGCCGATGCCCTGCGCGCGGTAGCGACGATCGAGCTCCTTCACGTGGAGGATCTGCTCGAGCTTGGCGGTGCCGTAGGCGCGCGTGGCGCTGAAGGAGCGCTCGTTGTCGAGGTCGTCGATATCCAGCTGACCGAACAGTCGTGCGCCCACGCTGGAGGTGTTGATGATCGTGGCCGTCGAGGCGATGAGCCGCTCCATGAGCAGCTGCGTGAGCAGGAACGGCGCGAGGTAGTTCACCTGGAAGGTCATCTCGTGTCCGTCGATCGTGCTCTCACGCACCTTGCCGAAGATGCCACCGGCGTTGTTGGCGAGCACGTCGATGCGGTCGTACTGCGCGAGCAGATCGTCGGCCAGTTCCCGGACGCTCGCGAGATCGGCGAAGTCCGCGAGGTGCACTCGCGCACCCATCTCCCGGGCGATCTGCGCCGTGCGCTCCCGATTGCGCCCGACGGGGATGACGGTGTGCCCCTGCGCGTGCAGCACCCGCGCAGCCTCCCGTCCGATGCCGTCGCTCGCGCCGGTGATCACGATCGTCTTGCCCGCCATGAGGCCTCCTTCGCCGTAGCTCGCGAAAGCCTAGTCCTCGTTGCTAGCGAGGCAGCATGAAGAAGAGTCCGAGCACGGCGAGCAGGAGCGCCGCGAGCGAGACCACGAGGGCATGCGCGTTGCCCCCGTATCGCGCGGAGCGCGCCAGAGCGATGATCGCCAGCAGCACCCAGAGCCACGAGGTGAACAGGAACGCCGCCATCGGCATGAGCGCGGCCATGCTGCTCGCTCCGCTCGTGGTCAGCATGATCCACGAGAACGACGCCCAGATGATCGCCAAGGGCACGAAGGCGAGGTACGCGAGAACGAGATTCAACGCCTGCGGAGGACGCGGGCGACCACGCTGGGCTGAGCTCATGTCGCCCTCCGGCATCGATGGGTCGGAAGTGCCACCGTACCCCGTCGGATCCCGTCAGGACACGCGGCAGATGATCTCGCCGTGCAGGAGCGAGAACCAGCCGTCATCGGATGCGGCCCACTCACGCCACCCGGCGGCGATCCGGTCGAGCTCGTCGGCGTCGGTGTCGGGGCCGCTCTCCAGCTGACGCGCCAGAGCGGACTGGCGGATGCGGTCCGCCCACAGATCGCCCCACCACATCCGCTCGTCGGCGCGCGCGTAGCACCACGTGCTCGACGACGCGCTGATGTCGGTGAGTCCTGCCGCCCGCGCCCAGGAGAGGAGGCGTCGGCCGGCATCCGGCTCGCCGCCGTTGGCACGCGCCGCCGCCTGATACAACTCCAGCCAGCGCTCCAGTTGGGGCAGCTGCGGCCACCACGCGAACCCGGAGAAGTCGGCGTCGCGCACCGCGATGATTCCGCCGGGCCGGGTGACCCGCGCGAGCTCCCGCAGCGCCTGCGCCGGATCCGCGATGTGCTGCAGCACCTGATGGGCGTGCGTCACGTCGAACGAGTCGTCGTCGAAGGGCAGAGCGTGCACGTCTGCGATCCGCACGTCGACGTTCCCGGCTCCCCGCTCTCGGACGGTCGCACGGGTCAGCGCAGCCTCGTCCTCGCCGATCTCGGTGGCGGTCACGTGGGCCACGCGGTCCGCGAGATCGACCGTGATCGTGCCGGGGCCCGCGCCCACATCCAGCAGCCGGTCGTCGGGTCCGAGGAACGGCAGGAGGTAGGCGGCGGAGTTCTCGGCGGTACGCCAGCGGTGCGATCGCAGGACTGATTCGTGGTGACCGTGGGTATAGGTGGACATGCCTCCACGTTCGGACTTCGAGCCGCCCCGGCGGAAGACCGTACTGTTCATAGGAGCGGTCCACCCACCCAGCCGAGAGGAGCCGGTCATCGCGAACGAACTCGGCGACTTCCTCCGCGCTCGCCGTCAGGACAGCGCGCTCGCGCCCGGGCACGGCTCCCCCGGCGCCCGACGCACCCCGGGCCTGCGTCGGGAAGAGGTCGCGACCCGCGCCGGGATCAGCGTCGACTACTACATCCGGCTCGAGCAGGGGCGCGAATCCCACCCGAGCGACGCCGTGATCACCGCCCTCGCCCACGCGCTCGCGTTGTCGCAGGATGCGGCGCGACACCTCGCGCGGCTTCGCGACGTCGACCCCGCTCCGGCGGAGCCGACCTTCGACGCGGATCTCGTCCCGCGGATGTCGGCGCTCGTCGCAGCCGTCCGCCCGCAGCCCGCGTACGTGCTCGACCGGCTCAGCACGATCGTCGCGGCGAACGAGGAGGGCATGTCGCTGTACGCCGGGCTCGCCGAGCTTCCGCCGGCGCAGCGAAACACGTGCCGCTACCTGCTGACCGACCCGCGCGCCCGCGAGACGTTCCTCGACTGGGAGGAGCTCGCCCGCGGCGCCGTCGCCCACCTCCGCGCGGCGAACGTCGACCGCCTCGACGATCCTCGACTGGACGATCTCGTACGCGAGCTCGGGGCGAAGAGTCCGCAGTTCGCCGCGTGGTGGGGCGGGCACATCGTCGAGCGGCGCCGGGGCGCGACCACCCGCATCCGGGGGCGGGACGGCATCGTCGTCGAGCGGAGCTACGAGATCCTCCACCTGCCGGACGACGCCGTGCGCCTGACGATGTGGCTCCCGCCGGCGGCGTGAGCTCCCGACCTACACTCGTGCCATGAGTGCTTTCCTCCCCGGTTCCCGCGGCACGCAACCCTGCCCCAACTGCGGCGCCGAAGTCGCGCAGTCGGACCGGTACCCCGAGTATCTCTGCGGCGAGTGCGAGGCTCGCGCCGTGGATGCGGACGGCGCCCGCGTCACCGGATCGAACGCCTCCTTCGGCGGCGGCTTCGTCCTGCACTGGCCGGACGGCGAGCACGAGTCCCTCCCGTGCGCCTCGGCGCGGGTGTGGGTCGACGGACGTGAGTGGGAGTACTCCGAGGCGCGCTTCGGCGGGGTGCTGATCACGCCCGTCCGCGAGAGCTGACCCGGTAGTCGGCTATGCGTCGGCAAAGAATCACGAAAAGGTAACGGAAACCTCTTCCCCTCCGTTATCGCACCGTTATAGAGTGCTCGCACGGTAGTTGTTTTGCTGTGGCAGCTACCGACATGTGATTGCAGGACACTCTTGGTGCAAAGGGACAAGGGCCGGTCGGAAGCCTCTCCGACCGGCCCTTACTGCTGTCCGCGGTGCGTCAGCTCTGCGACTCCGAAACCTGCAGCGCGGGGGCGTCGTCACCCGTGGCGATCTCGACCTTGCGCGGCTTGGCCTTCTCGCTGACGGGGATCGTGACGCTCAGTACGCCGTTGCGGTAGCTCGCCGAGATCTTCTCGGTGTCGAGCCCCTGCCCGAGGCTCAGCTGACGCAGGAACGTGCCCGACGTCCGCTCACGCGTGATCCAGGTGACTCCGTCACCGGCCGACAGCGTGCGCTCGGCGCGGATGGTGAGTAGCTGACCGTCGATGTCGACGTCGACCGATCCGGGGTCGATGCCCGGCAGGTCGGCGGTCAGGACGTAGTGGTCGCCGTCACGGTAGAGGTCCATCGGCATCTGCCGAGGCCCGCGCCGCGCGGTGTCGAAGAACGTGTTCGCCATGCGCTCCAGGTCACGGAGCGAGTCGTATGCAGCCATAGTCGTCTCCTCTCGAGCGGGATCGGATGCGGGATCCGACCCGTAGTCCCTAAGTTGAGCCCCCTTGACTCAACAATCACAGATTAGCACTCTCCTATCGAGAGTGCTAGTTCTCACAGACCCCCTCTGGAGCATGTCGGCGACCTCATAGAATCGGCGGGTGAACCACCCCGCCGAGACGGCGAAGAAGCCGCCTCTGCTGCGGAGGATCGCCCTGAATCCGCTGGTCTGGGCGGCCGCCTGCACGCTGGCGGCGCTGCCCGGATACCTCACGGACGGCGGGTTCTTCTCGTACCTGATGTCGATCATCGCGGGTGCGCTGTGCGGGATGTGGTTCGTGAGCCTCACGGTGCGCATGCCGCATCCGACCGGCGCGATCGTCCATCTGCTCGCGGCGGTCGCGCTCGTACCGGCGCTGTATGCGTCGATCGAGGTCGTTCCGCAGCTGCTGACACCCGGCGCGCCGCGCGCGATCTACACGGGAGTCCTCTTCGCACTGCCGCCCGCGGCCGGCTGGGTGTGGATCACGCTGCTCAACCGGGTGATCAACCTCCTGCCGGGCAAGCCCCGGGTGCGGGCGCCGCTGGCGTGGGAGAACGACGGCGATGCCGTCGTCGTTCGCTTCCGAGCGATCCCGATGCGGATGCGGGAGCTCACCTTGTGGATGGTCGCCACAATCGTCGCGACGGGAGCGATCGTCACGACGGCGCTCATCATGTTCAGCACCATCGTCGAGCGACTCGGACCCCGCATGCTGATCCTCGCGCTCGGGGCGCTCTTCGGCTTGCCCGCGTATCTCATCGTCACCGCGCTGCTGCGCAGGCGCTCGGTCGACGCTGCCGTGCGCGTATCGCGCGACCGGATGTGGATCACCGCAGGCGAGACGACGCACGCGCTGCGCCTGAACCAGATCGAGCGGCTGCGATGGGGCATGAGCAGCGACTACGCGCGGCTCGAGGTCACCGCACCGGGGATCGATCTGGCGCTGCTGGTGGGCATCGCGAAGCAGGCGGACGGCCTCGCCTCCGAGCTTCCCCCGCTCCCGGGGCGAACCCTTCGCCTCGCCGAGACGGAAGGGCTCGAGAAGACCACCTCGCGCCGCGGCCTGGTGACCCTCTCGCGCGGCTGACTCAGCGGGCCGACAGGCGCTCGCGGACGACCCGGCGCAGAACCTTGCCGATCTGCGACCGCGGCAGATCCTCCACCTCCACGATCCGCTTGGGCACCTTGTACGAGGTGATGTGCGTGCGCGCGAAGTCCCGCAGCGCGGACGCGTCGAAGACCGCGCCCTCGCGGGTGACGATCGCGGCCACCACATCCTCTCCACCGGAAGGGCGCGGGATGCCGACGACGGCCGCCTCTGCCACATCCGGGTGCAGCAGCAGCACCTGCTCGACCTCGGTCGGGCTGACGTTGAAGCCACCGGTGATGATGAGTTCCTTCACCCGGTCGATGACGGTGACGAAGCCGTCCTCGCTGACCGTCACGATGTCGCCGGTGCGCAGCCAGCCTCCGGGAAGCAGCACTGCCGCCGTCTCGTCGGGCTGCTGCCAGTAGCCCTGGAACACCTGCGGGCCGCGGATGAGCAGCTCCCCCGCCTCCCCGACCGGCCGGTCGACGCGCGGATCGTCGGGGTCGACGACCCGGATCTCGGTGCTCGGGAAGGGCACACCCACCGTGCCGGGGCGCCGCGACGGCCCGATCGGATTGCCCAGGGCGACCGGAGAGGTCTCGGTCATCCCGTAGCCCTCCACGAGCAGTCCGCCGGTCGCCTCCTCCCAGCGCGTCACCGTCGGCACCGGCAGGCTGGTCGCTCCGGAGATGGCGAAGCGGATGCTGGAGAGATCGACACCCTTGCGGGTGCTCGCCCGCGAGAGCGCATCGTAGATCGGCGGCACGGCGGGCAGGAACGTCGGCCTCGATTTCGCGGAGGCGGCGACGACCGCATCCACGTCGAACTTCGGGAAGAGCACGACGCGCGCACCCAGCGAGATCGCGAAGGTGAGGCAGAGGGTGAGCCCGTACGCGTGGAACAACGGCAGCACGGCGTAGAACACCTCGCCACCCTCGGTGAGCCCCGGGACCCACGCGCGCCCCTGCGCGGCGTTGGAGCGGAGGTTGCGGTGCGAGAGGATCGCCGCCTTGGGCGTGCCCGTCGTACCGCTGGTCAGCTGCAGCAGCGCGGTGTCGTCCAGACGCGGCTTCGGCCACTTGCGCGGGAGCTTGCGCACGCGCACGAAATCGGACCATTCGAGCAGGCCGCGGGCGCGGGGGCGGGTCGTCATCGCCTCACGCGTCTCGCGAGCCTTGGCCACCGGAAGCCGCAGCGCCAGGCGCTTGCCGAAGGGCAGCGCATCCGGCATCCGCACCGACACGATGGCCGAGGGCGCGACGTCCTCGGGGAACTCGGCGACGGTGTCGGCGACCTTGTCCCAGACGATCGCGACCACCGCGCCGTGCACCTCGAACTGGTGGCGCAGCTCACGCGGCGTGTAGAGCGGGTTGTGCTCGACGACGATCGCCCCGATGCGCAGAGCCGCGTAGAACGCGACGATGTGCTGGGGGCAGTTCGGCAGGATGAGCGCGACCCGGTCGCCGGCCTGCACACCCAGCTTGCGCAGGGCGTTCGCGGCGCGGGAGACCTGTTCGCCCACATCGGCGTACGTCGTCTCGGCGCCGAAGAACTCCAGCGCGACGCGGTCGCCGTAACGCGAGACGGACGCGTCGAGGAGGTCGACGAGCGTCTCGGTGACGGGTTCGATCTCGGCGGGCACTCCCTCTGCGTAGGAAGCGATCCAGGGGCGGGACTCCAGCGGCGAGCCGGAGATCGTGTCCGCGGTCATGTCCATTCCTCCCGTGCGCAGCGTGCGGCTCAGCTGGCCGCTGCCTCGTCGAACAGCCACTGCACGGACCCTCCGGCGGCGGTGACGTGAGCCGCGACGACCGCGATGGGCAGCGCGCCATCGGTGAGCGCCTCCGCCAGCGCATCCTTCTTGCCAGCGCCCGTCGCGAAGACGACCACATGCTGCGCGCCGTCCAGCGCCTTCAGCGTGAGCGTGATGCGTGTGGGCGGCGGCTTGGGCGAGTCGTGGACCGGGATCACGAGCTCGTCGACCGGTCGGAAGTCGGGGTGCCCGGGGAACAGCGACAGCGTGTGACCGTCTTCGCCGACGCCGAGCCAGACCAGATCGAGGCGCGGAGCACCCGCATCCGTCTTGGGCAGCGCAGCGATCGCCGCAGCGTAGCGACGAGCGGATTCGTGCTCGTCGACGTCCGTGTCGGGACGCAGCTGCACCATGGTGTCGAAGCCGGGCTGATCCAGGAGCGCGGGAGCGATCGTGCCCCAGTTCGACTGCGGGTCGCTGATCGGCACCGAGCGCTCGTCACCGATCAAGACGGTGACCTTCGACCAGTCGATCGCGTCCGCATCCTGGGCTGCGAGGATCGCGTAGGCCGCCATCGGCGAGCTTCCGCCGGCGAGTACCCACACGGCGCTGCCGTTCGCCTCGATCGCAGCGCCCAGCGTGCGAACCGCGTCGCGGGCGGCCTCGGCGGCGACGTCCGCGGCCTGCGGGAAGGTGGTGATCGAACCGTAGGTCACGATGGACTTCTCTCGTCTCGGATGAGGTCGGATGAGCGGGTGTCGCCGGCGTTCGCGGCGAGCAGCCTCGCCCTCATCGATTCAACCCCAGGTCGTATGCGATGAGATGCATGGCAGCTGGGAAACTGACCGGGTGGATCTCCGCCCCGCCTCTCTGCCCGTTGCCCTCACCCCGCTCGGGACCGCCGATGGCCGCCCGGCACTCGTCATCCCGGGCGGACCGTGCCGCCCGCCGGAATACCTCACCGACCTCGCGGACCTCGGCGAACAGCATCCCCTCGTCGTGCTCCACCCACGAGGCACGCCCGCATCCGGCGGCGTCTCGCGCGGCTGGTGGACCGATGCCGAAGACGTCGTCGCGGCGATCGACGCGCTCGGCCTCGACGCGGCCGACATCATCGGCCACTCCGCAGGCACGCGCCTCTCGCTCGCGGTCGCGACGCGTTTCCCCGACCGTGTCCGCTCCCTGGCCCTCGTGACGCCGCCCGCGACCTGGCTGACCGGCACCGCGCACGACGGCGACGACATCGCCGCGATGCGAGAGGACGCCGAGGGGATCGCGGGTTACGCATCGATCCTGACCGACGAGCCCGAGACGCAGGACGCGTTCGAGGAGGTGTTCCGCCGGCAGGCCCCTGCCACGTATGCACGGTGGACGGCGACAGAGCAGGCCCACGCCGGCATCGGACGCATGAACCTCGCAGCGGCCGAGGCCTGGTTCCGAGACATCCCCGCCGACGCCCTCGATCTCATCCGCGACGCGTCGCTGCCACCCACGCTCGTCGTCGGCGGGGACCTCGACCTGCTCACCGGTCGGCGACCCGTCGAGGAATACGCCGCGGCGTTGGGGGCCGAGCTCGTCATGATCCGCGGCTGCGGGCACTACCCCTGGGTGGAGAAGCCGGACGAGTTCCGGCGCATCCTCGACGAATGGCTCACCGCTCGGGCCTGATCGCGCCCCTCCTTCTCTATAGTTCACGAATGCGTGTACTATCCCTTCCATGACCTCCGTGCTCAACCGTGCCACCGCGACGCACACCGCCGCGCTGGCACGGCTCGGACACGCCCTCTCGGACCCGACGCGGGCAGGCGTCCTCTTGGCCCTGCGCGAGGCCCCGGCGTACCCGTCCGACCTGGCCGACGCCCTCGGCGTCTCGCGCCAGGTGATGTCCAACCAGCTCGCATGTCTCCGTGGATGCGGCCTGGTCGAAGCGATCCCTGAGGGGCGTCGCACCTGGTACCGCCTCGCCGACAGCCACCTGACCCCCGCGCTGGACGAGATGCTCAAGGTCGTCCTCTATGTCGAACCCGGCTGTTGCGCGGGCGAGAGCTGCACCTGCGCATGAGCACGACGGCCCCGCCCAGCAGCGGACGCCTCCGTGTGCTCCGGCGCCGCATCCGCTGGATCGTGACGGCGACGATCGCCTACAACGTCGTCGAAGCGGCCGTCGCACTCGCCGCCGGTGCCGCAGCCTCCTCGGCGGCGCTCGTGGCGTTCGGCCTGGACTCGACGATCGAGGTGCTCTCGGCGGCGGCGGTCGCCTGGCAGTTCACCCGCCGAGACCCGGAGCGCTGGGAGCGCGGCACACTGCGGGTGATCGCCGTCGCCTTCTTCGCGCTCGCGGCGTACGTCGCCGCCTCGTCGGCGTGGGCACTGACGACGCGCGTCGAAGCGGAGCACTCCCTCATCGGCATCATCCTCACGGCGCTCAGCGTCGTAATCATGCCGTTCCTCTCGCTCGCCGAGCGACGCGCCGGTCGGGAAGCGGGCTCCGCCACCGCCGTCGCCGACTCGACCCAGACGCTGCTGTGCACGTACCTCTCCGCCGCGGTGCTGCTCGGGCTCGTTCTCAACAGTGCGTTCGGATGGGTGGTGGGCCGACGCGGTCGCGGGCCTCACGATCGCCGCGTTCGCCGTCCGAGAGGGCGTCGAGGCATGGCGCGGCGACGCCTGTGCGACCTCGCTCGGAATGGTGCTCGAGAACGAGTAGTGAGCGCGGTTCAGCTCTTCGAGCCGCTGACGGCCATCACTCCGCCGAGGCCGATCATCATGACGCCCCCGGCGCCGGCGAGTGTGGAGATACGGCGCGGTGAACGGGCGAACCAGGCACGCGCCGTCCCCGCGGCGAGCGCCCACCCGCTGTCGCACACGAGCGCGAGCGTCTGGAAGATGAGCCCCAGCAGCAGCAGCTGCAGCCATACGGCCCCGGCCGCCGGGTCGACGAACTGCGGCAGGACCGCCACGAAGAACGCGATCGTCTTGGGGTTGGTGAGCCCCACGACGAACCCCTGGCGCAGGAGCGTGAAGGTCGAGACCGGGGCGCGGTCGATACCGTCCACGCGGGCGCGGCGGTGGCGGATCGCCTGGATCCCGAGCCAGACGAGGTACGCGGCACCGGCGATCTTGATGATCGTGAACGCGACGACGGATGCGGCGACGATCGCGCCGACGCCGAAGGCGACCGCCACGACCGCGGGCACCGTGCCGAGGGCGTTCCCGACGACGCTGAGAACGCCCGCCCGACGCCCGAGCGCGATCGAGCGCCCGATGACGAACAGCACACTGGGCCCGGGGATCACGATGATCACCACCGACGTCACGACGAAGGCGACGAGGTTCTCGAACGGGATCATGGCCGAACTCTAGCGGCCAACTGTTTCCGGCGGAGTCAGTGGCCGTGACCGAGCCGGCGCGCACGCATCCGGCACGCCGCCCACGCCGTGATGGCAGGAACCGCGAGGCCGATCAGCGCCCCGGCTGCGACGTCGTGCAGGTAGTGCGCTCCCTCCAGCATGCGGGCGGCTGCCACGATGAAGGCGAAGAAGAGCGCGGCGAGCGTGAGCCAGCCCCCGCGCGCCGCGACGGCGATCACGACCACGGCCGCGAACGCGAGAGCGGCGTGGTTCGACGGCAGAGAGAAGTCGGCGGCGTCGCACACGCCCGCCGCAGGCCATCTCGTGCACGGACGGGACTGGGCGAGCAGGAGCTTGAGCCCTTCGCTCGCCGCGTAGGCGATCACCACACCGATGGCCGCCCCCATGGTGGCGGCGCGCCGATCCTTCCGACGCCTCCACGACCATGTGCCGACGATCGCGGTGACGACCGCGAGAGCCAGAAGCGCGCCGTCGGAGAGGCGTTCCACCGCGGGCACAGCGAAGCCGAACGCCGACATCGCGCGCGTCACCGCCACGCTGAGACTCTGGCCGGACAGCGGAACAAGCAGGATGAGCAGGGCGAGAACGCCGGTCATCAACAAGGTCAGCGAGAGTCGGGCCGGAAGAACGCGGTGCATCTCACGAACGCTAACGATGACACGGTCGGCCGCGGATCGTCCTCCCGCTGTATTCGCCTCCCCCCGAAGTCGGATCTTTCGGGCGGCGCGCCGTCAGCCTCGGCAGAGCGCCGCGATCTCCGGCGCCACCCGGCGGCGCCCCTTCACCCTCGCCGACACGGGATGCGGTCAGTCGCGACCGTGGTCGACGACCGCTTCCTCGGCGGCGTCCATCGCCGCCTCGCCCTCTTCCTGCGACTCCGACCCGCCGGATGCGGCGGAGTCGTGGGTCTTCTCATTGTGCTCGTCGCGTCCGGTGCTCTCGGCGTTGCTCATCACGATCTCCCTCGTGTTCGTTGCCTTCGGATTCGGGACACGTCCAGTCCACTCCTTCGTTGCGACCTGCACAGGGGGGTTGCGCGCCAGACGTATGGGGCGCATGTCAGCCTTCACCGCGCTGCCGACCGCCCCGACTGACTGCCAAGATCGAAGGCGATGTACGCGATATCGACCGGCCCCCGAGACGCTCACACCGTTCTGCTGCTGCACGGCGGAGGTGTTGCCGGATGGATGTGGGCTCCGCTGCGCGACCGTCTCGCCGCCGACCACCGCGTGATCGTCCCCGATCTGCCCGGTCACGGCCGATCCTCGCGAGAACCGTACGTGTCCCACGCAGACACCGTCTCGCGGCTGGTCAGTCTGCTCGAGCAGGAGTCTCCCGACAGCCCCGTCTCCGTCATCGGATTCTCGCTCGGCGCGCAGCTGGCTCTGGAACTCGCGGCGACGCACCCTTCCCTCATCCGGGACGCCGTCATCGTGAGCGCGCAGGTCGAGCGCGTGCCGCTCACCGGGTTGACGCTGGCACTGCTCACCCTTTCCGCCCCGCTCGCACGCAGGCGCTGGTTCGCGAAGCTCCAGGCGAGAGAGCTCTTCATCCCGCCCGCCATGATGGACGATTACATCCGCACCAGCAGGACGATGTCGCGCATGAACCTGCTCGCCGCCGTCGGCGGCAATCTGCGATTCACCCTCCCGGACAGTTGGTCGCACTTCGAGGGCAGGTCACTGGTGCTCGTGGGCAGCAAGGAGCGACGCATCATGCGCGGCTCCGCCGAGACCATCCACGCTGCGCAGCCGGCGAGCGCCCTCGAGGTCGTCGACGGATGCGGGCACGGGATTCCCCTGCAGCGCCCCGACTGGTTCGCCGACCGCGTGCGCGTGTGGCTCGCGGCGGCGAACTGAGCAGCGCGTCGACCCGCGAAACCTGGGCTCCACCTATGCGTCGGCAAAGAATCACGAAAAGGTAACGGAAACCTCTTCCCCTCCGTTATCGCACCGTTATAGAGTGCTTGCACGGTAGTTGTTTTGCTGTGGCAGCTACCGACATGTGATCGCAGGACACTCTTGGTGCAAAGGGACAAGGGCCGGTCGGAAGCCTCTCCGACCGGCCCTTACTGCATCACCGCAACGCTCGCGAAACCGCCCGCGAGCACCGCGACCACCGCGTCGACCTGAGCGTCGTCCCGCGTCGTGAGCCACCACTCCGCGAGCCCGTCCGCCGCGGCATGGATCGCCGAGACCACCACCTGCGGCGATGCCAGACGCACGCCTCGCTGCGCACACCAGAGCTCGAGCCGCTCGGCGATCATCCGCCGGTACGCCGCGGATTCGACGCGAGCCGCATCCACCAGAGCATCGGATGCACGGGCGAGAGCGGTCAGCTCCGCCAGCCGCTCGAATCTGCGGGGGTCCGAGCGCACCTCCGCAAGGAAGGAGCCCAGCGCCGCGGCCACCGCCACATCCAACGTCTGGGCAGGCAACGGCTCAGCCCAGACCCGCGCGGCGAGGCGCTCGGACTCCCGATCCAGCAACGCGGCGACAAGAGCGGCCTTCGACCCGAACGCGTAGTTCACGACACGATGCGCCACGCCGGCACGCTGCGCCACAGAGCGCAAGGAGAGAGCGCCGGCACCGTCCTCGACCATGACCTCCACCGCCGCATCCAGGAGCTGTCTGCGACGTTCGGCCACTCCGAGATAGGGCCGCGACTGCACTTCATCCTTCACAGCATCCTCCGAGCCGGTGGTCGATCCCCGCATCCATACTAGTTTTATCCACTCGGACCAATTGGAGTCGCCATGTCGAACATCACCGTCGCTCCCGCCCGCGCCGAAGAACTGCGCCCTGCGGCCGAGATCCTCGCCGAGGCCTTCGAGCACGACCCGGTTCTCGGGGTCATCGTGCCGCAGCGCGACCGACGTCGCGAACGACTGACGGATCTGTTCGAGGGCACGCTGAGCGCCGGCCCCTACGCGACGGGGACGGTCGACCTCGCCCGCGACGGCGACGGAGAGCTGCTGGGCGTCGCGGCATGGGAGGGGCCCGAAGCACGCCGCGGGGCGTTCGGGCGTCTCGCGCAGCGACTCCCCCTGTTCGTCCGCTCGATGGGATGGATGCGGCTCGCCCGCGCATTCGGACTGCTCAACCGGATGGAGCAGTACCGGCCGAAGACTCCGCACTGGTATCTGGCCGAGATCGGTGTCAGCGCCCGTGCCCGCGGGAAAGGCGTCGGGGCGACGCTGCTGGCCACGCATCTGCGCGCACTCGACGCGATGCGCCAGAACGCGTACCTCGAGTCATCGACCCCCGACAACCGCCGTCTGTACCGGCGACTCGGCTTCGAGGAGCTCGCCCCCATCACGGGCCTTCCCGGGGCCCGGCCCGTCGCAATGCTGCGCCGCCCGGTGGGCTGAGACGCGACGCCACTCGGTCGGCGACATCCCCACCCATCGCCGGGTCGCGCGCCGGAGCGACCGCGCATCCGCGAAGCCGGCCGCGGCCGCCACCTCACCCAACGACGGAGCGGATGCGGCGAGCAGCCGCTCCGTCAGACGGCGTCGCTGATCGTCGACGAGCGCGCCGTACGACGTGCCGGCGTCGGCGAGACGCCGGCGGAGAGTGCGCTCGCTCATCGACGCGGCACGTGCGTGCGCCGTGAGCGGGAGCACATCCGGCAGCTCGGCCGCGATCCGGGCGGCGACGCGGGCGACCAGCTCGCGGCGATCCACCGCCGACGCCGCCTCCGCCTCGAGCCCGGCGCACGTCGATGTGAACGTCCACGGATCCGCGTAGGGGTTCGCCCGCTCGGTCAGACGCGCATCGACCCACCAGGCGTCCTGCGCGGCGGCGAACCGCACCGGCGCGCCCAGGCCGCGCTCGTAGGCACTCGTGTCCGCGGGGCGCGCACGCGCGAGATCCACGCGCTCCGGTCGCACCGTGCCCGCCGAGACGTCGTGCACCATGCGCGTGAAGTGCGCGAAGGCGGCATCGATCAGTACCCGATCCACGGACGGGTCGCCCGTGTAGGTCTCGGCGACGACCGCGAGCGAGCGCTCGTGCTGCTCGAGACGCCAGCGCACCGGAGACCCGGCGAGCAGCTGGAACCGCACGGCGACCTCGATCGCGTCGCGGATTCGGGCGGCGGAGAGCATCGCGAGGCCGAGCATCCCGAGGACGGTCACCGGCTGCCGCCGCCCGAGCTCGACTCCGAGTGCGGGGTCGTCGAGGGCGGCGCCCGCCGCGGCGACGATCAGCCGCATCTGCGAGAGCGACACCCGCGTGCTGTCGGCATCGAGAGAGCCGCGGTCGACCCCCGCGCGCCGCAGCGCTTCGTCGATGCTCACGTCGCGCTCGTCGGCGAGGCTCACCAGATGGCGGAGGAGGTGAGGGCCGACGGTGGCCACGCGGGGGACGCTCATGGGGTCATTCTGTCTGACCGCCGGGGTCCGCAGGAACGACCGCCGGGGCCCGCACCGCGCGACGAGCGCCCCCTAACGTGTTGCGCACCCACCCACGAAGAGGACGCCCGTGAGCCCCACCGCACAGGAGCGCGTCACGCGCACCGTCATCCGCACCCTCGGGGCGCTGCCCGCCCCACTCCAACGCCTGATCGCGGGCCGGCCGGTCGAGATCGACGGCCAGCGCCTTCTCACCGAGGTGCAGATGGCGCTCCGACTGCTCAACGCACTGCCCGGCGCCGCATTCGAGGAGCTGCCGCTGGCGCAGGCGCGCGCGCAGGTGGATGCGGAGGCGCGGATCTTCGGACGCAGCGACCGCGTCGCCCTCGTCGAGGACATCCGCATCCCGACGCGGGGCGGTGGTGTCGGCGCACGTCTCTATCGAGGGTCGGCGACGAAGGCACCGACCGGCACCGTGGTCTACTTCCACGGGGGCGGCTGGGTGGTCGGCTCTCTCACCTCGTGCGATTCCGTGTGCCGCTTCATCGCGGCACACACCGACCTGCGCGTCGTGTCGGTGGACTATCGCCTGGCTCCCGAGCATCCGTTCCCCGCGGGCGTCGAGGACGCGGTCGACGCGTACCGCTGGGTACGCGAGCATCCGGAGTGGGGCACCACGGTGGCCGTCGCGGGCGACAGCGCCGGCGGCAACTTGAGCGCGGTCGTCTGCCAGCTCACCGCGGATGCTCCGCCGGATTTCCAGCTGCTCTTCTTCCCTGTCACCGACACGAGCAGGAAGCACGCGTCGTACGCCCTCTTCGGCGAGGGCTACTTCCTCACCGAGCGGCAGATGGACTGGTACATCCAGCACTACCTGCCTCGAGAAGCCGACCGCACGGATCCCCGCGCATCGCCCCTGTTGGGCGCGCTCGCGGGGCAACCACCCGCGCACGTCGCCGTGTCGGGGTTCGACGTGCTGCGCGACGAGGGCATCGCGTATGCGACCCGTCTGCGCGAGGCCGGAGTGCCCACCACGCTGCAGGTCGTGCCCGGCCACATCCACGCGTTCGTCAACGCCACCGGTGTCGGCCGGACGAGCAGCGCCGCCTTGGCCGAAGCGGTCGACGCGCTCGTAGCGGGCATGCGCACGGCGCGGCTGACGCGCTAGTACGCGCCGTGGGCGCGCCGACGTGCGCGGGACTCGACGAGGACCCCGACGGCGCCCACGACCCACAGCGCGAACGTCGCGGTCATGGCCAACCGCAACTGGTCGCGCGTGTACGCGGCGGGATCGGCTCCCTGCAGGTCGAGCACGACACCGATCACGTAGACGAGCACGAGCGCCGCGATGAAGCCGCCCATGTTGACCACGCCGGTCGCGGTCGACAACCGAGAGAGCGGGTTGTCCCGGCGCACCACGTCGAAGGCGATCATGGATGCGGCGCCGCCGCTGGAGAGGGTGACGACCCACACGACGAGCAGCCACAGCGGAGCCTCGCCCGGGGTGATGAGCACAGCGGCCAGCGCCACGGCCTGGGCCGCGACGGAGCCCAGCGCGACCAGCGCACGCCGACCCGGATGCGCGGCCGAGAGCATGCCCATCAGCGGGGCGAACACCGCGCCGCTGAGCACGAACACGGTCACCAGGCCCGCGGCCGCATCACGGGAGAGCCCCTCGCCCGCCATGAGGAAGGGAATGCCCCACAGCAGCGCGAACGCGGTACCGGCGAAGGGCGTGACGAAGTGGATCCAGAACCCGAGCCGCGTGCCCGGTTCGCGCAGCGCCGCAACGACGAGCGCGAACTGGCGCGGGCGCGGCCGGCCGTCGGCCGCAACGGGCCGACCCCGCTCGCGGATGATCAGCGCGTCGAGCACGGCGAAGACGACGAACACCCCCGCGACGGCGGCGAAGGCGCTCTCCCAGCCGATGCCGTGCGCGAGGGAGGTGAGCAGCACCACGCTGAGCACCTGCCCGAGCTGGCCGAACTGCGCGGTGATCTGCTGCAGCACCGGCACCCGTTTGGCGGGCAACCAGAGAGCGATGAGGCGCAACACGCTCGGGAAGATGAGCGCATCCCCGGCACCGGTCAGAAGACGCGCCAGGATCGCCGAGGGTACGTCGGGGGCGAACGCCAGCCACAGCGAGCCGCCGGCCATGGTCAGCATCCCGACCGCCCCGATGACACGGGCACCCCAGCGATCCAGCAGCAGACCCGCTGGGATCTGCATGGCGCCGTAGACCGCGAGCTGGAGCGTGGTGAACAGAGCGAGCGTGCTGGATCCGGCGTCGAACCGCACCGCCATGTCGGTGCCGAGCCCCGCGAGCGAGCTGCGGCCGACGATCGCGACGAGGTACGTGAAGCGCGCCGGCGACCCAGATGATCCAGGGCAGGGCCCCGCGGGCTGGGCCCGGAACGCGGATCGTGCCGGTCGAGGCCCCGTAGTCGGTCATTTCGGGTGCGGGGCAGCCGAGAAGGGGCGCACTCCGCGAGCGAAAGACATCGAGGCCATTCTACCGAGCGCTCAGACGCCGCCTCCGCCGCCGCCACCACCGCCGCCGCCCGCGGACCCGCCACCGGTCGAGCCGCCGGAGCTGCTCGAACTGGAGACGGCCGCAGCCGAGAGCGAGCTGATGCCGCTCGTGAAGGCGCTCACGTTGAACGCGGTCGCCCCGGCGTACCAGAGTGGCGCGCCGGTGCTCTCGTAGTAGACGGCCAGCTGGGCCGCCCACTGCTTCTCGAGGCCGAACACGACAGCGTAGGGCAGCAGCGGTTCGTAGATCGCGAGGACCGCAGCCGCATCCGTCGCATCGACCGGACGCCGCTCGGCCGTCTGAGGCGACTGCAGCATACGGATGCGGTCGGCCTCCGCCCAGCTGATGAAGAGCCGGAGCCCCGCGAGCTGCTCCCGGGTCTCGGCGCCTTTCGGACTGACGGGACGGTGCGACAGGAGGAGGAGGCCTGCGGCACCGAACAGAGCCGCGACGATGAACACGATCACGGGTGGGGCCGGGTCGACCTGCGCGGACAGCGCCAGCGCTCCCGTGACGATGGTCGCCGCCGTCGTGAGGATCAGCGCCCAGACCGCCAGTCGCCTGCGCCCCGGCGGCACGGTGCGATACATGCCGCGCTCGTCCAGCTCGGCCCCCGCCCACATCCGCATGTCCTCCGCCGTCTTCGCGAGGCGCGTGCTGCGCTCGCCGAACGCGAACTCGGCACCGGGCTGGGCGTTCTCGTCGAACAGCGCGTCGATGAACTCGCGGCCGTCCTCGCCGGCGAGGGATGGATCGACCAGCACGGCCCGCAGCTTCGGCCGCGCCCGGGATCCGCCCGGCACCTCTTCGATACGGATCGCGCCCCGCAAGGCGAGTTCGAGAAGCGCCGCGGGCGCGGCCTTCGTGGGCTTCGACAGCAGCACCGCAGCGGTCAGGGGCGTGACGTCCGCGGGGGGCTCGTACTCGGCGACGACGAGGCCACGGCCGGGAGAGTCGCGCAGCACCCGACGCCAGACGACGATCGCCCACGCGAACGCGCCCAGCAGAGCCAGGAACGATGCGCTCTGGGCCCAGCCCCACGCGGAGGCGAAGTAGCTGCTGTCGAACATCACGAAGGTGCCCGGCTCGAACCCCACCGACAGCGTGACCGTCTGGCGCGGCGCGACGTTCGCCACCGATACGGATGCGGCCGCCGCATCCGTATCGAGAGTGATCGGGCACGTCGTCGCATCGCCCTGCTCGCCCACGTAGCAGGCGGCCTGGCCGGTGAGGGAATCGGCGAGGGCGGGGTCGACGTGGAGGGTCGCGGAGACGGAGCCGAAGACCTGCCCCCAGTCGACGCCGTTCACGTCCCAGTAGAACTCCTCCGTCCCCGTCTTCGGGAAGTACCAGGTGACGTTGCTCAGGTCGTACGTGAAGACGTAGGTCTGCGCACCGTGCACGAAGTCGTCCACGCGCGAGGTCACGCTCCACGTCCCGTCGTCGCTGTCGACCTCGGCGTCTCGCGGCGCGCCCGTCTCGTCGGTGACGGAGACGAGTTCGGGCCGCAGCGGCTGACCGTTGTAGGTATCGGGGATGGTGCGGCGCATGCCGTGGTTCTGATCGATCTCGGGGAAGTCGGCCACGAAACGCTCGACGACATGCAGCCGGGAGGTGCCGTCGTCCGTGCGGGTCAGCGTGTAGTCGACATCGAGGCTGCGGAACGTGAAGTCGTCGACGCCGGCCCCCACGACCGTCGCGGGCTTCGGGGGCGCGGGCGCCTGCGGTGCGGCGGCGAAACCCGTCACCGTGAGAGCGAGGGCGAGAGCGGATGCGGCGGCGATGACGCGCGTGAGTGCCCCGGCGATCATGGCACCAGCCTATGCCGGGCACGGCGTACGCTATCGGGCATGAGCGACCGCCGTCTGGCCATCGATGCCTGGGAGAGCCTGTTCCGGGCCCAGCACGAGATCTTCGCGGAGGTGGGGGCCGACTTCGAGCAGAGCGGCCTGCAGCAGGGCGAGTACGACGTGCTCCTGACCGTCACCCGGGCCCCCGACATGTCGGCGCGGCTGCGCGACGTGACGCGCAACATGCTCATCAGCCAGCCCAGCGTCTCGCGTCTGGTCGACCGGATGGTCGCGCGCGGACTGCTCTCCAAGTGCACCGATCCCGACGACGGCCGCGGCGCCATCGTCCGGGCCACCGACACGGGTGCACGGCTGTTCCGCTCCATCGCAGCAGTGCACAGCCGATCGATCGCCGAGCATATGTCGACCCTCGACGACGACGAGCTGCGCACCCTGCTGGATCTCACGCAGAAGCTCCGGCCCCGTCGGGACTGAGCACCCGCTCAGCACTCGACGACGTTGACGGCGAGACCGCCCTCACTCGTCTCCTTGTACTTCGTCGACATGTCGATGCCCGTCTGACGCATCGTCTCGACGACGGTGTCGAGCGAGACGTAGTGCGAACCGTCGCCGCGCAGCGCGAGACGGGAGGCGGTGACCGCCGTGGCGGCGGCGATGGCATTGCGTTCGATGCACGGGATCTGCACGAGCCCGCCGACGGGGTCGCAGGTGAGACCGAGGTGGTGCTCCATCGCGATCTCGGCCGCGTTCTCGATCTGCGCCGGGGTTCCTCCCATGACGGCCGTGAGCCCACCCGCCGCCATCGCGCAGGCCGAGCCGACCTCGGCCTGGCATCCGCCCTCCGCCCCTGAGATCGAGGCGTTCGCTTTGAACAAGGATCCGAGCGCGGTGGCCGTCAGCAGGAAGCGCCGGATGCCGCGCGGCCGCTCGTCGTCGGCGATCGCCCGGTCGAGGCCGACGCCCGCATCCGCGAGGAAGCGCCACCAGTACATGGCGACGGCGGGAAGGATGCCGGCAGCCCCGTTCGTGGGCGCCGTCACCACCCGCCCGCCCGCGGCGTTCTCCTCGTTGACGGCGAGCGCGAAGGCTCCGAGCCACTCGCCGGGAAGCTCACGATGGCCGATCGCCTGGGCGCTCTCGAGCTGCGCGCGCAGCGATCCGGCGCGACGCTTGACACCGAGCCGGCCCGGGAGCACGCCGTCGTGGGCGAGCCCGGCCGCGACGCAGGCGCTCATCGCGTCCCAGATCGCGTCGAGTCCGGTGCGCACGTCGTCCTCGCTGCGCCAGGCCTCCTCGTTGCGGCGGGCGATCTCGGCGATGGAGAGGCCGGTCTCGGCGCACAGCGCGAGCAGCTGGGCGGCGCTGGAGTACGGATGGGGCACGGCCGCAGGGGCCTGTAGCGCCTCGCCGTCGCGGCGGATGAAGCCGCCGCCGACCGAGAAGTAGGTCTCACTCGCGAGGGGCTCCCCCGCCGCATCCCACGCCGTCAGCGTGAGGGCGTTGGGGTGCTCCGGACGACGCACGCGGGGCGAGAGCACGATGTCGGCTCTCTGGAAGCGGACCGGATGGATGCCTGCGAGCAGGAGCATCCCGTCGTCACCGATCGCGGACCACGCGCCGCGCACGAGATCCGGGTCCACCGTGTCGGGTCGGTGACCCGCCAGCCCCGCGACGATCGCGTCGGGGGTGCCGTGCCCGATGCCCGTCGCACCCAGGGAGCCGAACAGCTCGCACCGCACACGATGCACGCGCTCGAGCAGCCCCGCATCCGCGAGACGGTCGACGAAGACCCCGGCGGCGCGCATCGGCCCGACGGTGTGGGAGCTCGAGGGTCCGACACCGATGGAGAACAACTCGAACGCCGAGACGTATGCGCTCACCCCGTCAGCCTACGCTCGGCTCGTCCGGATGCGACGGGCTCACTCCTCGACGGCCACCCGCTCGGGGTGCGCGTACACGTTCAGCGAGGTGCCGCGGGAGAACCCCACGAGGGTGAGGTGCATCGACGAGGCCAGCTCCACCGCGAGCGAGGACGGCGCCGAGACCGCGGCCAGCACGGGGATGCCCGCCATGATCGCCTTCTGCGCGAGCTCGAAGCTGGCACGACCCGAGACCTGCAGCACGGTGCCTGCGAGGGGCAGCCGATCGGCGAGCAGCGCCCAGCCGACCACCTTGTCGACGGCGTTGTGGCGCCCCACGTCCTCACGCAGCACCAGCAGCTCGCCCGTCGCGATGTCGAAGAGCGCCGCCGCGTGCAGGCCGCCCGTCTTCTCGAACAGTGCCTGACCGCTGCGCAACGTGTCGGGGAGCGAGGCGAGCCACCGCGCGGGAGCGCGGCTGTCGTCGGCGGACAGGTCGAAACGCGACACCTTGGTGATCTGTTCGATGGATGCGGCTCCGCAGACGCCGCAGGAGCTCGTCGTGTAGAAGTTGCGGGCCGCATCCTTGGCGGGGATCTCGCTGCCGGGCGCGAGGGCCATGTCGAGCACGTTGTAGGTGTTCTCGCTCTGGGGTGCACCGACGGGGGTGCTTCCCGGCCCTCCGCAGTGGATCGCGCTGCGGACGTCGGAGCCGGCGGCGATGACGCCCTCCCCCGTGAGGAACCCGGCGGCCAGCTCGAGATCGTGACCCGGGGTGCGCATCGTCACGACGAGCGGCTCCCCGCTCACGCGCACCTCCAGCGGTTCCTCCACGACGACCGTGTCCGCGCGGCGACGTGTCGAGACGCCGTCGTCCGTGAAGGCGATGCGCGTGACCGGCGTGCGCTCGGTGAGTCTTCCCATGCCGCCCTCAGCGGTGCTCGAGGCGCACGATGACCGCTTTGGAGGTCGGCGTCCCGCTCACGTCGGCGACCGACTCCAGGGGCACGAGCACGTTCGTCTCGGGGTAGTAGGCGGCAGCATTCTGACGGGGCGTGTCGTAGGAGACGATGCGGAAGCTCTCGGCGCGGCGCTCCTCCAGCCTGCCGTCCGCGTCCGTCCACTCGGAGACGAGGTCGACGATCTCCCCGTCGACGAAGCCGAGTTCGCGGATGTCTTCGGCGTTGACGAGCACCACGCGCCGGCCGCCGTGGATCCCGCGGTACCGGTCGTCCTTGCCGTAGACGGTGGTGTTGTACTGATCGTGAGAGCGCAGCGTCTGCAGCAGCAGACGCCCGGCAGGGATGCGCGGGTACTCGAGCGGATTGACGGTGAAACGCGCCTTCCCGTCGATCGTCGCGAACCGGCGCTCGTCGCGCGGACCGTTCGGCAGGAAGAAGGTGCGCCCCTTCTGGATGCGGCTCTCGTAGTCCTCGAACCCCGGGATGACCCGCTCGATGTGCGAGCGGATGAGCGCATAGTCCGCCTCGAGGGCGGCCCAGTCGGCGTGCGGCACGTTGGCCGGATCGTGGAGGCCGGCCGCATCCAGGCCTTCCGGCTCGACGGTTCCGTGTTCGGGAAGCGTGCGTTCGTGATCGCCGTCGTGCGCGGCCGGCGCGTCCTGGGGCGAGGATCCGCCGCCGAAGACGAGCGCACACAGCCGCGCGATGATCGCGACCTCGCTGAGCATGTCGTCCGAGGGCGGCGCCAGCCGGCCGCGCGAGGCGTGCACGGCGCCCATCGAGTCCTCCACCGTGACGCGCTGCTCCCGGCCACCACGACGATCGCGGTCCGTGCGTCCGAGCGTCGGGAGGATCAGCGCACGTCGGCCGGTGATGACGTGGGAACGGTTCAGCTTGGTCGACACGTGCACCGTGAGCCCCACGCGCGCCATGCCCGCCTCGACGACCGCGGTGTCGGGCGTCGCCGACACGAAGTTGCCTCCCATTCCCATGAAGAAACGGACCCTGTCGTCGCGCATCGCACGGATGGCGGCGACGGTGTCGAAACCGTGGGCACGGGGCGCGGAGAAGGAGAACTCCCGATCGAGCGCGTCGAGGAACGCATCCGCCGGCTTCTCGTAGATGCCGACCGTGCGGTCTCCCTGCACGTTCGAGTGACCGCGAACCGGGCAGACCCCCGCCCCCGGGCGGCCGATGTTGCCCTGCAGCAGGAGCACGTTCACGACGTCACGGAGGGTGGGCACGGAGTGCTTGTGCTGAGTGAGCCCCATCGCCCAGCACACGATCGTCGCCTTCGAGGCGCGCACCTCGTCGCCGATGGCGCGCAGCTCCTGCTCGCTGAGGCCGGTGGCCTCCTCCAGCTGGGACCACTCCGCATCCGCCATCTGACGGCGGTACGACTCGAACCCGCTCGTGTGGGCGCTAATGAAGGCCGTGTCCAGCACGTCGCCGTCGCGGTCCTGCGCCTCGAGCAGGTGCTTGCCGATCGCGTGGAAGAGCGCCTGATCGCCGCCGGAGCGGATCTGCACGAAGCGGTCGGCGAGCTTCGTGCCGCCGAAAGCGACCCCGCGCGGGGTCTGGGGGTTCTCGAACCGCATGAGGCCCGCTTCGGGCAGCGGGTTCACCGCGATGATGCGCGCTCCGCGCTGCTTGGCCTTCTCGAGGGCCGAGAGCATGCGGGGATGGTTGGTGCCCGGGTTCTGTCCTGCCACGATCAACAGGTCCGCCTCGTGGATGTCCTCGATGGAGACGGTGCCCTTGCCGATGCCGATCGTCTCCGTCAGCGCCGAGCCGCTCGACTCGTGGCACATGTTCGAGCAGTCGGGCAGGTTGTTGGTACCGAGGCCGCGCACGAGCAGCTGGTACAGGAACGCCGCCTCGTTCGAGGTGCGACCGGATGTGTAGAACACCGCCTCGTCGGGGTGAGACAGTGACCTCAGCTCGTCCGCGATCATCTCGAGCGCGGCATCCCACGAGATGGGGCGGTAGTGCGTCGCCCCTTCGTCGAGCACCATCGGATGCGTCAGCCGCCCCTGCTGTCCGAGCCACCAGTCGTCGCCCTGGCGAAGGTCCTCGATCGAGTGCGCGGCGAAGAACTCCGGTCCGACGCGACGTACGGTCGCCTCCTCCGCGACGGCCTTGGCTCCGTTCTCGCAGAACTCCGCGACATGGCGCTTGTCCTCCTCCGGCCACGCGCAGCCGGGACAGTCGAAACCGTCCTTCTGATTGACGCGGAGGAGGGTCTCGGCGGATCGTTTGAGGCCCATCTGCTCGTTCGCGATCTGGAGCGCGTGGAGCACGGCCGGCACGCCCACCGCGACCTTCTTCGGTCGCGACACGTGCACGCGGGTCTCATCGATATTGGCCGTCGGCGGCTTCATCGGCATGCCGCCAGAGTACGCCCAAGCGCGAGGACCGGGATCCGCGCTCACGCGCCTCAGTCGTCGGCAGCCCCCCAGAACGCCCGCGCGTCGCGGGCCGCCGCGTCATCCCGGTTCCCGTTGAGCGCCTCGAAGGCGGCGCTCGCTCGAGCCGGATCACCGTCGGTTTCGGTGACCACCAGCACGGGGTCGATGCCGATCGCTGCAAAGGTCCGGCGTACCGCATCCGAACCCAGTGCACGGATGAGCGCGCGGTCGGTCTCGGCGATCCACCGGTCGCTCCAGGCGAACTCGTCCTCCGGGTCCGCGCTGAACTCCGGGTGCGCATCCGCCCATTCGCCCAGCTCCGCAGCCAGCGCCGCGAGTTCCTCGCTCTGAACCTCGATGCCGGACTCGTCGGGCCACCAGCGGAAGTACGCGGCCTCGTCAGGATCGAGGTCGGCATCTGCCACCTCTGCGAGGCGGCTCTCGGTGTGGGCGAACAGGGCGGGCACGGTGTTGCCGTCCGCCACGGCGATCGCCGCGGCGTATATGCGCCCGGCGACCACATCCGCGGGCAGTGCTCGGACGGCGGCGACGAGCGCCGCCTCCCAGCGACGGCCCCAGTCATCGACGAACTGCTGCAACGCGTCCATGGGCGCGATCGTAGCCCGCCGCGCGGGGCGACCCGTCGGGGAGCAGAATGACAGCGTGACCAGCTCGCCGCGCCGACCCCGGCTCCTGTACGTCGAGGACGACCCCGAGATCGCCTCCATGACGATTGAGGTGCTCTCGGAGGCGTACGAGCTCGAGCACGTCGGCGACGGCAGAGCCGGGCTGGACCGCGCCCTGAATGCGCGGTTCGACGTGATGCTCGTGGACCGGCGGCTTCCCGGACTCGACGGTGCCGATCTCGTGGCAGCGGTGCGAACCGCGCGCATCACGACTCCCGTGCTTCTGTTGACAGCGCTCGGCTCCGTGGCCGACCGTGTCGAGGGTCTGGATGCGGGAGCCAACGACTACCTCGTCAAGCCCTTCGACTACGACGAGCTCCTCGCGCGGCTGCGGGCGCTCGTCCGGGGATACCGTGCCGAAGGACGCCGCCGCGAGCTGGGCGCGTGGACGTTCACGCCCGACACGCAGGCGCTGTACGCGCCGTCGGGAGCGCGGGTCGCGCTGACCCAGACGGAGAGCACGCTGCTGGAGCTGCTGACAGCGAGTCCCGAGCACGTGTTCAGCCGAGAGGAGATCCTCGCGGGCGCTTTCACCGTCGGCGACTCGGCCAGCTCCGTGGACACGTACGTGCACTACATCCGCCGCAAGAGCGAGCCCGACATCATCGAGACCGTGCGGGGACGCGGCTACAGAGCGGGAGCTCCGAGATGAGTGTCGAGGCCGACCGGCGGCGCGTCCGTCGCGCCGCGGTGCGCGTGGGCGTGCTCGTCGCCGTCGTATCCGCGGCCGTGGTCCTGGGCGGGATCGGCGTGCTCGTGTTCGTCCTGCTTCGCGCTGCTCGTCCCGAGCACGGCGAATCGCACGGCGTTCGACCGGACGGCGACGCCGTGGTGGTCGATCTCGACCGCATCCTCCCGGTCGTCCTGGTCCTCGGGCTGATCGGAGTGGCCCTGCTGGGACTGGTCGGTTGGCTCGCCGCACGCCGAGCCGTGCGCCCGCTCGGAGAGGCCCTCGCGACACAGCGCGCGTTCGTCTCGGACGCCAGCCACGAGCTGCGCACGCCGTTGACGGCGCTCAGCTCCCGCATCCAGCTCCTGCAACGGCGGCAGGCGCGCGAGGAGCCCACCGCGCAGCTGATCGCCGACCTGCGAAGGGACGTCCAGGTCATGGACGACGTCCTCACCGATATGCTCCTCGCCGCAGAAGGCGCCTCGTCCACCGAGGCAGCCTGCGACGTGGCGCAGGCCCTCGCACGCGCCATGGACACCCTCGCGCCGCTCGCGGACGACGCAGGGGTCACTCTTCGCGCCCAGGCCACCAGCGCCCGCGCACGGATCCCGGAGATCACGCTCGCCCGATTGTGCGTCGCCCTCGTGGACAACGCCGTGCAGCACTCGCCTCGCGGAGGCGAGGTCGACGTGACGGTCGTCACGGACCCGCAGCACGTCGAGATCCGTGTCGCCGACCGCGGGCCGGGTATCGACCCGGCACACCGGGAACGTGTCTTCGAGCGATTCGCACGCAGCGGCGAGGCCGGGCGGCGCCGTGGGTTCGGGCTCGGCCTCGCGCTCGTCCGGGAGGCGGCGACCCGCTATGGCGGAGCCGTGACCATCGCCGAGACGTCGCCCCGCGGGACGACCTTCGCCCTGCGGCTTCCGTCTGCCTGACGGCTGTGCTCAGACGGCCGCGCTGAGGGGGTCCGGCGCGACGATCTCGATGCCGCCCGCCCATCGGCGCAGCGTCCGCCCGTCCGCGACCAGGCCGGAGACGATGCCCGGCACCTCACGCGCGGACAGCTCTTCCGTGCCCGTCAGCGCGGCGACCGTGGCCCACGCATCTGCGAGCGTGAGCGACTCGGCCACGACGGTGGCGCTGATGAGTCCCGTTACAGGACCCCCGCGCAGCGGGTCGACCAGGTGCGCACCGCGTTCGGCCGTCCCCGAGGTCGCGACGGCGCCTTCGAACAGCTCGACCGTCGCGCAGAGCGCGTCGGGGACGCCTGGATCCACGATGCCGATCCGCCACGGCAGCGTCGTCGCCTCGGCGGAGAACAGGCGCATGTCGCCCCCGACGCCGATGCCGACCGCGTCGATGCCTTCTCGCTCGACGAGCGGAGCGAGCAGCCGCTGGGCGGCGCGGTCGACGGCCCAGCCCTTCACGATCCCCGTCGGGTCGAACCATCCACGCCACCACGCATCGAACCGGCCGTCGCTGCTCTCGAGCAGATCCGCGCACAGGGCACGCACCTGGTCGACGCGGGGATCGGCCTCTCGCAGCGAGAGCGCCCCCGTCCGCATCCTCGAGATGTCGGAGTCGGGGATGAAGGGCGAGAAGACCCGTTCATCGTCGCGGAGCATCTCGACAACCGCTTCGATCGCCCGCGTCACCTCGTGCTCGTGAGCTCCCGGGCCGAGGACATGGATGCTGGCGACCGTTCCCATCACCTCGGCCGTCGAGACCCGCGTCGCGCCGTTCATGACTGCGCCTGGTCGAGAGCGGACTGGAGCGAGCGGGCGTAGCCCTGGCTGGTGTACGTCGCGCCCGACACCAGCCTGATCTGGGCGCTCTGCGCGTCGAGGGTCTCCGACACCAGCGTGGGGATCGCCCGCGCGTTGATCTGCTGATCGCGACCGTTCGAGTCCGGGTACTGCGGCACGTCGACGGACGCGATGACGCCGCCCGAGACGGTGACCGACACCTGCACGTTCCCGTAGCGGGTGCTGACGGCGTCACCGGTGTAGGTGCCGTCGGCCAGGCGCGTGGCCGAGGTGGTCGATGCTCCGCCGCTCGTGGTCGAGGAGCCGCCCCCGGTCGAGGAGCCGCCCCCGGTGGCCGCGGAGCCCGAGGTGCTGCTCTGGCCGGAGAGTCCCGCCGTGCCCGCCGTCGCGTCCGATGCGGTCAGCTGCTCGCCCCACGACGTACGCCAGCTCATCAGCAGGACCAGACCGCTGAGGGTCATCATCAGGCCGTAGAAGATCTTCTTCATGATCCCTCCCGGATCAGACGGTGAACGATTCGCGATGGATGCGGGCGGGATCGACGCCCGCGGCGCGCAGGTCGGCGATGACGGCCCGCATCCACGCCTCAGGACCGCAGACGAAGACGTCGGCGTCATCGATGCTCGACTCGATGTGTCGCAACAGATCGGCGCCTGCCCACGCGGCGTGCGACTGGGGCATCCACGAGGAGGCGTCGCGGCGTCGGCCACCGGCGAGCGAGACGTGGCGGAGTCCGCGATGACGGACCAGTTCGTCGATCGCCTCCCGTCGCAATGCCTCCTCGGGAACGTGATCGCGGGTGAGCAACGTGGCCTCGCCGGGACCGTAGCCTTCGGACTGGAGCAAGGACACCAAGGGAGCCACTCCCGCGCCCGCCCCGAGCATCAGCAGCCGCGTGCCGGTGCGCTCACCGCCGGTCATCGTGCCGTAGGGGCCTTCGATGAGCACCTTCGTGCCGGGGCGCAGCCCCGTGAGACGCGCCGTCCCGTCTCCTGTGACGCGGGCGGAGATCACCAGATCGCCGCGTGCCGGGTCCTCCGCGAGCGAGAAGGGATGCCCGCGCGTCCAGCCCGGTCCGTCGAGGAACCGCCAGACGAAGAACTGGCCGGCCTCCGCGCGGAGCGCCCGAAGGTCGCGGCCCGACATCCGCACACTCACCCCTCGCACCCCGTCGGCGACGACGTCGCGTACGCGGATGTCGTGCCGCAGGGATCGCACGAGAGGCAGCCCGATCCGGTACAGCACCACAGCGGTCGCCGTCGCGGCCCACACCGTCCACCAATACACCTGCGCGAGCGGGTGCCCGACGAAGTCGGCGCCCGTCCATAGCATGTGCGGAATCGCCAGGGCGACGCCGAGGTAGCCGTAGAGATGCAGGAGGTGCCACGACTCGTACCGCAGACGTCGCCGCGCGCGCCGGATCGACAGCACCACCACGAGCAGCAGCAGCGCGGTGCCCGCTGCCGCGAGCAGCATGCCGGGGTAGTCCCAGACGAACTGCCACAGCTGCACGAGCGGGTTGATGCCCGCCTGTGCGGCGTATCCCGCCACGAGCAGCGCGATGTGCGCCAGGAACAGCCAGAACGACCAGAACCCGACGATGCGATGCATCCGCGTGATGCCGTCACGACCGAAGCCCCGCTCGAACAACGGCACGCGGGCCATGAGCAGCACCTGATACATGAGGAGGTTCGCGGAGACGAGGCCCGTGAGCCGACCGAGGGTGTTGAGCGTCTCCGCGCTCATCCCCCAGGTCGCCTGCACGCCGCCGCCCGCGACCCAGAGAGCGACGACGGCGAGCGACGTCATCCAGATCACCGCGACGGAGCCCGATCGCCACACGGCACGATGCCGACGCCGCGTGCGGAGGGCAGTCGGCGGTGCGGCGGCGATGAGAGGAGAGGCGGTCATGTCGCCATGCTGGCGGCACGGTTCTGAGACGGCTCCAAGAATGAGCGCCGCACAGCATTCTCATAAGAGACGGATAGACGTCGTGAGAAAAAAGTGGCCCGGCCGGAATCTCTTCCTGGCCGGGCCGCTACTGTCTCAACACAGTGTGCGCCCGAAGGGACTCGAACCCCTAACCTTCTGATCCGTAGTCAGATGCTCTATCCATTGAGCTACGGGCGCATGTTTCCCGTCGCATTCCTGCGCGCGGGCACTAGGAGAGACTACAACACAACGGGCGTGGTCGCGAATCGAGGCGACTACTCGAGCTCGCTGAGGTCGATCCCGCCGCGCCGCTCGCTCCCGGCGGACACCGCGGGCGCCGCATCCTCCTCCTTCGCGTTCAATCTGCGTCGATGAGCGGCGAGACGAGGAAGGTCGACGAGACGCAAGCTCTGCATCCGCGCTTGACGCATCTTGTCGTAGCCCGGCTCGAGGTCGGGTCGGGCGGCCTCGATCCGCAGCGAGCTGTCGATGTTGCGCGCGACCTCCGCCCACGCCGCCTCACGTGCCGCCTCGACCAGTTCGCGGAGCCCGTCGAGGTCCTCGGCGCGCTCACGGAGCTCCTCCGCGATACGCAAGGACTGCTTGCGTCTGCGCCGGAGGTTGCGCACGTCGCGACTGCGATAGTCGTGGGTGCCGCCGGAGTCGCTGAAACGGCCGCGCGCAAGTTTGCGCTCCCGTTCCGCGCGCTCCGCATCCTCCTCGGCCTCCTCGGCGAGCTTCAGCAGCGCGTCCTTCGCGTCGGGCACGAACCGGTCGGCGTCGAAGCCTTCTCCCGCCGAGAGGATGTCGACCAGGATGTGATTCTTCAGCGACAAGCGCGTGGCGGCAGCGGCGATGTAGACGCCCTCGGCGACGACATCGGCGAGTTTCGGGCGCGACGCGCGGGCGGCCCACAGGGCTCCGAGTCCCTTGTGCTCCGTCGGTTCGTCCGCTCGTGATGCCACAGCACCCCCTCCCCCGATTCTATCCGAGGGGTCTCGGCGACTCACTGGTCGAGAACGGGGAAAACCGCCCTCGGCGCCTCACCGCAAGGACTCGACCACTCGCGCGACGCGGCGCTGCCGCGTCTCGGCCGCCTTGGCGCCGGTCACCGCGGTCACATGGGCCTTCTGCGCGCTGGGCGACAGGGCGTCGAAGGTGGCCCGGAGCCCCTCGGATGCCAGCGCCTCGGCGAGGTCGTCCGGCACCTCGACCGTGCGCGGAGCGGTGTCGAGCTCGACGTCGACGGTGAGCGCATCGCCACCGCCGATGCCCGTCTCGCGACGCTTGTCCGCGCTGAACGGGATCAGGTGCTTGCCCGCCATCACCCCGACGGTCGAGCGATACGTGAACCCGTTGACGGTCACCACCAGCGCGGGACGACGGCCGCCGCCGAGCTGCTCTATGACGTCCGCGGGAATCTCGATGCCCGTGTCGTTGCCGAACTGCGACATGGTCGTCTCGAACCGCATGACCCGAGTATGCACCCGCTCGTCGCTAGCAACCAGAGGGAACCGGTGCAACCCCGCCGCTCTCGTCGGATCGCGGTATTAGCCTGACGGCACACCTCGACGAAGGGAGCACATCATGGGTTTCATCGATGATGCGAAGGAGACCGCGGAGACCGCCGGTCGCAAGCTCAAGGACAAGTGGGACGACACCACGGACCGCATCGGCGACAAGATCGACGAGGCCAAGGCCGACGCGAACGTCAAGAAGGCCGAGGCCGAGAAGGAGTCGGTCGAGCGTCGCAACGAGGTCAAGGAGAACCTGCGCGACAGCTGACGCCCGGCGCGCACCCTGTCATCGAAGGCCCCGGAGAAGGATCCGTTCCTCTCCGGGGCCTTCTGCATCCCCCTAACGACGTTCGCCTGTCACAGATCGACGCTGGAGGCGCGATCTGTGACAGGCGAACGTGTCGTAGGAGGGGGCGATGCGGGTCAGATGGCGCGGATGGTCCAGCTCGCCGACAGCGACCCTCCGGGCTCGAGAACCTGCAGGCCCGCGTCGTAGGGGTACCGGTGCGCGTTGAACGCGTCCGGCGCGCAGGTCATGGGCTCGATCGCGAGCCCCACGCGGTGCCCCGAGAGCCCGGGGCGGTCGGCCGTGTGCACCTGGACCCAGGGGCACGCCGCGTCCCAGGCCATGGCGACGCCGCGGCCGTCCGCATCCGTCACGCGAACCGTCGCGACGCCGTCGGCATCCCGGATGAGTCCGGTGTACGCGTGGTCGATCTCGGCCGCGCCGATCCGCCGTGCGGCACGGTAGTCGAACCGCGACGGATCGTCCGCCTCGACCGCGCGCAGCTCGGTCGGGGCCAGCCGATCCTCCGTGACGTGCAGCACCTCGGCGGCGGGCAGCTCGAAGCTCCAGTCGTCGACGAGCCCGTCGCCCGCCACCAGATACGGATGCGGGCCCGTGCCGTACGGCGCCGCTGTGTCGGACTCGTTGAACGCGGTCACCGTCTGTGTCAGGCCGTCCGCATCCAACGCGAAACGCGTCTCGACGCGCACACGCCACGGGTAGCCGTCCTGCGCCTCGACCACCGCCGACAGGGTGACGTGGTCGGGGCCCTTGTCGATCGCCGTGTAGTCGAGCCATGCCGCGAGTCCGTGCAGCGCGTGGCCGCGTGCGGGCTCGGTCAGGGAGAGGCGGTACTCCTCGCCCCCGAAGGTGTAGCGGCCGTCCACGACCCGGTTGGGCCACGGGGCGAGCGTCGCCCCTCGATAGGCGGGGCGGACCTCGTCCGCCGCGAAGGGGACGACAAGGTCGCGTCCGGCGTGCGTCAGGGTGCGCAGCGACGCACCGACGCTCGCGATGCACGCTTCCACATCACCCGACCGCAGCAGGTGCTGCGTTCCCGACAGTGGCACCGAGCCCGTCATCACAGGCCCTGCGCGAGGCGGTAGTACGCCTGGTTCCAGCGCAGCTCGCGCTGGAAGTCGCGCACCGTCGTCGACTCGTCGATGACGACCAGCTCGGTCTTCGCGATCTCGGCGAAGTCCCGGAACACCTCGATGCCGACGGCGGTCGACATCACCGTGTGGTGGGCGGCTCCCGCGGCGAGCCAGCACGCGGCGGAGGTCGCGAAGTCGGGAGCGGGCTTCCACACGGCACGCCCCACGGGCAGCTTCGGCAGCTCCGGCGCGGAGACGTTCTCGACCACGTTGGCCACCAGGCGGAACCGGTCGCGCATGTCGCTCATCGCGACGACGACGGCAGAGCCCGGGTCGGCCGTGAAGACCAGGCGCACCGGGTCCTCCTTGCCGCCGATGCCGAGAGGGTGGATCTCCAGCCGCGGCTTGGCGGTGGTCAGCGACGGGGCGACCTCGAGCATGTGCGCGCCGAGGATCTTCTCGTCGCCGGCCACGAGGTCGTAGGTGTAGTCCTCCATGAGGCTCGCGCCGCCGGGCAGGCCGGCGCCCATGACGTTGGCCACGCGCACGAGGATCGCCGTCTTCCAGTCGCCCTCGGCGCCGAAGCCGTAACCCTCGGCCATGAGGCGCTGGACGGCCAGGCCCGGGAGCTGCTTCAGGGCGCCGAGGTCTTCGAAGCTCGTCGTGAAGGCGCCGAAGCCGCCCTCCTCGAGGAACGAGCGCAGACCGAGCTCGATCGCGGCCCCGTCACGCAGGGACTGGTGCCGCTCGCCTCCGACGCGCAGCTCGTCGACGACGTCGTACAGCTCCTCGTACTCGGCCACGAGAGCGTCGATGTCGGACTCGGATGCGGCGGCGACCGCATCCGCCAACTCGTTGACGCCCCAGGTGTTCACCTGAACACCGAAGCGCAGCTCCGCCTCGGTCTTGTCGCCCTCGGTGACGGCGACGTAGCGCATGTTGTCGCCGAAGCGGGCGAGCTTCAGCGTGCGGACCGCAGCCCAGCCGGCCGCGGCGCGCTCCCAGTCCTCGATCTGCTGGCGGACGACCGGGTTCGACACGTGTCCGACCACGGTCTTGCGCGCAACGCCCAGCCGCGTCTGGATGTAGCCGAACTCGCGGTCTCCGTGAGCGGCCTGGTTGAGGTTCATGAAGTCGAAGTCGATGTCGGCCCACGGCAGCTCGACATTGGCCTGCGTGTGCAGGTGCAGCAGCGGCTTCTGCAGGGCATCGAGTCCCGAGATCCACATCTTGGCGGGGCTGAAGGTGTGCATCCACGCGATCACGCCGATCACGTCGTCACGGCTGTTGATCTCCAGCGCCATCCGACGGATCGAATCGGCGTCCTTCAGCACGGGCTTCCAGACGACCTTCACGGGGAGCCCGCCCAGGCCCGCAACGACCGCCTGCGACTGCTCGGCGACCTGCGCGAGCGTCTCCTCGCCGTAGAGGTTCTGGCTGCCGGTGACGAACCAGACCTCGTAGCCGTCGAGGGAGCTGGACAAGGGGGTACGAGGCATGGATATCTCTCTTTCGGTTTTCAGAGCGCGGCCACGGCGGCGGCTTCGATGGCGAGGCCGGACCGGTAGCGCTCGAGGTAGGCGGCGAAGCCGGCGACGTCATCGGCGTCGGGCTCCGCGGTCGAGGTTTCGGCGCCGGCGAACACTCGGCGCTCGAGGTAGGTGGACAGATCGAACAGGTCGGACTCGCCGAGATACGCCGCGAGCACGGCGATCCCCCACGCGCCACCCTCGGATGCGGTCTCGCCGACCGCGACCGGGGCGGCGAGCGCGCCGGCGAGGAAGCGCTGGGCGACGCCGGCCGTGCGGAACATGCCGCCGTGCGCGAACATCAGATCGAGCGCGACGCCTTCTTCGGCGAGCACCCGCATCCCGAGCGCCAGGGTTCCGAACACGCCGTAGAGCTGGGCGCGCATGAAGTTCGCGAGGGTCAGGCGGCTGTCGGGCGTGCGCACGACGAGCGGACGCCCCTCCTCGAGTCCGGCGATGGGTTCGCCCGCGAGGTGGTTGTAGGCGAGCAGCCCACCCGCATCCGCCTCGCCCGCGACCGCCTCGCGGAAGAGCGCCTCGAAGACGGCGTCCGCGTCGAGCGGACGACCGGATGCGGCCGAGAAGCGCGAGAACATCTCGACCCAGGCCGCGAGTTCGCTCGCCCCGTTGTTGCAGTGCACCATCGCGACGGGATCTCCCGCGGGCGTGGTGACGAGGTCGAGCTCGTGATGCACCCGCTCGAGGGGACGTTCCAGGACGACCATCGCGAAGATGCTCGTTCCCGCACTCACGTTGCCCGTGCGCGGCGCCACGGCGTTGGTGGCGACCATGCCGGTCCCGGCATCTCCCTCCGGCGGACAGAGCGGGATGCCGGGACGGAGCACGCCCGACGGGTCGAGCAGCGCTGCGCCTTCGGGGGTGAGCGTGCCCGCTTCGCGTCCGGCGGGGAGCACCTCCGGGAGGATGTCGACGAGCGGGACGCCCAGCGCGCCGAGCGCGTCGTAGCGGGCAAGCAGCTCCGCGTCGTAGTCGCGCGTCGCCGCGTCGATCGGGAACATGCCCGACGCGTCGCCCACGCCCAGCACCGACCGACCGGTCAGACGTCGGTGCACGTAACCCGCGAGGGTGTTGATCGAGGCGATGTGGGGCACGTGCGGCTCGGCGTCGATAACCGCCTGGTGCAGGTGCGCGATCGACCAGCGCAGCGGGATGTTGACGCCGAACAGCTCGCTCAGCGCGCTCGATGCGGGTCCCGTGTTGGTGTTGCGCCACGTACGGAAGGGCACGAGCAGCTCACCGGAGGCGTCGAACGCGAGATAGCCGTGCATCATCGCGGAGACGCCGATGGCGGCGTGGGTCTCGGGGCGCACGCCGTGACGCTCGACCGCGTCGGCCACGAGCGCGGCGTACGCGCTCTGCAGACCGTCGACGACCTCGTCCAGGGAGTAGGTCCAGAGGCGGTCGACGTAGCTGTTCTCCCATGCGTGAGCCCCCACCGCGATCACCGCGCCGGTCTCGTCGATCAGGCACGCCTTGATGCGCGTGGAGCCGAGCTCGATGCCGAGCCAGGTGCGCCCCGTCGTGATGGCGTCTGCAGCGGTCATCGCCGGTCGTCCCCACTCTGTCCGTAGACGTTCTGGTACCGCGCGTACAGGCTGTCGATCGCCTCCTGGGGGATGGGCACCAGCTCTCCGCCCTGACGCGCGATGTGCACCGTGCGGGCGACGTCCTCGACCATGACGGCCGCCTTCACCGCATCCTTCGCGCTCACCCCGATCGTGAACGGACCGTGGTTGCGCATGAGGACGGCGCGGGAGCGGTGCCCGCGCAGCGTCTCGACGATGCCGCGACCGATCGAGTCGTCGCCGATGATCGCGAAGGGTCCGACCGGGATCGGACCGCCGAACTCGTCCGCCATCGCGGTGATCACACAGGGGATCTCCTCACCGCGGGCCGCCCAAGCGACGGCGTAGTCGGAGTGAGTGTGCACGACCCCGCCCACGTCGGGCATGTTGCGGTAGACGTACGCGTGCGCGGCCGTGTCGCTGGAGGGTGAACGCTCGCTGCCGGGCGTTCCCGGGATCACGTTGCCGTCGAGATCGCAGAGGATCATGTTCGCCGGCGTCAGGTCGTCGTAGGAGACGCCGGAGGGCTTGATGACGAACAGGTCGGCGCCCGGCACGCGACCGGAGACATTGCCTCCTGTCCACACCACCAGGCCGTAGCGCACAAGCTCGCCGTGCAGAGTCGCGACATCATCGCGGACGGCGTCGATGGCCGCTTGGACGTCAGAGGGGAAGGGCGTGGCTGCGCTGCCTGTCACGGATGCTCCATTGGTCTCATGGCCCGCGGGGTCCCATACCCGGCCGGCCGAAACAAATGTTACCGGTCACACATCAGGTGTGCAACGACTCCTCCCCCGAGGGACGCCGCACGCCGACCGCGGCAGAACACTCCGTCGCCGTGCGAGTCGATGCGCACGCCGGCGAGCGCAGCCCGCTAGAGGATGGCGTTGAGGTAACTGATGATCGAGGCGTACACGAGGGCCCCCACCCCGAGCGCCAGCAGCGCCACCCCGACGTAGATGAGCCATCGGGACCCGCCCGGCTCCGGATTGCGTTGCCCCTCGCGCGCCATGAGCGCCATGCTACTGAGAAAGGATGACGATCGTGTGACGCGGCGCGTCGGATGACGAACCAACAGCGACGCGCTTGTCAAGCCCCCTTCATCCGGGTACGCGCACTTCCCATACTGAAGAGGCAACACCGCACGCCGAACGTGTTCGGGTCATCGACGGCGAGCGAAGGCACGGAGCGTTTCGCCCGTGTGATGAGAGGTCCTCTCCGGTTCCCCCAGGCCGCAGAGGGCCTCTCCGCTTTTCGCCGTGACGCCGATCAGCGATGCAGACGTCGTCGCGACACCGACAGCGCGAGCGCACCCAGCACGGCGAGCGTCGCGACGACGAAGGGGACGAGGCTCGCGACACGCTGCGCGTGCAGCTCCAGCCCAGGGAGTGCCCCCGCGGCGAAGACGCCGACGGCGACCGCGACGAGCGCGAGCAGCGCGAGAGCGGTGACAGCTATCTGTGTTGCACGATCCATGAGGACTCCTTCGTCCGCCTACCGTGGTGGCACAAAGGTAGTCCCGCGCAGGCGCCTTTGGGCCGCACGCGCCGGAATTGTGGGAATCCGATCAGCGGACGACGGCTGTGGCGGTCGTCACCTGAGAAACGACCTCCTCGCTGACCGATCCGAGAAGGAAGCGCGCGAAGGCGCCGCGCCCGTGCGAACCGACGACGACGAGTCTGGCCGCGCCCGCCGCATCCGCGATCGCCGCGGCGGGATCGCCCTCGACGACGCGGGTCTGCACGCGAAGATCCGGGTACATCTCGCTCACCGCCTCCGCGACACGGTCGACGGCCGACTGGGTGATCGCGTTGAGATCCGTGAGATAGAGGTCCGGGTACACGCCGAAGTCGCCGGGAACGGCGACCGGCATCCACGCCGAGACGATCGTCAGCGCCTCGCCGAAGCGCTCCGCCTCGGCTGCCGCGAAGGCCACCGCCGCGTCGGAGACCTCGGAGCCGTCGACACCGACCACGACGCCGTCACCGTCGGCGGGCGCCTCCAGCGGCACCACGACGACGGGCGAATGAGATCCCGCGGCGATCCGGTAGCCGTGCTGGCCACGGCGTCCCTGCCCGCGCTTCTCCCCACCGATCACGAGCAGCCGCGCATCCTTCGAGGCCTCCACGAGCTCCGCGACCGGATTGCCGTGCGAGACACGCACCTCGCACGAGACACCCGTCGACCGCAGGAGGTCGGCCTGCTTCTCGAGGCGTGCGCGCGTGGCGGCGACCGCCGCCGTCAGCACGTCGTCCTCGCCCACCGCTCCGGTGGCACCGCCGACGACGGAGAAGAGCACGAGCCGCTCCCCGCCACGCCGCGCGCGAGCCGCCGCCCAGTCGACCGCGCGCTGCGAGCCCTCCGCATCCGTCACGCCCACGATGATCGAGTCCGACATCCTGTGTCCTTCCGGTCGTTGCAGTCAGGGTAGCGCGGGCGCACGGTACAGTCCTTGCGTGAGTTCCACGCCAGCAAGGCCCGCCCGTCCGCGCCGGCGTGCCTTCCCCCGCTGGCTGCTGATCACCGTGCTCGCGGCGAGCCTCGTGATCGTGATCACCGCCATCGGCGTCGTCGGCTGGGCCATCACCTCCGGACTCCAGTTCCTCGGCGCGCAGGCGCCGGGCGTCGGCACCCGCATCGTCGTGCCGGAGGAGTCCAAGGCGAGCAAGGCCGCCGCCGGGGGCGGGCTGGACGCCGACGCGCAGGCGGCGGCCGACTATCTCTCCGCTCAACCGACCGCTTACTGGCTCACGCCCGAGATCGATCCGATCGGCGAGGCGGGCCCCCGCATCCTGAACCTCGCCGCCGAGGCGCGCGATCAGGACGCCGCGCTCGCCGTCGTGGTCTACGGGCTGCCCGAGCGCGACTGCGGCAGCCAGTCCGCCGGCGGACTGGATGACGCCTCCTACGCCACGTGGACAGCCGAGATCGGCCAGGCGCTGGCGAGCGTGAAAGACGTGCAGAAGATCGTCGTCCTCGAGCCGGACAGCCTCGCCCAGGCACCCGACTGCGACGCGAACATCGACCAACGCATGAGCGCTCTCCACGATGCCGCGCTGCGTCTCGTCGGAGTGGACACGTGGGTGTACCTCGACGGCGGACACTCCAACTGGCGCCCCGCGTCGGAGATGGCCTCGCTCATCCAGCGGGTCGGTGTCACCGACAAGGTGCGCGGCTTCGCCACCAACGTGTCGAACTACAACCCCACCACCGCCGAATTCGCCTACGCCCACGAGGTGTCCACGCTCCTCGGCGGCAGTCACGCCCTCATCGACACCTCTCGCAACGGCGCCGGCGTCTCGACGAGCGAGTGGTGCAACGACCCCGGAGCGCTCGTCGGCGACCCCGGCGGCACCTACGGCGACGACGTCGTCGACACGAACCTGTGGATCAAGCCGCCCGGTGAGAGCGACGGCGTCTGCAACGGCGGGCCGCGCGCCGGATCCTGGTGGCCGGAGGGCTCCGTGCAGCTCACACGCAACGCGTTCTGACCGCCTGCGACGCGGCGTGCGCCGTGAATCGCGGGCGATCCGGCGGATATGGAACAATGGCGACGCGTGCGGTGCCACGAGCCGCGGCCTTGAACCGAGAATCGAGGATGCCGGACTCATGAGCGACGCTTCTGACGGGCAGAAGACCGCGGTCATCGTCGAAGACGATCCCGACGTTCGCCACCTCCTCGCCGAGGTCCTCGAGGCGGCGGGTTTCTCCACCGTCTCGGTCGGGAACGGCATCGACGGCGTGCGCGCGGTGCTCGCCTACCAGCCGCTCATCACGACGCTCGATGTCAACATGCCCGGCATCGACGGGTTCGAGGCCGCCCGCCGCATCCGCGAGAAGTCGAACACGTTCATCATCATGCTGACCGGGCTCGCCGACGAGGCCGACGTCGTCCTGGGACTCGGCGCCGGCGCCGACGAGTACATCGTCAAGCCGTTCCGTCCTCGGGAGTTCCGCGCGCGCGTCGAAGCGCTGCTGCGCCGCCCCCGGCCTGAGCCCGCCGGTCAGGCCCGCCGCCAGGAGAGCGTCGGACCGTCCTTCCCCGGAGCGCGCCCGCAGACACAGTCCATCCCCGTGCAGCCCGAGGCCAGACAGCCCATCGCGCCCGCCTATGTCGAGGAGACGGCGTACCCGCCCGAGGCCGCCATGCCGGCCGACCGCATGACCTACGCGCCGCAGCCGACCCCTGCGCCGCCGCAGCCGACGCCCGCCCCGGCGGCAGGGACCGAGCTGGCCCCTCACGCCCAGGGCGCCCTCGTCCCGGGCGGCGGCTTCTGGGTGACCCACCGCGACCTCCAGCTGAACCCCGAGACGCGCATCGTGCTCATCAACGGACAGCAGGTCGAGTTGACGCGTACCGAGTTCGATCTGCTGGCGACACTTCTCGAATCCAAGCGCCGCGTGCGCAGCAAGGCGGACCTGACCCTCGTGCTGCGCGGGGAGTCGTATGTCACCTCCTACTACGTCGGCGAGGCCGACAAGCGCGCCGTCGAAGCCCACATGACCAACCTCCGCCGCAAGCTGGGCGACAATCCCAGCAACCCGCGCTACATCGAGACCGTCCGCGGAGTCGGCTACCGGCTGACGACCGAGCTACTCGCACCCTGATACAGCGGATGACGACGAAGAGGGCCCACGGGAGACCGTGGGCCCTCTTCGTTGGGATGCTGCGCGTCAGACCTTGTAGCCCTGGTACCGGCGCAGCAGCTTCGAGAACATGAGCAGCGTCTGCAGGACCGTCACGACGCCGACGATGGGCCACCCGATCCAGAGGATGGAGGACTGCACGACCGGGCCCAGCATGTTCCAGATGATCGCCATGGCGACCAGCGCAGCGGCCAACAGGATGAAGGGCGTCCAGTGGCCGATCGATGCGCCACCGCGTTCCGCCTTGGCCTGCATGGCCCAGTTGTCGACCTTCTTGCGCGAGAGGAAGCGGGTCCACGAGCGCAGGAAGTGGCTCAGACGGATCCACATGAAGATCTCCGCCGGGAAGACCAACAGGGCGAACAGGATGTCGCGCTGATTGCAGTACTTCATGGTGCGCGCGATGCGCAGGTTCAGCAGCACGGCCGTCAGCACGGGGATCAGCCACAGGGGCGAGAAGACGAAGGCGTTGATCGACAGGGATCCTGCGAGCAGCACGAGGAAGGCGACGCGGACGAAGAGGTTGGTGAGCATGCCGAAGTTCTCGAACCACCGCAGGCGCAGGTTGGGGTGGAACGGCTGCCCCTTCGTGTCGCCGCGCTGGCCCGGCCACATGAGCTCGATCGCGCCGAAGGTCCACTTGACCTGCTGGGCGTCGTATCCCTTGAGCGTGGTCATCCCGCCCACCGCTGCGCGGGCGTAGGGACTGATCTTCGTGAGGTACCCGGCGCTCTTGATCTGCAGCGAGAGCAGGGAGTCCTCGACCTCGCTGTCCTTGACCCACGGCGTGTTCTGGTGGTTCTGCTTCATCGCGTCGCGCAGGGCGTTCGTCGAGAAGATCGAGAACTGGCCGCCGAGCACCGCCATGTTGCGGCCGCGGAGGAGGTTCTGCAGGTTGAAGGCGGCGAACTGCGTGCGCTGGCCGGCGATGAGCCACTTGGCCGTCAGGCCCTTGATGGGGCGGTCGTCGATCGTGTAGATCGCCGAGATGCCTCCGATGCGCGAATCGCTGACGGCTTCGGTCTCGAGGTACTCGACGGCGCGCGGCTCGGCGATCGTGTCGCCGTCCACACCGAGCAGATAGTCGCATCCCTCGACCAGCGAGTAGCCGTAGTTGAGCGCGCCGACCTTCTTGTCGGGGTTCTTGCCGATGTCGTGGACGAAGACCTCGGTGAACTGCTCGCCGAGGTCGGTCATGATCTCGTGCGGACCGGCGTACTCCGAAGCGATCTTCGCGGTGTTGTCGGAGGTGTTGTTGATGACCACGTGGATGACGTCGGGGACCCGCGTCTGGGCGAGAAGGGCCTCGATCACATCCGCGATCGACTCCTCCTCGTTGTAGGCGGGGATGACGCAGCCGATCGTGGAGCGGTGCGTGGTCGCGTTCTCGAGCACCGACATGAAGTCCTGCTCGAAGTGGGACTCGAAGTCGGCGCCGGGCGTCATCGCCGGGTAGACCGGCTCGAGCTGCTGCGAAGGCATCTGCTGATACGCCATGCGGGGGTCCGACACAGTGATCACTTCCTGACGTTCAAGGGCCGCGATGCGGCGGGAGATCAGCACGCTGTTCGTGCGATGAGTCCAGACTGCACGCTGAACCGCAAGATCGTGGCCGGTCCGGCGAGAAGCTCAGCGCAAGATTGGCGCAAGATCGGCGCCGGTGGTCGAGGGCTCAGCCCGGGAAGATCGCGATCGGCAGGTACTGGTACACCGTCTGCTGCTGGAACGAGGCGTCCGTGTTCGCCGTGCCCTCGACCGAGATGGTCAGGGCGAACTCGAGAGTAAGACCGAATGTGTCCGCGGGCAGCTGATGGATGCTCTGCTGGGGAACGTAGAGCCCGCCCTGGAAGCTGTTGAGCAGGAGCCCCCGGTCGGAGCGCAGAGTGTCGCTGGGAACCAGCGTGCGCGGGTCGGCGCTGAACTGGTAGGGCGACTGCATCTGGTTGGAGGTCTGCGTCGTAGTGGAGTTGATCTGCACCGAGGAGATGTACACCCGACGCTTGTCGGTGAGCACCGCCTTCTCATCGACGCGGTGATCGTAGACGTTGACCGCGAAGCCGAAGACCTTCTCGTTGTTCGCGGTCCACTCCTGCGTGCGCTTGGGGTCGACGGCCCACACGTTCAGCACGAGCTCCAGATCCTGCGCCACGTCACTGCGCAGCTCGACCGAGCCGTCGTACGTGAACTGCGAGTTGAAGGCCATGCTCGCCGACGGCGCGGGCGAGGGCACGACGGTCGTCGGCTGCACTGCGGTGTTGGTGCCCTGCAGGGAGTTGAAACCGTCGACGATCTGCGAACAGCCGGTCAGAGCCAGGGTGCTCGCGAGGGCGAGAGCGGCCCCCGCGCTGAGCCGACGCATGCTGCGATCGGCGAAGGGGATTCTCACAGGGCGCTCCTCGGAGACGTGGCCTCACGAGGCTCACAGGATTTCGGGTCGGTGCCGACCCGTTTCCAGACAAACCCCAGGGTCGGCGCCGAAAGTATACGCGATCCACCCCCGCGCACCATGCACGGGTTTCCGCGTCAGTTCTGCGACGCTCCCGCGATGGCGATCGTCAGCGTGTCGCTGGCGGTCTGCTTGGCATACTCCGCGGACGTGGGGGTGGTCTGCACGAGGAAGTCGTAGGTGAACTGGACCTGCACGAACGTCGCCTCTGCCGGCACGTCGCCGATGTTGAAGGTCTGCGAGTAGCTGTAGGGGTCGAGAACGAGGTAGCCGGGGCTGACCGACGACTGGTCGGTCTGGGGCTGGAGCGGGTCGAAGGAGCGCGAGGCATTGCCGGGCACGGCGACCATGGTGGCCTTCTGGAGGAACACCTTCTGTCCGTCGTTGGGGGTGACGGTGGTCACCATGGAGATGCTGACCGGCTTCAGGGCCGTGGCCGTCCAGCGGTCCATCGACAGCGTCGACCAGTAGTTGATCGTCGCGCTGACCGCACCGGCGGGCACGACGCGCTGAGTCGACCCGCTGGACAGATCGTTGGTCACGGGCGTCGGAACGGGAGTGCTCGAACGCGATGGCGATGTCGGGCTCGGCGTCTGCGCACCGGTGTTCCACGGTGCCGGACCGCATCCGGTCAGCAGCGACACGGCGAGCAGCGGAGCGACGACCGCGACGGGCGTCCGATGTCTGCGGCGCATGTCGACTCCCGGTGTGAGGTGGACTTCCCACTCTAGCGGCGCGGCATGACCGCTTAAGGTGAAGGCGTGACCAATCCCCTGCTGCCGGCTCCCGCCAGAACCGCCGGACGCATCCTCGTCTGGACACTGCTCGCGCTCCTCGTCATCCTCGTGGCCGCAGCAGCCTGGCTGGGGGTGCGCGGATACCTCGCGTACGGCCACCTGACCGCGGCGCAGCGCGCCGCCGGAGAGGTCACCCGCAACCTCGACGACACGGATGCGGCGACCGCACGACTGGCCGACATCGCCGCAGACACCGCCGCGGCGCGATCTCTGACATCCGACCCCGTGTGGCAGGCCGCCGAGGTCCTGCCGTGGGTCGGCGACCAGCTCTCGGCCGTCGCCACCGTCACCGCAGCCGTCGACGATGTGGCGGGCAAAGCACTGACTCCCCTCGTGCGCGTCGCGTCCGACTTCTCGGCCGGCGCATTGAAGCCCGTCGACGGGCGCATCGACGTGAGCGGGTTCGGCGCGATGCATGACGCAGCCCAGAGCACCACCGCGCAGGTGACGCTCGCCTCCGACGCCGTCGACGAGATCGATCGGACCACCCTGCTCCCCCCGCTGGCGAAGGCCGTCGAGGACGTGTCCGGGCTGCTCGCCTCCGTCGAGACGGGATCGGATGCGGTCAGCCGCGCGACGGCGCTGATGCCGGCCGTCCTGGGCGCCGACGGTCCGCGCAACTACCTCGTCGTCTTCCAGAACAACGCCGAGTGGCGTTCGCTCGGCGGCATCGTGGGCGCGATGGCGCTCGTGCACACGGAGAACGGCCAGATCTCCCTCGCGGCTCAGGCATCCGCCTCCGGTGACATCGGCAAGCTGCGAGACCCCGTGCTCGACATCGGCCCCGAGCTCACGGCCTTCATGGAGACGCGTCCCGCGCGCTACATGCAGAACGCGACGCAGGTCCCCTCCTTCCCCCTGGCGGCGCAGATCGCGCAGGCGATGTGGGAGCGCGAGTACGGCCTCAAGGTCGACGGGGTGATCTCGCTCGACCCGGTCACCCTGTCGTACATGCTGGCGGCGACCGGGCCTGTCGCACTGCCCACAGGCGATGAGCTCACGAGCGAGAATGCGATCCCGCTGCTTCTGAACGAGGTCTACCTGAGGTACGACCCCGCGACTCAGGACGCGTTCTTCCAGACGGCCGCGGCATCGGTCTTCGGCAAACTCGCCGCAGGGGATGTGGCCCCGTCCGCCCTCGTCTCGGCCTTGGCGAAGGCCGGAGAGGAGGAGCGCCTGCTCATCTGGAGCAACGCCCCCGAGGAACAGGCGATCCTCGACGGCACGACTCTGCAGGGCCTGCTGCCGGTGACCGACAGTCAGCGGACGAGCTTCGGCGTGTACCTCAACGACGCCACCGGCTCCAAGCTGGACTACTACATGAAGGTCGGCACCGGCGTGCAGTGGTGCACCACCGCGGGCGGATCGGCCGAAGCCGTGCTCGACGTGTCGCTCACCAACGACGCGCCGGCCGACGTCGCCGGGTTCCCCTCCTCGATCACCGGAGGCGGCAGCTTCGGCACCACGGCCGGGCTGACGCGCACGACGGGATACCTGTACCTCCCCGAGGGCGCCTCCGTGCTCTCCTCAGCGAACTCGGACGGCAGCGGCTTCCAGTCCGGCACCGACCAGGGACGACCGGTTCTCGTGTGGTCGTCACTGCTCGCTCCCGGCGAGTCGGCGAGCGCCAGCATCCGCGTGCGCACACCCTGGACTCCCGAGCTGAGCGCACAGGTCACGCCGGTGCTGCCGGGCACGGACTCCGCGCTCGTCGCCTCCTGCGGCTGAGCGGGCTCAGCCCACCTCGACGCGCGAACGCGACGAGGAGAGTGTGGCCGTCACGAGGATCGGCAGATGGTCGCTGAGTCCCTGCGGCAGCGTCCGGATGTGCTCGATGTCGAATCCGGTCGAAGTCGCGAAGTCGTAGTGTCCGCGGAAGAAGCGATAGCGCGTGTAGGTGCGGGTGTCGCTCAGCGTGAGCTCGTACCCCTGATCCCTCACCCGCTCGCCGAGACGTTCCTTGAAGACGGGGTAGTTGTAATCGCCCACCATCAGCGCGGGAAGCTGGGGTCCGAGATCCTGCAGCTCGGCCAGTGCCGTGCGGATCTGGTGGCGACGCAGCGAATTGAGCGCGGTGAGGGGTGCGGCGTGGAAGGACGCGACGATGATCTCGCGCCCCGCGTCGATGTCGTGCAGGCGCACGCCCAGCATCCGCTCCTCTGCCGGCTTGAGCACCCGGTCGTGCAGCGACTTCTTGAGTGAGAGCGCGCGCACCTCCTGCAACCGGAAGCTGCTCTCGCGGTAGTAGACCGCCAGGCCCAACCGGTTGCGGCTCGTGGCGTCCGCCAAGCGCAGGCCGCCGCTGACCTCAGGGATGTCGGTCGTGTCCGCTTCCTGGAGACAGAGCACGTCGACGCCGTGCCGCTCGGCCAGATCCGCGATCTCGCCCGCAGCGCGATGCTTGCGCAGGTTGTAGGAGATGACCTTCATCAGGCCATCCACACTATGCCCGGCACATGAACGACGGATGCCGGTTGCGCAACGCCCAGCGAATTCATTCCTGATCGCGGCGCGCGCGCGTCTGCTCGGCCCGCGCCGCCATGAGCTCCAGCTCCGGGTAGCCCACCTCTGTCAGGACCAGCCCGCGCGCGGCGAGCACCGCGAACTCGCTGGTGCGCGTCGCCTGCTCGCGCAGACGCACGACGTCTTCGACCGCGAGGCGTCCCTGGCCCACCGCGACACAGGCCCCCACGAGCGCGCGCACCATCGAGTGGCAGAATGCGTCGGCCTTCACGTTCGCGACGATCGCGCCCTCGTCATCCCTGCGCCAATCGAACTCGAGGAGCGTGCGGATGGTCGTCGCCTCCTCGCGCGGCTTGCAGTACGCGGCGAAGTCGTGCAGCCCCCGGAGCGACTGCGCGGCCTCATCCATCGCCGCCACATCCAGCGCGGCGCGAACGGTCGTGGTGAACTCCCGTCGCAGCGGATCGTAACCGGTGACGTCGTCGGCGATCCGGTACGCGTACCGGCGCCAGACGGCCGAGAATCGCGCATCGAATCCGTCGGGAGCCAGCGAGGTGCGGTGCACGGTCACGTCCGAGTAGGAGCTCAGGACGCCACGGACCCGTCGAGCCAAGGCCGCAACGGGATCGGACTCCGACCGGCGCGAGGCCGCCAGCCTCGTCTGCTGCGCGTCGTCGAGATCGAGGTGGGCGACCTGGCCGCTCGCGTGCACGCCCGCATCCGTGCGACCGGCCACCGTCAGCTGCGGCGTTCCGGCGACGATCCGCGCCAAGGCCTCCTCGAGCGTGCCCTGAACCGTGCGCAGGCCGGGCTGGCGCGCCCAGCCGCGGAAGTGCGTGCCGTCATAAGCGATGTCGAGTCGGATCCGCACTGCACAAGCCTACGGGTGCACCCGGCGGAGTCGCCCATGCGCGGATCGTAGAATGGCCGGGCTTCCCACCTCGGATCCTCCCCCATGATCGCTGACGCACCTCTCCTTCCGCGCGCCCGCTATGCGGGTCTTGACGGCCTCCGCGCGGTCGCGGTGACACTCGTCGTGGTGTACCACCTGTTTCCCGGATGGTGGATGCGGGGCGGTTTCATCGGCGTCGATGTGTTCTTCGTGATCAGCGGGTTTCTCATCACCTCGCTGCTGCTACGCGAGCACGATCAGACCGGCCGCGTCGCGCTCGGCGCCTTCTGGCGCCGACGTGCCCGGCGGCTGCTGCCGGCTCTTCTGCTCGTCCTGACGGTGTGCGCGAGCGCGGCGTGGCTGATCGGCGGCGACGTGCTCGTGGGGCTCGGACGACAGCTCGTCGGCGCGCTCGTGTTCGGATACAACTGGACGGCCGTCGCCGACGGCGCCGACTACTTCGGCTCCGGGGGCGGTGAGCTCTTCCGCAACCTCTGGTCCCTCGCCGTCGAGGAGCAGTTCTACCTCGTGTGGCCGCCGCTCCTGCTCGCGCTTCTCCTGCTCCCTCGCGCCTGGATGCGGGCGGTCGCTGCGCTCGCTGCGGCGACCGCATCCGCGGTGTGGATGGCGGTGATCGTCGCGTCCGGCTCCGCCGACCCGCTGACCTTGGGAGCACGCGTCACCCGCGCCTATTTCGGCACCGACACCCACGCATTCGGCCTCTTGCTCGGGGTCGCCGTCGCGGTCGCGTGGCGCGCGGTCGTGCGCGTCGAGCGCGCGTGGATGCGGCGACGCGGCGTTCGCGGCGGTGTATCCACGCTCGGCATCTGCGCTCTTGCGGGCCTCGTCCTGCTGGCGACGGTCGGTCAGAGTCAGAGCACCGCGACCTTCCCCGGTGCTCTCGTCACAGCGAGCGCACTCTCCGCGTTCGTCATCGTGGCGGGTGTCTGGCCCGGGTCGCCGCTGGGGCGCGGGCTGGATGCGGCACCGCTCAGGTGGATCGGCGAACGCTCGTACGGGCTGTACCTCTGGCATTGGCCGGTGCTCGTGCTGCTGGTCGCCGCCTGGCAGGGCACGAGCGCCGATCGCCCGTTCCCGACGGCGCTCGGCGCGGCTGCGCTGGTCGTGACGGTGCTCCTGTCCGCGCTGTCGTACCGGTTCCTCGAGGTCCCGGTGCGCCGACGCGGCGCCGGTCGGGTCATCGGCGGGCTCCGACGGGCGTTCGCGTCGAGCGCGCGGCGCCGCGCAGGCTCCTTCGCCGTCACGGCGGTCGCCGTCCTGCTCGTCGCCGGCACCGCCGCGGCCCTGATCTCGGCTCCGGCGGTGTTCAGCGGCGAGGCCGTGGTCGCCGCCGGCGCGGATGCCCTGCAGACGCAACCCGCGCCGACGAACGCGGGCGGGGACCCCGACGACGATGTCGTCACGGGCGACGAGGTCACCGCCATCGGCGACTCCGTCATGCTCGCCTCGGCCCCCAGCCTGATCGCCGCGCTTCCCGGGGCGGACGTGGATGCCGTCGTCTCGCGGCAGATGAACGCAGCGCCCGACATCCTGCGCTCCCTCGCAGACTCGGGCCGACTGCGCGAGTTCGTGGTCCTGGGTCTCGGCACCAACGGGTCGATCTCGCAGCGCACGCTCGATCAGGTGCTCGAGGTCATCGGGCCCGACCGTCAGCTCGTACTCGTCACCGCGTCCGCGCCTCGATCCTGGATTCCCGGCGTCAACGCCGATATCGCCGCGTTCGCTCGGACGCATCGCGGGGTACAGGTCGCGGACTGGCAGTCGGCGATCGCGCCGCACCTCGACCTGCTCGCCGGCGACGAGGTGCACCCCGGAGATGCGGGCGGGAGGATCTATGCCGACACCGTCGTGGCCGCTCTCGCCGACGCGCAGCGAGCCAAGGCGCGCTTCTCCGCGTTCTCCGAGCAGCGCGCCTTCGAGCAGGAGCTACGTCAGTCGCAGCTGTTCCAAGCCCCCGGGTCGTCCGAGGCGGGCTGAGGGCACCGTCGGCCCGTCAGCCGTCGGAGACGCCCCCACAGACGGCGCGAACCCCGCGGGATCCGAAGATCACGCGGGGTTCGCGGTGCAAAGGGGCCGGGACGGATCCCGGCGGGTCCGATTACTCGGACTTCTTCTCCTCCGACTCGGCCGGAGCCTCGTCAGCGGCTGCCTCGGACGCCTCGGGGGCCTCCTCGACGACAGTCTCCTCGGCCGGGGCCTCCTCGACAACCGTCTCCTCGGCCGGAGCCTGCTCGACAGGAGCCTTCTCGGCCTTGGCGGCCTTCTTGGCGGGCGCGGCCTTCTTCTTGGTGACGGGCTCGAGCACGAGCTCGATCACGGCCATGGGAGCGTTGTCGCCCTTGCGGTTGCCGATCTTCGTGATGCGGGTGTAGCCACCCTCACGCTCGGCGACCAGGGGCGCGATCTCGGTGAACAGGACGTGCACGACTTCCTTGTCACCGATGACCGAGAGCACGCGACGGCGCGCGTGCAGGTCTCCGCGCTTGCCGAACGTGATGAGACGCTCGGCGAGCGGACGCAGGCGCTTGGCCTTGGTCTCGGTCGTCGTGATCGACTTGTGCGTGAACAGTGCCGCGGCAAGGTTCGCCAGCAGAAGACGCTCGTGTGCGGGGCCGCCTCCGAGGCGGGGTCCCTTCGTGGGCTTGGGCATTCTCAGTTACTCCAGGATTTCGCGGGTGAGCCGGATCAGGCGTTGTCTTCTTCGTATCCGCCGTAGAAGTGGGCGCCGTCGAAACCGGGCACCGAGTCCTTCAGCGACAGACCGAGCGAGACGAGCTTGTCGCGCACCTCGTCGACCGACTTCTGACCGAAGTTGCGGATGTTCATGAGCTGGGTCTCCGAGAGGGCGACCAGCTCGGACACCGTGTTGATGCCCTCGCGCTTCAGGCAGTTGTACGAGCGCACCGAGAGATCGAGGTCCTCGATGGGCATCGACAGCTCGTTGGAGAGGACGGTC